>JAEETH010000006.1 GCA_016290215.1 Bacteroidales bacterium
CGCCTTTCAGATAGATGTCGACCCACTCGAAAAGGTTCTCGTCGAGGGTCACGCGGCAAGAGTAGTTGTCCGCCACTCTGTAGTTTACCATTGCGGGCAATATCATACTGATTTCCTTGAACTCTGCCACATCGATGTCGCGCGTGATGATGTTGCCGTTGCCTTCCACAACGTTTTTTTGCATGTACACGGTAATGGTTTTGTTACCTTTCCCATCAGTAACGGTGTCCACTTTCCATACATTGTTGTTTTGCGCTTGCACGTTCCACCCGTCCATCATTAACAGGGTTGCAAGCAAGGTATAAATTATCAAATTCTTCATATTCTATTGATTTTAAATAGTTTCACTTCACCATACCGTCATCATACCCACCGTTCCAAAGCGTCTTTTGGCTCTTGTTGAACGCCTTGCCATAGTTAAACTTCCATGTGAGACCCAACACAACCATGTTGCCGTTGTTGCTCGTCCAGTTGGTGTGGCAGTATGGATGCACCGCCGAGAGGCTGCTGGTCTGGTACATATAGCCCTTCTTGTTGAACGGGCAATGCCATGCCAAGCTAGCATTCAGGCTCTTCCAGTTGTATTCGGCATAGATGCTTTGCGACATCTCGCCAATCGAAATTACCTCGCCAAACAATGATTTGTCTGGCAGGAAGTCGAAGTTGCAGCCGACCACCAACTGCTTCCAAACAAACTGTGCCTTGATGCCGCTGCTGAAATTGAGGTTGTCGTGATAGAACTCCTCGCCTTTGGCCTCATCCTTCTTCAGTTTGGCGTTCAGCGTAATGTTCAATCTGTCAAACAGTTGCTTCACGCCCACTTCGGCTTTCAACTGGAAGTGTTGGTAATAGTCGGTGTTTTGCGGCGTCCCGACAAAAAGGCCAAGTTCGGGGTCGTATTGATACACGCGGACTGTGGGCGAAAAGTACCTAAAATAACTTGGAATCATACTGGCAAACCAACCTTTATTATTGTAGCGCAACTGCAATGAACCATACAGGGTGTTGTAAGGCCGCAACGACTCGTTACCCCGAATGGCTTCCACATCGTCCACGCGCTGCAACACGGGTGACAGGTCGCTCAACGAAGGCAGGTAAGGGACGAACTGCGTGTTGACCGTCACCGACCAACGCTGGTTGATGCTCCAAAACAAGCCCGCCGTGCTCAGGTTGCGGAGGTATCGCTTGGTGTCGATGCCATCGGTGACGGCGAACAACTTGGCGCCCGTCCCGAGCCAACACATCACATTCCCTCCCAGATTGCCTCTGATGCTGGTGTATAGATAGGTGTTGTCCTTGGTCATCTCGGTCTGCGTCTCGTAAATCACATAGTCGTTGCTCGCGAAGTTGTGCTGGTATTGCAGTCCGACGCAGGCCTCCACCTTCTTGAACTGCTTGCTGTAAACGGCCTCGCCGCCTATTGCGTAACCTTTGTTAATCACCTTCGTGGGATACTGCCATTCGTTCTCTGAATCCCTGTAAATCATGTTGTTGTAATAATCGCTGTGCGAATACTGCCCCACCGCGTTGAGTTCGATTTTCTGTTTGTTGCGCATCTTGTGCGTGAAGAACAGGTCCAAGGTCGGCGAGTTGCCTTTTCGGTCGGACTGTTTGTTCATGCCCATCTGGATAGTAGTCCCGTTCTCCGTTTCGTCGATGGTGCCCGTCCCGTACCAATGGTTGTTGTCGATGTAGTCGCGTAAGGTGGCCACGAACATGGTGCTGTCGTTAGGCTGGTAGGTGTATTCGCCCGTGATGTTGTGCGTGATGTAATTGAAGGGGAAACTCAACTCCTGTGAACGCTCCACCGTGCGCTCTTCGGCAATGTAACTGTCTGTCATCACGTAAGGTACGTTCTTGTAGTTGCGGTGACTGAGATTGTACTGCAACGAGAACTCCGATTTGCCCTTGTGGTGGGCGGCCATGAGATAGCCGTCCACAAAACCCGTAGTGAATGCCGACTGAATCCTTGCCATCACGTTTCCGCCGTCGTCCGACTCCTTCAGCACGAGGTTGATGACACCCGAGGCATTGCGGTCAAGGTAGCGGATGCCCGGGGAGTTGCTGTACTCGATGCGCAGGATTTGCTCAGGCCTCACGTTCACAAAACGCTCAATCGGCACTTCCTTCCCGTTGATTTGCAAGATGGGTGTGCCGCCGTCGATAGTTATTTTCTGCAGGGCCACATCCACTTCCAAGCCAGGCAACTGTTGCATGTCAAGTAAGGTCAGGCCGCGCCCGGAAACTTCCGCTTCCTTGGGGTCGGGCAGCACCACGAAACGCCCTGCCTCCTCGGTGACCCGCGACCCTTCAACCACGACTTCATCCAATTGTTCACTGGTTTTCGGCATCAACAAGGTCCCGAGAGCAGTCGCCCCGCAACGAACGGTAAGCCGCTCGTAGCCAATGGCCGAAGCAATAAGGATGTATTTTCCCTCCTTGACATCTACGGAGAATGCTCCGTTCTCGTCGGAGGTCAACCCAGCCACGAGGCTGTCGTTGGCGGCCATTTTGAGTGTAATGTTGGCGAAAGCCACAGGCTCGCCGTTTTCATCGGCCAAACGGCCATTCAAGTTCTGCGCCTCAGCGCACAGCACCGCCATAACAACCAGCAGTGCGGTCAAAAATGATTTCTTTGCCATAGCTTTACAGGTTTATAATTTTACTGCCTTTTATCATGGCAATCGCCGTGCCAAAAATGTAAGTATTTAAAATTCAAAGATTTAAAATTTAAAGATTCAAGACGAAGTGTAAAGTTTCTTTACAGTGGTGTAAAGAAACTTTACAGTGAGCGTTGTCATGAAGAAGTATTTTGGGGCTTTTCATTCAAAAATCTAGGAAAGGTGATTTATGAGACGGAAAATCTATGATAAACTATTGAAATGGAAGCAAGAACGGAATGGCGATACCGCATTGCTTATCGAAGGTGCACAACGCATTGGGAAAAGCTATACCGCAGAGGAGTTTGCACACAACGAATACTACGGCAAGGTTGTTGGCTTATATGAATGGGATTTTTCAGCAGGTGATGGAGCCGTTTCCTATTTGAATCAAAGCAATAATCGCTCCAAGTCTCCAGTCAAGAAATCTTCCACGGGGATGCCACCGCTACCGACGACGAAAGCCCTCTTAGGTTGGAATTGCTTTTGGAACAAAGCCAATCCTTGGTTGTTGGTTCTGCGCCCACTTTTCACCTCAATGGCTATGCTTTGTCGGTTGTATTCGATGATGAAGTCAACCTCGTCGTCGCGCTCACGCCAATAATACAACTTGAACCCTAATTCGTCTGCCTGGTTGAGCAAATAAGCCCCAACAGTCGATTCAACCCAACGTCCCCAGACCTTGGGGGTCGTGAAAGCAGTCTCGAACTTCATTCCAGATTGCACCGAAAAAAGCGCTGTGTTGTAAACCATCAGTTTCGGAACCGAGTTGTATTTTCTTGCCGTGTCCTTGGCATATTTTTGCAATCCACAAAGCAATCCTGCCTCGCCCAACGTGTTCAGGTAATTGGCGAGTGTGGTCACATTGCCCGCATCTTGCAACTGCCCAAGCATCTTATTCAGCGAAAGCTCCATGCCCGAATAGGCACAGCCAAGGTCGAAAAGTTGCCTCATAAGGGCTGGTTTATACACCATTTTGGTCGACAGCACATCGCGCTCGATGGCGGGGGCGACAATGCTGTCCAAGATATAATGCTGCCACCGCCGATGGTCTTTGATCAACGAAGCCCCTCCCGGATAGCCACCATAATAGATGAATTGGTTGAGGTCGAAGTCAAAGGCCTCACGCATCTCCGCAAAACTCCAATGTGGCATGCGAATCAACTCGAAACGGCCGGCAAGGGTTTCGGTCAAACCGTCTTTCAAAAGCAGCCGCGAAGAACCTAATAATACCACTTTCAACGGTATATCATTGAATGAGTCGCTGTCCCATTCTTTCTTGACGGCTTCGCTCCAGTTGTCGATTTTGTGTACCTCATCTATGACCAACAAAAACTCCGGCGACTGCAACAATTGCATACGCGCACGGGCTGCGGCCCAAACTTCACCAATCCAAGCGGTGTTTTCGGGTGATTCATTGTCGGCAGTAAACAATAGGTAAGGAATGGGTATTTCCTTCAACACTTGTTTGACCATAGTGGACTTGCCTACTTGCCTTGGACCGGAAAGCACTTGAATGAAACGACGCGGCTCCTCGATGCGTGATTGTAATACTGAAAATTGCGGCCTTTTGAACATAAGTCTTTGATATTTTGGCTGCAAAGATATACAAAATTCTCAAAAGTGTGCCACAAAATTCTCAATTCTTCGTTACAAAATTCTCAAAAGTATATTACAAAATTCTCAAATCTTATTCGCAAAATTCTCAAAAGTAAGGAAAACTGATGCGGTTTTATTGCTTCTTCAGATAGGATAACAGTCCTTTGCATCCCTCCAAAACATCCACCCAAGTGGCCTCAAAATCACCTGTGTACCAAGGGTCGGCCACATCACCTGGACGACGGGTGTAGTCCATCAACAGACTGATTTTGTGTTCGGTGTCCTCGCCAAACATGCGCTTCAGGTTGCGGAGGTTGTTGTGGTCCATGGCGATGATGTAATCGTAATAGGCGTAGTCCTGCCGTGTCATCTGGCGGGCGGTCTTGCCCTCGCAGCCGATGCCGTGCTCGGCCAGCTTGCGTCGCGCCGGCGGATAGACGGGGTTGCCGATTTCTTCGGTCGAAGTGGCGGCAGAAGCAATCTCGAATTGGTCATTCAAACCCGCTTCTTCGACGAGGTGTTTCATCACAAACTCGGCCATGGGACTGCGGCAGATGTTACCGTGACAGATGAAGAGGATTTTTGTCATGTTGAAGTGTTGATTGTTTATTTGTTTAATTGTTGTGCTGACGTTGGGATTTTAGGCTATGGTTGGCTTTTTTTATCACAAAACCCATAAAACCGCCAAAACTTTTTTCATGGTGGGAAAGCAGCCCCTCATTCCGAACTTGATTCGGAACGGCCTGCTTTCCAACGGCGACGCGGTTGCGCGCCGCTCCCGCTTCTCTTTGAGGTTTTGCATGTTTTGAGTGTTTTGTGATTATTGAATTATGCGTGCAAAGTTAGCAAAGATTCTCGTTTTCAAAGTGGGCAAATCTATTTCCAACATATTTGCCGCTACCTCATAAATTGTTTCAACCCCGATTTCCGCCATATCGGTTTCAAGGAATAGATAATCCAAATCGATGAATTTGAAGGATTTATGAATCTTTCTTTCAGGATGAAGCAGGCTTTCGCCCACGGAAAGATAAATCCCTTGCCCGATGAGTTGCTTTACATCTTGTTCCGTGCCGCTGAAACCATGAACAATCCAAGGCTGATGGGCTTTGTGCTTTTTCCGCAAGGCAAGAATTTCGTTATGGCTTTTCACATCATGAAGAATCATGGGCTTTTGCGAAGCTTCTGAAAGCTCGATTTGCCGCTCCAAAAGCTTGGTTTGCTGCTCAAAACTCATCTTGTGCATTTTGTCCAAACCAGCTTCACCGAGGAAAAGGACTTGTGGCAGTTGCAAGTTCTCTTTCAGTTTATTCAAGGCTTCATCCATCTGAAAATCAGTCTTATCCAATGCCCATGGATGAATGCCGTAACTATAATAGCTTTGCTCGGGACAAGGCTGATTCAAGTTCAGATTGACGATTTGAATGAGATTGTCTCTACTTTTTGTCGTATGGGTGTGGATATCAATGAAATTTGGTTCCATAGTTAGTAAAAGTTAGATTTCAAAACCTATATCCAACACCAGCCATAATCATATACCCAAATTCATTGACCAGCCAAGGAAACTTTTGATAAGGATCCGGCATTAGTTTGTCATCGTTTCCAATGATTTGGGTCGCATTAAAACCTATCTTCTCAAAAAGATAAAATGATTTCCAAATATCAACCTTGAAACCTATTCCTATGGTGTTTTGTAACCATAGAAAAGGCCCAAAAGATTCAGTATATTCTTCATTAGGAATGTAACTCCCATCGTCGACATTATAAGTCCATCCGTAGCCATGGTTTCTTGTGGTTGAGTAAGCGGCTTGAAGCTCATAAAACACAAAAGGTTTCAAATGGTCGAGACGGGGAAGGAAATACCAGTTGTAGCCCAATTGCAGCCCAAAACGCTGAGCAAAACTTGAGGCATACATTCGTCTATAATATATGCTCTGTTGGTCGTCAGGCATAGCCAGCCTATTGATATGGAATCGCAACCCGACCTCGATTTCATGGGTTTGATGGAATGTCCTCGAATAACCAACGATGATACTCTCCCTAAGCGTTGATGTGTTGAAGCTTATTGTTGCTGCATTTTGCGCGAAGGAACAACAAGCCACTAATATACAGTAAAATAATATGATGACTTTTTTACACATGGTCCCAATCCATTTATTTACAATCCAATGGTAGTATATGTTTGTTCTTTAACGGCAAAACTATATGTTTATTTTGATTAAAACTACAAATATACAAATAAACATTAAATTAACTTAGTAATTATCAACTATTTATATAGATTTTTGTGGTCTATACAATGTTTTCCATTTTTAAACAGTTCCAGAATTAACGGATTCATTATTTTAGAAATTCAGCCAAAATCGATTGCTTTTATCGATTTTGGCTGAATTCTGAAGCTTTAATCGCATCAAATCCGAGCGGTATTATAGTTGCGACAACACCTCTTCCACAATCTTACCATCAAACAGGTTGATGATGCGGTCGGCGTAACCAGCGTCGCGCTGCGAGTGGGTCACCATGACGATGGTGGTGCCTTCCTTGTGGAGTTCGGTGAGCAGTTCCATCACCTCGCGACCGTTCTTCGAGTCGAGGTTACCCGTGGGTTCGTCGGCAAGGATGAGCTTGGGGTTGGCGACTACGGCGCGAGCGATGGCCACCCTTTGCTGCTGACCACCCGACAGCTGCTGCGGGAAGTGCTCGGCACGATGCCTGATGTCCATGCGGGCCATGATGGCTCCGACGCGCTCCTTGCGCTCGGCAGCGGGAACGTTCATGTAGCGCAGCGGCAACTCGATGTTCTCATACACATTCAGCTCATCAATGAGGTTGAAGCTTTGGAACACGAAGCCAATGTTGCCCTTGCGGAACTGGGTGCGATCCTTTTCCTTGAGGTCGCCGACCTGATGGCCGAGGAGCTCGTAATGACCCTCGGTGGGGTTGTCCAAAAGGCCGAGGATGTTGAGCAAGGTGGACTTGCCGCAACCCGAAGGCCCCATGATGGCGACAAACTCGCCGTCGTTGATTTCGAACGAAACACCGTCCAATGCGAGGGTTTCAATCTCTTCTGTTCGGAAGACTTTCCTTAGATTTTCTACTTTGATCATAGTCCTGAGTGTTTAATTGTTTAACTGTTTATTTGTTGAAATGTTGTTTCTAGTTTGAGCTTTCCTTTCGGGAGTATCAATTTCAAGAAAATCATTATTCATTCATTCAAAACAGCCATAGCATCTATCGTGCCAAAATTATAAACACCTAATAATCAATAAACTACAAAAAAGCGCATTTCCAAAAAGTGTAAAGATTCTTTACAGCGGTGTAAAGAATCTTTACAGTGGGTCTAACAAGCTTTCGTTCCAAACCTACTTATCTACTCCATCATTTCAATTGGAAACGCACGCCCAAATAAGCCCTGATTCCACTCAGCGGTCCCCAAACCATCGAAGCGTCGAAGTCTTCGCTGGCGGGATTCTCTGCTGAAATGATAGGGTATTTCTGTTTGTAGTTGGTCAGGTTCTCGCCGCCAACATAAAGTTCCCAGCACTTGCCCAACTTCTTGGTAATCTGTGCGTTCATAATCACATAGAAAGGCGAACGTTCGATGTTCTGATGATTGGCCACAGCGGTGGCGTTGCCGTTCAAGTTAGGCACGCGGCTGTCGCCGTTGAATTGCGTCGTGAAGTCGAACTGCCAGGTGCCAGGAGCATACGACATCGTCACCAAACCCTTGTAGCGGTTCACGAAAGGCTTCTCCATCAGTGAGTCGTTGATGGTCATCTTCACGTCGTTGTAGCGGAAGGCAAGGGTCAAATCGAAGTCCTTGAAGATTTCGCAGTTGACCTCAATCTGGGCGCTGTTGGAATACGATTTGCCATCGAGGTTGTAAATCCGAATCTGGTGCGCGTCGGCATCACGGTCGAGGACTATTTGGTTGACAAAATCCGTGCGGTAGAAGTCAACTTGAAGAATGAGTTCGCGCCAGCCAATATGAAAGTCTTTAGTCAAATTAATGCCATAGTTCCAAGCATCTTCCATCTTGGGTTGATTCACGAAGATGATTCTGCGCGACGAGGCCATCATCGTGGAGTTTTCGGCCAACACATTGGGCGAGCGATAGCCTTTGCCTGCCGAAAGACGCAACGCAAAATCGTCGTGGGTCTTGAAGCGCACATGCAAACGAGGCGTGTAAAGCATCTTCTTATAGTAGCTGTTGTAATCGGCACGGAAACCAGCAATGACATTCCAGTGATGGTCGTCATTAAAAGAATACTCAGCAAACGCTCCGGGAACATGCTCGATGCGTTGTGAAGTACTGTCGTTCAGATGTTCATTGTATTTGTCGTAGGTATAGCTGGCACCCACCGAATAAGTGTGATGGTCGTTAAAAAGATAAGAGTCAAACAACAAATTGCCGTAATAGGAAAGTTGATTGGCGTTATAGTCCGTGAGGCCATAATAAGAGTTCACCTTGTGGTAGGTCACCTGATGCTGTGTTCCAAGGCTGGTGTCTTTGCGGTCAAAGTGGTAGCCGCCCTTGGCAAAAGCCTCATAACGCTCCGTGTTGATGCCGATGCCATACAAGGTGTAGCCTTCATCCAGTCTATGTTTCGGGTCGAAGCCCATCTTTCCGCCGATACGGGTTTCCTTCAAGGCCTTGAGGCCCAATTTGCAGCCAAACTTTCCAGTATGAGGATGGTTATATCGCAGGAAGACATTGTATTGCGTGGTGATAGGTTCGTCCATGAATGAGTCGCCGTTGTCGTCCATTTTCATGTGGTTGTGGCTCACATGGCCGAAGAGCATGATACCGTCATTCTTACCGACTTTGACACGACCATTGAAGTTGAAATCGGTCATCAACATGGAGTTGGCGTAAAGGTTGCAAAAAACCTTTTCGCTTTTGTTCGGCAGAGGCTCCTTGTAGTCCACGTTGATTTGTCCAGTAATGGACTCATAACCATTTCTGACAGAAGAAGTTCCTTTTGAAATTTGTATGCCATTCATCCAAGTGCCTGGCACATAGTTCAGGCCGAAAGTCGAGGCCAAACCACGGAAATTGGGAATGATTTCCGTCATCATTTGGGTATAGATGCCACTCAGACCGAGCAGTTGGATTTGTTTCGCCCCTGTGACGGCATCGCTGTAAGCCACGTCTACTGAAGCGTTATTCTCGAAACTACCTGCAAGGGTACAACAGGCAGCACGCTTCAAGTTTTCGGAGGTGATTTCCTGAACAGCTATCGCCTTAATGGGGTTGATGTAAAAGGCCTTTTCTCGTGCATGTATCTCCACCTCGTTGAGCATGTGGGCGGAATTGAAGACGTGGTCATAATGGGCAGGCTCCACCATGTGGTGAACGGTGTCGTTTTCATAGCTGATACAGCTGAACACAAGGCAGCCGATGCGCTCATGAAGCGGGATTTTGTAATGGCCGTGGGCATCGGTCACAGTGCCTTCATTGACGATTTTCCAATAAACGTTCACGCCAGGAATAGGGGTACGCTTGCCGTTTTCGTCCTGTTCATAAACGGTGCCTTCGATAAAGCCTTGGGCAAACATGCTTGAGGCAAAGGCAAATAATAATATAGTGATTAGGGATATTTGTTTGGTTTTCATTTTGTTGACTTGTTTAATGTTGATTGTTTAATTGTTGGAAGAGGTTCCCTGCGGGAATGGAATATGGTTTATCGTATATTGCGGCGGCATGAAAAACCTGCACGACATAAGTCCCAAAAGCCGCCGCAGTAAAAACACTGATATACTCCATTCCCGCAAGGGGATCTCATTTGACACTAGTCAATCAGAAAACCAAAGGATTAACCCTCAACGAAGAAAAAAAGACAGTCCTCTCCCGTCCAGAAAGAAACTTGGGTGTCTTCCTTGGGGAGTGATTGCTGAAGACTACTTTCACATGGTCGCAAATCTCCGTCACGTCGAGATGCGGCAGAATGATGGATTGCAAATCGACATTCAGGTGTTTGTCGGATGAAAAAACATAATTGTCGGTGAACTGAATCTTGCTATCGAAGTCCTCGCAGCAACATTTGGCGTTGAACTGGACGACATCGTGCAATTCAGCGGCTTCCATCTCATGGTCCTCATGATGGTGCCCCATGCAATGCACACATGCTGGGGAAGCATCACCGAAGCTGCCCGTCAGCTGATGGTCTTCAGTACAATAATGGAATTTCACATCCCACCCGACCGAGACGAACAGCACCGCGAAGGCCATCAAAAAGGAGCCGATTTGCAACAAGCGTTTTTTCATTTGTTTATCTCACCGAAGTCTTTGTCATCCTCTCATCAGTTCTGAATAACTACCTTTCTCGTCACCACCTTGCCACCAATGACATGGACAAAGTAAAGTCCCGATGGCAGGTCGCTCACGTCAACGGTGGTCGAGCCTTTCATGCTGAAGCCACGCACTTTGACACCTTGAGGATTGATGATGACAACGCTAGCCTTACCCTTTTCATAATCCGTGGTGATAGTCATTTGACCTCTTGCTGGATTAGGAGTGATGGTCACTTGGAAGGGTTCTGCATCCACATTGGGCAACTCTGGGACTTCCGTCAGAATGTCTGTATTGTGGCTGTAAGTCACCAACTTACCAGAAACCTTCAAAATCGGGTTGCTGGTGTTGTCACAGTTCGGACAACTGTTCTGGCCGCTCACGCAGTCGGGGTAGTTGGGGTGACATTGGTCGACGTAGGTGGGATCGAACTCATAGAGCAAGTTGACGCTACCATCGGCAAGATAATCATCAAGGCTGTAGTCCCACACCATAGACATGCTGCCCGGGCACCAGCCAGCACGGTTGTAGGTCCAAGTACCGTATTGGTCATTACATCCTGCGGGGTTAGGGTTGCAGGTGCGCCACAGATGCTGCGTATAGGTCGTGGCACCATTGATATTGATGTTGTGGGTGGCATCGTAGAACTCGCCTGCATTGCCTGTGTTGTAAGCTCCGTTAGTGATGTCACTCCAGTTGTGTCCCGAAGTGGTGATCTGCAGTTTAGCCTTTTCAACACAAGGGTCAAACTCGACAGTGCGGGTCGGGATGGGGCAAAGGTTTTCGTAATCGCCGAAGGCATAATTTCCATACCACAGCTCCTGCAAATCCACGTAAGGATATTCCGGCATACCTTTGGTGTATTCGAAGATGGCAGTGGGGTTGTAGCCCGAACCGTCAGCATATTGTTCGCTATAGTACTCAAATTCGACAAGTCCTTGCAACACGGAGGTGAAATCCGTCACATCGAGATCGTCCACACATTCCACACCAAACGGCGTGATGTAACGGCAGAGCTCTATCCACTCGCCACGGTAGTTCTTCACACGGAGGTAACTAACGTGGTCATAGGAGTTGCAGTTGCCGTTCACGCAGTTGTGGAGATAATGCAAGTTAATGGCATTGAAGGCGTTGACGTGAGTTGGGAAAGGAAATTCGCCATACGCAGTAAACACCGATGTATTCACGACTACTTCGCCGTTGAGAGCAGAGACATTCATGTCGTCGTAGTTGGTGGTCACCTCGAAGGTGTTGGATGCTGTTGTGACTTTGCCACCCGTTTGGGTGATGGAGATCGTCATGTTGTAGGTGCCAACGCCCGAGGGTGTCCATGTGGTGTACCAATAGCCGTTGTCGGGGTTGTTGGGATAGTCGGTCTTCAAAAACAGCTCTTGACCGTCGACTTCGCATTTCACCTCTTCAAACTTGAGGACGTTGCCATGGTCGATATAGGCACTCAGCACCACCATAACGGGGTTCTCGAAGTTGGGCATATACACTTTCGTACCTTCGTAGGGACGGCGGATTGTGATTTCCGGAGTATAGTTTTCTGGATTGACCACATAGAAAGTACGCGTCACTGAGGGTGCGGCCTGCCATTGCTCGCTATCGCCAGCTTGTATAGCACGCACTTTCACTTCGCCTTCTTCACCTGTGAGTGTGAGAATGTTTCCCTCCACGGTGGCAGGGCCTTGAATGACTTCAAAGGTCACTGGAAGACCTGAAGTTGCAGTTGCTTGAAGCGTAATGGGTGCATTATAGACCAATTGGTCTGTGATTTCGGCAAAATCAATGAACTGGGCGGCCAATCCACCAGGAACATAACGCACAGTGAAGTTGTCGAAACCGGCCATACCGCTATTAAGCATGAATATTTTATCCCATGTTGCAGGGTCGTTTTTGTCGCCACTGCCAGGAGTCAGAGCAGCATTGACACCTTGAATTTCAGGCACGGCTTCAAACTCGCCGTTTGGAACATCATACTTTACAAAAAGAGTCACTGCGCCAGCCCCGCCGTTGGCATCAAGGTCGATGGATACTTTACAGCGGTACCATTCACCTTCTGGAATAGTGGGAGAAAAATTACCACTCAAGGTATTGTTGGCCAATACCACGCCATTCAAGAAATCGGGGTCGGTGTTGTTGGGTCCAGTGGTAAGCATGTAAATACCGCCATCGGGCAAGGTGCTCTCGGAATTAGGCCAGACGGGTTCATAAAGATTGCTATGGTTAGGAGATTTCTTGATGGGAGGCAAAACCGAGCCATCGCCATCGCCATCGTAGCCGATACCGAAAAGGCTACCCCACCACCTGCGAAACACATCGCATTCAATCTCAATAATACCACCATTGGAAAAGTCAAAGCCGTATTGGCTGATGTCGTGTGTTGCGATGTCGCCAAAACCAGTACCTGAACTATGCGAAAACACACCGATGGATTCGTCGGGTGTGGATCTTTCTCCTACCCAGTCCCAAAAATGGCCCAAATAATCCGTGTACATGGGAGGAAATGTGCCATTGCCCGCACTATGTGGACGGACATACCAACCGTCCTGTCCATTGAGTGGAGCTACCGGGTCACTCGTTTGACAATTGTTGAAGTCAAAGGTGATCTCTGTCTGGGCTATCAGCCCAATGCTAAACAGCATCATTCCTAAGAATAAAAACGTCTTCTTCATAATATTAATTTTTGAACTATTAACTCTTATAACTTCTAACTCTAAACTTTAAACTCTAAACTTATCTGAAATCCATCCACCAAACTTTGGTTTGCCTTGTGTCGCCATGCGACATTCGAGCGAGTTGCTTGGAATAGTTTTCATAATTGTATTCTATTTCTTTTTGGGGATATTCCAACCTGTAGGAAGTCAGCTTGGCATGGTCGGTAGTGGTAGGAGTCGCCATAGTGCGGCGTGCCAAGGCCCAGGCCTCCCATGGCTGACGGAAGAGGTTAAGCCAACGTTGCTGGTAGATAAGAGTCAAGTAGGCTTCGTTCGTATAGTTGAAATCGTGGTTCATATACACGGCTTTGTTCATCACACTGGAAGCCATCCTCTGACCCAAGGCCCAGATATCAGTATTACCGATATAACTGGTGTATTGCGGATAAAGATAGGTCCAACGACTTGTGTTTTGCGGTATGTGAGCCCAGAAAATGCAGGACTGATAGATACCTTGGAAGATCATCTGGTCGAGATCCATGCCTGAGAGATTGATGCCACCAATGCCTCTTGCCCCAATTTCGGCTTTCATGAAAAGCACATCAGCGTAAGTGACCAAAATCTGAGGTACATATTTCTCATCACGGGTCAAGTAGTAATTAAACGGAGAATAGAGGCACGACGGGCCTTTGAAGGTATAGCTGGCATCGCGGCTCTGAGCGTAAGGCGAGCCGCCTTCGGTAGGTGTCTCAAGAGTACGGATTTGCGGATAGGGGTGCCAGGCACCATCGGGGAAGCTGTCGGTTTTGTGGCTCGTATCGAAGAAGAGGAAGGCGCGATAATCAAAGATGCCGCTACCGTCCTTGTCATTGGTTGAGGAGAGGATGCTCCACACTGTTTCACCCATGCGGAGGTGTTTGTGCTCACGGAACGACCAGTTCACATCCCAGCTCGTACCCAACACACTAGGCCACAAGGCAATGGCTCCGCCGGTGGCAACACCACCCGAAGTGCTGAGAATGGTATAGAGATAGTTGTAGGCATCCACCAACAACGGAGTAGCAAATTCGGGGTCTTTGTCGTACATGCGCAGGCCATGGCGCAAAATAAGGCTGTTGGCAAACTCGGCCCAAAGCGTGTAGTTGTTGCTGAGCAGCACGTCGTAGGGCAGCTTGTAATATTCGTTACCAAGCGCAGTAGTGACAGAGTCGGAACGTAGAAGGTCGCGTGACCATACCAGCTCTTCCAAAAGCGATTTGTAGATGCTCTCCTGGGTATCCCATTCGGGTTTCATGGTAGCCGACGAAGAAGCGTTTTCCCAGATACGACCCGCCTGGGAATAGGGCATATCGCCAAAAATATCCGTGACCTTAAAGGTTTGGTAAGCCTTCATGATATTGAGTTGGGCGCGTACCTTGTCGCAAATGGCAGGGTCGGCCATCTCTTCGTCATAGACATCGAAACGTTTTTCCAATTCACGGATGTTGGCCAGCATGAGGTAGTAGTCCGTCCATACAGATGAGGTTCCAATCTGATAATTACCCCAGGACTCAGAAGTCAAGGCACCGAGTTCCGTTTCGGGATACCAAATCTCGTTTTGCAGATAGAACTGTTCGTTCATGCTCTGTTGCAAGGAACTCACCACGCCGTTAAACAACGCCTCAATGGTTGTTCCTGTCGGCGAGAACGGGTCTTGGTTCATCTCTTCGAAGTTCTTGGTGCAAGAGGCGAAAGCTAAGGTCGCCGCACAAAGGATGAGAATATATCTTTTCATGATGTTCCGATTTTAAAGGTTGACTTTCAATGATAGCATAAACGACCGTGTGCCAGGATAGGAGGCATATTCAAGGCCTTGGGCGTTGCCGGAGCCTTGGGTGCCTTCGGGGTTGATGTTGTCGGGCAGGGTCTTGTAGATGTAGAACAAGTCGCGACCCACAAGCGAAATGGAGGCCTGCTTGAAGAGGTTCTGCTTGTCCAACCACTTGCGC
Organism: Bacteroidales bacterium; assembly: GCA_016290215.1. GTDB lineage: Bacteria > Bacteroidota > Bacteroidia > Bacteroidales > F082 > Limimorpha. The sequence continues at coordinate 15,197 of JAEETH010000006.1, forward strand.
GGGAAGTCAAAGGTCAACGAAAGCTCGCGCAACTTGATCCAAGTGTTGTTCACAATGCCCGGGGTGCTGAGGATGTTGCCCCATCCGCCGTAGTTGGGCATGTATTTGTAAAGGTAATGCACTACATGATCGTTTTCAACGGCCTCGCCAGTCTCAGTGTTGATGCAGTAACCTGGCAAAATGACACCATAGTTACCCAACAATTCGCCATTTTCGTAATACGGCAGACCATTACCATCACGCTCGTAAAGGGTCTCAAGACTCTGACCTGTCTGCATGCCCACCACGTAAGAGGCACAATAAATCTGACCACCCAACTTGGCATCGACCAAGGCATACAGCGACCAGTTCTTGTAGGAAGCCCTCAGGTTGATACCGCCTGTCACCAAGGGAGCGCAGTTGCCAATCGGTACACGGTTGTCAGTTTTCAGGTAGGTAGTGCCTGTTTCATTCAACAAGGGCATCGGTTTGCCGTTTTCATCGTAGAACGGGCCGATGACGCTGCCGTCGGGCATGGTGTATTCATAGACATAATCCCATCCGTAGATGGTGCCGTACTCCTCCCCTTCTTCCACAGCGATGGCAGGGCCGTTGGAACCCCAAATCTCGGAGAGCAAGTACATATTGGCGCCCGCCAAGTCGACGATGCGGTTCTTGTTGCGTGCCAAATTCAAGCCCACCTGAACGCCATAGTCCTTGCCTTGGGCGATGTCGTAGGTCATGATGGCCTCGATACCTTTGTTGGTCACCACACCCGTGTTGATGGTCACGTTGTTGGCACCCGACGAGGGAGCAAGGGGCGAGGAAAGAATCTGGTCCCAAGAATAGATGTTGTAATAGGTAAAGTCCAAATTGAAGCGAGCACCCAAGCCGAGGTCGAAACCAAGTTCATAACTACGCTGACGTTGGGGTTTCAGTTCCAAAGGTGGCACGACGGCCGGCAAAGAGGCCGACAATTGATGTCCGAAGGAGCCAGTGTTGTAGGTATAGGTCAGCTGGTAGGGCTCAGTGTCGCTGGCGGTCTGTGCCCATGAACCGCGCAACTTGAGGTAATTCACCGGACCCCAGTTCCAGTTCTTGAAAGCTGAAGTCGGGACAAAACTCAAAGTGGCCGAGGGATAGAAGTAGCTGTTGTTAGTGATGGGCAGGGTCGATGACCAGTCGTTACGACCTGTGATATCCAGGAACAACCAGTCGCTGTAGCTCATGTTGAAGAAGGCATATATCGAGTTGACTTGCTTCTCCCACATCGACTCGCCGAAGGTACGCTCGGTGGCGTTGGAATAGTTGTATATGGTGTAAAGGTTGGCGTAGGCCCACTTGCCCGAAGTGCCGTTGATGCCGTCGCGATGACCATAATATTGTTCAGCACCCGCCGAAAAGCGCACGTTGAACTTCGTTCCAAAAATCTTGTCCTTGTAAGCCGTGATCAGGAAGTCCATGTCGCGGGTAAGCGAGCTTGACTTGCTTTTCGAGTAGTAGCCGCCTGCCATGCCGTCGATGGTGGTGGGCTTGTGCTTAGTGGTGTAGTTGTCGGCGGTCCAGTCCAAGGCTACCTTGGCAGTAACGCTCAACCACGGCGTCACGTCATAGAGCAGCCTTACTGAGCCGTACATCTTGTCGCGGTCGAGGGTGGTATTGTTGTTGTAGAACGTCCAAAAAGTGCTGTTGTAGATGTACATGTAAGGATAGCCGTCAAACTGGTTCATCGTGCCGTCCTCGTTTTCGTAGGACGTGACCTCAAGGCCTTTCCAGCTACGGGGCCAGCTGTAGAGCAAGCCTTTATTGAAATTGCTGTTCGACTCACCGATTTCAGGCGAATTGAGGCGGTAGTAATCCAAATAGTTGAACGCTACATCCACTTTGATTTTCTCCGACACATTAATCAAAGAACCCACGCTGACCGTGGTCTGCCGCAGGTTGCAGTTGTCGATGATGGCGTCGGTGCGCGAGTCGGTGAAGGAGACGCGGACACTACCAAAGTCGCCGGCATTCTGGAAGGCGATGTTGTGGTTCATCGTGTGGCCGTTCTTAAAGAGCATCTTCAAGTTGTCGGGTTGGGGCGAATAGTCACGCACCACGCCGTCCCACCAGAGGACGCTCTCGCCGTTCATCTCGGGACCCCAACTCACCGCACCGCCATAATAGCCGAAGGTGGTGTTGGTGGGCTCGCCCGCTGGACCGTCGTCAACGCTGTAGATGCCCGGATATTCGTAAACTTGGTTGCCCTCATCGTCAAACAAACCATCGATGGGCGTCAAGGTTGGCGTGTGGAAGGTGATGGGGCCGCCAGCACCATATTTGTTTTGCACCTTGCGGTACAAATAAGGTGTCGTAATTTTAAAGCCAGCGGAATAGCTGATGCCAAGGCCACGTTGCTTCGATCCTTTCTTGGTGGTGATGAGCACCACGCCATTGCCGCCACGCGAGCCATAAAGAGCTGCCGCCGTGGGGCCTTTCAAGATGTCGAGGCTCTCGATGTCCTCTTGGTTGATGTTATTGAGGGCCGTACCCCAGTCGCGACCGCCACTCCAATCGGTGAGGCCGCCTTCGTTGGTCATTGGCACTCCGTCGACCACGATGAGGGGCTGGTTGTCGCCAAAGATGCTGTTGTTACCACGGATGGTGATACGCGACGAGCCACCGTCTACGCCGTTGGGGTTGATGATTTGCACACCTGCAGAGCGACCGCTCAACGCGCTGATGACGCTGCCTGAGCCTGACTTGGCAATCAGGTCGCCGCCAATCTCCTCGGTGGCATAACCTAATTCACGTTTTTGACGCTTGATGCCGAGGGCGGTGACCACCACGTCGTCAAGCATCTGCGCATCGGTGTCGAGTGTCACATTGATAGTGTTTTTACCTTTGATGGCCACCTCCTTGGACTTGTAACCCACAAAGCTGAAAACCAGCACATCCTGGCTGTCGGCATTGAGAGAATAGTTACCGTCAAGGTCGGTCACCGTTCCTGTGGCGGTGCCTTTCACCTGAATGGTGACGCCTGGCAATCCTAAGCCGTCGTCACTCGAAATGACTTTACCCGTCACCTTAATGTTTTGCGCAAGGGCAGCAAAAGGCAACATCATCAAAGCAAGTAAGAAAAAGAGTAGTGTTTTTTTGTTCATAAACGTAACGTTTTTACTTTGGCGACAAAAATAGAAATTATTCTTGTTAGTAACAAAAAATTTAAAAACATCCTCTATTTAAACTAAGTAGATGAACAGAATTAGTATACATAAAGGTAGGAGAATTTGGCCGTCAGCTGTCAGCCATCAGCAGTCAGCCATGGTGCTACCTAGCTGATAGCTGACGGCTGATTGCTTATAGTTATGAAGCTTATTATAATGCAGTTTAATTATGAACAGTTACTTATCAGAACCACCTATTTATAATTGCACAGAGGGCTGTCATATTATGGTAGCCGTCGTGATGTATCACAGCAGCTGCCACGATTTGACAGCCCTACAAAGCCAAGTCAATCAAATAGTTGTCCGTCAGTTCCCTTTGATGCTGAACACCAAACGGAAGCGGGAAGCGTCATCTCGTGCGCTGGCTTCAAAGGTATAGCTCGGTGTGGCCAAAAGGTCGACATCATCGCCTGTGAGCGAGTCTATCAGATGGAGATAGTCGAAGTCGCCAGCGACAACATTCACATCCATTGTGAAGGAACCTTCATCAGGAGTTGTGAAGACCAATTCAACAGCATCGCTCTTCTTGTCGCAATGGGCGATGGCAAAATCTCCGTTCCCATTACGAACGGCAAGGCTTGGGGCATCTAAAGCTATGGATTTAACCTTGTCCAAGCCAATGCCTTGACCAAAATACACGTATGCTTGGTCTTGACCATTGTCACCTGCGATACTGATACTCAAGCTGGCCTTACTTCTTTCGGCCTCACTTGACTCCGAAGTAGCTGCCAAATTGCTTTTGACGATAGTCAAGACGGTTGGAGCTGTGGCCTTCACCAAGATGCCTTGACCAGGCAAGATGGCATCATCGAAGGTATGCGCTTGCCATGTGCCTTCGTTGGTCAGCGTATAGTAACCCGAAGCGAGGTTGGCATCGTCAATGGCTGCACCTGCACCTTTGTAAATCTCGTGCGGGAACGGATTGCCAATAAGATTGAAACCGCTTAACGGGTCATTAGGTCGATTGGTACAGGTTAAAGAATATGTAACAGCAGAAGCGTTCAATAAGCCAGTGAAAGTGGGGGCAAAGTCGTTATCGTTGGCATAGAGGTAGCCTCTTCCTTTCTCAAAAGTGGTGAAATTTTGATGGTTTGCCTTGTAGTTTTCCCACTCTTCCCCAGTTAGATTAGTCTCGTTGAAACGGTACAGGTCATAACTCGGCGTGAGGAAGTTGCTACCTGCAATGGGCATTCCATTCATCGGCGAGGCAATGCTGTACCAACCCGTGGAAGCGCCGTCGTGGGCAGAAATACCTTTCTCCATTGTGGCAGCCACATTGGTTGAAGCATTGACAAGTTGTGCTCCGTCTTTGATGACCAAATTCGATGCTGAAGTGTTGGTTAGGTTGCCTGTAACGGTGAGTGTTCTGCCTGTTCGAAGAGTGAGTGTATTGTCTGAGGTAATGGTAAGCGAAGCTACCTCAGCATCCCTGTTGAGGGTACAGTTGGCATCGATGAATACGGCATCATTGACACCAGGCAAGGCACCACCACTCCAGTTGGCGGCATTGCCCCAAGTGCCCGATGTAATAAAATGATAGCCACCGTTTTGAGAGAAATTAGCCACAAGGTTTCTGTTGCCTGTCACTGTGAAAGAATAGTTTGCGTTTGTGGAAACCACTGTGCCATTCTCCGTCCAGTTTACAAAGGTAAAGCCTTCATTAGCCGTGACAGTTAAGTTGCAAATTTCGCCCTCTTCAAAGAAGCCTGCACCGTTAAACGTGCCAGCACCTTCGGGATTAGTGCTTACACTTACTTCCATAATAGACTCATCTTGAACGATATATATCATCTTTGACATTCCCGCTATTTCAGGAGCAAGTATCTCAAGAGAGTCGATTCTCCTACCCCGATTCCTCATTGTCTCGTAGGTGAAAGTGAAATAACCGTCGTCGATTCCTTCCGCAATACCATTTACATGAACCCATGTACTCAGTGAATCCGAAACATACCAGTCCATTTCAATATCACACAATCCCACATTTCGGATTTGCACTTCATACTCACCACTTCCACTACTTACATAGATGGTATCTGCGACACTGATGACAGGAATGCGGCGTTCGTAATTGGCTCTATAGAATTGGTCTGTCAACTTGTTTACAGTCAATTCTGTGTCTTCTGAAACAACATTGCCCATGCGGTCTGTCCAATTCACGAAATGATAGGTACCATGCTTCTCCATAGCAGTAAATGTGACCGTTCTACTGCTTCTGGTATAGGAGCGATGGAAACTGCCTTTACCATTGCTCCTTCCGTTTCTGTCGGCTTCGGAGCAGGTGATATACGGAAGCAAACCGTCACTCGTGGTAATGTCGATGTTGCGGATTTCATTGGGTCGTCTTGTGAAGTCGTATTGCAAATTAAGGACGAGAGAGTCTATGACAATGTCAGCATTGCCCAAAGTATGCACTTTCTTGGACATGATAATATCGCTCCATGCGGCAGGTCTTGAAAATAGCATTGTATTGTCCGCATTACCGCCCAACAACGAATACAACAACGACTGGGTAGCCAATGAAGGCCCAATGGTTGTTGCCTGATGTGAAAGTGGATTGTATCTAATACTCCATGTGTGAGGATTGGGATTGTCCATCGATTTGGAAAGATGGTTAAACCAATAGACTTCTCCTTTCTTCCTGAATCTTGAAATGCCGTTGTGCTTTAAGTCAAGATCCATGTAAGATGAATAGCCTCCGTTTCCTTCCATGTGCGCATCCATATAGAATACATCGAAATTCACGATTCTAATGTTTTCCTCATCAGGTGCGAAAACACCGAGTTCAAACAAATTAAGGATATAATCCTCATTTGCATTGATTTTTTCCAACTCTTCTTTGGGAATGACGATGGGTATGGTTACTGTTTGTTCTGGTGCATTGTAGGTTAATTCATCAATGACATCCTCAATGATTCCTGATACCTCCTCCCTAAACAAAGCGGAAAGCGTGCTGTAAGCCGTTGGATTGGCAGGTGTGGAATTATCGAAAATAACTTGACCTTGGTCTATCAATGTTTCAAGGCGATTATACATGTTTTCCAGACTGAATTCACCTTGATATGGTTTCAACAGCCTATATTCGTATGCCTTTCTCATGTAATAATGATATTTCACCAAGCGGTTCATGGCGCGTTGTCGCATCTTTTCGACGCATTGCATGGCTTGCAGATCACGCTTGCTGTTTCCATTGAAGACATCATTTCTTAATGCATCCAACGTGACCATTTCATTGCTGACTTCACTTGTCAAATTAACAATATTGACAAATGTTTGGGTAAGAATCGCTGCAAACTCCTCGTAATTCCGCTGTAGCATCGCTATTTCAACTTTGATGTTTTGATATTCAGCCGATTCCGAACAAAGCCTGTCAAACTCGGCTTGGACTTGATCGTTGGGTGCTGAGCTTTGCGACAACACCTGATGAAGATTTGAAATACTATTACATACAGGCCCAATGGCCTCCTTGAGACTGTTATAGCTGTCTTTGAGTTGATGACCTGTATGTCCGAGACGGTTCAAGTCAATACTGTCAATAGCCTGCTTTAGGGTTCCTAACGCCGAGCCATAGTCGAAACTGGTAATTTGTTGATATGTATCCGTTAAAGCAGTTTCATAACCGTATGTATCTGAAATGCCAAAATAGTTTGTTGCTGTTTCAACAACTGATAGTACGCCACTGGCTATTTGTCCATAAACAGGAACGCAGTTGACAGCTGCTTTGAAGATGCCAAAAGCCTTATTAAGGCGGTTTTTCTTTTTCACATTGTGCTTGGCTTTCCGCAACAATTCAGCTTTTATCTGTTCCAATCTGTTTTGGGTTTCTTCAATTTGGTTCTGAAGCACAGTGATTTTGTCTTCCAAAACAGGAATGTCTTCTATCAGAGAATTGATTTGGCCTTCTGTCGCCTCTATTTCGCTTTGTGCTTCATCGGCAGCAAACTGGCTTGCCGTGACCCAACTTGCCAAGTTTTGGTCAATATGTTGTAACCAGTAATTGAGATACAACGTAGGCATGGCGCGGTCAATCTCGTTGTTGTAATTGTTCAGATACACCTCAAACGACAGCATAGGTGCCCAGCCGAGAGGATTGCCGAAATAGTCGAGGTTTTCATTGAGTTTGTACAACATTCCCTCCAACTCTGTCAGTTGGTCTTGCAATTCAACTTTCAATGTCGCGTCAAAATCATACCATTCATCCGAAGACTGAAACTCATTGATAAGGTTATAGTAATCATTAGCCGTGGTTTTGGAGTAGCTGAAATAATTGTTCAGATATGAATCATTGATATGCCTGATGACTGCCGCGAAATAATAAGGATGAATCCATGAATACTTATTGCTAATCAATTCAAAACGTCCGTTCTCACCAACTTGGCCTGCTTCGATAATAGTGCCATACATGGGCAATCCCTCACTATTGTACCTCAAGCCAGCACCTCCTCTTGAGAAGTCGCAATAACTCTCTATGTTAATAGGTGCAGTCAAAACGCCGCCATTACCGCCATTACCTGGCGTTCCGTTGCTGTTGGAGCATTGTCCTTGCGCGCCATTGAGGATAAACCTTTTGGCGAAATTGGCTTTAAGGCTTTTGACATGAAGCATTATGTTTCCAGCGTTCTCACCATCCATGCCTGTATCGTTGGTTTCTATTCCATTTGAGGACGGTGTTGTGTTTATGGAGGCTATCTCATTTCCTTTGTCCTCAAAGATAACTTCCCTCGCATAGATATTAACATTGGTATGGGGAAATCTAAGAGCCGATCGGATGTATAGCCTTTCAGCAAATAGATTCAGTTCGTAGATGTCTTCACGTCCACTCAAACCCCATACTTTGTTCTGTACATTATTGTCAAAAACAATGTCCTTGCCCGAAATGCTGTAACTATAGACATCTCTATTTACATTGTTCAAAAACATCTGTGTATGCGATTCCGCACTAATGGTATAGTCTTGAGCCGAAGGCATTTCGCCTAAACTTTGGATGGCGAGGTTTTCGGGTACTACTTCGGGCATGATGGTGAACTCAACAGTTTGGTTGAGGCTGTTCCATCCCGAAGTGGCGGTGAAAGTGACCGTAAAAGGCATGTAATCACTGGCATCGGGATAGAATTTGAATCGTCCTGTGTTTGCATTGAACTCAAAAAGCCCGATAGGCAATTGGTTAACCGAATAACTGTAAACGACATTGCTTGAATGCAGAGAATCCGCTGTCACATAAAAGCCGATTCCATCCTCAAAATATCGGACAGTCTGATCGGGAATATGCTCAATTTCATAATGCGGAAGCGAATCCAGTATGATGTCATTCAAATATAATCCCGAGTTGGTATAAACATAGTTGCCGTATTGGGTCTCGCCAATAGCAGGCGGATAAGCCGGAAGCAGGTTGACATATTTGGTCGGCGACTGGGAAAATGCCGTCATGCCAATGAATGTCAACAATAGAATATAAAACAGTCTTTTCATATTTGTTAGAATTTAATAATGTAGTTCACATATACATTTTTCGGGCGGTTGTCGCTGCCAACGGGAACTGCATGGGAAGCATCAATGTGCGCTACGGTGTTTCCAGCATGCGAATTACTATCTCCAGCAAATTTAGAATAGGCACCACTTGTGTAAGTGTCAGCATAAACGGCTCCAGAAGTATCTGTAATATTGCCCCTAGGGTGTCCAGACGGATTGTTTCTTATGGAAAAAGTACCTGTAATATTCCTAATGGCATCATTTTGATAACTTCCCACCTGGTTTCCAGTATTTCCTCCGTTTTCATTCAGTACAATTCTATTTTCAGCATCGGCATCGTTGCCTGAATCGCCTGAAACACCACGAAGGAACATGCCTCTAAGGTCAGGAAGATTAAAAGTGGTAGAGCCATCGCCCATTCCCCAGCAAATGCCAATGGCATTATACAAATTAGCGTACTCAGCACGGCTGATTTCAGATCCGTCGCATAGCATCCAGCCAAAAGGAATGTTCTCCTCTTCTCCAGCAAAAGGCACAATTATTCCAGCGGGAAAAAGAATGGCATTGTTTGCAACTTCGGAATAGGGCGAACTGGGCAGTTGTGAGTAACTAACCTCCCTATAGGTATTGCCTTCAAGAATTTCGATTTTCATCCAATAATAGACAGCAGCAAAATTTACATCGGAATATTCACCAACGAGACTGCTGTTGTCGCGTTGGCCTTTGCCTACGGTAATGCCGAAACTTCCTGAAAAGTCAGTGTGTACCATATGAGTTTCCACCCAAGTAGGAGTGCTGGCATTTTGTCCCGGATAGAGTGAAACTCGCAAGTTGACATCTGTGTCAGCAAGCAACACTCCGTTTACATTTCTCACTACGGCTTGGTAATTGAAACCAAGACCACTGTTTTGTGCAACTGCGGCCAATGCCATCATGCAGGCTACGAAAAGCATAATCTTTTTCATTTCTGTTGATTTTTAAAGTTAGTACTTATGATTTGTGTTTTTCTTTTTTATTCTTTATCCCGAGCGGGCAATAAAAAAACGTGAACCTTACTTTCCGTTGTTCATAGAGGCCTACCACAGTCTGACAATTCAACTTATAAGTAAAGCCCACGTGAAAACACGTGAGCATTGGCTTTACTTGCTTGAATTGTCCTAAAAAAGTGGTAGTTTTCTATGAACAAGCTTTTAAGCTAACGCTATTTATTATATTTCTCGGAGAGGTTATTATCCCATTCAATTCTATTTAGTTAAACTTTTGTTTCGTTTATCAGGGGCAAAGAAAGGTAAGCATAATCTTAACTCAAAATATTTTCTTTCTACTTTTTCTAATTCCGTTGCTTTACAACCTATCTATTATGTCACACACTTTTAAAACATGGTCCAAACCATACAACATGGAGCCACTATCAATACCCATCCAAGAAAACAAGGTCTGAATCTTTTGATATTCGCTACGAATGTAGCCTGTATAAATCACTGTTTGACCTGTAGGAAAGCATAATGGCTCGTGATGTGCAATGCGGTTGCGAAGCGTGTTTATTTTGTCCAACTCGTTAAAGATATATGACTGGTTAATGTGCAATTGCGGTGTTGAACGTTGCTTATATGGAAATGCGTTTAAGAGAGATTGGTGGGTTAAGTTATACTGCAACGGAGAGTACATATATTTCCACATACCAAAATCCATTTGTGCCAAAAGCTTTGAATGCGAATAAGTTCCTTGTGCCTTAAGTTTTTGCAGCGCATCTGTGATTGTTCGATTGGTCTTATGAAGTATTGGAGCAGTAAACATGCCTCCTGGCAAAACAGAATCTTTTAGCCATTCATTACCAAATTGAGGCACAAGGATATCGTCAATAGCATTACGTAATGACACCTCAAAGCAACTAACAATAGTCAGTAATTCTTGTGCTAAGCGCAAGTTGTATCGGTATAATGTCATGGTTTTCCTTTTGTCGCCATGACATGCCAAAAGGTATCTGTTGAGTCGCTTTTGCGAGAAAAAATGTTCGTATTCACAATATTTCATAAAAAACACTCAAAATTATATGATTTATATCTAAAATATTTCTATTTTTGCAGCGATGAATCCCGTCAACCTCTGGCCGCAAGGTCAAGTTGGCGGGTATTGTTTTATACTCATGCCTGTTAAGCTAACGCTATTTCAAATATATATGCCTCGTAAGATTATTTCATTGGATAGGGATTAGTTGGAGTTTTGTTTTGCTTTGACGGGGGCAAATATAAGAAATTTTTGTTTTGGCAAAAGGAAAAAACAAAAATTTCATTAAATATGTAGCTGATAAATTTGCTAATATCAAACCTATCTTTGATTTTTCATCCACAACACCTATCTTTGCAACTCAAAAAAGTTGCTCAAAAGCCAATGCGTATGTCAGCACCCTCTGAAAACCAATACGATACCATCCCTTCGGAAACCACCGAGAAAGAAACCGACAAAAAATGTCCTAACTGCGGCGCCACTGTGACTTTCGACCCCGCCACGGGGGGCATGCATTGCGAATATTGCGGCTACACCTGCGAACTACCCAAACCCGAAGAAGGCAACGATGTCTGCGAGATGGACTTCGAGTCGGCCTTGCACACCGAGAGCTTCAACTGGGGCGAGCAGAAGAAGTCGGTGCAATGCAAGCAATGTGGTGCCGTCAGCATCTACGATGCCCTTGAGACCGCTGCCGTGTGTCCTTTCTGTGGCTCCACCAACGTGATGCCTGCCGCCAAGGAAAACACCATCGCCCCTGGTGCCGTATGCCCTTTCGAGATTACCAAAGAACAAGCAGGCGAACACTTCGAAAACTGGCTCAAAAAGAAATGGTTTGCCCCACGAAAAGCCAAGAAAAACGCCAGACCAGAGGCCTTCCAAGGGGTGTATCTCCCCTACTGGACCTACGATGCACAGACCACGTCCAACTTCACCGCCCGCGCAGGATACGACAAGACGGTGAAAGACAAAGACGGCCATTCGCGTACTGAGACCGACTGGCGGCGCGTCATGGGTGTGTATCAGGAGTTTTTCGATGATGTCACGGTGATGGCCTCCAAACGACAGGAAAATTCGGGTGTTGAAAATTGCGAACCTTTCGACTTCTCGAAATTGGTACCCTACACGCCACGCGTGATGGCGGGCTTCGCCGCCGAGCGTTATTCCATCGGACTGAAGGAAGGTTGGCATCTGGCGCAGCAAACCATACAGTCGCGTCTACACTCCAACATTTCGAATTATGTGCGCCGACACTGGAATGCCGACCGCACCGACTCGGTCAGCTTTTCAACGCTTTACAGCAGTATCACCTACAAATACCTTTTGGTTCCCGTTTGGATTTCGTCGTTCAAATACAAGGAAAAAGTGTATCAGTTTGCGGTGAACGGGCAGACGGGCATGGTAGGTGGCAAAGCTCCAGTTTCGGCATGGCGTGTCATCTTGGCCATACTGATAGGTATTGGTGTAATAGCAGGTTTATATTACTTGTTAAGTAGATGAGCAGAGTTAGTTTACCTATAGGGACGATGACTTGTGACTATGACAATGACCACTTCAACCAAGAGCTGAAATTTCAGCATTTCTGTGAAAGCGGTCATAGTCATTGTCAATGGTCATAGTCAATAAGTCCAGCGTCAAAAAAGTGTAGTTTGATTTTGAACAGTTACTTACGATAAAAGATTCTCAAGGTTTTTCATGGCCTTGCGTACCGGCATATCCTGATGCAGCACTTGGTAAACTGTCTCAGCAATGGGTAGCTGCGCCCTCTGCTCTTCCGAAAGATAAGGCATCATTGCCGAGGCAAAATAGCCTTCTGCCACCATGGTCATCTCGTTGAGGGCGGTCTTCACCGTGTTGCCTCGACCTATCAGCACACCTAACTGACGGTTGCGGCTGTGGCTCGAATAGCACGACACCAACAGGTCGCCGAAGAAAATGGACGGAGTGAACTTGGTGAGGTCGTTGATGCTTTGAGGGGAAAGCAGAAAATACATTTCCTTGATGCAGTTCGACACCAAAACAGAGATGAAATTATCGCCATAGCCTAAGCCCAAAGCCATACCTACCAACACGGCATAGATGTTTTTCAGCACGGCAGAACGCTCTAAATAGCGCATATTGCGCACATAACTCACCTTGATAAACGGCGTTTTCAGCTTATCGCCTACAATACGGGTCTTGCCGATATTAGCACAAGCCAAAGTCAAATAGGTCAGCTTCCCGTGACCGACTTCCTCGGCATGGGTCGGGCCACCGAGAAAACACATCTGTCCGCCCGAAAGACCATAATGTTGCTTTAGATAGTCCGTAACAAACTGTTTTTCATCGGTAATGATGCCCTTGATAGCCGAAACCACGAATTTATCCTTCAGGGAAACCGTCAAAGAGGAAAGATAGCGTTTCAGGTAGGCCGCCGGCGTGACCAAAAAGATGATTTCGGCGTTGTTTACCGTCTCGTTCACATCGTTGGAGAGGCGGATACGGCTCATGTCGAACTCAACGTCGGAGAGATAGCGGCAGTTGCGGCTTTCGTGTTGCAACGACTCGAACACCTCGGGATTATGCACAAACCACCCCACAGACAACTCATTCATCGTCAACACTTTGACGAGAGCTGTAGCCCAACTGCCGTGCCCAATGACGGCGCAGCGCGATGTTTCATTAATCTGCGGATTGTTTCCCATAGGCAAAAAAATTCCGTGCAAAAATAGTGGTTTTTATCCTTGCACGGAACATTATTAAATTAAAAGGAAAACCCTTTTGCTCAGAAGTTGACGCTGAAGGTCATACCCATACCTAAATTAGCTTGGTCGGGCATAGTGTTGCAACGCATGACCGAAGGCGTGAGGTTGAACGAAACCGACTTGCCTTTACTGTTGTAATCGTTTGCGACCCAATTCATACGAGCCTTACCGATGCTGGAAAAAGTAATCCACAAAGGAAGGCACACGTCTGCGGCAATAGCAGGAATGTAGCTCATATTAAGCAAATTAGTATTTTCTGTAACAGCACCTGCAACAGCAACAGCAACGGTGGCAGCGGCCGTTCCGATGAAAAGTCCCATGAAGACTCTACCCGTTGTGATTTGCTTCTGGGCACCGAGATAGGTCTCAAAGTTGGCTTCACCAACCAAGCTCTTGACTTCCGAATCCGAAAGATGACGACCATCGAGCATCAAGTACATACCGCTACGTTCCATTTGACCACCTGCGAGGGTCGAAAGCGTCATTGGGCTGGACACATTGATGGTTTCTGTTTCATTGAAATTGCATTGAGCGAACATGACAACACTGGCCATGACAAGCATCATTGATAAAAAAATCTTTTTCATACTGCTAATTATTTGGTTTATTGTTAATTGTATAAAAATTTCAAAACAAAGACAGCGCAAAAGTAATAAAATCAGCGAAACTATCGAACCACATTTGCATAAATTCCCAAGAAAATCGCTTCCAGTTCCTCGCGGTCCAACTCGGGATAATCGTTCATCCAATCCATGTATTTGACAAAGGCGGCCTTTTGTTCTGCGGTGTAACGGTCGGCGTAGGTTGTTGTGCCGTCGCGCAAGTCGTGGGCGATGTAGTTGTTCGGATGAAGATAGAAATGCGGATTGATACGGCTGTCCATCAGCTCGGCAACACGCTTGTAGAATTCTCCAGAAGGACAATCATTTAAAGCATTCAAATCGGCTTCGGTGACCATCGGGCAGATGTGGAAATGCACATGACCCTTGGGTTGCATGATACCCGTCAGGATGCTGTTGAGGTCTTCGCCTGGTTTCTTTTCATAATGACCGTTTTTCTTGGTCAGATACAGTTCCAAAGTCTTCAACTTGTCGCACGACTCCCATTCGTATGATACGGCAACGGGAACAATATTGAGTTCTGCCAAAGAAGCCACGCGGTCGTCCCTGCGGCTCATGCCAAACATCTTGATGATGGCAGGGTCGGTGACATCGATGCCATCCTTGGTACGACCGTTGCGCTGGGCAATCCACACCGACTCATTTTGTTCAGTAATGACATAACGCATGTATTCTGACATGTGCAACATGCTGTTGTAGAACTCTTTAGGCGAACCTCCACGCTCAGTGCGAAACATCTTGTTGATTTTGCCAAAGTCGATGACAAAAGGATGACACATCAGGTTGCTGCCAAAAGTGATTTGGCAGGTGTTTTGGCCCGCCTCGTTGAGGATATACTGCAAAAACATGGCATCCAACACGATGTCTCGGTGATTCGAAACGAACATGTATGGCTTCTTTTCGTCGATATTCTCCACACCTGACCAATCAAATTTCGTAGTGGTCTTTTTCAACAAGGCCTCTATCACCTCTTTCAGTAGTCCCAGCTGGAATTCTTTCAATGTCTTGATGCCGCGAATGCGTTCACGAAGCGCTTTGGCAGGCACGCCCAAATACTGGGCAATGGCAGGAATCACCTCGCTATCAGCCAAACGTTGGGTGGCAGCGGGAATTTCTTCTGCATTATAGGGTCTTATGTCGTCGAAATTGGTCATCACTTGTTTCTTAAGTCAATGAATTTAATGGGTTTACGACTCTTCGCAGGGAAGTTGATTTTTTGGATTACCTCAATGGGGTGGATTTCGATTTGTGGTGCCACACGGATACGCGAGCGGAAGCTGTCTTTCAACGTTTTGATTACATCGAAATCAGGTTCATACTTCAAGCCGATTTTCACCACCACATCATCGGTGCCAGCTTCGCTTTGGCGCACTTCGATGACATAGTTTTCGACATAATCGGTATTGTCCAAAACATCGTTAATCGCAGGCGGATAAAGCGTTGTGCCTTTCAGTTTGATCATGTTGTTCTTGCGCCCCACAAGCGGGGTAAGACGATAGGAATTGCGCCCGCATTGGCACTGCTCTATGCGCTTGGCGGCAATGTCGCCCGTGCGGAAACGCAACAACGGCATGGCTTCCACGCCGAGGGTGGTGACCACGATTTCGCCAGGCTCGTCGTCGGGAACGGGCAGGCCGTCCTCACCAATGATTTCCACAATAATCAACTCGGGGTGCACATGGCCGCCCTGACCGTATTCACACTCCGGGAAGGTGGCGCCCATCTCCGTCGACGAATAGGTGGCAAAGAGTTGCACATCCCATTTTTCCTTGATTTTCTGACCCAACAAGTTAAGTTCAAAATCCTGATTGCGCAAGCCTTCACCGATGCCGATGATACGGCGGATGCTGCTGTTTTTATAGTCGATATTATGCTCCTCGGCATATTGTATTAGCTTCAGGATGAACGACGGCACACACATGATGGTGTCGGGCTTGATGCGGCGGATGGTGTCCCATTGCAATTCGGGAATGCCGTTACCCACACGGATAACACCAGCACCGAGTTCGCGCAGACCCAAGAAATAAGCCAATCCCGCCATGAAACGCTTGTCCAAGGTGGTCATCAGCTGCACCACATTACCAGGTCGCACTCCGGCACATTCAAACGATTTCTTCTCGTTGTAAGCCAAGCGTTGCAAGTCTTTCTCGGAACAGCCGAAAGTCACCGGGTCGCCAAGGGTACCCGAAGTAGTGATGTAGTCGATGATTTTGTCTTTCGGACAGCAAAGAAATTCGTCGTTGAAGAGTTGCAGGTCCTTCTTTTCAGTGAAAGGGATCTTCACCAGGTCCTCAATATGCTGTATCTTATCAATATTGATGCTGTAACTTTTGAACATCCGCTGATAGTAGGGCGAATGGGCTTCAAGATAGGCCAAAGCCTTGTGGAGCAAACCCTCTTGATAGGCTTTGATTTCTTCTGGGGATTGATATTCTATATCGTGGTTCATGGTTGAAGTGTTGACTGTTTAATTGTTGTTGGGACGGCCCTTCGACAGGCTCAGGGACCTAATCCAATTAAGAAACTCATTTCTCCATTGACGACATTCTGCCGTGCCTTTTTCTTCGCTGGCGCCGAAGCCGTGGCCTCCCGTTTGATATTGGATATAACAATGGTCCACATGGTTGGCGGTCAGCGCGGAGTCAAGCAGCATGGAGTTATGGTATTCCACAATGGGGTCGTCGACGCAGTTGACAATAAAGACGGGAGGACAATTGTCGGGGATATGACGTTCCAACGACAAGGAATCACGCATCATAGGGTCATTTTGATGCTTCTCGCTAAGCAATGCCCTACGTGAACGTGCATGGACACAACTTTCGCTCATGGTCACCACGGGATAAATCGGGCATACAAAATCGGGGCGAAGGCTGACTTCGGTATCTATCCCATTGGCTTTCAGATAATCGTATGCATTGAAACAAGCTGACGACATCACCAAGTGTCCCCCTGCCGAGAAACCCATCATGCCCACTTTATTGGGGTCGAGATGATACTCCTCGGCGTGTTCGCGCACCCATTGAAGAGCACGCTGCGCATCGGTAATCATGTCGGGGTATTGCTTGCCGCGGAAGAGAATGCGATAATGCCAAAAAAAGGCCCCAAAACCAGCAGCACGATAACGTAATACAAAGGCAGAGATGCCATTGCTTTGCAGCCACTGCGCCACACCGTCGCCTTCGGTCTCTTCGTCGAGCCAAAAATAACTACCTCCCGGACAAACGATGACACTCATTCCTGAATCATTATTCTCGGCCAAATAAGGTGTCAAAGTGACCTGTTTGCCATGACTCACGTCATACCCTTCCCAAAGCGATATAGGCTCTTGGGCAAAGGCTTGTCCGAAGATGAGCAGCAACAGTCCAAAAAACAACCCTTTCCGCATCATCACTTGCCAAAAATGTTTGTTACTTCTTCTTTCGACAACTGGCGGTATTTGTGCTGCATGTCGGCAAAGAAATCCACTTGGAAATACTCCTCGTCGTAAAACGAAAGCTTGGAATTGGTGTTGGGCGTACATTCTAAATAGACGATGTCTTCCAATTTCAAGTTCTTGGCTTCGCAAATCTGGTCGGCCAATTTCTTGCCAGCATAGGTCACGGAAGTGCCAGGATTGTCTTGATACAATTCCGTCACGATGACATACTTTTTACCACCCACTTCCCTGATTTTCAGGCCACACGTCGATTCCATATCCCATTCGCCTTTGAAGGGGAAGATTTCGTCGTAATATTCTGGAGATACCTTCATTTACTATTTATTTGTTGTTTGTTTAACTGTTTAATTGTTGTTTTGAGTTTCCCGCTTGCGGGAATGGAGTACTTTTTTTTATTCAGCGGCGGCAACAGATGATTTTAATATAGAAGCATTTCCAGCCGCCGCATGAAACATATAAACATTATCTCCATTCCCGAAGGGAATCTACTTCTTAATTCTCCACTCTAACATTAACGTTTCTCTTACTGCGGTCGACGTCACGGCCAAACGATTTGTTCATCAACTTGCGGTCGCGGGGACGATAGGTGCCGTCTTCCATCTCGCGCAAGGCCACGTTGCAGAACAAGCGGAACATCTTCGCCTCTTGTGTCTCGTCGGCATAGAAACTCTTCCACGCATAATCGTAAAGGTCCTGCAACTTCTCGGGCGACATGTGCTTGGGCTGATACACCACTTGACCGGCGTTGTAATGGTCCCAGTCGAAGTCGAAGATGCGGCCCTGGCGCAACAGATCGTCGTGACCCTTGGTGTGCGGGAAAGGCGCAAAGATGGTGAACTCAGCCAAATCGAGGTCGATTTCACCCAAGAAGTCAATCAAGCGCTTGATGTCGTCTTCGGTCTGGTTGTCGAGGCCAAAGAGGATGGTGCCTTCCACACCGATGCCATAGTCGTGATAGCGTTTCACGCGCTCCTTGATGTAGTCGGAGGTGTCGTAAACTGCTTGATACACATACCAAGCACCTGCTTTGGCTGCCAAGTCAAGCACCTCGGGGTCGTCCTCGATGGTGTGGCTGATCCATTTCTTCTTCAGCGGCGCAATGGCACGGAAAAGGTCCATTTCCCATTGCTTGTCCTGCGCCAACGAGTTGTCGACGATAAACAAGCGGTTGTTGTCGATGCCCGCCATGTCCTCTACCACCTTGTCGACGGGACGCGGACGGAACTTGCGACCACCGAGATACGACACAGCGCAAGGATAGCAACTAAAACGGCATCCACGGCTTGCGTTGAACAAGTCGACCATTTGGACACCTTTATGATTGTAGAGTTCACGCTTGTAAAGGTCGCGACGGCAGGGACCCACATCCTCGATGGGAGGCTGGTTGCCCATGTAGTTGTAAATCTTCTTCAGGCAGCCATTCTTCCAGTCTTGGATGACCTGCTCCGAGCGGCCTTCCGACTCGCCCAAGAAAACACTGTCGACATGGTTGACCATTTCTTCAGCGTGAAGCATTGAGGAAATGCCACCAGCAAGCACAGTCTTGCCACGCTTGTGGTATTCTTCGGCGATGGCCCAACCGCGTTTCACCTGCGTGGTGAGCATCATCGACAGCGCCACAAGGTCGCATTCTTCGTCAAAATCAATGGGCTCCACGTTCTCGTCGGTGAACGAAATGTCTACATATTCCGGTAAAGTAGCGGCAAATGCCACAGGGCCGTGGGGCGGTAGGTTGAAGGTCGTCTGACCAGGCAGTTTATTCCACTTGGGATAGATGAGTTTCAGCTTAATTGTGTCCATATTTGACTATTTGAACTTGCAAAAGTACAAATTATGGATGATTTGGACAAAAATTGTTAATTTTACGGACAATGGTATTGTGTCCAACCAATGCCTCTGCGGATTCTATGGCGGTCAAAGAAACCCCACAAAGACCATGAATATTGACATTCTGTCCCGTCAGGAAAAGATTCTTAACTTTCGTTGCCACAGATATTTGCGAGAGCATCAGGTTATTGCTGTCCTTTTGGAAGCCATAGTTGGATCCCTCTTTGTTTCCGTAATAATCACGGATGGTAAGCGGGGAAGCAGCAAAACAAAACTCTATACTATTACGAAAAACTGGATATTTCAAACTCATGCAATCCAGCACTTTATCCATCATTTTTTGCTTCCACGACAAATAATCAGCTCCACGATGGCCACTCGTTGTTTGCTCCCACGACCTGACTTGTTCGAACGCCATCGGACAAATGACAACTATCGTTTGGGCAAAAATGCCTTGGTTTTCGACGGGCGGGGTGACATACATCATACTTTGTGGCCATTCGTCAGCATGGGCAAGACAGAACGTCGGATGATTGATATACGGAATCGTGTTTTCTTTCAACTTCACAAAAACCTTGAAGCTCGACATCGTTTCGGGCACCGACTGAACACGTTGCTTGAATGCCGTTGTAAAAGCTTGACTGTCAATTATCTTCAGCAACACATCAGGATGCATGGCGGAAATATAACTGTCGGCTTGATAGGTATTCCCTTTTTGGGTTACCACTTGGGTCACTTGTCGATTATCGACCTCAATCCGAACCACTTTCTCATTGGCAACAACCTGACCACCAGCATTTTCAATCACTTGGGCCAAAGCATCAGCCATTTGTTGACTTTCGCCCACAAATTGGTACGTCCCGTTGATATGCAAGGTGCTCAACAAGGCATGGATATAGGCTGGTGTTGTTTCCCCCGGGCCACCAATCAATGGACTCAAATAACCCAATAAAGATTTCAGTTTTACATCAGTTAAATATTTGTCCATCAGCTGATTGACAGAACCCAGGAAATCATCGCTATGCGAAAGGCCATTTTCGGGAGCCTCATGCAAATAGAACAATTCCTCCTCTTCAGTAAGCTCAAAAAGTCGGTCGACGTAAGCTTTGATTTGCTCTTTTTCATCGGGAAAACAATCGGAAAGATAGTCGACAAACCGATCTTTTCCTTTGGGCAAACGATAAGTCACGTTTTCATCGACAAAGCTCACTTCATCATTCGTGTCTTCATCGGTTGGACGCAGTTTTATCTTGTCCATAACGCCCAAATAATCAAACAATTTGCGAAGGTTGCCGCCTTCCTGAAAACCGCCAAAGATGTGCATTCCCGTTGGAAAACGTACACCATTCCGCTTGAAGGTCTGCAAACCACCACCAATGATGGCGTTTTTCTCCAACACGGTCACTTGATAGCCTTCCTTGGCTAATAAGGCTCCCGTCACCAAACCTCCAATTCCACCTCCTATGACGACACAAGTTTTCATTTCAGAAAGGTTTGAGTGTCAATGCTATTTTCACAAATCGGCAACTCCTGCCCTTCCAGCATGAAATGCAAGTTGTCGGGGATGTAACTCGTGTGGGAAGCTATCAAGTGTTTGTCCTCATCGGCTTCCACGGCATAGACTTGCGCGTCGCGATGCACCAAGGCGATGGTCCAAGCCAACTCGCCAATGCCACTGTTTTTCACCAAAATGCTTTGACTATTTAATGCATCTATTTCGGCTGCGTGGGCGCGGATGCGCTTCAGGTTGCGGCGACATTCACGTTCCGTGTCGTTGCCTTTGTAGATGTACTTGTAGCGCACAAAAGGCAGCACATATTCCGTGTCCTCGCGTTGATTCCTGATTTCCTCGAAATGCTCAATGTAATACTTGTGGAACTGAGAGGTCAAGGCGCGGGCCTCCATGGATTTCACTTCTTCGCTTGACATTCTCTGCCCGATTTCAACATAAAGCTGACCCTCGCGCAGCACAAAGTCGTTTTTCGGCATCACATGGTTGGCACCATGAACAAAAACAGGCAGAATATCGACATTCAAGGCTTGCGCCAGTTGGAAGGCACCTTTGTGGAAACGCTGGATGTCGCCTGTCACCGAGCGCGTGCCTTCGGGATAAACCACCACAGAATAGCCTCGCTCGACCAAAGATTTCAGTCGTTCCACGTTTTTGTCGTAGCCATCAGAAACAGGATAAAACTCAGCAAACCTGATAATTACACCATACATTGGGTTTTTCCAGACCCAATCGGTAGTCAGCAGGACCACCTTGGGGTTGAGCATCATCGTGCAAAGCAAATCAAGGTGCGACTGATGGTTGGCTATAATGACAGCGGGCTTCTCGAAGGTCTCTCCGTACTTGTTATCGAGGCTAAACTTCACGCCGGGCAAGGCTTTTAATGCCAACCGCATGAAGAAAGCGATCATCTGATGATAACGATAACGCTTCTTTTCCGACTTGGGCACCAAAATAATATAAAGTAGTGTTAGTGGCGTGATAAGCACAAAGGCAAAGATGAAGAATACCAAGAACGTCAAGAAGGTGAAAACCATGCGTTTCAAGGTCAGCGGCACCTGACGAAGTTGGCCTTTCTTTTTGGTCAGCCAGCCGAAGGTGAAAGGTGGCAGATAGCAAGCCATGAGCACCACCACCGCCATCCCGATGATGGCCACCTCAGCCAAGGAACGCATGGCGGGATGCTTGGCGAAGATCAAGGCACCGATGCCGATAAACATGAGGATACCGCTGAGGATGACGCTGTTGCGGTAGTTTTTCAGCATCCGCTTGCCATAGGTGTATTCATGCAGCAGTCCTTCGGTGATATAGATGGTGTAATCGTCGCCCTGACCGAAGATGAACGTCGCCAAGATGATGTTGACGATGTTGAACTTGATGCCGCCCAGATGCATGATGCCCAAAATCCAGGTCCAACCCACCGTCAGCGGCAAGAAGGCCAAAAGGGCCAACTCCAAGCGCCCAAATGATAGGCAGAGGAAGAAGAACACCACGATGCTGCACACATAAAGGATGTAGTCGAAGTCGGACGAAAGCGCGTTGACCAAGTTGTTGCCCACGTCGCTGATGCTGAAGGTAAAGCCATTAGAAACCAAGGTCCCTGAGCCTGTCGAAGGGCCGACCACTTGAGGTCCCTGAGCCTGTCGAAGGGCCGTTTCTTCTAGATTGCTTCGTTCCTCGCAATGACGTGAAGCGGACCCTACTGGAATCTGCCTAATCTGTTCTTTCACCGCCTCCGACACCTCCACAGGTACCCTAACAAAGTTGACCACACGAGCCAACGAGTCATGCTGCAACATATAGTTGCCACACAATGCCATCAACGGCTCCATCTCGTTTTCCTGCAATGGCTGGTAGTCTTTGGTGATGCCATCCGTGAAGGTAGAGAAGGCATTTTCGGTAAAGCCGGCTTTCACGGCTTCTGTCTGCACTTGCTCGGCAAGATCGGCATGACGTTGCCAGAACTCCTGCCACAGCACCAACGACCGCTCTTGTTGCTCCACCGAAGGCAGCAGGCCGTCCATGCCCGAGATGTTGTATTTCACGCTGTCGGGAACCACTTGTCGCAAGTGAGCCATCATCGTTTCGTTTTGCCTTATGGCCTCTTGAAAATCGGGGGCTTCTGAAACCACATAAATCAAGTCTGTCTCGCCTTCTTTTTGCAGCGACTCGCTCAGCAAGGCCAAATCTTCCTGCTGCTGTTGTGTCATGTAGTTGATGTTGTGCAGGTCGGCATCGAAGGCGGTGTCTTGGCTGTAATAACTGAGTATCAGCGTGATGATAACCAAAGGCCAAAAAGCGTACAATTTGACCTTGCGCCAAGTCTCGGAGGGTGCCTTGCCATCGTCGACGAAGAGTTTTTTCGTCTTTTTGGGCACCACGGCAAACAGGGGCAGGAAAACCATCACAAAGAGGATGGTGCCTATCAAAGTCAGGGCACCGAAGAGTCCGAGGTCGCGCATGGCCTCAGCCTTGACGAACATCAGGCAGGCGAAGGCCGCCACCGTGGTCAGGTTGCCGATGACCAAAGGCTGGATGACATCTTTCAAGGCCTCGCGCTTGTTGGTCTCCTGCTTGATGTGGTCGAGGTAATGCAAGGGATAGTTGACCGCGATGCCCACGATGACCGAGCCGATGCCCACCACGATGATGGAGATACTCGACTTGAACAAGGCGATGACCGCCAGGGCAAAGACCCAGCCGAAGAGGATGGAGATGCCGAGCCAAAGCAGGTTGCGCTTGCGTGCCATGGTGAACATCAGGATGCCGAATATCAGCACAATAGCCAAGGTAACGGAAACGAAGCTGTCTTTCTTGATTTGCTGCGCATTGGTGACGGCGATGGTGGGCGCACCCACAGCCGAGATATGCACTTCGGGATGCTCCGCTTCAGTTTGGGCTATCACTTGGTCCAACAAACTGACAATCTTCGCATTGCCTTGGGTGTCACTGCCCGAAAACGGCGACGAGAAGAAGGCAAAACCTTTGTCGCCGCGCTCGTTGAAGAGATATTCGTCCTCCATGCGGTAGCCTTGCGTCGGGTTAAGCACATTCAGCCGCTGCAAGGTGGGAGAATACAGGTTGAGCGGGTCGGCCTTAATGCCGTCGACGACGAAACCTGCCGTGGGCATCGACAGCACCCGCTTGATGTTGGCCATGCTGGTCACGACGTGGTCGGGGTCGGCGAGCAAGGAATCCATGCGGCGGTAGTCACTCTCGGTAAGAAACAGCGGCTGGTTCTCGCGAATGAAATCCATGGCATCAAACACCTGGCTGCCGTCGACTTTGCAGCGCAAGTCGCTGACCAGCTGTGTGGTGTCGCATTCTTGCCACCGTTGTTCAAAGGCATCCATGGCATCCATCAAGGCGTCGAGGGCCTCGTCGCCAACGAGTTGTGTGGTGTCGGCAGAGAAGATAATGGTCACCCGACCTTGGTCGCTCATGTCGTTGTAGACTGAGGTGTAGCGTTCCTTCTCGGGGTCGGTGGGCAGGAAGTCGGTGATGTTTTCCTTGTAGTCCAGACGCAGGGCTGAGAGCACGCACAAGCCCAAGACGAAGGCCATCAAGAAGATGGAAAAGGGCTTGTTGCGCGACAGGCGGTCGTAAATATCAAGGAAGAACTTATTCATGGTTTTATTTTATCAAGAATTAGTGAATTTCAGAATTTCTTATTTCGGGTCTTCGTTTGGGACTTCATTTTTGAATTTTCATGGAATTAGAGAGGAAAAATCTGCGATTTTCTTTCTCCCTATTCTCAGCACCGCAGGTGCAGTATTTCAGTATTCTTTATGCGATTCATTTTTCTCTAATTCTCTAATTCTTGACATTAATAATTTCCTCTTATTGTTTTCGGAGAAGTCGTGAAGGCCAACCGTAGACGAGCGCCACGAGGCAAAGTATGGTGTTCAGCACAGTAATGCGGAAGAAGTCCCAAAACGGCCTGAAATGCGTGACGCGGTCCTCGGGATAAATCACGTTGACCTTGATGGGCACCAAGTCGGTGCCACGCCAAGCGGAGAAGACGAGCAACTCCAGCTCGGCCTCGTAGCGATAAGTGAGCAGGGCGAGGCAAGGCATGTTGTTCAAAGGATACAGCCGATAGCCCGTCTGTGTGTCGGGCAGGTCGATGCCCGTCTGCACCCTGAACCAGAAATTGGAAAACTTGTTGGCGAAGGTGTTCTTACCAGGCATGTTGTCCTGCTTCAGGTTGCGGCTGCCCACAATCAAGGCGCCAGGATGTTGCTCCAAGGCCGACACAAACAGCGGGATGTCCTCGGGGAAGTGCTGTCCGTCGCTGTCGATGGTGAGGGCATAGTCGAAGCCCATGGCTTTGGCTTTCTCGAAGCCTTGTTTGAGGGCATAGCCTTTGCCACGGTTGCGGCCATAGTCGACCACGGTGATACGCTCGCCGAATGAAGCCAAGACTTCAGCCGAATGGTCGGTGCAGCCGTCGTTGACGACGATGACATCGGCGCAATAATTCAGCACCCGTTCCACCACATCGCGCAGCGTGCCGCTATTGTTGTAGGTCGGCATGACGGTGCAGACCTTCAGCTGCCGCATCTTGGTTGGTATCGCTATGGCATCAGAGGGGTTCATAACTGAAAGTCGACGATATTTTGGAATAAACGACGGTCTCATCTGCGATGACGACTTGGGTCTTGCAGCCGTTTTCGATTTCCGAGAAATTGGAAAAGTTGAAGCACACCTCTTTACCTTCCTCGGGTACCAGCACATTGAGGTATTTGATGTTCTTGGAGGCCTTCAGATACAGCGGTCGGCCCATTTTATGTTGCAGCACCTCGCCAGCAGTCTTCAGCAGGCATGCCCCCGGGGTGATGGGATTGCCAGGAAAATGGGCTTGATACACAGGATGCTCAGGGTTGCAGCGCAGCTTTGCCGTGAAGCTGGTGTCGGTGTCGTCAATGGATTCTAATATGAAGAGGTTGTCCAAAAAGTGCATTTGTGTTTTCGTTTATGAAGAGGCAAAAATAAAGATTTCATTTAGAGATTATATAATGATTTATGCATCTGCATCTTTTTGTTTTGCCCGGTATTTTTGTCTTGGATGATTGGGAATGTTCTCATACATTTTTTCTATGACATCTGTCATTTGAGGTAAAATCTTATTTCTAAGATACTTCCTGTCTCGTCCAATAAAAGCGGAAATGTCATCCAGTGTACGCCATTCAGCACAATATTCAACAATTATTTTTCTCAACATTTCCCTTGAAAAGTGTTTTTTTGAGGTTGCCACCTTTTGGTCAGAGGTTGCCACCTTTTGGTCAGAGGTTGCCACCTTTTGGTCAGAGGTTGCCACCTTTTGGTCGGAGGTTGCCACCTTTTGGTCGGAGGTTGCCACCTTTTGGTCGGAGGTTGCCACCTTTTGGTCGGAGGTTGCAACCTTTTGGTCGGAGGTTGCAACCTTTTGGTCAGAGGTTGCAACCTTTTCCATCGAATTCACATCCATACCATATACATGATATCTGGTTCCTCTTCCGCGTCCCGAAGATACCAACAACTGTTGAGAACACATCTTACTTAACATTTTTGTGATGTCTGCCCGATGCATATTTAACGCATACTGCAGACGTTCATTTGTAATTTCCTCTTCCGAGTATGCCAATGCCAAAGTTAAGAGTTGTTCGTGCGGAACCTGCTCCAATTGATCTCCAAAGTGTTCAGATAACCCATTTTTAACTTCCTCATCCAACATTGATTCCATCGACATTGTTAGTACAACCTTGTTTGGTTTGCTTTTTTCTTCAATATATGGACGCTTCCAGTTCAATTCTTCCCACCCACGAATAATTTTGTCTGCACCACTACCCGCTTTTTCCGCAGACCCCAAGAATGTAAACATGGTTTGAAGATATTTGTTTCTGCATACACTTTCACCCCCTTTGTAATACTGTTTCAGTGAAATCAACATGATGCCTGGATTTGAGAAAACCATCTTATTGGGATATTTATAGATGTTTAACGAGGCGTTTTCCGTGTAATCCGCATGAACCAATGCATTTGCCAACGCTTCTCTGACTGCCACATGAGCAGGTGTTTCGGTTTTTCTTTGATTACCTTCCAACATAAAAGGCTTTGGCAAGAAATTTTGAAGCACAGGCAACACCCGACTGTAAAACTGAAACAAATTTGACTCCCAGTTTCCATCAGGACAAATGCGATTTATCCACCTGTCTTGGGGATCTTGGATTTCTTGATAATCAGGAAAGAAATTAGGATTCTCATCCATAATGGCACTATAGGTTCCGAACATCAAAAGTCCAGCATACGTCAAGCCATATTCTCCAGTTTTTCTGTCTTTTCTGAACACATTCAGTTTCTCCAAAAAAACGTCCTCCGACAATGCATTCCATACATGGTCTGGATTCCATTGTTCAAATCTGCGGCGATACTGTTTGATTGATTCTGGGTCTAAATCTTTCTTACCAAAATTCTTTAGAATTCTTCCATCTATGGGACTTGACAGATTTGCATCGGCAAACATACTATTGATTTCCTCCCGAGAACAATGGTAATCACCATCAAGGTCACGCCTGAAGGTTCCTGTGTAAGGGTCAAGCCCGCAATAGACAGGCCTCAGACTCCTATCAACCCTTGGAATATAGAAAAACAAGAAATAAGCTCCGTTAAACTCAACCGCCTGTACATCATCTTCTTGCAACAACGCAATATTAACAACTTGTTTGTTGTGTATTCCGTTGAAGAAATCTTTTTTATATTTCTTCACCTGTTCTTTTGTGAGTCCATCGAGAAAGAACTGATCGTCTTTCTCCTTAATGCCAAAAACAATAGCTCCACCATTTGTATTGGCAAACGATGAATAGGTCTCCCACATCGAATGCGGGAAACCGCCTTTTGCCGTCTTGAACTCCATATCACCAGACTCTTTATCTTGCAATAGCTGTTCTAACACTGGCTGTAAATCTTCATATTCGTAGATTCGTTTCATATCCCAAAACCATTCATTATTTTCGAGGCAAATTTAGTTTTTTTCTTGGAAAATCCAGCCCCAGCAAATTTGCCATCCTCAGGTCTCACTCAACCCAAGGGCCTTGCTTGTTTATTCCGCAAAGACCTCTTCCCCTATCGCCTCGTTCACCTTAATCTCTTCAAACCGAATCGAGGTAATCCCGCCGCCAGCTTCCACAAACTCCACGCGGCTGATGCCGTTGGTCTTCTTGTCGAAACGAAACACCAGCTGGCTGAACATGCGTTTCATGTCGCGGCGCTTGGGGGTCATGTCGGCGCGCCAAAAGCCATTGTCGTCATATAGAACGATGTCGAAAACCGTAGTGTCGAAGAGCTTCTTGCCCGAAGCGCTGCCCATAATGAGGTTCACCATGCCTTGGTACATGCGACCCGCATTGCCTTCCAAGACCTCAGCCTTGCCATCCGTCACCTTTACGAGGCGCTCACCGTTGACAACCAGTGCAAAAGCGTAAGGCGTAGTGTATTCCCAACGCATCCTGTCGGGCGCGGCGTAATACATCCTTCCTTCCGCTATCTGAGGCTCAGCCAACATCGACGAGGTCTTTTCCTGCACAAAACGGCATTGCATCGACTGCATCGAGGCGGCAGCCTTTGTTAGCGAAGCTATCACTTCATTACTTTGGCTTTCAGAAAGTTGCGTCTGCGCAGAAACTATCAAACTAAACGCAACGAACACGATGGATAACAGCAGTTTTTTCATCTCATTTCATGATTAGGAAACACCCCAACACTACAAGAACCAGGCCAATCCACCGCGAGAAAGGGATGCTCTCGCCGAAGACAAGCCAGGCGGCAATCATGCCGAACACAAACGAGAGGCTGGTTAGAGGATAAGCTTGACTAAACGGGAATTTTTTCAGGATATACAGCCATAGCACCGTGGCAAAACCGAAACTGATGCCGCAAGCCAGCAGCCACCAGTCGGTAAGCACGCTTTTGAAATAAGCCCACGTCCATTCAAACTTGCCAAGTTGCTGCATGGCCAATTTGAGCAGCACTTGTCCTCCACAAAGGAAAAAAGACTGTAAAGCTACCAAACCAATTATTCTCCACATAATCAAGCCTCCAATAAGGTTAATGAAACATTCTTGCCGTCGGTGCGATTATACAACAGGATGCACTTGGGCTGTTTGTCGTTAACTTCCTTGGGATCCACGAACAACGCAGCCGGCACGCGACCCGCTTTGAGGCATTGTGCCGCAACATACAAACCTATGCCTGACGAAGTGAAACTCTCGCCAAAGAGGTGTTTGTATTTCAGCAAAGGCTTGCCGCCGAAAAGAAGCTTGGTTTCTTTCAGGTAGGCCTCATCATTGCCGTGGTCGCCACTGATGCCTGTAAGGATGTAGTCCACGTCGGCAAGGGATTTGCCTGCGTTTTGAAGCATTCTCGCAAGGCTATCTTGCATGGTGTCTGTCGTGGGCTGGTGGAGCATTTGGAAGCCTGTGAGTTTACATAAAATCTGAGGTCCATGAGCTTGTCGAAGGGCCGATTCATTCTGTAACGGCGTTTCGACAGGCTCAACGACCTGATGTAATGGCTTGTGCGAAATCACAATAGAAACAGCACTCTCACCACACATCTCATCGTCGTGACCCATCACACCGCCTTTTTTCAGGATATGATAGAAGGTCTCCGTCATCTCGTCGTGACCGCCCACCAATGCGGTATTGATTTTGCCGAGCTTGAACTGCCACCAAGCGTCCTGCAAGGCACTATCGAACGAGATGCTCTTATGGGCGTAGGTGACGTTATAACCATGATTCTTGGTCTGTATGGCCACCAACGAGCTGATGGTGTTGTGCGTCGACTGCATGAAATAGGTGGGTTTCAGCATCTGCTCGCCGTCGTTGGAGAGCGCATCCAAGAAAAACTCGGTGTTTTCGATGCAGCCATAGCCCGTACCGGTGATGATTGCGTCAACGGTGTCCAAACCTGCTTCTTTTAATGCCTCTTTCGATGTAGCCAAGGCGCGTTTCAAAATCTTTCCCATGCGCCGCGCCTCAATGGGCGACACATATTCCTTGAAGCTCGGGTCGATGGAACGAGTGAAAGGAACATCGTATTCTATGGGTTCCTGCATCCACGCCTCGGTCAAAGGCTGCTGGAGGGAGATTTGCTTGGCGGAGAGGATATAACAGGTTGCTGAGCCTGTCGAAGCACCGTCATTTTTAGTCGGCCCTTCGACAAGCTCAGGGACCTTAGAAATCAGCAGCGACGAGTCATTGCCGCCAAAGCCGAAGGCGTTGCACAAAACATGCTTCAGTTCTTTCTTGGTTGGCTGCGAAACAGGTAAGATGCCGTCTTCCATGGCCTGCGACCAGTTGAGGTTGACAGGCAGGAAGCCGTTTTGCAAGGCCAAGATACAGAAAACCGCCTCTATGGACCCCGAAGCACTCGTTGTATGCCCTGTGAATGGCTTGGTTGATGACACTGGCGGCACGTTTTCGCCAAAAAGGCGTATCATGGCTTGGCTTTCGCTGGCGTCGTTGTTGGGCGTGCCCGTGCCATGCGCGTTGATGTAATCGATGTCGGAAGGCTGCAAACCAGCAAGTTGCAAAGCCTCGCTCATCGCACGATAAGCCCCTTCGCCATCGGGCGACGAGGCGGTTTGATGGAAAGCGTCGCAAGCGTTGCCATAGCCCGAAAGCAGGGCTTGGGCAGTCACGCCGCGACGTTTTGCACTTTCTGCCGATTCCAAAACTATGTAAGCTGCACCTTCGCCAAGATTCAAGCCGTGACGTGTGGCGTCGAAAGGACGACAAGGCTCGGTGTCGAGAATCATCAGCGAGTTGAAGCCATTGAGGTGGAACTTGGTGATGCACTCACTACCTCCCACTACTACGATGTCGGCTTCGCCACAGCGTATCATATTGGCACCCAAGATGATGGCATTGGCCGCTGAAGAACAGGCGGTGGAAAGTGTTGTAGTAAAGGCGAACTTGCCAAAGTGGTTGGCGGTCATTTCGGAACAGCTGCCGCAGTCATGCACCTTTATATATTCTTTGTGGGCTTCGTTGTGGATGTAATCGAGATAGAACTGCTCGCTCATGTCCATGCCCCCCACAGTGGTGCCCGAGATGAAACCTACCTTGGATAGCATGTCTTTGGTCAGCTGTGCTTCTTCCAAAGCCTCACCCAATGCTAACATACCCATCAGCGCAGTGCGCGTGGTGACGGCATCTTGCGGGATACCCAAACGCTCACGCATCTCCGCATCGGTCAGCTTCACCTCGCCGACGGGAAACTCCTTGTGTTCCGTCTTGAGGTAACGCAGTTGCCCCACCCCCGACTTGCCGCTGAGTAAAGCCTCCAAGGTTTCCGCCTTGTTCAAGCCAATCGCCGAAACGACGCCCGTGCCTGTAATCAGAATCGGCTCCATTGTTGTTATTTGGTGCGATTCTTTTGGATGTAATCGGCCATCACAGCCACCGACTTGAAGATTTCCTTGCCTTGTGACGGGTCTTTCAGCTTGATGCCGTAATTCTTCTCCATCAGCACGATAAGTTCAAGGGCATCGATGGAGTCGAGGCCGAGGCCTTCGCCAAACAGCGAGGCGTTCTCGTCGATGTCTTCTGGGGTCATGTCTTCAAGGTTCAAGGCCTCGATGATTTGTTGTTTCAGGGTGTAGATTAATTCGTCCATGATTCTGTATTTAAAGATTTAATATTCAAAGATTCAAAATTCAAAGATTCAAAGATTCAAAATTTAAGATTTTAAGATTAAGAAAATATTGGCTTCAAAGTGGTTTTCGTCGGTACAGTCGAGCCAGCCGCCGAGGACGCTTGTGGTCATCGGGTCGAGGAAGACGTTTTGCAATTCCCGTGCCATGATTTGCGGATTGTTTTCGGGCAAGACGATGAACGAGGTCTCGCCAAAGTATTTGTTGCGGATGGCGATTTCGCCCGTCACGATGTTCGGCAAGGTGTAAACAAACGCCGCTGGACTGGGGAAAAAGTTCTCGGGGTCCTGTATAGTGGCCTGATAGGCCGTGTCGGCCTGCAACGACGCGCTGCGGTTGAAAAACACCACGGCACGGTCTTCGCGAGGAACAAAACGCTCGGCGCCTTCGGAATGCAACAGCAACTCGGAAGCCACAAAACCCAACTTGCTCAAGGTGTCCATCTTGAAGAATTTCGGGTAATCGCCGACATAGGCACGATAAAGCTCGGTCAGCATGGCGGCACCATTTTTATTGTGGATCAGCACCTTACCATCGATGCTCACCTCATTAGGCGTGATATAAACCTCATGTTTCGTCATGCCTCACCTCCTTTCGCGAAAAGCAAAGCCGCATTGCAGCCGCCGAAGCCCGACAACAGCTTGATGAAAGCCCGCTTTTCAGTGGGTTGGTTTTGGTTGGAAAGCACCAAAGGATGCATGACACCTATGGTCTCGTAGCCTCTGGTAGCCAATATGTTATGGTCGTCAATGGCTTGCATCGAAAGGATAGACTCCAAGATGCCGGCGGCACCCATGGTGTGACCATAATAGCCTTTCAACCCGTTGACGGGAACACAGGAAAGTCCTGCCCTTTCGATGGCAAAGGACTCCATCTCGTCGTTGTATAACGTGGCGGTTCCATGCGCGTTGATGAAGGCAATCTTGTCGGGATTCGTATCTCCCAGAGCCACTTTCAAGGCCCTGTAGCTGCCTTCGCCCGTGCGCGACGGTCCGCTGATATGGTTGGCGTCGTTGCGGATGGCGCCACGACAAGCCACCCAATCATTTTCGTTGACTTCGTCTTTTCTGGTATAAATGAGGGTCGCAGCAGCATCGCCAAGGTTGAGGCCTGTGCGATTGGCATCGAAAGGTTTGCAACAGTCAACTGACAACGCCTTGAACGACTGAAAACCTGACACGATAAAGGCCGACTGCACATCAGCACCCACCGTCACGACATAGTCGAAACGACCGCTTTCCAACTCGCGCATGGCTTGGATTTGGGCACATACTCCAGAAATGCAAGCATTAGAAACTACGATTGGAGTGTTGGGATTATGGAAATAGTCGGTCATTTGCTTGGCGGCATAACCCAAAAGGACGCGTTCCCGAGGGAAGCCTGTTTCGTTTTTGTCCAAGAGGAAGACGTTGCCTTTCGTGGTGGAAAGGATGAACAGCACACTGTCCGAAGTTGGGTCAATGTCGGTTTGTTCCAAAGCTTTGGCCGCCGAAAGGATGATCATTTTCTCGAAGAAGGTATATCGGTCGTCTATTTGCAGTTGAGCCGCCTTTTCATTCACCGCTTCGCGATTCATCAGCGAGGCTGTGAAAGGCTCGGGCAACTGCCACAATCCGTCGTGACGCTTCAGCTCAGAGCGCCCCGCTTTCACCGCCACATAGTTTTCAGCCGTGGTCATACCCAAGGGCGAAATGATATTGTCCGATACCCTGACAATCATTGGTTTACCTCCCATCTTTGTTTCCATTCTTCGTAGAAATCAGGACTCGTCAAAACTAATTGATGGCTTTTGGCATCCATGAAGACTTGCACTGAATGTCCTGTGGCCACCATTTCGCCTGTCTCGGTATCGCGAATTTCATAGTCAAACACTATTTTTGCCGCCTCGCACGGACAATAGGTGATGGTGATTTCAGGTTTCATCCCGTAAATCAGAGGCTTTTTGTATTTGAAAGTAAGCTCCACGATAGGTTCAAAAAAGCCCTTGCCATACATCATCAGATACTCCAAATCGTATTTTGCGCCAAAGGCCTCACGGGCATCCTCGAAATAGATGGCATAATGGCCATGCCACACCACACCCATCGAGTCCACCTCACTGAAGCGAATCTCAAAAGGCTTGGTTACCGATAATATGTTGTTCTTTTCTGTCATTTTTAAGCTTGCATATCCATATCCATCAATGCGATTTTCATGTTGGCTTGCGCTATCGTTTCGTCGCCACACCTGACAAAAGCCTTCACCATGGTGATTTGGAACATCTCCTCTATCACTTCTATCGACGTGACGATTACCTCACCGACTTTTGGCGTGCGGAATACCTCATAGTTATTAACCGCCCCAATGACACCGATTTTTACCGCCACGTTGTTGCACAAGTTAATGTAACCCATACGGGCGGCACAGGTTTGGGCGATGTTTTCCATCAAACCCTCCGCCGAAAGCCTGCCATCGACGCAGAAGATATTGTCGGAGCGGACTTCCAATTCGGTTACCGTAACCGTCATGTCAAATGAAAGCATTTTATCGATCATGACGAACGGCGGTCGTTGCGGAATTAGTTCCCTTAATGATATGTCCTCAAAGGCTCTCATTGCTGCCAAAAGTCAAAATAGTTGAACCATTGTGTGGGATAACGGCGCACGATGTCTTCAAGCTGAGTGGCAAAACTTTGTGCGAGTTGCGTCATCTGGTCGCGTTTCTTGGCTTGACTGTCACATTCCACAGACTTAAGGAAAACACGATATTTCTTCATGCCGATCTTCATCACGAATACCGCCAACACAGGAACTTCTTTCTGCACCGCCATGGCAAAGCCACCTAAAGGAAATTTTGCCTTTGCACCAAAAAACTGACATTCAACGCTTTTCTGGGAACCAAAGATACGGTCGGCGGGCATGCTCACAATGTCACCATTGTCGATAGCGGCATTGAGTGCGAAAAGGTGCGACAAATCTTCCTTGACGGGCACCATCTGTATATTGTTACGTCCCAACACTCGCTGACGGTTTTCCATCACTGTAGCCGTTTCGCCTGCATATACCAAAGCGTTCATTTTCTTTGTTTTAGGCTTCAACGAATACCCAACCATCTCGTAGCAACCCACATGACTGCTCAGCATCAAGAAGCCCTTTGGAAGGCTTTCCAAATGCTCCATCAGTTCCAAACCTTCGCACTCGAATTGGTATTTCTTGCCTGCAAACGCCCCGAAACGGTCCAAGATGACTTGCCCGAAGCGGAAATGGTTGAGATACACGTTCCCAAACGCCTTCAACGGGCCATAACCCATTCTTTTACGGAAAAAACAGTATATGGCCTGGTAGCCTTTCCTATTGAAAATCATATAGAAAGGTATCACCAAAGCCATCACGCCGTAAAGCAACCACAAAGGCAACACTCGAAACATGGCAATGAGTGAGCGTTGCATCCAAGGCTGTCCATCGGTTTTGCCCGACCATTCGTTATGTTGAAGGGTGTCGGCCATGCGCTATTCTAGGCAATCTTCTTTTCGATGTAGTCACAAAAGTCATTGAAGGTCTTCACCTTGGCCATGTCTTCTGTCTTGATTTTGAAGCCAAATTTCTTCTCGACGATGACCACGATGTCGACAAAATCGAGGCTGTCGATGCCGATGTCTTCTTTCAGACGAGCTTCAGGTTTGATTTTCTCTTCGTCAATCTCAAGGTCGTCAATCAAAAACTCCTTGACTTTTGCTTCTATTTCTTGTCTGTTCATTTATGTTGATTGTTGAATTGTTTAATCGTTGAATTGTTGTTTTTTGACGTAGGACGAGGGACGTAGGACAACTGGTAACTGAACAATTGTTAACTGCCAACTGTCTTGCAGACCATAATGCTATGTCCTTGGCCGAGGTTATCGTGAATCGTTTCCACCTGCAATCCAGCCTTTTCGACCAAACGAGTCATGTCGTCGCTGTGGTACATCTTACTGTTGCCGTTGGCCATTGCGGTGAAATAAAGGCTCGTCATTGTGAGGCAAAAGGCAGCTGTCTCGAAGCGTTGCCTATCCCACAAGGTTTCCATGATATACAGGCGGCTGTTACCATCCATGATTTTGGCGGCGCGACTGACGATGCTGACAATTTCATCCTCACCAAAGCAATCGAGGAACTGGCTCATCCAGATGACATCGTAATGTTTGTCCGTTGGGAAAGGCTTGGAGGCATCCAAGAGGTTCATGCCATAGCCGTCAATGCGGTCGGCACCCGGCTGACCAGCAGTGGCTTGACGCATCATCTCCAACTGTTGCGGCAGGTCAACGATGGTTACTTGTACGTCTTTGTCATACCCTACGCACTGCAAGGCCCAACGGCCTGTGTTGCCACCCACATCGAGCAAGGTATTAGGCTTGTTGGCAAACACGATTTCAAGCGCTTGCTGGAATGAGCTGTCGCTGTAGAAATGGTCGAAACCGAACCAACTTTTCTGCACTTGTGGCGGCAGTTGCGACAAGCCTTCATATATCGTTGGCCAGGGGCCAAAATGCCCCAATCCCGCGGGACGACCTTCTTTCAGGCTTTCCTCCAAATGAAACCAGCCTTCATAGTTCACGTCGTGGTTGAACTCGGTGTTCACATCGGTGGCGCGGTCGGTAATGAAGCACCAACCCGTCTTGCTCAAAGTGTAACGGTCTGTTTCTGTGTCAATAAGCACCGTGCCGATGCACAAGCTTGCTTCGAGCATCACCTTGGCGGCATAACTGCTGATATTAGCTTCCTTGGCCACTTCGGCTTCGGTCATGCCGTTGTCGCTGTTGCGCAGCATCTCGAAAATGCCGAATTTTTTCATCAAGCGGCTCACTTGAAACACTATCGGTCCCCAGGCAATCCATTCCGCTTTGGCCTGCGCCTCACGGGCTGTTAAATGCTCTTTACTATAAGCCTCTTTTAATTTAGGTGTAAGATGCATGTTGATTATGGTTATTAATTCGTTTACTTCAGTTTGGCAATTGATTTACCCAGCTCTCCAAAAGTGTCATTGAAAGCAGCATCAGTCGTTGGAGCTGAACCTCCATCTATCTCATCGATGTCAACGACCAACAATGCTTCTCCACTCTTAACGTCTGTAACGGTCAAGGTTCCCCAAACACGTATACAGGGACCGGGAATAAATCCCATGATATTGACAAATTCGTCTACCTTTGTCACCCTGACGGTTATCTTGTATGTGGCCTCTTCTTCGGTATTAACGAATTGCAATTTTTTATTGCGTTCGCTGAACTCCTCTATGAAACCATTATACGAGATTGTTGTCTTTTCTTCCATATTATCGTATTTCTCGGTCAAAGGCATCTTGTCATCGAACGTGGCGCTTTCATCATAAATAACCTCCAGAAAAACCGTTCCTTCTGCATTCTTGAAGAATTTCTTGTCGCCGTTGACAACTTTTAAGGGGTTTGCTGCGAATGTAACTGTGGCAACCATAACTAGGAATGCTGTCATTAATAAACGTTTCATAGTGTTTGATTTTAATTGTTTGACATTATATGGATTTTATCACTAAAGCAGAATTGGTTCCTCCAAATCCAAAGGAATTGGAAAGGATGGTTTTCAGCTCTTTAGAGGTCGTCGTGTTAACGATATTGAGACCTTCAGAGTATTCGTCAGGATGCTCAAAGTTGATGTTGGGGGCAATGAAACCGCCTTGCATCATAAGGATGCAGTAAACAATCTCGCTCGCACCCGCCATCCAACACTCATGACCCGTCATCGACTTGGTAGACGAAATAGGTGTTTGTGTCGGGCCGAAAAGCCGCTTCAGCGCCAATGCCTCAAACATGTCGCCTTGTGGTGTAGAGGTGGCATGGGCATTGACATAGTCGATGTCTTCGGCCTTCACGCCAGCTTCATTCATGGCGCGGGTCATGGCACGATAGCAGCCGTCTTCGCTGGGTTGCGAGATGTGGCTTTCGCCATTCGAAGAGAAGCCGTAGCCGCACACTTCGGCCAAAATGGTGGCACCGCGAGCCACGGCATGGTCGTAATCTTCAAGCACCAAGGCCGCTGCACCACCACTGGGTACAAGACCGTCGCGGTCACGGTCGAAGGGACGCGAAGCCTTTGTCGGCTCGTCAATGCGGGTCGAGAAGGCGCTAATGCCATCAAAGCTGCCCATTGAGAGATAATTGGTCTCTTGTGCACCGCCACAAAGCACCATGTCCTGTAAACCGTTACGAATCAGCAACGCACCCAAACCGATGGAATGTGAGCCGCTGGCGCAAGCCGCACTGATGGTCATGTTGATACCTTTTAGGTGGAAGATAGTGGAAAGATTCATCGTCACCGTCGAGTTCATCGACTGGAAAATGGCCGCAGAGCCAACAAGTGTGGTGTCTTTTTTCTCCAAAATGGTCTCATGCGAATCGATGACCGCTTTGGCTGATGAGTCGTTGCCAAACAACACACCTACTTCGTTTTCAAGCAGATAAGCATCATCGATACCCGCTTGTTTGAAGGCTTCCAAAGTGGCCATGTAGGCATATTCGCCCTCTTCTGCGAGATACATGCGAAGTTTGCGGTCGAGGATACCTTTTAGTTGAGGTCTTTCGACAATGCCCGTCAAAGGTGAGCGATAGCCGTATTCGGTGCGCTCAGGTTGGATGCCAATGCCCGAACGGCCTTCGCGCAACGATTGACTGACTTCTTCTTTATTTTTTCCGAGGCAAGACCAAATGCCTATGCCTGTGATGACGACTCTTCTATTGTTCATAATTTGCTTTTTCAAGTCGGCGTTTCGACAGGCTCAACGACCTAGGTCCCTGAGCCCGTCGAAGGGCCGGTTTTTATGTGTATAACCCTCCGTTGATGGAAATGACTTGTCCCGTAATGTATGCCGACTCATCGGATGCCAAAAAACTCGTCAAGGCGGCCACTTCCTCGGGTTTGCCGAAACGTCCTAATGGGATGAGTTTCTTCAACTCGGTTTCGTCGAGTTCCTTGGTCATGTCGGTGGCAATAAATCCAGGTGCAATAGCGTTGACGGTCACCTTGCGGGCAGCCACTTCCTGCGCTAAAGCCTTGGTGGCACCAATGAGAGCTGCCTTGGCAGCGGAATAGTTGGTCTGACCAGGCAGGCCTTTCAGTCCAGACAGCGAAGCCATGTTGATGATACGTCCGTTGCGGTGCGTCATCATGTCCTTCAGCAGTCGGCGCGTGATGTAGAAAAAGCCGTTCAAAGTGGTGTCAAGCACATTGTTCCATTGCTCTTCCTGCATGAAAATCATCAAGTTATCCTGACGGATGCCCGCATTGTTGACCAACACGGAGATGTAATCGTCAGGATGCGCCTGCGACCAAGTATCCAAAGCAGCTTCGATGGCTTGCGGGTCTGCAACATTGAAAGGCAACAGCTCGCCAGTGCCTCCAGCTTCTTGTATCTGCTTCAAAGTGTCTTCGGCAGCTTCTTTGTTGGATTGATAATTGATAATCACGGCAAAACCGTCGTTGGCCAAGCGCAAGGCGATGGCTTTTCCCAAGCCTCGTGAGGCACCAGTGATAAGGGCGTATTTTGTCATTTCAGTTTCAATGGATTGGTTTTCAGATAGTTTTCAACGGCAGCAATTTCCTTGTAGAATGGCGTGTCTTCGATAAAGAGCGGTATGATTTCGCGCACCTTGTCGTAGACCCTGCGAGAAGTCGGGCAAAGTTTGTCGGCAATCTTCAGGCAGTCAGTGGCCTGCGCCAAAGCGATGTATTGGATAGCCATCACCTGGAAGCAGTTTTCGACCACTTGCTTGCAGAGCAAGGCACTATTGGTACCCATACTGACAATGTCCTGGTTGTCGTTGTTGTTCGGGATACTATGCACGTAGTTAGGCATAGCCAAAGTCTGACATTCGGCAGTCGTCGAAGTGGCCGTAAACTGGCAAGCCTGCATGCCGTAGTTCAGCCCTAATGTGCCAAGATTGAGGAATGGGGGCAGAATGCCGTTGATGCGGTCGTGGAACAGGTAGTTCAGCTGACGTTCGGCAGTCATGCAGAGACGCACAAGGGCGATTTTCACCTTGTCTTCCTCCAATGAAATATAGTCGCCGTGGAAGTTGCCACCATGGTAGACATATTCCGTCTCTGGGTCGACGATAGGATTGTCACAGGCCGAATTTAGTTCATCTTCAAGGATTTGGCGCGTGTATTTCAACGTGTCGTAAATAGGACCTAAAATCTGAGGTGTGCAACGCAATGAATAATAGGCTTGCACCTTGTGTTCAAACACCTTCACGTCGGAATGGCCATAGTCGTAGAGTTCATGGGCACGTTTCTTGAGGCATTGCGAGCCTTCAGAAAGTTGGCGCAAACGACGTGCAATCTCTTGCTGACCTTCGTGGCGGCGGCAGTTGTTTTCGCCTTCCGACATATAGTCGTCGAATGAAGAAGCGATTTCATTCATCCAAACCGCAGCTAAGGTGGCCCAATCGAGCAAAGTCTCGGCGTTGAACAGGTTGATGACACTGATACCTGTCATCACGGAGGTGCCATTGGTGATGGAGAGACCCTCGCGGATGTGCATTTTCAGTGGTGTCAGACCTAATTGTTTCATCACCTCGCCGGCATTGCGCCATTCACCTTTATAGTGTACTTCGCCTTCACCGATAAGGCAGAGCGCGATATGTGCCAGCTGCACCAAGTCGCCACTGGCACCCACGCTACCATGCATGGGAATGAAAGGATAAATCTCGTGGTTGATGAACTCCACAAGCAGTTTCACCACGTCGGAATGCACCCCTGAGCGGCATTGCAACACTGTGCCCAAGCGGGCAATCATGGCCGACTTCACATAGATGTCGCCCAAAGGCTCGCCTGCACCCGTGGAATGGCTACGGATGATATTATATTGTAAATCAGTAAGATATTTGTCGTCAACACGCCATTGTGCCATCGGACCAAAGCCCGTATTGATGCCATAGATGACTTTTTCGGCGGCAAACTTTTCCAAAAAACGGAAGCAAGCTTCCACGCGGGCTACCCAGGCGTCAGAAACTTGAATCTTTTCGTTTGAATACAAGACTTTCTCAACTTCTTCGAGTGTGATTCTGTCATTCAGTGTAATCATGCGATAATAAACTATTATAAATAATGTGCAAAAATAGAAAAAATACCGATGTGAAGTCCTTACTTTTTCCAAAGAACAGCACTTTTGGCTTGACCGATTGTTTTATTTCTTATCTTTGACCCCCGAAAAACACATGTTTTTATGACCGATATTATCAATAAATGGTTGGTCGTCGTCAACCCAAAGGCTTCGGTGGGAAAGTCTGGAAAAGACTGGCCTATGATTAAGCAAATACTTATCAATGAGGGTATTGAATTTGATGATATGCTGACCGAATATCCCCGACACGCTATTGAAATTGTCCGCAACGCTATCGTCGAAAAAGGCTATCGCAAATTCATCGCGGTGGGTGGCGACGGCACCAATAACGAAGTAATCAATGGCATTTTCACCCAAGATGTGGTACCCACAAACGAAATCACCATGGCCACCATGCCCATTGGAACGGGCAATGACTGGCGCCGCACCTTTAATATCCCCTTGGAATATGACGAAGTCGCCAAAATCATCAAAGCTGGCAACATTTATGTACACGACATCGGAAAATTGACCTACTACGATAACGGTGACTCAAAAATACGTTATTTTCTCAATGCCGCAGGCACGGGTTTGGACGAAATGGTGTGCAGTTCCACCAACCTCATGAAGCAACAAGGCAAAGGCGGTACCATTCGGTATCTCATTAGTTTGGTGAAGTGCATGTTGACATACAAAATCACACATATTCAACTCACCATCGACGATGAATTAGTCTTTGACGATTTTATCCTCAATCTTTCCATCGGCAATGGCCGTTTCAATGGTGGAGGAATGATGACGATGCCCAACGCCATTCCAAACGATGGATTGTTTGATGTTACGGTCATCAAAAAAGTATCCATCTTCAAGTTCGCTGCTAACGTGAAAAACCTCTACGACGGCACTTTCATCAATAAAATCAATGAGGTAAAGACCTTCCGAGGAAAAAAGATCCATATCGTCTCGATACCTCCTCACTCCTTGTTGGTGGAAACCGAAGGCGAAAACCTCAACAATTCACCATTCGATTTTGAGATGCTTTCCAAATCCATCAACATGGTCATCCCGAAGGAAACCGTCCAAAAACCCAAGCAAAAGAAGCATCGCTTCAAGAAGAAAAAGAACAACAATTAAACAATTCAACAATCAACAATTAAACATATAAAATGCTATGGTAAACATCGATCAAATCAATTTTGAAAACAAGCGCGTGGTTATCCGCGTCGATTTCAACGTCCCGTTGGACGACAACTTTAACATCACCGACGACACCCGTATGCGTGCCGCTTTGCCTACTATCAATAAGGTATTGAATGACAAAGGTATGGTTGTGCTGATGTCGCACCTCGGTCGCCCGAAAAAGAACCCCGACCCGAAGTTCTCCATCAAGCCGATTATCAAGCACTTGGAAGAATTGTTGGGCCGTCCTGTGCAATTTGCCGACGACTGCATGAAAGCCGCCGACCAAGTGGCTGCCATGAAACCCGGTGAGGTCATTGTGCTCGAAAACCTGCGTTTCTATGCCGAGGAAGAAGGCAAGCCGCGTGGCATCGAGAAAGGCGAAGAAGGCTACGACGAAGCCAAGAAAGCCATCAAAGCCTCGCAGAAAGAGTTCACCAAGACCCTCGCTGGCTATGGCGAATACTACATCAACGACGCCTTCGGCACCGCCCACCGCGCCCATGCTTCCACTGCCTTGATTGCCGACTATTTCGACGCCGACCACAAGATGTTCGGTTACCTGATGGGCAAGGAAGTAGCCGCTGTCAACAAGGTGATGAACGAAATCCAACATCCTTTCACCGCCATCATGGGTGGTTCGAAGGTCTCCACCAAGATTGAAATCATCGAAAACCTGCTCACAAAGGTCAACAACCTTATCCTCTGTGGCGGCATGACCTACACCTTCAAGAAAGCCCTCGGTGGCAAGATTGGCAACTCCATCTGCGAAGACGACAAACTTGACCTCGCCCTCGACATTTTGGCCAAAGCCAAGGAAAAAGGCGTCAATCTCGTTCTCGCCATCGACTGCGTGGTTGGTGACAAGTTCGGCAACGATGCCAACACCCAAGTCGTCGACCCGATGAACATCCCAGACGGTTGGGAAGGCATGGACATCGGCCCGAAGACCCGCGAACTCTTCGCCAACGTCATCAAAGGCTCTAAGACCATCCTTTGGAACGGTCCCTGCGGCGTGTTTGAATTCGACACATTTGCACAAGGCTCAAAGGCTATCGCTGAGGCCATTGCAGCAGCCACCAAAGATGGTGCCTTCTCGCTCATCGGCGGCGGTGACTCCGTGGCTTGCATTAACAAGTTTGGCCTAGCTGACCAAGTGAGCTATGTGTCCACTGGCGGCGGTGCCTTGCTCGAAGCCATCGAAGGCAAGGAATTGCCTGGCATCGCAGCGATTAAGAAGTAATTTTTTAT
Organism: Bacteroidales bacterium; assembly: GCA_016290215.1. GTDB lineage: Bacteria > Bacteroidota > Bacteroidia > Bacteroidales > F082 > Limimorpha. The sequence continues at coordinate 58,204 of JAEETH010000006.1, forward strand.
ATCGCTTGTGACCATGACTATGACCGCTTTTACTAATGTTTAAGCGGTCATGGTCATATTATTTTGGCATGTATTCGAAAAAGAGTGTATGCAAAAAGGTGGCTTTGGCTACCTTTTTTTACTTTCGAAAGTAAAAAATTATACTCCTTTTTATTTCTCAAAAGTAAAAAAATGCATTTATTTTTGTTTTTCTAAAGTAAAAAATCGTAGTTTTGCAGCGAGAAAAACAGAAAACTATGGATACTTTGTTCAAAACATACGGTCGTTTGTTAGCCGACACCGATTTGAGTTTCACTCGATACCTTTACGACAAAATCAACTGGGACAACCGATTGATTGTCATCAAGGGAGCAAAAGGCGTGGGTAAGACAACTTTGATGCTGCAACACATCAAACGCACTTTCACGAATGTCGAAAAAGCTTTATATGTTTCTTTGGATCATATTTGGTTTGCCAACCACACCTTACTTGAATTAGCAGAATACCACTACACGCATGGCGGTACCCATCTTTTTTTGGACGAAGTCCATAAATACAAAAACTGGCAGCAGGAAATAAAGAACATTTATGATTCCTATCCTCGTCTGTATATCGTGGTGACCGGCTCATCGATGCTGAAATTGGAAGAGTCGCTGACAGCTGACCTTTCGCGTCGCCATCGAGCCTACACGATGGAAGGCCTTTCTTTCAGAGAATACTTGAAGTTGGAGCAGGTGGCCGACCTTCCTGTGCTGTCTTTGGAAACCATACTAAACAACCATTTCACCGAGGCTTCGCAAATCACATCGAAAGTAAAAGTATTGCAACACTTTGAAAAATACATAGAATCAGGTTATTACCCATTCTATCGTGAAGAAGGCGATGGTTTTCCCGACCGGCTTCAACAGGTAATAGACACGGTTGTCACCGTTGAAATCCCTGCAGTGAGCCATATTGAATATGATTCCGTTTATAAGGTCAAACAACTTTTGGCTATATTGGCCGAACTAAAACCTTATACCTTAAATATATCATCACTTTGCACTACATTACAAGCCTCACGCAACAATGTATTGAAACTCCTTGATTTGATGGATAAGGCGGCTTTGGTAAGACGACTCTACGCCACTGAAAGCGGAATGAACATGTTGACAAAGCCAGAAAAAATACTTTTCTACAATACCAACCTGATGTACTGCCTGACCCTTCAAGTCGATTCAGGAACCATGCGCGAAACCTATCTTGCTTCACAAGTTGGTGTCAATCATAAACTTTATATGCCTTGCAAAGGCGATTTGGTTGTAGATGGAAAATGGCTTTTTGAAGTGGGCGGAAAAGGAAAAGGATTCTCTCAAATCAAGGATATCAAAGACAGTTTTGTTGTAACCGACAATATGGAAATTGGCCATGGAAACAAGATTCCACTATGGCTTTTTGGTTTGTTGTATTGAAGAAATGACTATTTTTGCCAATAGTTTGAAAATTTATCGAAAATGAAAAAAGAAACCTTGATTTTAGCTTTTTTTCTTAGCCTTTGGTCAATGATGAATGCACAATGGGTGAGCCCTGGCAGCGGCACAACTTACACCATGAGTGAACTCGTCAATATTACTGATGGTGTGGTGACTTTTGAATCCAATAACTACTACATCCATTCCGACCTTACCTTTTCGCAAAACGATGTCTTAAAAATTGACAATGGTTTTACAAAGATCTTTGTTGAAGACGCACTTATAACTATCAAAGGCTCAATGATTTGTGAAAACGCAAACCGTGTCTCTGTTATGGGCGAACCTCACTTCAGCATGAGGTTTGAAAACGCTACGGGTTGCGAGGTTAAAAAGATGTATTTCAGCGATGGTAATGGCATCAAGGTGATTGAATCCGATGTTGCATTTTCCGATACCAAATTCCTCTATTTTACCCGAGATTACGCCAATGCGGTCATTGATTTCATGAACTGTAACCCCATCATTGAGAATTGTATTTTCATGATGAACGAAAGTGCAGCCATCAGTTCGCCAGCCAATGGTCAAGGCTCACCGCAAATTTTGAACTGCATGTTCGATGCCAATGCCGATTCTAATGGTTTCAATAGCCCACAAATCAACCTTGGACCTGGCGGTGAAGACACTATCCGCATTGTAGGAAACGAAATCGACGACCGCTGGGCTTCGTGGCATGTGGGTGGCATTTCAGTGGCCGACCTCATGGGCACAGGTTCCACAAAAGTACTGCTGAAAGATAATGTCATTTCCAATGGGCGTTATGGTTACAACCAACAAGGCCTGACCCTTTCTTCTGTCATCGAGAGAAATCAATTCGTTGATAATCACTATGAGGACAACCCCATGAACGGCGGTAGCGGCATCAGCATCTACGGCATGAACGAAAACAATAAAGCCATCATCCGCAATAACACCATCACGGGCAACTTGTGGGGAATCACAGTCATTAATGCCGCTGATGTCAACCTTGGCACTGATGAAGAGTTTGGACTAAACTGGATACATGACAATGGCAACAATGGTGTCGTCTATGACCTTTACAACAATTCCACATACGATATTATGGCCTGTGGAAATGATTGGGGAAGTATGGATCCAGAAGAAGTGGAAGATCACATTTATCACCAATACGACAATCCAAGTTTAGGTTTGGTTCATTATTATCCTCTTACCATAATCGAATCTATAAACGAGTCAACTTCTTTATCCTTCGAAATTTCACCTAATCCGGTTTCTAATGGTGTTTTTAGTCTCGTTTTAGATGAAGGACAACCCTCCAAAATGGCGATTTACAACCTTAACGGACAACTTATCAAATCACAACAAATTGATAATAAAGAAAATACTATCAATATTGAATCTTTGGAAAGTGGAGTATATTTTGTTGAAGTGAAAAATGCTGGTGGAAAAACCGTGAAGAGAATTGTCGTCAGATAAACCACAAAACCAAGCGAAAAAGAAAGGCAGCTTCGGCTGTCTTTTTTTGTTTTGAAAAACTTTTCCTATTTTTGTGCCAAATTATTTTCATTATGTCAAAAACTATAGTCAACATCATAGACAAAAGCAACCCTTTGCCGGCATATCTGTTCACTAAGGAATACTACGAAGACGGTGATGAGCTGCTGTTTATTTCCGCTGAAGAAGAAGCCGATTGTATCCAACTTTTGACCCAACAGCTTGAGGTGGATGAAAACTTAGTGAAAAGCATTATCGTCAAGCGTTACGAAGACAAGTTTCTCTACGAACGTATTTGTAGAACCATCAAAGGCGAACTGATTCCCAACAAGCAGTATTATCTCAACCTTGCTGGCGGCAACCGTTACATGACCTTGTCGGTGCAACACGTTTTCGAAGAGTTCAACACCTTGTTTTTCTACACACAAACCCGTGAAAACCTGATTGTCAAGACCATCTTCGACCATAGCATCTATGACGACGATGACGAAGTGTTTCCCATCAAACATCGCATGACGCTGAAGGAATATTTTGGCCTTTATGGTCTCCAAAGCGATGTGGATGAGCCTCGCCAACAAGTGAAAGATACCGCTTTTTCACAGCATTTGTTTACCATGTTTTCGCAAAACCTCTTTGGTCAAGGCGATTATCAGGTGATGGAAACCTTGCGCGAGAAATATCGCAACTGGAAGTTCCTCATCATCTCGGAAGTGGAAAATCCGCATAAGGACTACATGACTCCAATTCCCAACTTAAGCAAGTTCTTGAATTACATTGGTTTTGTTCCCGAAAGACCTGGTTCTTTGCAAAGCAATGAAATTGAATACCTTACAGGTGGATGGTTTGAGGAATATGTCTACGCTTTGATTAAAAATGTGCTGCAGCCCGACGACATCGCCATGGGTGTCCACATTTCGAACGGCATTATCAAACACAACAACGAATTGGATGTGTGCTTTATGAAAGCCAACAAACTGTTCGTTATTGAATGCAAGACGGGCGTGACCAGCGAAAGCCTCTACAATGAAATTGTATATAAGGTGTGCGCTTTGAAAGAAGTGTTGCTCGGCACCAGCAATTCCTACATCTTCTCGCTTAAGAAAGACCACAAGGGCAGTTGGAAGAAGACGGCGAAGTATATGGGCATCACCTTCTGCGACTGGCTCAACCTTACCAAGCCTAACATGTTGAAGGAAATCCTTAAGTCAATGGACAAAATTGCCAAGGAAAACTGACGATGCTTCGGTAACTTCTATTCTCGATTTCAGACCAAAGAACAAAGGTCTGTTATCGTCAAAATGTCCGGCAGGGAAACCGAAACAAAGGGGATAGTTATACTCTGCCACAGCCTCTGCTATAACCTGTTCTGCTGTCATACCAAAAGGATGCGAATTATCTTTGATTTGGGTCAAACCACCAACGATAAGCCCTTTTAGATTTTCCAATTTTCCTGCGCGCTTCAATGCATGCATCATCCTGTCAATGTGATAGATATATTCATCCACATCTTCAATGAACATTATTTTTCCATCCAATTCAGGAAAAGTGTTGGAACCCATCATGCCATATAAAACCGACAGATTGCCGCCTACTATTTCACCTTCCATTACATCATTTTTATTCAAAGGATGAGAAGGAAACTCATATTGCAAAGGCTTACCCAAAAGTGCATCAAATAAAGCATGTTTTGCTTCTGGGGTTTTGTTTTCAAAATAAAAAGGCATGGCAGCATGCAAACTCGGCACACCCAAACGATTTAGTTTTCCATGAAACACCGTGCCGTCACTAAAGCCTATAATCCATTTCGGATGTTGTAAAAATTGGGTGAAGTCCAATTTGTCGATGATGCGGATGCTACCATAACCGCCTCTCGCTATCCAAATCGCCTCAATATCTTCATCATCTAAATAATGCTGAAACACAGCAGCACGGAAGTTGTCATCGCCAGCAAAAATATAATGCTGGGCAAAGAGTCTCTCGTCATAAACAGGAACAAAACCTTTCTCTTTCAACCAGTTGATGGCAAACTGCATTTCATCAGGCGTCACCATTCGAGCAGGAGCTGCAATGGCAATCTTTGAACCTGGTTTCAAAAAATCTATCTGCTTCATTCTCTGACAATTTCATCTTCATCCAAGGCCTCACCATCATATTTCACTTCCTTGCCATGGTCGTAAGTGATGGTAAAATACAATTCACCTGTATCAAGATATTTTTTCCAGTCGCCATGCTTCACACCAGCAGCATAACTTTGAATCTCGCGCAACCTACCGTTCTCATAGTAGAAGGAATGTTCTCCATCAGGATAGCCCGCATTGAAATTACCTCGGAAAGCCATTTTATCGTTATTGTAATACGACACCCACTCCCCTACTTGTTTGTCATTGCGGTACTCGCCTTGGGTACGCATGTCACCGATTTGCTCAGTCCATTTGCCGTTTTTCATGCCATCGAAATACGTACCCGTGACGATGGTGTTTCCTTTTGTGTCGTATTCAACGTATGGCCCATTTTCCATACCTTTATAAAACTGTTCCTCAATCTGCTTTTGGCCGTTTTCATAATACCAAATCCAAATTCCATCTGGCTGACCATCAGTATAATTACCTACTTCTTGCACTTTACCGTTTTGATAATAAAACTTCCATTCTCCAGAACGTTGTCCTTCGACGAAGATACCTTCTGCACGCAAACTATTGTCGGGATAAAACTCCTTAAAATAGCCACGTCGTTTTCCGTCGGTATCCACAATGCCTTGACCCGTCAAAACACCTTTTTGATAAGTTTGTGAACTCACCACATTGCCTTTTTCATCAAACTCACGCCAAACGCCTTCTTTTTTTCCGTCACGGAAAGAAGCCTCACGCTTTATCTTACCATCCGAATAATATTCATACTGCATAACGAGCGGTTTCATTTCACTCTCTAAAACTTGCTCTACATCGTTCACATATTTTGTAATCTTCTTCAAATTACCTTTTTCATCATATTCTTTGTAAAAACTATCACGCAATCCGTGACGATAATAACACTCAGTATGGACGCTCCAATCGTCGAAGAATGTTTTCCAATAACCATGTTTCTTACCATCGCGATCGTAACGATTCAAAGCTTCGCGAGACATCACGAAACCTTTACGGTATGTGACGATTTCGCGTAATAAACCAGTGGTATCAAAAACAGGTGAGATGCCTTCTTCCAACCCGTTGACAAAGTTCATCGTCTGAAGTAAACGTCCTTTTTTATCCACCCTTTTTCCTTCGCCTTGTCTTACATCGTTGACAAAAGGTTCCATCACTATTTCAGTTTCACTATAAGTGAAACGCGGTCCATTTTTCAAATCCTTCTTGTAGTTGACCACTAAACTTGTGTCGCCATTTTCCTTCAAAAACACCCAAGTGCTGTCCAAAAGAAACTCTGTACGCTTGCCGATGGACTTCAACTGACCGCTTTCGTAATAGGTTTTCCAAAGTCCGTCAGGACGACCATCACGCAAGATTCCCTCGCTTGAAATTTGACCATTTGGATAGGTAAAAGTCTGATATTCAGACTGCGAAAATAATCTCGTACTGAATATCAACACTATGAAAACCAAAGATATAACGCTAAAAAACCGCTTCATTTTCGTTTTTAAATTCGGGTCAAAATTAGACATTTTAATTGGATTAGAGATACCCGATTTTCAATTTGCGGAAAAACGTCGCCAAGTTATCAACACATCATTTATCAATATTTCATTTTTATGTTTTTTAAAGATTAATTTTTAGAAAAATGATACGGATGATATTATGCTTGTGAATTGGTTGAAAACTTTTCAATAAAATTCTTGCATTAATGATTTCCAATTTGAGGGAGTGTTTTTTGATATGAATAAGGAATTATTTTTCAGGCTAATTTATACCTTTTTATTTATTCGATGAAAAATGAAAAATTGGATAAAATAAGGTTCGATTTTTTGAAATAATGTTCATTTTCGACTCTTATTTTAGTTGATAGATGTTGATTAAAAATGGTCTGGTTATTATGCACCTCAATCAAAAAGTTATCAACAAATAATCTGTTGATAACTTACAATTTGTTGATTATTAGGTTCTTGATTTAAAAACATTGAATTGATATCATTGGGTAAGTTATTCAGAAATAGTGGGTTCTAAAGATTCCGAACAACGAAAATGCGTAATTTTGCGACATCTTTTATCAACAACGAAAAAATGGAACGCATCATACCCATAGCAAGTGATCATGGAGGCTTCGAAATGAAGCAATTTTTGATTGACAAATTGACTGAAGCTGGCTATACAGTCGATGATTTTGGCACCTATAGCAATGAAAGTGTCGACTATCCCGACTTCATTCATCCTTTGGCTTCGGCCATCGCTGCTGGCACTTATCCTTTGGGAATTATCCTTTGCGGTAGTGGCAATGGTGCCCAGATGACGGCCAACCATCATCATAATGTACGCGCAGCGTTGTGTTGGAATGTTGAATTAGCCAAATTGGCACGTCAGCATAACGATGCCAACATTCTTGCCCTGCCAGGTCGTTTCATTCCCAATGAATTAGCTTGGGAGATGGTGCAAGCGTTTCTGAACACCGATTTTGAAGGTGGCCGTCATGTGAGAAGAGTGGAAAAGATAGAATCTTATGACTTATGATGATGAACGAACCTAAAACGATATTCAAACAAGGCTGCGAAGTGGCTTTCGATGAGGAACACTGGCAGAAAATCAACTATAGTACGGGTTGTTTAGAACAGAATTTTGCCAAAGGCAAGGTAAATTATCGCAATCTCGACCTTGAAAAACAGCGTGCCTACACCTTGCGCAACAAGTCGATGTTGGGCTTGGAAAAGCTATTGGTTGACTTTGAAACGCATTTCACTGAAAATGGTGGCAAAGTATTGTGGGCACGCAATGCCGACGACGCCTTGACGATGATCATTGACATTATCTGCAAGGAAAAAGCCAACGCCATCACTCGTTCCAATTCCACCATCCTTGATGAAATAGAGTTGAAAGGTTTTCTTGAACGGAAAAACATTCGCGTGGTGGAGACTGAAATTGGCCGTTTCGTGTTGCACATGGCCAAGCAAAAGTCGTATCACCCGCTTTCACCTTCGATACATCTTTCCAAGGAAGAAAATAACGCCATCCTAACCGAGAACTTCAAGTTGAAACCTGACAGTTCGATAAAGCAGATGGTTAATTTTGTGCGTCATGAGGTGGCAGTTGAAAGCCAGGATGTCCCGATTTGCATTACTGGAGCCAACTTCTTACTTTCTGATGTTGGTGGTGTGGTTCTTACTGAAAACGAAGGAAATATATTAAAATACACGTCGATGGCGAAAGTTCACATTGTGGTGGCTGGCATCGACAAGATGATTCCCAATATCGACGATCTTAGTGTGATGTTACCCTTGCTTTCGCTACATTCCAACGGACAAAGCATGGCTTCGTGCAACACTATCACTTTTGGTCCGGCAAAGCAAGGCAATGGTCCTGAACAAATGTATGTAATCTTGCTCGACAACAACCGTTCAGAATTGCTTTCACACGAAGATCAGCGTAAGGTGATGTCATGTATCCATTGTGGGGCTTGCGTGAGCGTTTGTCCGATATATAAAAACATCGGTGGTTATTCATACGGGACTAAATATATCGGTCCAGTGGGCACGGTAATGACGCCACTAATTGAGGGTTTGGAAGACTATAGTTACCTTAATTCCGCTTGCTCGCTTTGTGGAAAGTGTGTGGAGATTTGTCCCGTGAAAATCCCGTTAGATGACCTCATCATTGAAAACCGGCATCTTGCCATGACTGAAAAAAAGGGTAACGCCAAATTTGACACTATGCTGAAAACAATGATTTGGCATTGCAAGTCACGCAAAAAGATGGATAGTCCGTTGTTTTTGAAAAAGTTGGAGTTGAAACGCTTGTTAGGACCATTGTGGGGTGAAAGACCCATGCCTGAGTTTGCTTCCAAGTCGTTTAGCCAACAATGGCGTGAGCGATATCTTTAAAAATTTCAGAATTTGATCACAGATCTAACATAATACTTGTCAGTTTTATTCTTGTCAACGCTTATCACCAAACCATCTCTTATCTTAACAGTCATGGCTTGGTATTTGTTATTATTTTTAAACTCTGTTGAAGACCAAAGATAAATATTACCCTCGTTTACATTTGCATTTCCTGGGTCTTGCATAGGAGTTCCTCCTACTAGATTTAAACTCGTATTTACGTTCATCAGTTCACCGAAAAGCAAATTGAGCTGGCCTGCCGCAGGTAGATACCATCCATTGTCGAAATCAACAGCCCATGCTGCTGGATAAGTTGCAGCTGTAGTGCCTGTTCTAAGAATTTCTGTATTGCCTGATCCATCGAAATCCGTGATGGCATTACGCCAATGGGTGTAATTCTGTAACTGTTGTACATCATTAGTACTACTACTCCATTTCATGGGCCCCTCTTGAGTAAGCGAAACCGCATAACCATGTAAGTGTGAATCGTCGACATAAAAAACGATGCCTTTAGCTGTCTTACCGCAAGGCCAATGATAAGGTTTCACAATGATGCCGTCGGTGCAAAGAATATCGCCCACAGCAACATAATAAACACTATCAACATTAGCGTGTAGCATCACAGTATCTCCTTGACAAATTTCATCATCTGGATTAGCCACAATCTGTACACCAAAATTAATGACGGTTAAGTGGAGTGTTGCTGTCGATTGACAACCTTCTGTTTGGATGGTTATAGGATAGTCTCCTTCTTGGAAATAAGAGTTACCATTAAAGGTATATGATTCGCCTTCGCATATCGTCACGTAATAATCCTCTGCACTTGGACTGATGACGATGACATTTTGTATAGCTTCACCGGAGCAATGGCCGTCAGGATCGCTTACATGAAGTGTAACTACATAGGTACCAGCTTCGGCGTATGTATGGCTTGTCGTAGGTACAGAACCTGTTGTTGTTGTTCCGTCACCAAAATCCCATTCATAATTAGCAATACTGTACCCTGGAGGATTGGTTGTTGAACTGCTGGCATCGAATTGGGTGGCATTACCTACACATGCAGTGGTTGCTGTGAAGTTAGCGACGGGTTTGGGATAAATTACTACCCATGTAGTGTCGCAAGCAGATCCATGACCCTCTTTAGAGATTGTGCAGATGTAGGGACCTGCCATATCCATCGTACAGTTTTGAATGGTGGGATTTTGATAGTTTGTATGTTGTATTGGATTATAGAGTCCATTCGGACGTGTCCAATTATATGAAGCTCCCGCTATGCCCATGGCAGTCAAATGAATAGTTTCGCCTACGCAGTATGGGCCGTCATTGTTAACGATTGGAGGAAGAATGCTACAGTCAGTAGTGCCACTACCCCCCGCTTCTCCTTCTGGTTTATTGAAAGAGATGTAACAAGGCTGTCTGGAGAAGTTTGTAATCATCAGAAGGTAATACTCACCCGTTTGAGGTACATGGTAGTTCACCGTGCCATGACCTGCATTGTGTTGATGTTGATTTGCTGGATAGCCCAAATAAGCATTCTCAAGATAGGAAGTTGAATAGTTACAATCGATAATCTTGTTGGTAGTCAAGTGGGAGCAGGCATAACCTGAATTCATTTGTTCTTCAGTGTAGGGTCCCCACAAACAAAAATCAATATCTCTAAGGATATTTGGATATTCAGGGTCATGGCCTTCCATGTGAATAATGAACGGACCAGGTTCACCAATCCTTAAGTAATACCAAGAAGGATTGTAGGAAGCTCCAATGCAACCATCTTGAATAGGATTTGGTTCTAAGTCATCAGCCGTTTGAGTAGTACTGGCCGATTCAAATTCATAGAAATCCGAAGTGCAAAAGGGTTCAGCATCGATGCAATGTTCGTTGTCACCGCTTCTTGACCTCCTGAGCATAATATCCATCATTATGGATGAAAAAAGTCGAGGGTCTACCTGTGATTTCCACATTGTTGCCAAATCTGTGATTTCTTGCTTCGACAACAATTGGAAGTCGGTATAGATGTTATTATAAAAATCCTCGAAAGTGTCAAAAAAGTCTTCTCTCGACAAGTCGTCGTTTGAACTGAGACTAAGGATGCCATTTTCGTCTTCGGGTATCAACACAAACCTATCATCTAAGGTAAGATTATACAAAAGACACGCCCTAAAATCGACATTCTCAATCACAAAAAAGTTCAATTCGACACCATCATTGGCATATTGCCTGTAGGGTGTTTGTGCCGTTATGCTCTTCATGCCCAAACTTAGCAACAGTATGAATAAAACGGAGCGCAGCACACTTTTTTGTCGTATCATTATGTTATTATCTTTTTTCAAGACACCTATATTTTGCCCGCAAAGATAAAAAAAAACCCCGCCACAAATACATGTAGCGGGGAAAAATGCAATACTTATGAAAAAATACTCTTTTATTCTTCTTCTTTCTGGCTTTCTTCGTACTCTTTCAGCAGACGGTTCTGGACGTCGGTAGGCACTTGCTGGTATTCAGCATACTTCATGGTGAAGGTACCACGTCCTGAGGTCAGTGAGCTGAGTGAAGTAGAATAGCGGTCCATTTCTGCCAACGGCACCTTGGCGTGGATGGTCTGGTAGTTGTGGTCACTATCCATACCCATCACGATGGCGCGGCGGCCTTGCAGGTCGGTCATCACGGCACCCATGAGGTCGGCGGGCATACGCACGTCTAAGTCATAGATGGGTTCCATGATCTTCGGGCCAGCGTTCTTAAAGGCGGCGCTGAAGGCCATACGACCGGCGATCTTAAAGGCCATTTCATTGGAGTCGACCGGGTGCATCTTACCATCGTAGATGTAGACGATGATGTCGCGGGCGTAAGAACCCGTCAGCGGGCCTTGCTCCAAGCGCTCGTTGACACCCTTCAGGATGGCGGGCATGAAGCGAGCGTCGATGGCACCACCAACCACGCAGTTGGCGAAGATGAGCTTACCGCCCCAAGGCAGTTCGTACTCTTGCTTGTCGCGCACCTGCAATTCGCTCGGGTCGGTGTAACCCTCGAAGTAAGGAGCCAGTTGCATGTGGACTTCACCGAATTGACCGCTACCACCGGATTGTTTCTTGTGACGGTAGCTTGCGCTTGCGCTCTTGGTGATGGTCTCACGATACGGGATCTTCGGCGAAGCCGTCTCGATGGCGATCTTATAGACATTGTCGAAGTACCACTTCAGGGTGTTGAAGTGATATTCGCCCTGGCATTGCAGAATGTTCTGGCGTAATTCACGCGACATACCAGCGATGACGGTCGGGTCGGTCTTGTGGATGTCGTTGAGGATGCTGCCGAGCTTTTCATCTTCTTGTGAGTTGACGGCCTTGACTGCAATCGAGAAGATCGGGGTTGGGAACGGAATTTCGGGGAAGATAGCATCACCAGCCTTGGCGTCGACCAACGAATCACCGATGCGGCCGTCCTTCAGCTTGATGGTGCAGATGATGTCGCCAGCGTTGACTTTCTCGACTTCCTCACGGTTCTTGCCGCGGAAGACGAGCAGCTGTGACAGACGCTCCTTGTTGCCCGTGCGCGGGTTGATGAGGTCTTGGCTCTTCACCACGGTACCACCGTAGACGCGCATCCAAGCCACATCACCGAGGTTCTGCTCAGTGGTCACCTTGAAGATGAACAAAGCGGTCGGGTCGTCGTTGCTGTTGTGGAACTCTTGACCGTTGTTGGCTTTCACAGCCGGCATGTCGGCAGGCGACGGGCAGGCGTTGATAAGGAAATCCATCAGACGGGTGACACCCACGCCACGTTTGGCAGCACCGCAAATCACGGGGAACATCTCGCGGTTGACGATACCCAAGTGGATACCGCGTTCCATGTCCTCTTCGCTCAGGGTCATCTCTTCGAAGAACTTCTCCATCAGGGCTTCTTCACCTTCGGCGGCGTGCTCGATGAGGTTGTTGTGTAGTTCTTCGGCCTTGGCCATCTCAGCGGCGGGGATGTCCTGGATTTCAGGAGCGCCATTGCCGTTCTTGAAGACTAACATCTTCATCATAATCAAGTCGATGACGGCGTTGAAGTCCTCACCGGCGTTGACGGGATATTGAATAGGCGTGACTTTGTCGCCGAAATATTCTTTCAGTTCGCGGATCGTGTTATCGAAGTTGGCGTTGCTGTGGTCGAGTTGGTTCATGAAGAACACAACAGGCTTGTTGGTGTTGGCAGCGTGACGCCAGGCGTTCTCAGTGGTGGCTTCAACACCCGATTGGGCGTTGACGGTGCAGACGGCCATGTCGGCAGCGTAGAGGCAGCTGACGATGTCGCCCGAGAAGTCGCTAAAGCCAGGGGTGTCCAAGATGTTGATCTTCTTGTCGTTGTAGATGGTGTACATCATGGAAGCGTTCACAGAGATTTGACGCTCCATTTCGATAGGACGGTAGTCGGAAACGGTGTTCTTCTCGTCGGTGCTACCTTTTCTGTTGATGAGCTTGCCTTCGAAAAGCATGTTTTCGGCAAGCGTGGTCTTACCCGACTTTGCTGCGCCGATGAGGGCAACATTGCGGATGTCTTTTGTCTGGAATTCCTTCATTTTTTATCTAACTAGCTAATTATTAAATATTTACTTTTCGCGAAAAACACTATAGTGGGCGCAAAGGTATAAAAAATAACGTTACCTTTTGCAATAAAGCATAAATTTAATGCTGAATGTTGAATGTTGGATGCGGAATCGGGTCGAAATGCGACGTCGTTTCGCGTTATTCCGCATTCCTAATTCCGCATTCCTAATTCCACATTCCTAATTCCACATTCCTAATTCCACATTCCTAATTCCGCATTCCTAATTCCGCAATTAAAGCATGTGTTTTCTCCCAGTGCGCTTCATCCATCTTAGGTCCGACGACCTCGATAACATTGGATGCCATAATGGTGCCCATTTGTCCGCATTTCTGGAGGTTTTCGCCTTTCACGAGACCAGCCAAGAATCCAGCAGCCCACATGTCGCCAGCCCCAGTTGTGTCTATGACTTTAGCTTCCATAGGTGCTATGGTTGCTAATTCTTCTCCACGTTTGACGTATGCACCTTTGGGTCCCACTTTCACCACGGCGATTTCGCAGCGTAAGGCGATGAAATCCAAGGCTTGCAGCGGTTCCATACCCGTAAGGGCTTGGGCCTCCTTCTCGTTGGCGAAAACGTAATCCACGTACTTTTCGATAAGTTGCAGGAAATAGTCACGGCTTTCTTCCACCACATTGTAACTGGCAAGGTCGATGGCGATTTTGAGTCCAGCTGCCTTGGCAGTTTCCATGGCTTTGTTAAGCATAGGCGGGTTGGCGACGAGGTAACCTTCCACATAAAAAATGTCCCAACCATCAAAGAGTTTAGGCGTGATGTCCTCGGGACGCATTTCTGCTGCGGCACCAAGGCAAGTGGCGAAGGTGCGCTCACCATCGGGCGTGACGATAGCTTGCACACGGCCCGAAGGCGTGTCGGAAGTTAGCAGTTGGGGTTTTACGTTAGTGTCGACCATTTCCTTTTCGAAGAAACGCCCTACTTCATCCTTGCCAATCTTGCTAAGGAAACCGCTTTCGACGCCGAGTTTGGCCAAGCCACTCGCGGTGTTGGCCGCCGAGCCACCAGCAGCCATTTTGCTGCCGTAAGGCTTTAGGCTTTCGCCGATTTGCACCGAAGTGGCGGCATCCACGTAAGTCATACTGCCTTTCGGGAGGTTGAGTTCGTTGAGGATTGTTTCGTTTGGGATTTGGGTCAGAATGTCGACCAATGCGCTTCCGATGCTGAGTATTTTCTTCATGATAGATTCAAAGATTTAAAATTCAAGGTTTAAAATTCGTGCAAAGGTAAGAAAAAATAGATTTCCCTAATAAATCCTGTTTAATCAACAAATTGTATTAAACTGAATATCAAATAAATATATATTTGTTGAAAAAAAATATCGGAAAAACATTGCCAGTATTGAAAAAAGCCGTATTTTTGCAGCCGCAAAACGAAAGTTATGTGACGTTGTGCAGCCTCCTTAGCTCAGTTGGTCAGAGCATCTGACTGTTAATCAGGGGGTCTCAGGTTCAAGTCCTGAAGGGGGCGCATTTTTATGTTTCATGTTATTAATTTTTTGGCCTCGTAGATTCTCCCCGTTTCTACGGGGTTTTTTTATTAGGAGATTTGCTTATTTCTCCCTCCGTTGCATGGCCTCCATGTTGAGAACGGCCTTAGGTTTCAAAGGAATGATTTTTCTGAATGGGTACAACACTTTGACAGCCAACTTCATCCACCATTGATAATACACTGCAAGTTGGCAATAAGCTTTTCGGAAATCGAAGTTTTCGATAAGAAATTCTTGAATGTTGGAATGTTCCGTGATAGTTCGGGCACTGTCGCTCACGTAATTGAAATGTTGGTCTTCAAGATAGTATTGGTTCAGATGTTGATAAAGTCCATAATATGGATAGTAGCCACCTTTCTTGTATTTTGATACGATGCCAGTCACCTCGTATTCACAGCAGCGATTCCATACGCGTACCGTGCAAAAGCCAACCAATAGTTGTGTTTCCTTTTCAAAAATGCCCCAATAGTCGAAATGTCTTTCTTGGCAATGATTAAGGTAGTGTTTGAATACTTCTTGGTTCATGGTTTTGTCGTGAACAGCATAGTCGGCGTATGTTTCCGCAAGGATGGGATATGCCTTTTCTTGCATCATCTTGAACGAAATCAGCTGGTAGTCAAAATATTGCTGAGCATGTCTTACTTTGTTCCTCACCCTTGATGATAGTCCTTCCATGCCTTCAAATTGGTCTTTGATGACATACCAAAAACAAGTTTCACCTTGACAATCAAAATCGTATGTATTTCTTACCATCAAGCCGCCTTGCTTGAGCAGAGCTTTCCATTCTTGTTCTTGTAGTTGGTGCTCTTCGTGCGGTGCGCCGTCGAAACGCCATGCCTGACGATATAGGAAATAATCGGTCATCAGAGGCGTTTTTTGATAGCGTTGAAAGCGTAGCTGCTGAAATACTTCACAGCTTTGAAAAACGGTATGTATTCATGACGGCGATACACCGTCCATAAATCATACGAGGCTTTGAACTTGTTGGAACTTGCCGACTTTCTTCTGATTCTATAGGAAACCAAAGGTTCGTCAATGGCTTGGGCCAAATGACCATTCTTTAAGATATCAAGCCAAGTGGCAGTGTCTTCGCTGGTGCGAAAATTTGGGACGACAATTTCACCAACCAAGCCTTTGTCAACCATCACTGTCGAGCAGCCAATGATGGTATTTTGCAGATAGGCGTCATAGTCCAAATTGCCAGCGGTCTTGACGATTTTGTTTAAGGGTTGTCCGTCTTCATCAATACAATCATAGGCTGAATAGGAAAAACCTGCTCTTTTTTCAGCCATGAATAACAACTGGATTTCCAGTTTTTTCGGGTGCCAGATGTCGTCGGCATCAAGAAAAGCCAAATACTGGCCTTGTGCCATTTTTAGGCATTGGTTTCTTGAGTCGGCTATGCCGGAATGTTTTGGTTTGACCGTACAATGGATTCTATGATCTTGTTGGCAATATTTTTCAATAATAGCAACAGTTCCATCTGTCGAAGCGTCGTCAACAATGAGCAGTTCCCAATAAGGATACGTCTGCTGTTGCACCGATTCAATGGAATCTGCGATGTATTTTTCCATGTTGTAACATGGCATGATTACAGAAACAAGCGGTTGGTTTTCCACAGGTAACACGTTTATTTTAATCCTTCAATCCAAACTTTAATCTGCTGCTCGTCGTGGAGTCGGCAAACGAGGAGCGAATGGTCGCGGTAAGCTACCAAGTAGTCTTCCAAGCCTTCCACAATGGCTTCGTTGCCTTCCTCTATATTAATAATGGTGTTTTTGTTATCCACCGAAACCACTTTGCCGCGCAAGGCATTACCGCAGTCGTCTTTTTTGGCGTGGGTGAACAGTGAACCCCATGTGCCGATGTCGCTCCAGCCAAAGTCGGCGGGGATGGTATAGGCATTGGGTGACTTTTCCATCACGCCATAATCGATGCTGATGTTGGGGCAGTCCACAAAATGGTCGTTGATAAAGTCTTGTTCTTCAGGTGTGCCGAAATTGTATAATCCTTTTTCGAACACGTCCACCATTTCAGGCAAATATAGTTTGAAGGCCTGCATGATGCCTTCCAATGTCCAAAGGAATATGCCACTATTCCAGAAAAAGTTGCCCTCGGCAACAAACTTCACAGCAGTTTCATAATCTGGCTTCTCCTTAAACATTTCCACTTTCACTACTTCGGGAAATGCTGAATTAGTTCCACATTCTGCATTCTGCATTCCGCATTCCGCATTTATTTTAGGCACTTGGATGTAACCGTAACCCGTCTCGGGTCTACTGGGCTTGATGCCAATAGTCATCAGAGCGTTTTGGTTTTTTGCCAAAAAATCGAATCCCAAACGGATGATGCGTTGGAACTCCACTTCGTTGGTCACCAAATGGTCGGCAGGTGTGACGACGATGTTGGCATCGGAGCTACGGCTTTGAATGTGGTAGGCCGCGTAGGCGATGCAGGGTGCAGTGTTACGTCGTGCTGGCTCGCAAAGCACTTGGTCGGGATGGAGCATGGGCAGATGTTCCAGGACGAGTTGTTTGTAGGCTTTGTTGGTCACCACGAGGAAATTCTCATCGGGGATAACAGGACTAAAACGCTCGTATGTGCTGCGAATGAAACTCTTTCCCGTGCCAAGGATGTCGAGAAATTGTTTGGGGTAGTTGTCTTTGCTGAGCGGCCAAAAGCGGCTACCAATGCCGCCCGCCATAATGATGCAGTAGTTGTTCATGTTCGTTGATTAAAATAGAACTGCTTTACCTATTTCGCTCAGATAAGGCAACAAGTCTGTTTTAGAGATTTTACATAAGGGCATACCCGCCGCGTAGGGAGCGATTTCAAAGGGGGCATAGCAAAACACCACGCTGTCAGTCTCAATCCAGGGTTGGTTGGTCGGCAGCTGGAACGGCTCGTCGGGCTCAAACAAGTATTCCTCTTCTTCGGTGTTGTATTTCGAGAAATATTGCTTTCGGATATTTTCGGAAACGATGTCAACCAATTGTTCGGGATTTTCAAACATATCGTACCCTACCATGCTTCCGTCAATCTTGCTGAAGGAAACACCATAGTACCAAGGCGAAGGGTGTGCACCGCCGGTGTAGGTATAACCTTCTGCGATATAGGTGACATAAAGGTCGTTTTGTTCCGATAGGGTGTAATTGCCTTCAAATTGGGAATGGGGTTCCTCGCCTTCTACGGCAAAAAAGCGGTCTTTTTCTTCTTGGAAGAAAGTCTTGTAATCCTTCGTTTCGTCTGAAAGCATCCAATGCATGATGTTGTCGTGCAGTTTGTTGTTTTTGGTGATAGGCAAGTCAACATTCATGGTGTAGTAAGAATAATCGTCGCCAAATTCGCTTTCAACGTAGATGCTATCGCTGAGGGTATAGGTCTCCACTTCAACCTCGTTGGGGTTGGTACGGTTGCAGCCCACAACAATCATGAGGAGCAACGTTATGAGTATGAAAAGCTTTTTCATGGGATATGATTTAAGGGTTCAATGTCGCAAAGATAATGCTTTTTAATAAAACGGCAAAGTTTATTGATTATTTCATCCATCGGTATAGTATTTCAATGGGATGGACGGCATGAACGCCTGTGCCGTCGAGGATTTGCTGGCGGCATGAAGTACCTGGGGCCGAGACGATGCATGGCGTGACATTATCAGTGTTGGCTACGGCTTTACGGACGGTGGGAAACAGCACCATTTCGCCGATGGCCAACGAAGTTCTGTAATGTTCTTTTTCGTAGCCGAACGAACCAGCCATGCCACAACAACCGCTTGGAATGACATGCACTTTGGCTCCGGTGAGCAGTTTGAAGGCTTGTACTGTCTTCTCCGTTCCCACCAAAGCTTTTTGGTGGCAATGACCATGGAGCCAAATCTCTAAGGCATCCGTCTTGAAGTCGTTGGAGGTGATGTGACCAGCGGCGACTTCTCGCACGATAAACTCATCAAACAGCAAGGCGTTGCGGCCTAATTCCTTGGCTTGTTGCCGCAGTTCAGCAGGCACCAAGTCGGGATATTCGTCACGGAAACTGAGGATGCATGAGGGTTCTATGCCGACCAATGATGTTTGTTCCGAAATTTTGTCTTTCAGCAAGTTGACATTCTTCAAAGCAAACTTTTTGGCTAATTTCAAGTTGCCTTTTGAAATAGCGGCGCGACCGCTTTCCACGTGTTTCGGGATTTCCACTTCGTAACCCAGATGCAGCAACAATTTGGCAAAAGTGAGGCCGATTTCCGCTTCTTGGAAGTTGGTGAACTCATCTGCAAAGAGGTAAACCTTGCCCTTGGTGGCTTTTTCTTTGTGTTTGCGACATGCTCGCTGCACGGCTTTTCGCATGGTCACACGACTCAAGGTTGGGATGTCTCTTTCCGTCGAGAATTTGATGATGTTCTTGATGATATTGGACGAGAATTTCCACGATGCAAATAAGTTGTAAATCGGCCAAACGAGATGCCCCAATTGCTCTACCGTTGCCATGCGCGACACAGCGAAAGATCGCAACGGCATCCCGTCGACATCATATTTTTGCTGTAGTATTTCGGAGCGCAGGCGGGTCATGTCGACATTGGAAGGACACTCGCTGCGGCAGCCTTTGCAGGCTAAACAGCTGTCCAAAACTTCGGCCAGTTCCTTGGATTTCAGAAGGTTTTTGTCTTTATTGAGGGCTTGAGTAAATGCTTCACTCTCCCACCCTCTTGTGAGGATTTCGCGAAGCACATTGGCGCGGGCGCGTGTGGCTTTGGTCTCGTCGCCACTCACCTTGAATGCGGGACATAGTGTGCCACCAATCAGGTTCGACTTTCGGCAGTCGCCGGCGCCGTTGCATTGCTCGATGCTGCACATCAAGGCATGGAGTTGGTTTTTGGCTCCAGTTGCGCCTTCCACCTTACATTCGTCAAATGCGGCTTTCCAGTTGTAATAGGTCCCTGAGCCTGTCGAAGGGCCGTCTTTTTCACATAATTCCCTTTCAATAGCATATTGCTGCCCCACCTCAAAGCGCAGCATGCTGTCCATGGGCAACGTGTCCACAATCTTATGCAGGTTATAGACTTGCAATGGGTCCCAACATTTCTTGAGCTCTTGCATCATAGCATAGACTTCATCGCCATACATCAATTGGATGAATTCGCCACGCAAACGTCCGTCGCCATGCTCGCCGCTGAGCGAACCTTTGTATTTCTTGACTAACAAGGCGGTTTGATAGGCCACTTCGCGGAATTTGCGCTTGCCTTCCGCTTCCTTGATGTTGATGATGGGGCGCAGATGTAGTTCTCCCGTGCTGATATGGGCATGATAGACGCAACTCAAGCCAAGGTTTTCTAACATTTGGGCAAAGTCGGCCATATAATCAGGCAACTTTTCAGGAGCCACCGCCGTGTCTTCGATAACGCCAATCGGTTTGGCATCGCCTTTCATGCCAGTGAGCAGACCCAATCCCGCTTTGCGCAGACTCCAAACCTTGCTGATTTCTGAGCCGTAAACTCTTGAACAGGAGTAAACTAAGTGTTTCTCGTTTTCGCTTAAGGCTTTTTCAAGTTGGTCGGCTATGGCATCGATTTCAGCCCTTGTCTTGCCACGCAGTTCGATGATGAGGATGGCAGCAGGGTCGCCTTGCACGAAGAATCGGTTTTTCTGCTGTTCGACATTCTGTTTGCTGAGTTCCAAGATATTACGATCCATCAACTCAATGGCTGAGGGATGGAATTGTAAGGCGACCAAATTCCCCAAAAAACTTTTTTGCAGCGTGTCGCAATGGGCGCAAACCACCATTTTTTCCTTAGGCGGCAAAAGGTCAAGGTCGACTTTGATTTCGGTGATAAAAGCCAAGGTACCTTCGCTTCCTGCAAGCACTTTGCAAAGGTTAATGGTACGATCTTTAAGTGGTTTGGCCGTATTATGCAGGTCTTCGATGACTTCGTCGATGGCATAGCCGCAAGAGCGACGGCGCAGGCTCTTGTCGGGATAGTTTTCCTCGATGCGTTGGACTGTTTTTTCGTCTAAAGCCCAATTAATAAGCTGTGAGTAAATGTTTTGGATTAAAGGAGCTTGTTGACCACGACCGCTTATAGATTCCATTTCCTGCCCCATTTCCTTACGCACGGAATGACATAAGCGGTCGTTCTCCCAAAAACGCGAACCAAACCGCGCTTCCAGTTCACGGATGCTGTATTCCTTAAACACTTCGATGCTGCCGTCACAAAGTACGCCTCTCGCTTCTAACACATGATGTCGGGTGCTGCCGTAAATTAAGGAATGCGAGCCACAAGAGTTGTTGCCAAACATACCTCCGATGCAACAGCGGTTACTGGTAGAAGTCTCTGGGCTGAAGAATAGACCGTACGGCTCCAAAGCAATATTTAGTTCATCAAGAACAACACCAGGTTGCACCCTTGCCCAGTGTTCTTCAGGGTTGATTTCCAGTATTTTCTTGAAGTGTTTGCTGATATCAACGACAATGCCACTTCCCACCACTTGGCCCGCGATGGAAGTACCGCCTGCTCTTGGGATGAGATGGGTTTTGCGCTCACGAGCTGTTTCGATCAGGTAGACAATATCTTGTTCGTTTTCGGGGAAGGCCACGCCTTGAGGTACCTCACGATAAGCCGAAGCATCGGTGGCGTAAGCGATGCGATGGAGCGGGTCGGTATGAATGGTGTACATCTTGGTTTATTTGTCCAACTGACTGAACACGCTATTGTTGCTCTTAAACTCGGGCACGATGACTTTCATCTGAGCCACAATCTTCATCGGGTCGCAGGTTTCGAGTTCGTCGTGTAGTTTGGCAATCATGCTGTCCACTTCAGCGGCCTCGTATTTGCGCACAATGGCGTGCATGATTTTCTCGTTGTCGGTCTTGATGGTGTTTTCTTCGTTGGCCAAGACCTCTTCGTAGAGTTTTTCGCCTGGACGGAGACCAGTTTCGATGATTTCGATTTCGGGATGGTGTGCCAATTTACGCATCTTCTCGGCTAAGTCCCAAATCTTAACCTTTTCACCCATGTCGAAAACAAAAATATCGCCTCCTTCGCCGATGGAACCTGCCTCCAAGACAAGGCTACAGGCTTCGGGAATGGTCATGAAGAAACGGGTGATGCGATGGTCGGTGACAGTGATGGGGCCGCCTTGTTCGATTTGTTTGCGGAACAATGGAACCACCGAACCATTCGAGCCCAACACATTGCCAAAACGCGTGGTGATGAACTTGGTTTTTCCAGCACGGCTTTGTGTGTAAATCTCCGCGATGCGCTTGGTGGCACCCATCACATTGGTTGGGTTGACGGCCTTATCAGTCGAAATCATGACGAATTTCTCCACGCCATACTCAACGGAAAGGTCGGCTATGAGCTTGGTGCCAAACACGTTGACAAACACAGCTTCGTAAGCGTTTTCCTCCATGAAAGGTACGTGTTTATAAGCAGCGGCATGGAACACCACTTGTGGATGGTATGCTTCGAACACTTTCCTCATGCGAACAGGGTCTTTCACATTGGTGATGACGAAAGCCATCTTATCACGCATATCCTTAAAAACAGGAGTGTTATTCATCTCAAACTGAAAGTCGTACATGGGCGATTCAGCTTGGTCGAGCATGATGAGTTTGGATGGATTGTAGTGCATCACCTGACGGCAAATCTCGCTACCGATTGAGCCTGCTGCACCTGTGACGAGCACTACTTTATTGTTGATTTCGCGGATGACATTGCTCTTGCCCAAAATAATGGGTTTGCGGCCCAAGAGGTCTTCAATCTTGATGTCTTGGATTTGGTTGCTGGCAAATTTGCCGTCCACCCACTTGTCGAACGAGGGAATCGACTTCACGATGAGGTTAAGTGCCAAGCCCTTCTCAATGATTTCCTTGTTGCGTTCTTCGCTGAGGCTGGGGATGGCCACAATCAACACATCAATGTCAAATTTCTTGATAAATTCGGGCGTTAAGGCCACTTTGGGTGAGTATACTTTGACGGTATTGATTTGAGACCCGACACGTTTGGGGTCGTCATCAACGAAGGCTCTGACCTTAAACTTCGATTTCGTATCCTGACTCAAGGTACGCAGTAACATCGTGCCACCATCACCAGCACCATAGATAAGCGTATTCATTTTGTCAGGGGTATTTTTGTAGACCTCATTGTACAATCGTCTGATGGTGAAGCGCATGAGAATCATTATCACCATCGTAATGAGGTAATGGTAAATCATCGTCACATAGCGAGGGAAAAGCTCTGTTGCCAAAGGTTTCGAAATGTGGTAGATGATAAGTTTACCGATGACTAGGAAAGACAATGTAAGCGTACAGGCTATAAAAATCTTACGGATGTCATTGAATCCTGAATAGCGCAACATTCCATCGTAAGTGCGACTGACAAGAAATGCAATTAAGTAGGCGATAGGCACAATCCAAATGCGACTCCAATCAAATCCAGATGCTGTAATGTCGCGGAAATAGAGCATAAGAATGGCGATGAGGTAGGATGTGATAACGATAATCATATCTACCGCCAAGATCCAAACACGGGGCAACGTGTTGTTTTTATGTTTGCCAAATATAAAATTGCAAAACTGAGTAATAAGTTTGCGCATAATAATCCATTTTATTAAGCCGCAAAGATACACTTATTTTTATATCCTTTTAAAAAATTTTTTCCATAAGGTGCCATTTTCCTGTTGAAGGGAGATTGGGGTCGGCACCTTGGCATTGTGCCACATAGGCTTCCCACTCTGCTTGTCGTGGCAAAGTGGCCAATTTGGCCATGTCTTTTTCCCAATCAAAGTCATCCACCGTTTCGCAAATCATAAATACATGATTTTCAAAACGATAAATTTGCATATCAAGGATACCGACAGCACGTTGGCCTTCAATTACTTCGGGCCAAACATGGGCATGAAGTTCACAATATTTTTCGATGAGTTCAGGGTCGTTGACGAGTTCCAAGGTTTGGCAGTAGCGTTTCATATTGAAGTATTTTTTTCACGCAGAACTCGCAGAATTGTGGGAAACCTGCCAGACGATTGGTTTACGTCGCTTTGCGCTTCTGCGATTTCTGCGATTTCTGCGTGAGATTATTTGTCGTGTTTTGTAATGAAATTTCCATAGAGTACGATGACAACGAAGCAAACCAACGGCAACACAAAGCTCAAGTTGACCGATGCGATACCGAAAAGTCCGTTGCCGTCGATAATGCGGGCTTGCAAAGGGGGTAGCACCGAACCGCCCAAGATGGCCATAATCAATCCTGCGGCACCGATTTTGGCATCCTCGCCTGTGTCAGTCAAGGCAATGCCGTAGATGGTCGGGAACATCAGGCTCATGCAGGCCGAAACCGCCACTAAGCAATACATTCCTGCCCTTCCCTCAAGGAAAATGACCCCCAAGACCAATATAGCTCCAGCTATACCCAAATAGGTCAACAACTTGGAGGGATGGATATATTTCAGTAGGAAAGTGCAAATGAATCGGCTTACACAAAAGATAGCCATGGCCACGATGTTGTAGCGTTGCGAGAGCACCTCGGCGGCTTGCTCCGTCATGCCTTCGTTCATGAACACACGCGTGCCGTATTGGATGATGAAAGTCCAACACATGATTTGTACGCCAACGTAGAAAAACTGTGCTACCACACCGAATCGGTAAGGTTTGTTCTGCCAAAGGCGTTTCACCGTGGGACCCAACTTTTGGTCGACGCTTTCTTTGGCTTTAGGTTGGGTCTTCACCAATAACAAGATGATGACAAAGAAAACTACGAGGACGGCTCCGATGATGACGTAAGGCCGACTCAAAACAGCGAGGTCGGCACTTTTCACAGCCTCAAATTGGTCTTCTGTCAACAATGCGCGGTCTTCGGTACTCAATGGGTTGAGCTTGGCTTGGATGAACTTCATGGCCACAAACATACCTGCTAACGAGCCGATAGGATTGAAGGCTTGGGCGAGGTTGAGTCGACGCGTGGCGGTGTCTTTTTCACCCATCGAAAGGATGTAGGGATTGGCTGTGGTCTCAAGGAAAGATAGACCGCAGGTGAGCACAAAATAGGCGATCAGGAAAGGGTAATAGTTTCCTGTGGCTTTGGCGGGAATGAACATCAAGGCACCGAGAGCGTATAGTCCAAGGCCCATAAGTAGACCAGCTTTATAGGAGTGTTTGCGAACAAACAATGCGGCAGGTAAGGCCATGCAAAAATAGCCGCCATAAAAGGCTAACTGCACCAAGGCGCCATCGGTGACGTTCATGCGGAAGATTTTGGAGAAGGCCTTCACCATGGGGTTGGTGATGTCGTTGGCAAAGCCCCACAAGGCAAAGCAACATGTCACTAACACGAAGGCCAAGAGGTATTTCTTTTCTACTACTTTGTTCATTTTCAAGTGTTTTTTGTTTATTCAGTTTTTTATCAAGAATTAGAGAATTTCAGAATTATCCATTTTGGGTTGTAGTTTTGAATTTTTTGGAATTTGAGATGAAAAACGTATGTTTTTCTTTCCAGCATTCTCGGCATCGCAGATGCAAAATTTCCATAGACTATCCATTTTCTCTAATTCTCAAATTCTTGATAGATAATTATTTTCTTCTAATAACTAACTCAATAGCTTCTGGATGTTCTTTAACAAACAATTGAGTATCCTTGACCACACAGGCGAGATAACCGCCGCCACCAGCGCCAGGCATCTTCCATGCCAAGACATCATCCAAAGCGGAATATTTGTCGATATAGCCTTGCACCGAGCCTTGAATCATGGCAGGAAACATGGCGGTTTGGGCGTTGAATGAAGCTTTATATGCAGCTGCAAAAGCGTTCAAATCCTTGTTCATGATGGCATTCCAGCAATCATCGGCGGCTTGAGTCAAAGCTTTTACTTTTGGTTCGGTGATGTCTTTGCCTTCTATAACCGAACACCCTGGACGACGCGGCTCCATAGGAATCATGATGAGATGATTTTCGAGCCAACTCAAGATGCTTTCGTCTTGGCAAGTTTCAATCTTGATAGGCCAATACAGCTTGTCGTAATAATGTCTCACCAAGCCCGGCATGCAGATGCCGATGCTGTCTTGAGCCCCGCTGATGATGCCATCGCTGCGTTCTGGGTCATTTTCGAAGCAGAAAACGAGTTTGGCGAGGGTTTCAGGGTCCATGTCGGGCAAACGCATAGGCCAAATCTTCTTAATCATGTTGCGAGTCGAGGTAGAGAGACCACAACGTTCACGCACCTCGAAAGTTGGCTCCAAGGAAATGGTGATAGCCCACCCAGGGGCAAAACATGAGACATACGGCTGATCAATCCATGTGCCAGCCAAGTCCAAACGAGTAGGTATTTGGCAAAGGTCGTGTTTCAAGGCAGTCGATGAACGCGCTTCCAAGCCTTCGGAAGGCGTGCGTTGCAGCACCACGTATTCGATGCCACGTTCCTCACAAAACTGCCTTTTCTCTTCCGACGAGCCGTCTTCGTTGACCACAAAGACATCAGGTTTAAGCCTATCCACTGTACCAATAAAATCCATCACGCCATCGCCGTCGTTGATGAAGGCGTCTTTTACGTAGCGGATAGCTTTCACCATGAAAAGACGTTCCTTTTCGGGGTACAGCGTCTTGTGGTTTTTGTAGTGCAAGATGGTCTCGTCGGAGCCGATACCGACATAGAGGTCGCCAAACTGCGCCGCCTGCCTGAAAAATTCGACATGGCCGCTGTGCAACAGGTCATAACAGCCCGAGACAAAAACTTTTTTGGTCATGAGTCTTATTTTGGGCGCAAAGATAATGTTTTTTTGTTGGGTAGGCTTTAGGAAAGCATTTCATTCCTGTTTAGGTTTGTGGGATGGCTGGAATCTATGCTTTCCGTATGTATGTTGCTGATTCCCTGATCTCCAATAGATTCCACCTGCCCACCACCTCTGTCGGAATGACATTGGAGGTCAGGGAATCTATATCATTTCGGCTTCGGCCAAGGCTGCCACAAAATACCAGCGACCGTTGCTCTCGCAAAAGCATTTATAGCGGGTGCGTTGCTTTTCGCCTTTTTGGAAGACGAGGCCGTTTTTCAGCGCGAACCTAGCGCCATTAGGTAGGCTTTCCACCGTGGTGACTGCGACAGTGTTTTTGTCATATTGCCGTAAAACGCGTTGCAGGTTTTGGTCGGCGGTGCTGCTGGCCTTGATGTGTTTCAGATGTGTTTCCAAAGCGGCAAGGATGTCTTTGGGAAAGATGGTTTCGGTCATGAAAGGCTGCAATAAAGCAGCAAATTGTTTTTGCCATTCCGTTCCATGGGGTTGCACACTTCGAGAGCCATATTGTTGATAGACATCGTAATGCGCCACTTCATGGAGGTAGGTAATAAGCATCTGATAGGGATTCAAATCCAAGTTTAGGGTGATGGTGCAGATGCCGTTTCGGGTGCGTGGCGGACGGAAGTCGCCCAACTTGGAGCTGCGAGGTCGCTTGAAATGCAGCTTGAAGCGACGTTGTGTGAAGATTTCTCCTACTTTTTCTACCGAAGTTTCGGGAAAATAGCGTTTCAGCAGTGCGAGTTCTTCAGCCTTCATCTTGAGTCAAGAGTTCGAGTTCGAGGGTTTCCTGCGGCACATAGCTCCATTTGGTACAAGTATTGCAATGGCGCGGGGTGCGACGACGACCAGGCACATCTTTGGTCTTGCAAGAGGAAGCCATAAGGATTAACCCCAAAAGTAATAATATCAATAGTTTGCTTTTCATTTCGATAACCAATTAGCCGGGTTTTGCCGGTTTTGTTCTTTCAACAGTTCAAAGTGCAATTCAGTTTTCCCCTCGGTCTTGTTGGTGTGGACGGTGCCGAGGTTTTGCTTGGTTTTCACCTTGTCGCCGCGTTTCACCGTGACGTTTTCGAGGTTGGAATAAACGGTAAAATATTCGCCATGACGAAGGATAACTACGGTGTTGGCACCTGTCAGTTTGGTGACGCTGGACACTTCGCCGTCGAAAACGGCACGAGCTTGGGCGTTTTCCGTTGTGGCGATGTCGATGCCGTTGTTGGTGACGGTGACTTTGTCTGACACCACAGATGTATGTTTTCCGTATGACGATGAAATCACGCCACGTTCCACAGGCCAGGGAAGTTTGCCCTTGTTGTTGACGAAGTTGGCCGAAAGCGTTTTCTCCGCTGGTGTCAGTGCCATGCCTTTCTCTTTCGGTGTCGGCGCAGTGGTCTTGCCTTTGTTTTTCGCTGCCTCTTCCCTACGCTTTCTTTCCGCTTCTTCGTTGGCTTTTCTGATTTCTTCGGCGATAATGTCGTCGATGGCTTTTTGAAGCTTTTTGGCTTGCTGTTGCTTGTTTTTGATATCCTGTTGGATGCTACCTTCCTTCTTCTTGAGTTTAGCCACCTGACCGTTCAGTTGTTCTTTCTCCTTTTTCAAGGCGTCTTGTTGCGCTTTCTCGTCTTTTAGGAGGGCGGTCTGTTCCTCACGGGCTTGTTGGCTGGCTTCCACTGCGCTGCTGATTTGTCGCTCGGTGCTAACGATTTGTTCCATTTTCTTCTTTCTCGCATCGGTAAACTCGCGGATATAGCGCAAACGACTGAAGGCTTGGTTGAAATCCTTGGAGGCGAAGATGAAGCTCAAACGGTCATAATGGCTCCGGTTTTTGTTGGCAAAGACAATCATCTTGGCATATTCTTTTTGTAGCTTGCTGAGGTCGGAATTAAGGGCTTTGATGTTGCTTTGTCCGGCATTGATTTCCTCGTCGAGAACGGCGATTTGATCATTATAGGCGGTAATCAGTTTTTCGCGCTGCTTGATTTTTTTGTCCAAGATGTTGACTTCGTTGAGGGTCATTTCCTTGTCCTTGGTGGTCTTTTTGAGCAACTGGTTGGCGGTCGAAATCTCCTTCTGCAATGAGGTGATTTCGCTCTGCAACTGTTTCTTCGACTTACCTTTCGTTTTTTGTCCGTAACTCGGTGAAACGAGAGTCAACAGCAACACAATCCATATAATATTCAGTATTTTCAAGCCTTATTGTTTTTTCAAGTGGATTCGTTCCATTTTATCCGTAATCTTCAATGGAAAGTTCGTCTTTTCGTTCAATTTGATGTTGTTATACTTGATTTTGGCTGCCCATTCGCCCATTACATAAGTTCTTAACTTAACCGTCTGGTTTTCAACGGGCGGAATGCTCTCATTATTGTTCAAAAGCATCGTTTGTACCCAAGCCAAACTAAGTGGGATTCCAAGTTGCGCTGAAACCGAATCCAAAGGTTCCGCCAAATAGGTCTTTTCCATACGGTTGATGAACCAAACCGAGTCGTTGCTGACTTTGGCGCGCAACACTTCCACGCCCATGGTGGCGGTCACAGTGAGCCAAATGAGGCTGTCTTTGCGCATCCTTATTTGTCCCGCCAAGTTGTCGAACGCCATGCCATTGCCTTCGGCTTGGATGTCAAGGTTGGAGGTCATCCACTCGAAGGTTTGCGATTGCGGTGGTGCAACGGTTTTCTTGCGCGAAGCACATGATGTTGCCACCATCACCATCGTTAGTAATGCTATGGTCATTCGGCTTTTCACGCGGAGTGTTTCTTCAAATATCGTTCCAAATCAGTTCTTTCCGAGTTTCTGCAAGATGGCATTGTAGTGTTCTTGATAGGTGGCATCAGGTTCCTTGAGTAGCTGCAAAGCTCTCTTCATGTGCTTTTCGGCTTCCTTGTAGTTGCCTTTTTTGTAGAGCACCCAGGCGTGAGTATCCAAATAGGTTGGGTTGTCGGGTTCTGCGGTAATGGCTTTCGTCGACATCTCCAAGGCCTTGTCCAAGTCTTGGCCTTTTACGGCGAGGAAATAGGCGTAATTGTTGAGCACCAACACATTATCAGGGTCGTTGCGCAGGGTGCGCTCGTAGGCATCAAAAGCTTTTTCCTCTTCGCCTTGCTCGTGATACAGGTCGCCCAAAAAAGCGTCGAAGTTGGCTGTTTGGGTCTTGTCGGTGGTGTATCTCCTACCCTTTTCCAAATATGGAATGGCGTTTTCATTGTCTTTCAAAACTGCACTGGCCACACCCGCGTACCAATAGAACACGGGCTGCATGGGGTAGTATTTCAAGGCAGCCACGGCATGGTCGCGCACGGCCTCGTTTTCGTTGAGTCGCGACTCGCTGATGACGAGGTTTTGCCATCCATAGAAGTCAGTGCTATCAATAGACAACACCTTCTGATACAGTTCTTTCGACTTTATTGAATTTTCCTCGATGAGGTAGTACGAACCTAGAATGAGGTAACCGAGTTTGTTGTCGGGATGGGTCTCAATGAAGGCTTGGCCACATTGTCGCGCCTGTTCGTTGGCATTGGCTGCACTTTGGTATTTGTTCATCCAATAGTCGTAGGTGTTGGCTTTGGTGGTGAGGTCGAGGTTTTTGTTGCGGATGGCACCTAAAAGCTCGTTGAAGGCCTTATCGTTTTCGCCGTTCATCTCGTAGAGTTCGAGCAGTGAGATGTTGATATAAGGATGTTCTGGGTTGACTTCCTTCATCCTTTCGTAGGTCTTTATCGCCTCTTTGGTTTTACCGTTTTCGGCGTAAAGTTGTGCCAACATGCTGTAGTAACGGAGGTTTTCGGGGCTTTGCTCAATCAGTTTCTCGAGTTCCGAAATCACTTTTTTATTGTTGCCCTGACGTTTGTAGACATTGAGGCGTTGCTCGGTGATGAATTCGTTTTCCCCAATTTGTTGCTCGAGCAAATCCATTTTTTCCAACGCCTTGCCATAGTTTTCCGTCATCAAATAGGCTTCGATGAGTTCGCTGAGCATTTCTGGGTCATCGGGGTATTTTTTGGTCAGGCTTTCGTATAGTTTGATGAAGTCGTCGTATAGCTCCAAGTTTTGGTAAAACAACCCTAAACGGATTTGATACCATTTGTTTTCAGGGTCGAGTTGGGCCGCTTTTTGGATCATATTGAAGGCTTCCTCAATGCGACCCACATTGGAGTATTGCTCACTCAGTTCAAACATCGAGGCATGATCGTTGGGTCCGTAGCGCAGTGCTTGCTCGAAGTTGCGGATGGCCCCTTCGGTGTCCTCGCGGTATTTGCATTGCAAGCCGTCAGAGAAATAAGTGGCGTTCTTTTTCTTGTCGGGCAAGTCTTGGAATAATGAGCCTAAATCTTGGGCTGCAACTCCTGTTGCAATTATGCATAAAACCAATATAAATAGTGACTTTTTCATTGATTATCAGTTTTTTCCAGTATGACCAAAACCACCTGCGCCACGTTCGGTTTCCGACAAGACCTCCACTTGCTCGACTTCAGCCTGTTCGCAACGGGCAATGACTAACTGCGCAATGCGGTCACCGCTATTGATGACAAAGGGCTTATCTGACAGGTTGATGAGGATGACGCACACTTGTCCGCGATAGTCGGCATCGATGGTGCCAGGACTGTTGAGCACGGTGATGCCACTCTTGATGGCTAAACCGCTGCGGGGACGCACTTGTCCTTCGTAGCCTTCGGGGATTTCCATGTAGAGTCCCGTTGGCACTAAGGCGCGTTGCATGGGTTCAAGGGTGATAGGGCTTTCGGGCAGGTAGGCGCGCAGGTCCATGCCGGCTGAGTTTTTGGTCTCGTAGGCGGGCAGAGGGTTATTTGAGGTGTTAACGATGTTGAGTTTCATATTTGAGATTCAAGATTTAAAGATTCAAGATTTAAGATTTGGAGATTTTCCTTTTGGCGAAAGAGACGATACCTTTCACCAAGTCTTTCTCCATCCAGCAAATGAAAGCGACGAAGACCAACAAAAGGACTGTGTTCACGACCAAGGTTAAAGCCGTGTTTTCGATATGGATGTATTTCTGGGCATAATACAAAGCTATGGCTATGGCGAAGTATAAGAAGGCGGTTTTCAAATTGTAGGGTATGGGTGCCTTCTTTTGTCCGACTAAATACGACAGGACCATGCAAACGCCGTAGCCAGCAAATCCGCCCCAGGCGCATGCCCAATAGCCATATTTTGGCACGAAGATGAAGTTGATGGCGAGTAGCACTGCACAACCAATGCCAGAAAAGATGGCGCCCCACCAGGTTTCATCGATGAGTTTGTACCAAAACGACAGATTGAAATAGATGCCCATGAAGATTTCGGCCATCATCACGATGGGTACCACGCCTAACCCCACACGGTATTCAGGCCCGATGATGTATTGCAGGACGGGCATATACATCACCACAGCGAGGAATGCCAACAATGTGAAGATGATAAAATATTTCATCACCTTGGCTTGCAGTACCTTGTCGTTTTTATCGCGGTGACCGCTGAAGACGAAAGGTTCGTAGGCATAGCGGAAGGCTTGGGTAATCATGGCCATAATCATCGCGATTTTCACGCAGGCGCCATAGATGCCTAATTGTCGGTCGCCTTCCTCCCCGGGGACGATGAAACGATAACAAATCTTGTCGGCCACTTGGTTCAAGATGCCGGCCAAGCCCAATAACAGCAACGGCCAAGTGTATTTCAGCATTTGTTTTAGCATGTCGCGGTCGATGCCGAAGCGTAACTTCTTGATTTCAGGGATGAAGCCGAAAGTTATCAAGCTGGTGCAGATGAGGTTGATGATAAAGATATATCCGACTTGGTAGCTGTTTTCGTACCAGCCCATCAAAGCGGGATGGCTTTCTTTCAATCCGGGGGCGAGGAAGAAAATGAACAAGTTCATCCCGATGCTCATGAAGATGAACAACAGTTTCAGTGCGGCAAACTTAATGGCACGGTTTTCATAACGCAGGCGGGCAAACAAGATGGCTTGGAAGGCATCCAAGGCCACGATGATGGCCATAATTTCGACAAACTCGGGATGGTTAGTGTAATCCAAGGCGTTAGCGATGGGTTTCAAGAAAACACTTACAAGGATTACAAATAGTAAAGCAACAAACCCCACCGCCAAACCAGAGGTGGAAAAAGCTTTGCTGGGATTGATGCCCTCTTTGTTGGCGAAGCGGAAAAAGGTGGTTTCCATGCCGAAGGTCAGGAGAACCAAGAGCAAGGCTGTGTAGGCATATAGGTTGGTGACAATGCCGTATGCTGCCGGACCACCAGCTTCAGCACAAATCTTAAAGGTATAGACAGGCACCAGCATATAGTTCAAGAACCTGCCGATGATGCTACTTAAGCCATAAATGGCGGTTTGCTTCGCAAGTGAGCCTAGTCTGTTGTCTGCCATAAGTAGATGTTTATTTCCGAAACGCAAAAATAGGTGTTTTTGTTGTATTAATCCACAATGAAGGTCGGGCAAATTGTTTTTTGTGGACAACCATTACAATTGTTTGGGCAGTTCAATTTGGAATTCCGTGCCCACGTTTTCCTCGCTCTCAAAGGATATTGTGCCGCCAGCGGCCTGAACGATGTTGTATGTCAGCGAAAGGCCGACGCCTGAACCTCCCGATTTGGTGGTGAAGTTAGGCAGGAAGATGCGTCCTTTATCCTCATCCTTAATGCCTTTTCCATTGTCTTTCACGCTGATAATGAAAGATGTTTCTATCATCTTCAGTGTGACATTAATAAGGCCGTCAGGTTTTGAACCGATGGCTTGCACCGCGTTCTTGATGATGTTGCCCACAGCACTGTTCAGATTGGTCTTGTCGCCGTTGTAGGTGTAGTCCTTTGTCTTGTCGAAGTCGTAGTGGAAGGTGATGTTTTCAGTATTATCGTACAGGTTTACGACATTACCTACCAATTCTGACAAATCCAACGGCTGCGGATTGTTTTCGGGTAGTTTAGCGTAGGTTGAGAACGAAGAAGCGATGTCCGACAGGGCGTCAATCTGTTCGATGAGCGTGTTGGTGGTACGTTGGATTTGCTCTGGAGTGGCTT
Organism: Bacteroidales bacterium; assembly: GCA_016290215.1. GTDB lineage: Bacteria > Bacteroidota > Bacteroidia > Bacteroidales > F082 > Limimorpha. The sequence continues at coordinate 92,055 of JAEETH010000006.1, forward strand.
TTCCATTGTCGATATTCCGTTGCAGCAATTGCACGCTGAGACGCATCGGTGTGAGCGAATTTTTAATCTCGTGTGCCACTTGCCGTGCCACGCCTCGCCAGGCACTTTCCGTAACCGTGCGTTTCAGTTCTGCGGTACTCTTTTCTAATTCTACGATAAGTTGGTTGTATTGCTTGACCAAAGCCCCGATTTCGTCATCACTATTCCATTCGATGGGCTCGTTCTTTTGGTCTATTTTGATGCCGCCCAACTTGTTTTGGATTAACGTCAACGGCTCGGTCAGTCGCTTGCTGAGGATTAGGATGAAAATCAATGCGATGCCTAATAAGATTAAGATAATATTGATATAGGTCAACACAAAATCAAGGATTTCCTTTTGTAGGTCTGTGGCACTTGAGAAATAAGGTGTGTTGAGGAAGGCCAACGTATTCCCGTTTTCGTCAGAAATGGGAATGTAAGACGATTCGTATTTGCCTTTGCCGAGGTGTTCTTCATGGGTAAAGAATAGTGCCTTGTTGCGGTACATTTGTTGGTATGCCTCGGCGTTCATCAACGGTGCAAGCAGGTTCAGGTCATAGATTTCCTGGCGTGTGGTGGATATCAATTGTCCGTTGAGATGGTATAGGTTTAAATCGGTGAAGAAGGTGTTGGCATAGTGTTGCAGAATCTCCGTCCACTGCTCTCTCGATGCGGTTCTCATCATCGTTGGGAAATCGAGGTCGTTGCGCATTTCCAAAGATATGGTTCGGGTGGTCTCAAACTGTGATGCTTTGGTTTTTTGGTTATATAGCGTCTGCATGTAGAAAACCGATACTGGACCTACGGCAAGAAATGAGATGCCGAGGGTATAGAAAATCACGGTTTGAAGTCGTCTGCGTAGACTTCTCTCTCTCCATTTGTGGTGTTCTTTTGGTCGTAACAGCCAAACAATCAGAATGAAAGGTATGGACAATCCAAGGAAGAATACGGCAAAAGGTGCGGTTTTTTCCGACAACGTTTTTGTTGGGGTGCTGATGATGAGAGCGTCTTGTTCACCTTTGTATGTGGCAAAATGCTTGAATTTTTTGCTATAACTAAATTCCTGGTCCTTCACTTTGAGACTGTTCAGGAAGTTGGGATACACATATCGGCCGTATTTATAAACGAGTAGGTTGTCGCGATAGTTGGCAACGGAATAGTCGTAGGGTTTGTTATTGTTTGATTCTTGCAAGAGCTGAGGGAAGCCAAAACCTTCTGGGGCTATGGGCTTGTAAAACTCAAAGTATAGTTTTTTTTGCTGCAATGAGTCTTTGGATCGAATTGTAATTCTACCTAAATAATTGGGATCCAATGTGTAATAGTCCATGAAATACAGTTCATCCCCTACCCTTTTCTGTTTGTTGTTGGCAATTCTTTCCAAGAAATAGGTATCGCAATTGGTGACATACCCTTCGGGTTGGATGTTGATTTCCTCTCCTGGGGCACAAAGGGTTAGTGTGGTATGGTAGGTCTGCATGGTCTCGTCGAAGAGCAGTTCCTTCGAGTAACCAAGTATCACGTCGGCAAGCACATTGCTTTCGGCAAAAAGCATTTCCCTGACAATGGTGTCGGATTTTAGTTGTAAGGCAAAATTTGCATAACTGTCTTCGAACGATTCGTCTCGTTTTTCTAACAGATTTTCAGCCTGTTGCTTCATCTGCTCGTTTTCCCGACCTTCTGTAATTCTGTAGTAAATGTATGTTCCAATGGCAGAAATAACCAAAATGGATGCTATCCCAATAATCACAATTCGCGACCTGTTTCTGGCCTTTTCTGGTACTCCCTTACGTTTTCCGACAACTAACACCAAACCTATGGTGAGCATCAGCACTAATGGAAGTGGCCATAAATAGCGATAGGGCTCGTTAAGTTTTGGCTTTCCCTCGATGTGGTAATTGGCTATGACTTTTCCATCACTATTGGTAAGGGCTGCGCCTTCTTCGTCTTCTGAAATTCGTATCTTGGCATCAAAAATGCTGGGAAATGATTGTATGCGGTTGATGAAATATTGGTTTTCGATTTGGTAGGTTGTGCTGACCAATTTGTAGACATAATACGTCATGGAACCGCTTTTATACGATTTCACAAAGTAATTTCCCGAAAGCAATGGGCAAATGGTATCGTTCCCCAATTCGACCTTTCGTTTCATCAGTTTTGGGTTGACGGTGTTGTCGTTCCAAAACACTAAAGTGTCGTGCATAAATACGGCTAAACCAATGTGGTTTTTTTCCAGTTCCTCATGATTTAATCCTTTGTCGATTATGGAACGCATTTCCTTGTCCATCTTCGACACGGATCGCTGAAAGTGTCGCTGAACCGTTTTTTCGTTCAAGGAGAGATAAAAGAACAACGCCAAGGCCAAGCCTAATGCTATGCTGAGCCAACATAAAATCTTCCCGGTTTTTATGCTCCTTTTATCTTCCATGGCTTCTTTTTCTACAAAACTTCAGTTTTTTGTTGATATTGTGGTAGTTATAAAATCTTCTTTCTAATGACTTTTCTTTTTGTTTTTGACCTACATTTCAACTTTGCGTAAAAACGTCTTAAATCGGCCAAAAACGGGTGATTTTTCAATTTTACAAATTCCTCTCGAAAACATACACCATGCTTGACCATTCTCCTGAGCACCTTGCCTTGCAATTCGACAATAAGCCTCTGAATGCCCCTTTTACTAAAGGAAACTTGTGATGTTTGTATTGTTCGCTCATAAAAGATATATAGTAGGCATCCCAAATCAGTTTTTCTGTCTTTTTTAGCTCTAATTCTTTGGTTTTGAATATTTTAGTTATTGTTTGCTTGCTAAAGTGGTTCAAATGGCGCGGCACATCGTATGCTGCCCACAATTCTTTGTAAAATTGGCCATCGTAGGACTTGTAATTGGGCACTGCGATGACAATTCTTCCGTTGGGTTTGATGAGTCGCCTTAATTGTTCGATTTGCCATTTTAAATCATCCACATGTTCAAGTACATGCCACATGGTAATTACATCGAATGATTCGTCAGGAATTTCTTCCAGTACTTCGCTATTGATGATATTTGCTTTTATCCTTTTGCGTGCAATCGCTTTGGCATCGTCTGAAGGTTCAACGCCCAAACATTTCCATCCTTGTTGTTCTGCTACATGTATGAAATCTCCCACTCCGCAACCTATATCCAAAAGTTTACCAACTTGTAATCCTTTTGTGGCAATTTTGAGTTTATGTTTTAGGTTTACTTTTTTTACTGCTTCATATAGTTTTGGAATAAAGCCTTTCTTGTTTTCCTGGTGACTGTAGTATTCATCAGATTTGTAGTAGGCCCCGATTTTTTCCTTGCTTGGTCTGGGCATCGTATATTGTAATCCGCAGCTTAGACATTCGCATATATGAAAGTCTTCTTTGGTTAGAAATTCATCTTTTAACCAGAGATTGATTTGCGCTTTTTCTGATCCGCACCAAGGACAAATATTGTTCATCTTTTATAGTGTTTCATGTGAAACAATTCAATTATCTACCTAAAAAAATCGCAAGCACATTGATGTCTGCAGGTGAAATGCCGCTTATTCTTGAGGCTTGCCCTAAGGTCTCAGGTTGGTACCGATTTAGTTTTTCCCGCGATTCGTAGGACAGCGATTGGATGCTGTGAAAGTCGAAGTCTTTTGGAAGTTTCACGTTTTCCAATCGTCTTAGCTTGTCGGCAAGTTCGTCTTCCTTTTGGATATAACTGTCATACTTGATTTGTATTTCAGCCTCTTCAAGGCATTCCCTAATGAATCTATCTTGGCTCTTGTATTGTTCCAACGATGGTAATACTTCAATCATCTCCGACAGGTTGATTTGCGGACGTAACAAAAGGTACGACATTTTCATCTTTTGTTCGATTTTTGTGCTTTCCTTTTGCTCCAATAGACCGTTGATTTGGTCGGGATAAACATAATTTTCGTTGAGGAAGTTTTTGATTTCCGCAACATGTTTCTTCTTTTCCAAGAGTTTTTGGTAGCGGTCCTTTTTTGCTAGACCCATCGAATATGACATTTCTGTTAGTCTTGCATCTGCATTGTCTTGCCTCAACAAAATCCTGTGTTCCGCCCTGCTGGTGAACATTCGATAGGGTTCGTCCACGCCTTTTGTGATGAGGTCGTCAATGAGGACTCCGATATAGGCTTCGTATCTTGATAGAACCAAAGGTTTGTCGTTTCTTAATGCCAGATTTGCATTGATGCCTGACATCATACCTTGACATGCTGCTTCCTCGTAGCCGGTTGTGCCATTGATTTGTCCTGCGAAATATAAGCCATGTATTCGCCTTGTCTCTAAAGAATGATGCAACTGCTCTGGCGGGAAATAGTCGTATTCTATGGCATAGCCTGGGCGATAAATCTTGGCGTTTTCGAAACCTTCGATTTGTCTCAAAGCCTCGTATTGGATGTAGTCGGGAAGAGAGGAGCTGAAGCCGTTCAGGTAATATTCTTCCGTCGTCCAGCCTTCGGGTTCAACAAAAAGTTGGTGGCTGTCCTTGCCCGAAAACCGCTCTATTTTGTCTTCAATGCTCGGGCAATATCTCGGTCCCACACCTTGGATTCGACCATTGAACATGGGCGAATATTTGAAACCTTTTCGAAGCGTTTCGTGAACTTTTAATGAGGTATGTGCAATCCAACAACTCCTCTGTTTTGTGATTTTGAATGGCTCTGTATAGGAAAATCCTACCACTTCATCATCGCCTTTTTGCTCGACGAGTCTGCTGAAATCGATGGTTCGACCGTCGATTCTGACTGGGGTTCCGGTCTTCAGTCGTTTGACTTCAAAGCCCAATTCTTTCAATTGCTCTGAAATTCCATGGCTGGCCACCTCTCCCATTCTGCCTCCTGAGAAATGCTGTTCACCGATATGTATCAAACCGTTTAGGAAAGTGCCGTTGGTGAGGATGACAGCTTTGCTTTCAATCTCACCTCCCATTAAGGTCTTGACGCCCTTGATTTGGTCGCCGTTCACGAGTAGTCCAACCACGGTGTCTTGCCAGAAGTCGACATTGGGTGTTTTTTCTAACATGCTGCGCCATTCGGCAGAGAACATCATCTTGTCGCTTTGGCACCTTGGGCTCCACATGGCGGGTCCTTTCGACTTGTTGAGCATCCTGAATTGTATCATGGTGCGGTCGCTGACGATGCCAGAATAACCTCCCATGGCATCGATTTCGCGGACGATTTGTCCCTTGGCAATACCGCCCATGGCAGGGTTGCACGACATGGAGGCCATCAGCCGCAAGTCCATGGTGATGAGTAAGACCTTGCTATCCATGTTGGCTGCGGCAGCAGCCGCTTCACATCCGGCATGACCGGCACCTACAACGATAATATCATACGGTTCAAAATACATTCTTTTTTCAGTGTTTCACGGGAAACAATTTATTAAACACATTGAATATCAATCAAGTAACGATTTTACTATGACCATTGACTATGACCATGACCGTTTTCTCCATAAGGGCGGTCATAGTCATGGTCATCGGTCATAGCCTTATATAATAACAAAGCTTTTTCTTCTTGATCACGCATTTCTTTTTCGTCTTCTTCGGTATGGTCATCGAAGCCGATGAGATGCAACACGCCGTGGATGATGACCCGATGCAACTCGCTCTCATAGCTACGCCCAAAGGTCTCTGCATTTTCTTTGATTCGGTCGGTGCTGATGCAAAATTCACTCGAAAGAACCGTCTCACAATCGGTCAAAGGAAAGGTGACAATGTCAGTGTAAAAGTCGTGACCGAGGCGCTCTCTATTGATCTCCAAGAGTTTCTCATCGCTACAAAAATAGTAGTACAGCTCCCCTATCGTTTTGCCGTAACGATGTGCCACTTCCTCAATCCAAGCCTTGATACGTTGCGGTTCGATAGGTGGCATTTCCACATCCAATGTGCTGAATCTAATCATCCTAATGCGTGTTTTTCTTTAGGTAATACTCGTTAATCTTCTCTTTATAATAGGGAGCGTATTCAATCGGATTGGTGCGCAAGAACTCTTGGTTTTTCTTGAGCGTTTGCTCATACAAGTACTCGTCAATCTTGCGGTCGAATTGTGAGCCTTTGTACTCGTTTGACTTGCGTTTTTCTTCTTGATCTCGTTTTTGTTGGGCTTTTTCCGACTCCAACATCCTGGATTCAATCCTTTGGCTGCGCTCAATCATCTGACGGTTGATTTTCTTGTTCACTAACTCCTCTTCCAGCTTCTCCATGTCCTTCATTATCTCGTTCAAACCGTCATCGCCAAGTTGCCCGTTTTCCTTCATTTCATTGAGCATTTGTTGCATGCCTTGGCGTAGCATCTCTTGTTCAGCAGCCATGCGGGCAAACTGTTCACTCATGGAATTGGGCATTTGTTGCCCCGACTTTTCCATTTGTTGCTGCAATTGCTTAAGTTGCTGGCTCAGCTGCTGTTGCATTTGCTGCATACTCTTCATGTTTTGGCTGCTTTGACCAGCATTCTGTTTGCAACTTTGCTTAGGCATTCCCATGCCCATGGATGCCATGCTGTTTTCCATATCCTCCAATGATTCGGCCAACATCAGCGCCAAATTGTTCATCGACATCATGGCGGTTTGTTGGTGGCGCGTGGCTTGCGACAGCTTCAGGTCGTTGAGTTGCTTCATTGCATTTTCTGTCTGATTTTCAATGGTATGTAACTCTTCGAAAATGAAGTTTTGTATCATAGGTTGGCGCATGGCCAAGTTGCGCAACGAGTCGCGAACCATGATGAAGTTGTCGGCCACTTCTTTTTGTTCGATAATTTTCTGCACCAACGAAGGGTCGTCGCTGCGCATGGTTCCGATTTCGTTCATCAAGGCTTCTTGTTCATGTGAGGCGTGCACTACGTTTTCGAGCAAAATGCGTGTCAAATGGGCATCTTCCGCCATCTGTTCCATGCCGCCCATCTGCATCATCATCATCATTTGGTCGGCCATTTTCTGCATCTTCTGACCTGCATTTTGCTTTTGCTGCGACGATTGCTGTTGTTCGCCGTTTTGCTCGTTTTGCATGGCATTGTCGAGGTCTTGGTTGATGCTTTCTTCCATTTCCTCGTCCTTTTCCATGTCGAAAGGCTCTTGCAGGTCTTTGTTTTTCTCCAAGAGTTGGTCGAGTTCGTCCATCATCTTTTCGAATTCCTCCTTGGCTTCCTCCGCCGATTTTTGGTCACTCTCCTCCCCTGCTTCTTTGTTCTGATTGTCAGAATTTTGATTATCAGACTCTTGCTTCTGTAATTCCTCGCCAAGTTTGTCCAATTTATTGGCCAAATCAGTAAGGTCTTTTTCCATCTTCAGCTGTTCCAAGAGCGCCAGATTACGGTCAAGCAAATCTTGCAATGACTGGTTGTTTTTCTTGATGTCCTGCATCATCTGTTGCATTTGCTCACGTGGCATTTCTTCCAATAGCTTGTCGATTTGCTCCATGAGTTTCTGCAATTCTTCGGGAATCACCTCTTCAAAGAGTTTGTTGATTTGTTCCTGTTTCTTAAGTAGATCTTCATTGCCCAAATCATGCTCTTTCATGAAGTCCGACAGCTTGTCCTGCTCTTCCTGCAACTTGTTCCATTCCTCTTGAATCTGTTGCTGCCTTTCCAGCAGGTCTTTCATCTTTTCCTTGTCGGACCAATCCAAATCCTTCTTTTGGATGAGGTCTTGCAGCATCTTCTCGATTTCATCTTGCAGTTTGTCGGCCTCTTGTGACTTCTCTTGAAGCCTTTCCATAATGTCTTCCGACTGTTCGTCAGCGATGCTGTCCAAAGCGGCCTCCGAAGGCTTGTAGTAAGTGAACATTTCTGAGCGTTTCGACTTGGGACCATGGAAGCCGTCGTTGTCCCACACTTCGAAATAGACTTCCATGTTTTGTCCGGGCATGATGCCGAGGCTGTCCATGTTGAAACTATAAAAGAAAGAGGTGCGTGTTTGTTTCAAATCCAAGGGCACCGCTTTGACGATTTTTTTTTCTACGGGTTCCTTTACGATGCAGTTGAAGGTCAACTTGCTAAAACCGTAGTCGTCGGTGACAAGGCCCGAAAAATAGACATCGGTGGAAAGTTGCTCATCGAACGACTCCATGCGGATGTCGGGATAGGCATCGGGCAACACGTCGACGGAGAAGGGTAGGGGGTCGATGGTTTGGTTCCAGGCGTTCTGTACCTGCACTTCGAATTTGGTGGACTGTGCTGCCACGAATTGGTATTCAAAGACATCGTCTTTTGCCGTCAGGTCGATGTTCAATGTGTCACGGCTGACGGTCATCTGTTCCGTGTCGCGGGTGCTGAAACTGAAAGTGAGGTTGGTACCTTGCGGGACGATGAGACGCGTTTTGGCCTCCATGGTCTCGTTGGTACGGTGGATATAGGACGGATAGCATAACTCGCAGCGGTAGGAGAGTAGGGTAGGGTTGGGGTGCACCGTGATGTGCAGGGGGCGGCTGATGTAGTCGCCGCCGGTCACGTTAAAGGTCAAGTCGTTAAAGAGATTTTTGAAGGTGTAGCTGAAGTCGTTAGCCGAGCTTTTGGTCATCAGTTGTTGCCCAAGCTCGCTCTTCACGTAGAAGGCATCGGGGATACGGTCGCCAGTGACATGGATGTTGAACTTCACCTCTTGGCCTTGCGTGGTCTCGATGTTGTCCTGTTCGATTTCCACCTGATAGGGGAGGGGCTTCTCGAAATGCTGCTCATAATTGACGATGCGCTGCGTGGGCTGCACGGCAAACGAAGGCAGAAAAACCATCAAAGCTATTAATAATAGGAGCGTTCCAAAGAAGATTCCTAAATACTTTAAGTTGCCTCGCAAATCGACGGCATCGGAGAAGCGGATGGGAGAGAGGCGGGCGCTACGTTGCTCGATGGTAGCAGCCAATAAAGCATTATCATCTAAGGTCCCTGAGCCTGTCGAAGGGCCGACTTTCGAAGCCTCCATCTGGTTGCTCAACTGTATCGTATTCAGCAGCTTATCCTTGATTTCAGGGAAGAACTTGCCAATGAGTACCGAGGCCTGTTCCACCGACATCTTTTTTCGGAAGCGGATGAGGTTGACCAGTGGGATGAGGAAATGATATACCAAAACAAAACCGCTACCCGCGAGCAAAAACAGGAATAACACAAAGCGACCTTTGGGCGGAAACCAAGAGAAATACTCCAGTCCGTTGATGAGCAGATAGAAGACAATCCACAGTACGGCACCCACCAACACGCCTTGTATCAAGCGGTTAAGGTAGTACTTCCGCGTGAAGCCTTCGATTTTCTCTATCAATTTGTTGGGTGCAGACATAGCAGGCGCAAAGGTACAAAAAAAATGAGAACTATCGGTTCTCATTTTTTGTACCATGAGCCACATGTCGGACTCGAACCAACGACCTACGCATTACGAATGCGTTGCTCTACCAACTGAGCTAAAGTGGCGTCTTTTGCGGCTGCAAAAATACAATTATTTTCGAAACCGAGCACAAAAAATGAAAAATAATGATTCTTAAGACACGAATTACCACGAATGTACCACAAATCATCAGAAATTATTAATGAAAAATTCGTGGATAATTCAATGATAATTCATGTTGAAAAACAGATACTTGACTTTTTTCTCATCAAAAACACAACAAAATAACTAAAAAATTAGTTGTATATTCAAAATAATCTATATATTTGCAGCGTTAAACCTTTAGAAACGGAGGATAAAATGGCCAGAAAGAAAGAAAATATTGAAGATAACTCCATCAGGATGAAGGAGTTGACCAAAGCCGAAGAGCAAGTGATGCAGGTCATCTGGAACATAGGGCAAGGTTTCGCCAATGAGATTATGGCGGCATTCCCTGAGCCAAAGCCGGCCTACAACACCGTGCTTTCCATCATCAAGATTTTGGAAAACAAAGGCTTCGTGAAGCACGAGACCTTCTGTCGCGCGCACCGCTATAGTCCCGCCATCAGCAAGGATGAGTATTCCCATCGCTATCTTGGCAGCGTGGTGGAGCGTTATTTCAACAATTCGTATCTCGACCTTGTGTCAGCCTTCGCCAAGAAGGAGAACTTCAGCGTCGAGGAACTGGAGGAAATGAGAAAAGCCATTGACGAGGCCATCGCCACAGAAAGGAGATAAGCCATGAACGCACAAGAATTAATCATCGGTCACGTGCTGCCCATCGCAGCTACCGTCGCGGTGCTTTGGTTGGTGTATCGCCTGTTGTTCCGCAACAGCAACCGACTGAAATTCAACCGCTTATTCCTGTTGACGAGCATGTTATTGGCCTTGGCCATGCCATTGCTCGGTCTGCTTTCAGGTATGGAAGTGCCGCAGATGGCGACTTTGAAACAAAACATGTTCAACGGCATGATGTTGAGCGAAGTCATCGTCACGCCCGACGGTCAGCCTATGTTGCCCGAAGTGACGGTGACCACCAATACCACGCCTTCGCGTTTCAGCCTGTGGCAAGTCATTGTCGGCATTTATCTAATAGGTGTCGGTGTGATGACACTCCTTTTTCTCTTTAAGTTGGGGAAACTCGTGCTGCTCATCATCCGTTCGCCGAAGCGCAAGATGAGCAGCTGCACGGCAGTGTTTACGGGGCGTGAACAAGGCTCGTTCTCCTTTTTCCGTTATGCCTTTTTCCCCAACGAAAATGTGGACCCCGACATCATGCGGCACGAGATGAGCCACATCGCCCACCACCATTCGTGGGACATCCTCTTTGCCGAGGTGATGATGATCCTGCAATGGTTTAATCCCTTCATCTACTTATACAAGAAGGAGTTGCAGAGCCTTCACGAATACCAAGCCGACCGCGATGTGGTGGCCACCGGCGTTGATAAAAAGAACTACATGATGCTGATCCTGCAGCAGTGCACGGCTGTCGACTTCAGCGGAATGAGCAATAACTTCAGTTTAATCCTTACCAAAAAACGAATCAAGATGATTACAAGAAACGAAAAGGCCAAGGGCCTCTGGTGGAGGCTCTTGGCCACGGTGCCGGTGCTGGCTATCCTGATGATTGCCAACACGAAAGTGACGGCACAGGAACAACAACCCGAGAAAAAACAGATTAATGTCGAAATCGGGCAATTCGAAATTTTTGACGACAATGGCTTCCCGATGGATTTGACGGATACCATCATCTATAACGAAGACGGTTCATACGTCCATTTTAAGACTACCGAAGCCCCCGACCCGATGACAGGCGAGATGCGCAGCAAAATCACCGCCACTTCCTGTAATGCCGATGGAACGCCCAACGAAAACATCAAATTCACTATCAACGCGATAGAGAAACACGGTGATACGACGATGTACACCGTCGAGCCGTTCACTCTCGATGCTGACAATTTCAGACTCAGCATCCAAACCACGGAAGACAATCCTGTTCAGATTATAAGGAATAACAACGACAGCATCTATCAAATCGTTGACGAAATGCCTCAATATCCAGGTGGAGAGAAAGCCATGATGGAATACGTCGCCAAAAATGTCAAATATCCTCAGGAGGCAAAAAACAAGGAAATCCAAGGTAGGGTGTTTGTGAGTTTCGTTATCGAGAAAGACGGCAGTGTCAATGAGGTGAAAGTGCTTCGTAGCATCGGCGGCGGCTGTGATGAAGAGGCGGTCCGTGTGATCAAAGGCATGCCGAAATGGAAGCCTGGAAAACAAGACGGCAAACCAGTCCGCGTGAGTTACATGATGCCCATCAACTTTAAGTTATCGGATGGGCAACCCTCAAAAGGACTTGACAACACGAAATATGAAGGCTCGTCCAAAGGTACAAAAGACGGTACAACCTATACCTTGAATATGACAATGGAGTTTGAATCCAAAAATTCTGGCTACTTCGTCATGACTTTGACTGGGCAGAAAAATGGGAGCACAATTACAATGTTTGAAGATGTAGGCTTGCCATTCAAATATACATTTGATGGTAAATCATCGGGAGCCATTGAGCCTCATAATCCTGACGGGAGTCCCATGAATCCAGAGCCGCCCTATATTTTCTCCATCAACAATGATGGGACTATCAAGATAGATTTCTATGATTTCAGAGAAGAATTTGGTATTAAGGAGATGGTTTTCAAGAAGGTAGATGCAAATAAGCCAGTTGAGACAAAAAAGCAAAGCAGTAAAGCCAAAGACGAGAAAGTGGAAATGAAACCCGATAAAAACGGTGTCTATCAAATCGTTGAAGAAATGCCTCAATACCCTGGTGGTGAACAAGCTATGATGGATTTTGTGTCCAAAAATGTAGTTTATCCTAAAGAAGCTCAGGAAAAGGGAATCTCAGGCCGTGTGTTTGTGAGTTTCATTGTCGAGAAAGACGGAAGCGTTAATGAAGTGAGTGTGATGCGTGGCATTGGCGGTGGCTGCGACGATGAAGCCGTCCGTGTCATCAAAGCCATGCCGAAATGGAAACCCGGCAAGATGAAAGGAAAACCTGTTCGGGTGAGTTACATGATGCCGATTACTTTCAAATTGCAATAAACAATTGTCGGTCTTGTAGGGCTGTCGTATCACGGCTGTAGGGCTGTCATATAATGGTAGCCGCATAACGGGGAAAACCCTATGCGGCTGCCACGGTGTGACAACCCTACAAAGCGAAATGCACTATGAGAGTGCAAAAAAGTATAAAAAATGCACTATTTGAGTGCAAATTTACTCCAAAATCAACTGTTCCCACTTGATTTTCGGGGTAATGTTGCCAAAAATGGTTGGTGACGGAGGTCAAAAAACGACAAAATATGATAGGCAGAGATAAGTCTAAAAGAGTATCTTTGCAGTGCGAGCTGAAACGGAGGAAGGCTCTGCTGGGGAGCAA
>JAEETH010000033.1 GCA_016290215.1 Bacteroidales bacterium
CAATGGGTCGAGTTGCTGAGAAAATGCACCCATTCTTGGACTACAATAAACGGAGTGAAAGGATGTCTTTTCACCGCTCGTAATGGCAACAGTATTTTCCTGCCTGCTGGGGATAGCCGTTATGATGGAGAGTCTCGCCTCATCGGCGACGAAGGCTCCTATTGGTCAAGTACGCTCTACAAGTACGCTCCTGACGGTGTCAAAGGCTTCCAATTCATCATCAGTTTTGAGGACTGCGACCTGTACAACACCTTTGGTAGGGCATACGGTCGGACGGTCAGGGCGGTGTGCTCCTCTCGATAGGACGATGTTTTTTATTGAAACCTAGACAACAAAAACCAACCAATATGAATCAACCTTTAATTAGTGTTATTGTCCCGATTTACGGGATTGAAAGATATGTGGGGCACTGCATCGAGAGCCTCATGCAACAGACTTATCAGAACCTTGAAATCATCTTGGTCGATGATGGCTCGCCCGACCGTTGCCCGCAAATTTGCGACCTTTATGCCTCTAAAGACAAAAGAATCAAGGTGATACATAAAGAAAATGGAGGCATCGTTACGGCCAGGAAAGCGGGTGTAAAAATAGCCCAAGGCGAGTATATCGGCTTTGTGGACGGCGACGACTGGGTGGGCTCTGGCTACTTCCAGTCAATGTTCAACACTATCACAGCTTGTGATGCCGATATCGCTGTGGGCGGTTGCACGCGTGACTTGTATCGTAAGTCGATGTACCTGCAAAATGCATTGCCACCTGGGGTTTACGAAGGCGAATCGATGGAATATCTTCGCAAAAACATGATGTCGTACGGTAGCTTCTTCCGTTTTGGCGTGACCACCTACCATTGGAACAAACTCTTCCGTCGTGAGGCAATCATTCCCTTCCAAATGGTTGTGGAGGACGGATTCTCGGTGATGGAAGATGGAGCGGCTGTTTATCCCGCCATGCTTGCTGCCAAGAAGATTGTGTTGACAGACAATTATGCCTACCATTACCGTCAACGCTCCGATTCGATGCTGAAGTCGATGACAAGCTTATCCATCGAAGCGGAACGGCTTAAATCCGTTTACTATTATTTGCAAAATGCCGTCAAGGACTATCCTGCTGAATATCAACTGAAAAAGCAGGTCGATGATGCGATGCTGGCGGTCTATATCGTGCGTTGTGGCGGCATTACCAATATCGCCAATCACATGGTTTTGAACAGCATTTATAATAGGAATATCGAAGGGAAGAAGGTGGTTATCGGTGGCGCCGGTACCTTTGGGCAACAGATGTACCGTCGGTTGGAGGATACTGGCAAGGTGGAAATCACGGGGTGGATCGATCCATATTATTGGGAGTACCGCCGAATTGGCATGAATGTCGACCCGGTTGAGTCCATCGTTGATGCGGATTACGATTACGTTTTGATGGCCGGCTTGGACAGCAGCTTCAAGTCGTTGGTGACGCGTACGCTTGCCGATTTTGGTGTCGACCCCGAAAAAGTGCTAGCTGTGGAGATGGATTATGACACAAGACGGGAAATCCTAATGCATTATTTGCAACCCAAGGAATCTTAAGGAGAAGTGGTTATGGGTTAAATCGTTGAATTTTAGTTTGTTAATATGTTGTGTAAAAAAATTTCTCCAAACCGATTGCCATTCCAATAAAATGTTGTACTTTTGCACACTCAAAATCAAAAGGAAAGTAAGCGATGAAAAAAGACATTCACCCCAAGAATTATCGACTGGTTGTTTTCAAAGATATGTCGAATGATGTGACCTTCATGTCGCGCTCGACCATCAACACTAAGGAAACCATCAAGTGGGAAGACGGCAACGAATATCCTCTGGTGAAGCTCGAAATCTCCAGCGCATCACACCCCTTCTACACGGGTAAGATGAAGCTCGTCGACAGCGCCGGTCGTGTTGATAAGTTCAACAACAAGTACAAGAAGTTCTTCGAGAAGAAGGAAGCCAAGTAAGTTGAACCATATCAAAAGAATGAAGCTCTTGCCAGTCGCGAGGGCTTTTTTTTTGCCTTGGCATTATTATTGTCGTATCTTTGCGCCACATATATAATAAGGTGTGAAACGGCGGCAGACTGACATTTTGTCGCCTAATGCAAAAACTGTTTTATGAGTTATAAAGTTGAACCCGAATTGTTTTCAGATATGATGGACTCCAATGCCGAGTTCATCCCCGTGTTGACCATTGAGGAAGGACGTCTTGCTCAGGAGGAGGAGGTGCCAGAGGAACTGCCCATTTTGCCTTTGCGCAACTCGGTGCTCTATCCTGGCGTGGTCATCCCCATCACCGTGGGGCGCGACAAGTCCATCCAGCTGGTGAAGGAATACAACCGCAAGCGAAAGGCCATCGGCGTCATCGCGCAGAAAGAGTCGAATGTGGAGGAGCCGATGCTCGACGATTTATATAAGGTGGGCACCTCGGCGCAAATCCTCAAGACCTTCGAGATGCCCGATGGCAATGTTACGGTCATCATTCAGGGCAAACGTCGTTTTGAAGTGGTGGAACCGACACAAGTCGAACCCTACATTAAAGCTACAGTGATTCCCTACGCAGCTTCGGTAGATATTCCTAACACTCGAAAATTCAATGCTTTGATACAGTCCGTGAGAGAGTTGGCCATTCAGGTCATCGCTCGCTCGCGCAACCTGTCGCAAGAGGCAGGCTTTGCCATCAAAAATATTGATGACCCCGTTTTTCTGCTGAATTTCGTGGCCAGCAATGTGGAGGCTGATATGCCTGTCCGTCAAGGACTTTTGGAGGCACGCAACCTCAATCAGATGGCTTCCGACCTGTTGGCCGTGCTGACCGACGAGCAGCAGATGCTGGAGCTGAAGCAGCAAATCCAGAGCAAGGTGCGCGTCGATATGGACAAGCAACAACGCGAGTATTACCTTAATCAGCAACTTCGTACGATTCAGGAGGAATTGGGCGGCAATCCCAACGAGCAGGATGTCAAAGAGTTGACCGAGAAGGCTGCGAAGAAGAAATGGTCGAAGGAAGTGGCTGAGGTCTTCGATAGGGAATTGAAGAAGTTGGAGCGCACGCATCCTCAGGCGGCGGAATACGGCATACAACTGAACTATTTGCAATACCTCGTTGACTTGCCGTGGGAAGAGTACACCAAGGATAACTTCGACCTAAAACGTGCCCAACGCATCCTTGATGCCGACCACTATGGTTTGGACAAGGTGAAAGACCGCATTGTGGAGCATCTTGCCGTGCTGAAACTGCGCAACGACATGAAATCTCCTATCTTGTGCCTGGTTGGACCTCCTGGTGTGGGTAAGACCTCGTTGGGCAAGTCCATCGCGAGGGCTTTGAACCGCAAATATGTCAGAATGTCATTGGGCGGTGTTCGCGACGAATCCGAATTACGTGGTCACCGTAAAACCTACATCGGTGCCATGCCTGGCCGTATCATCCAAAACCTGCGCAAGGTAAAGTCGAGTAATCCTGTTTTCGTTTTGGATGAAATCGACAAGGTGAGCGGCAACAACATCAACGGCGACCCGCAGGCTGCCTTGCTCGAAATCCTTGACCCTGAGCAGAATAATGCTTTTTACGACAACTTCATCGAGTTGGACTACGACCTCTCGAAGATTCTCTTCATCGCTACGGCCAACAACCTTGCAACCATCCATCCCGCCTTGCGCGATCGTATGGAAATCATCGACTTGAGTGGCTACCTGCGTGAAGAGAAATACGAAATTGCCAAACGTCACCTCATCCCGAAGCAGATGAAGGAGCACGGCCTCGACAATAAGCAGATCACCTTCCCGAAGGACATCGTGATGCACATCATCGACGACTACACCCGCGAAGCAGGCGTGCGTAACCTTGAGCGCCGCATTGGCGACATGATGCGTCACCGCGCCAAACAAGTCGTCAGCGAAGAAGCCTTTGACAAAAAGATTACACTAGAGGATTTGCGTAAAGTGCTCGGTGTGCCCATGCACCACGACGAAGACGAGGTGAAACACACCATGCCGGGTGTTGCCACAGGCTTGGCTTGGACGCAAGTGGGCGGTGAGATTCTGTCCATCGAGGTTAGCTTGAGCCGTGGTGGCGGCCATCTCTCACTGACGGGTAACCTCGGTGAGGTGATGAAGGAATCCGCGACCATTGCCTACGAGTTCATCAAAGCACACGCCTCGCAACTCAACATCAACCCCGATGTGTTTGAGGCTTGGAATGTGCACGTTCACATCCCTGAAGGTGCCACGCCAAAGGACGGCCCCTCGGCAGGTATCACCATGCTCTCCGCTTTGACTTCTGCTTTCACGCAACGCAAGGTAAAGAGCCAGTTGGCTATGACGGGTGAAATCACGCTACGTGGCAGAGTGTTGCCCGTGGGCGGTGTGAAGGAGAAGATGCTGGCCGCCAAGCGCAATGGCGTCACCGACCTCATCCTTTCCATCGACAATGAGCACGATATCAAGGACATCAAGGAGGACTATATCGAAGGACTGAACTTCCACTATGTGGAAAACATGATGGAGGTGCTTGACCTCGCCTTGGAGAAGGAACAGGACAAGAACGACCTCGACTACAACAAGTATCTGAACAACTTGCATCCTGAGGTAATTGGATTTAAGGTGAAGTGAATATGAGAAGGGTGTTGCTGGGATTGGTTTTGTTGCTTGTGCTGACTGCAGGATGCGGCCGGCGACAGGGTGATGACGAAAACCTCGCCATTTTTAAGTACAACGAATCCGCCGGCATCCTTACCCTCGACCCGATTTATGCCAAGGACTTGCCGCACATCTGGGCATGCAACCAAGTATTCAACAGCCTCGTGGCTTTCGACGACAAGATGAACCTGGTCCCGATGGTGGCCAAGTCATGGGACATCAGCGAGGATGGCTTGCGTTACACATTCCATTTGCGTGACGATGTGCAGTTTCATGAGGATACTTGTTTCTATGTTCAGTCGGCGTTTCGACAGGCTCAACGACCTTCACAAGCTAAGGTCCCTGAGCCCGTCGAAGGGCCGACCAATAAGTCTCGTTTTGTCACCGCTCAAGACTTCGTCTATTCCTTCAACCGCGTAGTCGACAAGAGTTTGAACTCACCAGGCTTGTGGATTTTCTCGTCTGTCAAGCATGATGAAGACCATTATGCCTTCACTGCCTTGGATGACACCACTTTCCAAATCGAGTTGTCAAAACCTTTCCCGCCGTTTTTAGGCATATTATCCATGACCTACGCCTCGGTGGTGCCGCATGAAGCTGTCGAGTATTATGGCGACAACTTCCGCAGCCATCCCGTGGGGACAGGTCCGTTCCACTTCCAGTATTGGAAAGAAGGTGTGAAACTTGTCTTCCGCAAGAATCCCAACTACTTTGAGCGCGATGCGGCAGGGGAGAGGCTGCCCTATATCGATGCCGTTTCCATCAGCTTTCTCATCGACAAACAGGTGGCCTTCTTGGAGTTCATCAAGGGCAAGTTCGACTTCATGTCGGGCATCGACGCGCGCTATAAGGATGAATTGTTGACCTACGATGGTAACCTACGCAAGAAGTACGAGGACAAAATCGAGTTGATTACTGAGCCTTACTTGAACACCGAGTATTTCTCCTTTTTCATCGACCCCAACGACCCGTTGGGTCCCGACCGTGCGCGTGCCTTGCGACAGGCCGTCAACCTCTGCATCGATCGAGAGAAAATGCTGCGTTATTTGCGCAACGGTATCGGTGAGCCAGGCACTGGCGGCATGATTCCTGTGGGATTGCCAGGGCATAGCAGTACCATTGGCTATAGTTACGATTTGAAGCGCGCACAGCGTTTGGTGGCCGACAACCATCTGCAAGGCCATCTTTTGCAACTCACCACTGTGGCCGACTATGCCGACATCGGGAAGTTCGTGCAAAGCCAAGTGGAGCAAATCGGGTTGCAATGTAAAATGGAGGTAATACCCCCTGCCACGTTGCGCAGCATGAGGTCAAACGGTAGTCTGCAGTTTTTCCGTTCCTCGTGGGTGGCAGACTATCCTGATGCGGAGAACTATCTTTCCTTGTTCATTACCAGTAATTTCGCTCCATCGGGGCCCAATTACACCCATTATTCCAATCAAAAGTATGACAAATTATACGACAAAGCCTTGCTTTGTAACGACTTACAAGAACGCGCCAAATATTACACCGAGATGGATAGTTTGATGATGCAGGATGCACCTGTAGTGGTGCTGTTCTACGATGAGGTGTTGCGTTTTGTGAACAAGCGTGTTAAGGACATGGGCAGCAATCCGACGAATTTGTTGGATTTGCGGAGAGTGAAGATGGGGGAATAATTTCATTTCAATTGTATTAAGTGAATTGTTTTTGTATCTTTGTCCACACACAAAGACAATGCTAAATCCTTAATACTATGAAAATCAAACATTTATTTCTTTCGATTCTGCTATTAGGCTCTATTAGCTTAATTGCACAAGAGGAGGCCAAAATGTTGCGCTTCCCGACCATCCACGGCAATGACGTGGTGTTCAGTTATGGCGGAGATTTGTACTCTGTCGACATCAAGGGCGGCATTGCCCACAAACTCACCAACGATGCTAACGGTTATGAGATGTTCGCGCGGTTCTCACCCGATGGCAAACATTTGGCTTTCACAGGGCAATATGACGGAAACACAGAGGTTTACGTCATGCCATATCCCGAATGTGGCACCCCTACACGCTTGACCTATACGCCTACTTTGGGCCGCGATGACATCAGCGACCGTATGGGTCCGAACAACATCGTCATGGCATGGAAAGACAACGAGAACATCGTCTTCCGCTCCCGCAAGGAAAGCTGGGATGACTTTGTAGGCCAACTTTTCCTCGCCAACATCAACGGTGGCCTGGCCGAGCAACTGCCCCTGCCCGAAGGCGGATGGATTTCGTATTCGCCCGACGGCAAACAGATTGCCTACAACCGCGTGATGCGCGAGTTCCGCACCTGGAAATATTACCGTGGCGGCATGGCCGACGATGTGTGGATCTACGACTTCAAGTCGAAGAAGATTGAGAACATCACCAACAACAATGCGCAGGATATCTTCCCGATGTGGGTCGGCAACAAGGTGTATTTCTGCTCCGACCGCGACCGCACGATGAACCTGTTTTGCTACGACCGCAGCACGAAACAGACGACCAAGGTGACGGACTACACCTATTATGATATCAAGTGGCCTTCGCTCGGTGACAAGGACATTGTTTATGAAAATGGTGGTCAACTGTTCCGCTACAACCTCACCGACGGCAAGGTCTATCCCATCCCTGTGCAGATGGCTAACGACAACAAGTCGACGCGTACCAAGTATGTGGATGCCAGCCAGTTCATCAATTCAAGCGCGATTTCTCCTGACGGCAAACGTGTGGCTTTTGGTGCCCGTGGCGACGTGTGGACGGTGCCAGTCAAGTCGGGCATCACGAGGAATCTGACCCAGAGCGACAACGCTCACGACCGTAATGTGGCATGGTCGCCCGATGGCAAATACATCGCCTACATCAGCGACCGCACAGGCGAGGACGAGATTTACATCCAAGCGCAAGACGGCAAGGAAGAAGCCATCCAATTGACTACGAACTCAGATACTTACAAGTATGGCATGTCTTGGTCGCCTGACAGCAAGAAGATTCTCTGGTCCGACAAGATGAATCGCATCAACATGGTAGATGTGGCTTCCAAGAAGGTTACAGAGGTGGCACACAGTTTAGCTGGTGAAATGGACGACTTCTGCTGGTCGCCTGACAGCCGTTGGATTGCTTACGCCATGCCGAGTACCTTCAGCGTCAGCCAGATCCACATTTACAATGTCGAATCAGGGAAGGATGAGACGGTCACCGATGGCTGGTACAATTCCTCGTCACCTGCCTTCGACAAGAACGGCAAATACTTGTATTTCACCTCCGAACGCGATTTCCGACCCACCTATGGCTGGCTGGAGTGGAACCATGTCTATACCGACATGTCGAAGATCTATCTGATTACCTTGCAGAAAGATACACCATCGCCGTTCTTGACAGAGAACGATGAGGTGAAGACTGAAGATGCTAAAGTTGAGGCTAAGGACGGCCCTTCGACAGGCTCAGGGACTTCTGCTGGCAAAAGCAAGAAGGATGGAAAGAAAGGACCAAAAGACGGTAAGCCAGAGGGAAAACCTGAAGGTAAGAAAGAGGTCAAGGAGGTGAAGATTGACTTCGAGGGTATCAGCAATAGGGTAGTGGTGCTTCCCGTCAACGCAGGTAGATATTGGAATCTGACGGGCGTTGAGGATGGCTTGTATTATGTGGCTGCTGGTCGTAACGGCGGTGGTCTCGGCTATTTTGACGCCAAGTCGAAGAAATGCACTTCCATTGGAGGCTTTGGTTACGAACTCTCAGCTGATGGCAGCAAGATGCTCATGCGTGAAGGCCGTGGTTATAAGGTAGTTAATGCACCTAAGGGCCCCATGCCAGGTGGCGGAAAACCTGGTGAAGGTGGCAAAGGCGATGATGCCATCGACCTCAGCAACATGAAGAAATGGGTCGAATTGCGTACCGAGTGGACACAAATCTACAACGAGGCCTGGCGCCAGATGCGCGACTTCTTCTATGCACCCAACATGCACGGCGTGGACTGGCCTGCCATGAAGGAGAAATATGGTAAGTTGTTGCCCTATTGCGCCGACCGCAACGATGTCAACTACCTCATCGGTGAGTTGATTGGCGAAATCAACATCGGTCATGCCTACGTTGGCGATGGCGACCGTGTGAAGCCTGAGCGCATCCCCATGGGTATGCTGGGCTGCCGCATCCACCGCGACAAGTCGGGCTTCTATCAGATTGATAAGATCCTGAAGGGCGAGAACTGGAACGACAAGACCCGCTCGCCGCTGACTGAAGTGGGCGTGAATGCCAAGGAAGGCGACTTCATCATCGCCATCGATGGTCAGAGCACTAAGGATATGAAAGATATGTATGCCGCTCTCATTGGCAAAGCCGACAAGGCTGTGCTTCTCACCTTAAACAATAAGGCCTCGGAGAGCGGCGCACGCGATGTGGTGGTGAAACCCATTGCCGACGAAACGGGCTTGTACTATTATAACTGGGTGCAAGGCAATGTGGAAAAAGTGAGTAAGGCCACCAACGGACAGGTGGGTTATATCCATATCCCCGACATGGGCGTGGAAGGTTTGAACGAGTTTGCCAAGTACTTCTATCCCCAACTCGACAAGAAAGCCCTTATCATCGACGACCGTGGCAATGGCGGCGGCAACGTCAGCCCGATGATTGTGGAGCGTCTGCGCCGCGAGCTTTCCATGTACGATGTGATGCGCAATGGTGAGCCTGAGACTAAGCCCACCAAGATGATGCTTGGTCCCAAGGTGTTGCTGTTCAACAAGTACTCCGCCTCCGACGGTGACTTGTTCCCCTATCAGTTCAAGAAGCATAAGATTGGCACGACCATCGGTATGCGTTCTTGGGGCGGTGTGGTCGGTATCCGTGGGAGCTTGCCTTTCATCGATGGCGGTTCGCTGACCCGTCCCGAGTTCGCTCCCTTCGACGAGAAAGGAAACTGGGTCATCGAAGGCTACGGTGTCGATCCCGACATCGTCATCGACAACGACCCCGCTCGCGAGTTTGAGGGCATCGACGACCAACTCAACAAGGCCATCGAAGTCATCCTTGAGCAGATGAAGAGTTATCCTGACATTCCAGAAATTCCTGCTTGGCCAGACAAGTCGAAATAAAGAACAGTAAGAATTGAAATAAGGCTGTTTCCAAGAGGAGACAGCCTTATTTTGCGAATGATAGAAGACAATCCTTATTCATCCACCAATTCATAATTCGTACTCCGTCCACCTTTGTTGGAGCAGCGAAGTATGCCTTTCTCGACAAGGTCTTGGATGTCGCGCAAGGCAGTGGCGGTGGAAGTCTTGGTCATTTTGGCCCACTTGCTAGTATTAAGTTTGCCTTCAAAACCGTCCCAAAGGTGGTTAATGACCTTGATTTGTCTCTCGTTGAGGGCGACATTGCAATGCTCTTGCCAAAACAAGGATTTACGCACCACCCGATGTGTTTTTTCAACGGCGGTGTCGATGGCGCTCTCCATGGTCTGTAAGAACCACAAAATCCACTGCGTGATGTCTAGGCCGTGCTTGCCCATGTATTCCAGGGCTTCATAGTAATTCTTCCTGTCGCGCAAGATGGCGGCCGACATACTGTAGAAGCGTTGGGGCGTGCCATCGGCACGTGCCAAGAGCATATCGGTGAGCGTGCGTGTCAAGCGTCCATTGCCATCGTCAAACGGGTGGATGTTGACAAACCAAAGATGGGCTACGGCAGCTTTCAGCACGGGGTCGGTGGTAGGCTCACTGTTGAACCAATCCAAGAACAGCTGCATCTGATGGGGCACATCCTCCGAAGGCGGGGCTTCGTAATGTATCTTTTCCTTTCCCATGGCGCCACTTACCACTTGCATCGGTTCTGTGCCTTGTCGCCATGCAGCTACGGTGATAGGGACGATGCCGCTTCTTCCCAAGGGAAACAGAGCGGCATGCCAGTTGAACAGCCGCTGTTCTGTCAAGGGAGTGTCGGAATGTTGCACGGCATCCAACATCACCTGTACCACACCTTCGGTATAGTGGTCGGGCATAGGTAATCCTGCAGTATCAAGGCCAAGATGACGAGCAACCGATGAACGCACATGATTGGGGTTAAGGAGCAAACCTTCGATTTCGCTATTGCGCAACACATCTTCTGTCATCACATCAAGCGATGAGGTGCTTTGCGTGTCAAGACCGAGACTGTTCATCAGTCCGAGAAGCCTTCCTTGCTTTTCGCGTACCCGTGCCAATGGACCGATGACACTGTCGTTGCTCCAACAGAAATGTGGCCATCCAGCATATTGCCATATCCAAAATGGTGTCTTCATGAATTATTCAAATTGTGAAACAAATAATCTTGTTTTTCGCTGCAAAGATACAAATATTGTACAAATTCATATTGTTTGATGTGAAAATATTCAATAATCACATCATATTTTGATTTGAATATAGGCTTTATTCGTTGCATTACAAAGAAAAAGCCCGTCAGATTACTCCAACGGACTCTTTCAAATTAGGTTATACCTCTCTTATTTCTTGGCTTTCTTAGTCGGTGCCTTTTTAGCAGGTGCCTTCTTGGCTGCTGGAGCTTTTTTCTCAGCCGTTGCTTTCTTGGCTGGAGCCTTCTTAGCCTTAGGTGCTTCGCCCTTCGGCACGTTCTTCAGGATGTCGCACATGAAGTCCCAGAACATCTGGACGGTGGCGATTTCGCAACGCTCGTCGGGTGAGTGCACACCGCGAAGGGTGGGACCGAAGCTGATCATGTCCATGCCCGGAATCTTATCGCCGATAAGGCCGCATTCCAAACCAGCGTGGATAGCCCTGACTTTAGGATCCTTGTTGAAGCGTTTCTTGTAGCAGTTCACTGCGACGTCCAGGATGGCGCTGTTGGGGTTGGGTGCCCAGCCTGGGTAGCCGTCGGTGTGCTCCACGTCGGCATCGGCAAGGCTCCACACGGCTTCCACCATGTTGGCGATGTCTTGCTTCGACGACTCGATGGAGCTGCGCTGTGAGGTCTGGATGAAGAAATAGCCTTCCTTCTTCTTGCAGGAGGCGAGGTTGGTCGAGGTCTCCACGAAGTTCGGGATGGTTTGCGACATGGCGATGACGCCGTGCGGGCAGGCATAGAGGCCGTTCAGCAGGTTGTACTGGGCCATCTCGTCGATGACCACGTCGGGCTGCACCTCGGCGACTTCGGCCGTGACCTTCAGGCCGGGTTCGGTCACTTGGTACTCTTGCTTGAAGTGCTTCTCCATGTCGTTCACGTAGTGCAGGAAATGCTCGATGCTGTCGTTCGGCACGAAGGCCACTGCCGTGGCTTCGCGGGCGATGGCGTTGCGCAGGTTGCCGCCTTGGAAGTCGTAGAGTTGAAGGTCGAACCAGTTGGTGCCTTGCCACAGGATGCGGGTCAGCAGTTTGTTGGCGTTGGCCAGATTCTTGTTGATGTCGTCGCCGCTGTGGCCACCTTTCAGGCCGCTCACGGTGATGCGGTAGGCGGTGCAGTCCTCCGGAGCGGGCTCCAGTTCGTACCACACCTTCACGATGGTGTCCATGCCGCCGGCGCAGCCGATGAAGATCTCGCCTTCGTCCTCAGAGTCGAGGTTGAGGAGGATACGGCCGGTGAAGTCTTCCGGGTCGAGTTTCATGGCGCCCGTGAGGCCCGTCTCTTCGTCGACGGTGAAGATGCACTCGAGCGGACCATGTTCCACCTTCGGGTCGGCGATGACGGCCAGAGCCGCAGCCACGCCGATGCCGTCGTCAGCGCCGAGGGTCGTGCCGTTGGCATGCAGCCACTCGCCCTTGATGACAGGCTCGATGGGGTCTTTCTCGAAGTCGTGCTTCTTGTCGCTGTTCTTCTCGCAAACCATGTCCATGTGGGCTTGCAGGATGACGGTCTGGCGGTCTTCCATACCCTTGGTGGCGGGCACGGTCATGATGATGTTGCCACAGTCTTCCTTGACGTAGCTGATGTTATGGTCTTTCGCCCATTGTTCGAGGTAAGCCACCATTTTGGTTTCTTTCTTCGATGGACGCGGCACACCGAGGATGCCGTTGAACTCTTTCCAAATGCCTTGCGGCTTTAATTTCAGGATGTCGTTACTCATAATTAGTTGATTGTTTATTGTTGAAGTGTTTAATTGTTGTTAGGTTAATGTCGAGTTTCCCTTCGGGAATGGAGTAGTGTTGTGAGGTTAAAGGGCGGCGGCCTTAGACTGCTTTTGGCATGTGACGCCTCAAGCCGCCGCGTTATTAAACCATCCCTCACTCCATTCCCCGCAGGGGAATCTTGTTATACTATCGTTTTCATTATTCGTATGGTTTCCATAGGGTCATCTGATTTAAACACTGCGTTGCCTGCGACGAGCACGTCGGCACCCGCCTCAAACAAAGCCTTGGCGTTCTTTGTGTTAACGCCACCGTCCACTTCGATGAGGGCGGAAGCGTGTTGTTCATTGATCATCAAACGCAGCTTGCGGATTTTTTCGTATGTGCGCTCGATGAATTGTTGTCCGCCGAAGCCCGGGTTGACCGACATGAGGAGCACCACGTCCAGGTCGCCGATGATGTCCTCCAGCACGCTGACAGGGGTATGCGGGTTGAGCACCACACCGGCATGGATGCCGAGGGCTTTGATCTGTTGCACGGCGCGGTGGATATGGTTGCAGGCCTCATAATGGAAGGTGATGATGTCGGCGCCCGCCTTGGCGAAGGCCTCTAAGTATTTCTCCGGCTCCACGATCATCAAGTGGACGTCGAGGGGCTTCTGGGCTTTCTTCTTGATGGCTTGCACCACGGGGATGCCGAAAGAGATGTTAGGCACGAAGCGGCCGTCCATCACGTCGCAGTGGAACCAGTCGGCCTCGCTGCGGTTGACCATCTCGATGTCAGCTTCCAGGTTGAGGAAGTCGGCGGAGAGTAGGGAAGGAGCTATCAAGTTCATAGTTGTCAGTTTGCAGTTGTTCAGTTGTCAGTTGTTCAGTTGTCGCTTCGCGTCACTGCGAGGCACGAAGCAGTCTAGTGATGTCGTTGTTGGTTATTCAGTTGTTGGAGGCAAAAATATGAAAAAAGATGACATTCTTGTCCATGTTTTTTCTTTATTGTTGCAATATTTCCGAATTTGTGTATTTTTGCAATCGTAAAAAAGAATACGATGTGCACTTATCCCATTTCGCTAGACGAGAATTTGGTTATGCAGGCTGAAAATGTCTTGCAGATTGACGAGTCGTTTCAGACATGGCTTCAGCAACAGGTTGAGAAGTGGCTGTTGTCGCAGATAAACGAAAAAAGACGGTCTCGTTCTCACAGCAAACTTACCGATGAAATGTTGGCTGAAAGACTAAAAGATTATCCGCTGCTTGAGGAAAGCGACTTTCCGAGTTTGGTTGCCGAGGACTATGGCACATATCTAAAATCTCACAGTGGTCAACTTCCCAAAGGAATAGAAAAATGGCTGTAAACAATGTCTATCAACGCGAAATAGTGGAAGTTCCTTTTGTGCTTCCCGATGGCAAGGTGCTACCGCATCCAGCTCTGGTTATTTCATGCGATGATTTGCAAATAGTGGAGCCTGGCCTTTTTTATGCTGTGCTTGTTTCTTCAAAGAACATCATTCCTGAATTGACAATTCCCATCCAATCCGAATGGCTGTCATCTCCCATGCCAAAAGCATCTTATTTCGTTACCCACATCGTTAACTCGTTCAATGTCACTGATGTGGTTTCAAGGCACAATTGTTTCTTGCGCCAACCCTATTTTGACCAAGTGATCGATAAAATCATTGCTAACATTATTGATGGAGATTGGTGAGATAAGCTATTTGTTGTAATGTGAATATAAACCTTTATGGCTTTGTATTTATTGACAGTCGTTTTGCCCACTTTCGATTTCCTTGAAGTCAAGCGGTAAGATGTCGTTTTCTGCAAAGCGATCAAAGTCGGATTGGAATAGCCGGTCTTGTATGATTCGATATTTTTCAAATTCGGTTTCGGCGAATGCTTTTGCCTCTTCTGCTGTGACTACACCAGCATCGGTTAGGACAGCATCACCACCTGCTTGAAGGATGATGTCAATGCGTTTGGCCCAGTCCTCCATCGTCATGGGAATGTGTCGGTTGGCCATGCGTTCAGCCATGTCCAAAGCGGCATTTACCAGTCGTCCCATGTCTTCCAATTCCAACTCGTTCAGGTAGTTCTTCGCAACACTGACATCGGTTTTTACAATCTTTCCGTTTGGGGCATTTTCCCAAGTGTTCAATCCCATGTGTTCTTTCTCGGCATTGGCCCGACCAACGATAAGTTCGGCAGCTGTATGACCGTGGACAGCATAATGCATCTTGTTTTGCACCATTTTGAAAAACTGCCTCGTTGTCGGTGCGTCTTTGTTGTAATCGATAGCAGTGGCATAGATATCGGTCAGTTTTTGGTAGAATCGACGTTCGCTGAGTCTTATCTCCCTGATTTCGGCCAACAGATGCTCGAAATAATCCTCTCCAATGAAACTACCGTTTTCCATGCGCTTTTTGTCGATGACATAACCACGTATGGTGAATTGGCGGAGTACATAGGTGCACCATTGTCTGAATTGTGTGGCTCTCAATGAATTGACCCGATAACCAACGGAGATGATGGCATCGAGATTGTATAGCTCTGTCATTCTTTTTACTTCTCGTTTGCCTTCAAGTTGAACTATTTCCATTTTGGAAACAGTTGCTTCTCGCATGATTTCCCCTTCAAGATAAAGGTTGTTTAGATGCTTGTTGATAGCAGGAACTCCCACATCAAACAATGCTGCCATCGCTTTTTGTGTGCACCAAATGGTTTCGTCCTTGTAAACCACTTGGATGCCATCTTTTTTTCCTTCCGCTTGGAAAATCAGGAACTCCGCTGTGCTGTTTCTTATTTCGAGTTGTTTGCTCATTACATGTTGTTTTCTTTGCAAAGATAATGTTTTTTTCGAAGAAATAAACGATAGTAGTCGGAATCGAGATATTTTTTCGAGATTCCGACTACTATCGATTATATGTGTATGTTTTTTTTGCATTCTAGAGTTCTTTTAGAAAAAGCCAACGACCCGTTGGCCAAATGAGCCACCAAGCTGGTGGCCAATTAGAATTTGATGAAAAAGGTCAACAAGTCGTTGACCAATTATATAGGTTACGAAAGACGGCGTTTTTTTGCGAAAATGGGTTTCGTGAAATATTTGTAATTTTGCAGCCAAAGTATATACGTTTCATGCCGATAGAATAACAAGATAAATATGCCCAAATATAAAGTATTTATAAGCAGCGTACAATCAGAGTTTTCAAAAGAGCGACAGCTTGTTTTTGACTCGAAGTCATGTACCAGATGGGCTATATCGAGAAATACGGTACTGGTATCACAGAAAATATCCGCAGGATGCAAGAGGCCCGTCTCCTTGCTCCCGAGATAGACTTGAGTGCCGAGTTCGTCACCACAATCTGGCGCGATAATGATGCAACTAATATTGGAACTAATGATGCAACTAATGATGCAACCAATAATGCAACTAATGATGCAACCAATGTTGCAACTTCCAAGGATTATTTAGCTGTCAATAAGCGTATTATAGACAGAAAAGTAAAAAAGAAAGTAAAAAAACGAATGACAGAGCAACAATTACAGGAGTGCATTATTGAGGCATGTTATGTGGAACATTCTGTTGAGGAGTTGGCTAAACTGCTGGGAAAACCAGAGTCGCATATACGAAACCGATTCATCACCAATATGGTTGCAGACGGAATTCTTTTGCGAACTAAACCAGAACATTCTTCAGGTCAAACATACATGACAAATCCAAAACTTGATAAATAGGATAGAAGTGCTGTCGTCGCGAAAATAGATTTCGCAGATTATTATTATCTTTGCGGCACAAAATAATAAACTATGCCCGCAAACAAAAACGCCGTAACACGCTACTACATCCTCGACAAGCTGTTGGCCAACCGCTATCACCATTATTCTACTGAGGATTTGGTAAGACTTGTCAATGAGGAGTTGGAAGAATTGAAACCAGAAAAGAAAAAGAGTTGGCAAGTAAGTCGTCGAACCATCGAACTTGACCTTCATTATTTGGAATATGAAAGTCCGTTTGTCGCTGATATTGAGCATTATCAGGTTGATGATGTAAGCCAGCGGACCCTCAAAACCATCAAGAAAAGCTGTCATCGGTATGCCGACCCGTCTTTCTCCATATTTACGCAGAAACTAACCGATGACGAAAAACACCTGCTTGGAGAGGCTTTCACGCTACTCGGGCAATTTGACGGACTGCCTACTCTTGTGGGCTTGGAAAGGCTGAGGGAAAGCCTCAAAGTGAAAACCGACCGTCAGATAGTGTCGTTCACAAAGAATCCTTTGGAAGGCAAGAACCTGCTGGGTGAATTGTTCACGGCAATCTCACAGAAACAGGTGGTGGAATTGCATTACCATCGGTTTGACACGCCCGATGAGGACCGCAAAACCGTTGTGCATCCTTACCTGCTAAAAGAATACAACCGCCGTTGGTATCTTATCGTTGCCGCCGACAATGATGGCAAAATACTGTCGTTTGCACTCGACCGTATCGATAAGTTTGTTCCGTTGCCTTCTCGTAGTTATAAGGAATACGATGGCGACCTCAATGAGCGCTTTGAGGACATTATAGGGGTGACGCTCATCGACGGCAATCCGTTGCAGACCATCATGTTTTGGGTGAGTGATTTTTCCAAGGATTATGTGGCCACCAAACCCTTGCATGAGTCTCAACGGCATTACAAAGGGGAAAGAGAAATGGAATTGCGCCAACAATACCCAAAGCTTGAAGGAGGTGCATTTTTCTCCATTGACTGCATAGAGAACTATGAGCTTATCCGCGAATTGTCCTCTTTTGGAAAAGACCTGTTGGTTCTCTCGCCCGCCGACATCCAGCAGAAGGTGCGCGACCGCGTGACGGCACAATTCCAGGCGTATCAGGCTTTGTAATGGATTTATTTGTATCTTTGCATTTCACTAATCCATAAAAAAGATGAGCGACAAACCGACATTCGTATCCCGTGACATGATGACTGCCGATGAGGGCTATGTGCAATGGATGGCCGACATCAAGCAGCGATTCCGCCAAAGCCAAGTCAAGGCGGCGGTTCGAGTGAACACTGCCATGCTTGAGTTTTATTGGAGTTTGGGAAGAGACATGGTGGAACTGCGGGCAGAAAGCAAATGGGGCAGCGGTTTCTTCGATCAGTTGAGCCTTGATTTGAGGACTGCTTTTCCCGAAGAAACGGGTTTCTCAGTGACCAACCTCAAGTATATGAAGCGTTGGTATACCTTTTATAATGAGAGAGTTGCAAATCGTCAACGAGTCGTTGACGAAATTCGTCACCAAGCTGGTGACGAAATTAGTGCTGTTCAAAGTGATGAACCAAATGTTGTAATTCGTTACCAAGCTGGTGACGAATTGGGTGCTGTAATTCGTCAGCAACCTGCTGACGAAAAAGGTCACCAAGCTGGTGACCAATTGGAAATGCCTGAAATATTTGGTCTAGTTCCTTGGAAACATCATGTCCTTATTATTTCCAAATGCCAAACCCTTGACGAGGCCATTTTCTATATCAATAAGGTGACTGAGGAAGGCTGGAGCCGTAGCAGGCTCGAAAGCCAGATAGCGGCCAACCTCTTTGGCAGCCAAGGGGCAGCCGTGACCAACTTTGAGCATACGCTTCCGGCTCCGCAAAGCCAATTGGCCAAGGAGATACTAAAGGATCCCTATCATTTCGGTTTCCTCTCGATGAGCGAGGAGTACGAGGAGAAAGACTTGGAGGATGCGCTGGTTTCGAATGTCACGCGCTTCTTGATGGAGTTGGGCAAGGGCTTTTCGTATGTGGGGCGACAGATGGAGTTGCAGATGCCTGGCGGACAGACCTTCTTCCCCGATTTGTTGTTCTATCACATCCCACAGCACCGCTATGTCGTCATTGAGCTGAAGGTGGTGAAGTACATCCCCGAGTTTGCCGGCAAGCTGAATTTCTACGTTACTGCCGTTGATGAGTTGCTGCGTGGCGAGGGCGACAACCCCACCGTGGGACTGATCATCTGCAAATCGACCGACAAGACCGTTGTGGAATGGTCGTTGCGAGACATCAACAAGCCGCTGGGCGTGTCCTCCTACCAGCTTGAACAGGTGGTGGAGCGCACGGTGAGGGAGCTGGAACTGAAGAAAGAAAATTCGCGAAAATAGGTTGCGCGACAGGGTTGTACTTTTGCAAACGAAAAACAAAAACAAAAGAGACTATGCAACACACACAAAACGACCTCACAGTAGAGAATCTTGTCAACAAATACCGCAACTATGTTAGCAATTATATTAAGGTGCATGGTATAGGGATGGTTGTTCCGGTTCAAGATGATGAAGGTAATTGGGATGAAATCATCGCGCCTTGTTCTCCAGATGAAAATGCTGATGAGCAATTGCTCATAGTACTCTATAAAACCGTTGCTGGGGAAAGTGCAGATAATCGGATTATTGAGGCACTTTTGGAATATGCTGAGAAATACCAAGAGGCATGCTTCTCCGAGGATGAATTTGTTTTCCTATGTGAGAATTTTTCCGAAGTGGTTTTCTATGAATTTGCCCATAGGAATGAGTGGCTAAATGGAGAACATGCTAAGCATATTACGGATGGTATTTCTGAAAAACGCATTAGGCTTGTAAAAGAGCATGTGAAACCACAAAGAGGAGCAAGAGTTTTTATCGCAGATACTGAATACTGTGATCTTGCAGTTCTTTTTCCAGATTGTATCATATCTGGATTTACAGGTATGAACTATAATCAAAAGATAGTATGGGCATTGGGACAAATCCGTCTATTCGCCGCAGGCATTCAGTCTGAGATTGTTTCAGGTGAGGAAGTAAATGACGAATATTCATATACGTTGCCTGCAAAGGGGTCAGTAGACGTGGTTATTTTCCGAGTCAATGAGCAAAAATACGCTGCTCAAGAATTATTCGGAACAGAATGCAAGGATATAGAAGCGTTGTATGACCTTCTAAAGCCAAACGGGAAAATGCTGTTTTTCTCTGAGTTTATATCAGAAATGGCTGGAATGAAAGCTGAATTGTTTGAGGCTCCCATCATCGATTTTCGCGTTCGTAGAACTAGAGAAAAAGCTATTTCTACTATTGTTGCATACGAGGATAAGGGCTTTTTTGGCGACAAGTATATTATGCTTGCATTATGCAAGGCTGAAAATGACAAAGTCCGCATCATAGACGAAGTGAAGTCAAGGACTAAATATATCAATGCAGATGGACTAGATCCTGAGATTTTGTGGCCTAGTTACTATTGGACGAATCGACCGACTGATGGTATTCCATTATCTTCTATTGTAAAACACCAACGGGTAAGACTCTTAGAGGAAAAAGAGCTTGCAGAATTTGTTAAAGGAGAAGGATGGGCCCTTCACGAAAAGGCAAAGAACATGCCGTTAGTTCTGCCGGACATGCTTAGAGACAGTTACAAAGATGCAAATCTTTGGAATAGAATTGTCAACAGTGTTAGTGACCCTGGTATTGAAGAAGAACAGGCAAAGCTGTGTGTGGCAAAAAAGCCATGCGTTCTTCTGAGTAGTAGCACTGAGGACTTTAGAGTTGGGTATGTAACAGAAGCACCTGATGGAGGCTTCGCTTACATGAAAGCTTGTTGCATGGTTCCGCAGGACGGGATTGATGTTCGCTACATTGCAGCTTTATTGTTTGAGCCGTCTGTCAAAGAACAAATTTTGACTATTTGTGAAGGGCACACCATCAACCTTGCCTTGCCGTTGGTTATGGACAAAATCATCGTACCTAATCATGATGAAAAAGAGCGTTTAGCTTTTTTGGCTGAAGCCAATTACGATGCCTTATTGTTTTCACAAGAAGAACTTAAACAGGAAGCTGAGTATTATAAGAAATCCGTTCGTATGCGCAAGCATGCGCTTACTCAGTCGTTATCCTCTATAGAAGCCATGTTTTATGCCTTGAATGAATTTCGTATTCGTCAAAAGGGAAAATTGGTAAATGAGGATGTGATTTCAAGAGTAAAAGGAACTACGGTTCGTGAGGCTTTCGAATTTATTTCAAAGAATTTGGAGGACATGATGCCTGCTTTGGAGCATATTGCAGCAGTGGATTACTCTTTTAACAAGCCAGAATGGATTGATCCTGAGATATTCATAGAGGATTATATTAAGAGAAACGAAAACGGTTGGCTTAACTTCAAGCCAATTATGATGTGGGAGAAAGGCCATAATCAGGCAACTGAAGATATCAGGGAACCGTTTTCTGGAGAAATCGTTTTGTCGAAGGGAAACTCAATTTATCAGTTCCTATTTCCCAAAGATGCATTAGAACGTGTGTTCAAAAATATCATCTCCAATGCCCAAGCACATGGCTTT
This sequence comes from Bacteroidales bacterium, assembly GCA_016290215.1. Lineage (GTDB taxonomy): Bacteria > Bacteroidota > Bacteroidia > Bacteroidales > F082 > Limimorpha. The sequence goes on from JAEETH010000033.1 coordinate 21,014, forward strand.
GATAAAAAAACACGTATTGACTATCAACTAAGATTTTCTTGGCATATGGATGGCATAGCTTTGATTGTAGAAATAGACAATAACGGTTCTCCGATCCCCAATGATAGAGATACTGCATCTTTATTAGAATACGGGGTTTCTACTGCACTTCATCATGATGGCCATAATGGAATTGGGTGCAATGAGATAGTTGACATCATGCAAAGATATGATGGGAAGGTTCAAATTGTTTCCTCTCCAGAAAACGAGTTTTCAGTAAAATATATTCTAACATTCAATCGTTCTAACACTATTGGAACATTATAACCATAATGTATGGAAGCATACGATTTAGATTTAATACAAGTTTTATGGGTTGAAGATGACCCGAAAGTTATACAATCATATCCAATAGAGGCTGAATCTAAGGGGTTGCAATTAGAACAGTTTTCATGTTGGGATGATGCTAAAGTTGCGCTCGAAGATGATTACGATAGATGGTCGGCGATCATCTTAGATGCAAAATGTAAACATCATCGCGACAGCGCAGATAACGCAGTAAAATTTCTTGGAGCAGCATTAAAAGATATAGCGGTGATAAGTAAGGAAAAGCGGAGGGTGATTCCCTGGTATGTTCTTACAGGTGGTGCGGAGTCCGAAGTCTCTGATGCAATTATGGAAGATCGTGAGGAATGGGATTCTGATTGGACTGTTATTAAAAATCGGAATTTTTACACAAAGAGCGAAGACCGAATGGACTTGTATGATAGGATTCTTGAGCACGCAAAAAAATCACCTCGTCTCCAAGTAAAGGATATGTATCGTGATAGTTATAAGGCATTATATGTGCTAAATAAAGAGGCAAGTGAGATAATCATAGATATTTTTGAAGCTATGCATTATCCTAGTGATCATCCAGATTTCAATCCAGTCTTATATTATAACCAACTACGCCAGATTCTTGAATGGAATTTTAGAAATGCCAATAAGTATGCGATTATCCCAGATGTATTAGTTAATAACATTGTTAATCTGAATCAGTGTTGCTGCTACTTAAGTGGTAAACCAACGCTAGCAATCAAACCACACCTAAGGTATGGAGAAGATGACCGTGATCGAATTGTCCCTCCATATATTGAAAACATACTATTCTTGATATTGAATCTTGGTAATACCAACTCCCACACTACAGCACTTGATGAAAAGGGAAAAGAAAAACTGGAATCCTTTTTTGCAAGTAATGTAAGCAATTCTCGATACCTTATTTTTAGTCTAGCTCTACAAGTTTGTGAAGTAACGTTATGGCTATGTAATTATATTGAAAAACATCAGAATATTGAAGAGAACAAGGGGAAGTGTAAAATTTTGGATGATACAGAGCAAGAAAAACAAACCGAAGAAGATGGGTATTACGAAGGTAGAATAATAGAGGTAGAAAATCAACATGGATCCTTTTTGAATGTAGAATGTGATTTATTCCAGTTTTCCCTCCAAATCAAATCGAGAAAAGGTAAACTAAAAAAGGAAGATGAGGTATTGTTTAAAGTGGTTCAAGAACCAAACAAGAAAGATCCTAGCAAACAGTTTTTGTTCGCAGTTGATGTGCATCTAAAAGAATGAGTTTTTATGTCAGGGTGTTCGTTTGGTTCGTATGTATAAAAGAAAAAGGGTTTGTGCTATTTGTATAGATCCTTTGCTTTTGGTCGAACAAGCTGATTGTTTATAGGTCAAAATGCAGGTTGAAAAAACGAGTCGTAGTCCAATGTGTCATTTTGCAGGCTGAAAATTTGTGGCTTGATGTCAGGCGTTTGTTCCATGTCGCTATCTTTGCCGCGCGGACGAAGCATAGCGGGGCTTTGCTTGGGAACAACCCCGTGAGGAAATAGGCTGAGCGACATGACAACTCGCTGATACATACAATACATACATACGCACAAACCATAAAAAATGATCTAAAAGTTTGTCAAATAGAACAGAAACACATACTTTTGCACCCGGTTGAAAGGACTGCCCAAACGGGACTTCGGCTTCCTGACAACTCTAAACTGAGAAAATCAAGTATAATTAGAAGTCCCCATGTCTTAAACTACAAATTTTTCAAAGATGAACTCCAATAACAATTTTGTTTTCACTGATGAAAATATCCAAAAACTATTTGGATATGAAGATGCAGAAAGTGAATCCATTGAAAGACTTAAAGAGTATTACCTTAAAAAGGATACATATAAAAAAGTCGTTGCAGAACTTCCAATACGGATTCTTGTTGGTCATAAAGGCACAGGAAAATCTGCTCTTTTTAAAGTTGCCTTTTATGAAGAAAAAGAAAAGCTGAATCTTCCAATTTTAATAAAACCAGATGATATAGCAGAACTTGGTAAAGGAAACGAGAATTTTCTTCTTAGAGTTAGACAATGGAAATATGGTTTGACAAAGATTATAGGAGAAAAGGTATTCTCTGAGCTATCTATAAATGATGCCGTAGCTAAGAACAAGTTAACACAATTTGGAATTAAGATAGTAAACTTTGTCTACGAAACTGTTAATTATGCCAAGGACAATGTTGATATGACTGAACCGCAAAGAATTGCTATTGACAATTTTTTACGGACGAGAAAAATAATAGTATATATTGATGATTTAGACAGAGGTTGGGAAGGGAAAAAAGATGATATAAATAGGATTTCTGCATTGTTGAATGCAATTAGAGATATGGCTAATGAAAATCCAGGGTTGTTTTTTAAAATATCTTTAAGATCCGATGTGTATTATCTTGTGAGAACGTCTGATGAGTCAACGGACAAAATAGAAGGTTCAGTGGTATGGTTTAAGTGGACAAATCATGAGATTTTTGTGCTATTGGTAAAGCGGATATTAACATGTTTTGGCGAAAGTTTCAATGAAGACAATCTACTAAAAACAGACCAATTCCAACTAAGGTATTATTTAGATAAAATTATGGTCCAAAGATTTGAAGGGAGAGGGAAATGGGATAATGTATATACTTATAAGATATTGATGTCGTTAATAAGAAAAAGGCCAAGAGATTTAGTGAAGCTTTGTACTTTGGCAGCACATCAAGCTCAAGATAGTAATTCAAATATTATTAAGACAGAACATTTTATGGCTGTTTTCGAAGAGTATTCTCAAGGAAGGATTCAAGACACAATTAACGAATATCGGTCAGAATTACCAAAAATACAAGAATTATTGTTCGGTATGCGGCCAAATAGGAAAGTTAAATATGCGGTTGATGGATTTGTTTATACCACGAGCGAGTTGATGCAAAAACTGAATAATTTGAAACAAAACACAAATTTTGTTTTTAAAAATGGGAGAGATGCATCAGCAAAGGAGCTCGCTCACTTTTTGTACAAAATTAATTTTATTACTGCAAGAAAGCAACTTGAAAGTGGTGAAATTCAAAGAAAATACTTTGAGGAAAACAGATATTTATCATCTACCTTTGTAGATTTTGGTTATGATTGGGAAGTGCATCCTGCTTTTAGATGGGCACTTCAACCAGACAACATAGACGATATATTCCATAAATTAAAACTAAGTCATGATGATTAATATTATAGGGAACTTCTAATAATAGATAAAATATTGTGTGTCAAATAATAAAGAGCAAAATATGCCGTTATAAAGTAAACCGATAAATGAGAAAGATATAAGGAAGTACAAGACGACAGGTAGCACGACACTGTTTGACCAGGAGGACAAGGAACGCAAGTTCACGAAGCTGGGCAACCCGCTGGAGCGGTTGCTGAGAGTGGTGGACTTTGAGATGTTTAGAGCGGAACTTTAGGATGCGTTTCTGCTGAAGGAGCGGAAGTGCAACTCGGGAACGAAGCGCTACGACGTTCCAAAGCAAGCTGTACTCCCTAGTTGAGCCTCCAGTAGGTCATGTCAAGGTGAACGACCCCGCCCGGACAGGCGGAGCTGTTCCCACCTAATGTCGATTCCACGCTGTCTGCGCTTGATGGTCAAGGGACTTTCCCTTGAGATATGGCTATCTCGCTGACCGTATGCTTGCTGGCTTGGTAGAGCGTCCAAAGCTCTTTGCCTGTCATCGTGTCATCCTAACGGAACTGATGTCCGTAGGCCATACATTTGTAAAGCTGTTTCCCGTTCCTGGTGCTATTGCGCTTGGTTATCCGCGAGCCGCACGGCGGGTATTTTTTTGTTCATAAAGTCTTTCTTTGAGGTTTTCAAATCGCGGCAAAGGTAACAATTGCCTCCGTTCACGATGTGTTGCAGCCTGCAATTTGACCCATTGGTGATTTTTGAACCTCGGTTTTGTCCCTGAAACGTTTCAATCGATGAAATTGCCTTTATCCATCTGGCTTCACCACACGTCGCAGACTGACCTATAAGTCTGATAGTTTTCTTTTTTTTTCTGCGAAAATTGGCTTCGCAGCACCTCCATATTTTTGCAATCGAAAAACAAAAAATAACATGAAGATTGCAGAAGTAGTTATGGACGAGCCCAACCTTGAGCAGCAAAAGGCTTTTGACCTTGTGGCAAACACCAACACCAGTTTGTTCATCACTGGAAAGGCAGGTACGGGCAAAACCACCTTCGTTAAGGGTATTCAGGAGCAAATCAAAAAGAGCTTTTTGGTGCTGGCTCCAACTGGCATTGCCGCCATGAATGTCGGGGGACAAACCATCCACTCGTTTTTCGGCCTTCCTTTTGAGGCAATAGGACCGGAAACAAAGATGGAAGTTTCTTTGGAGAAGCGCAAGACCCTTGAACATATCGATACCATCATTATCGATGAAGCCTCTATGGTGCGTTGTGATTGGGTGGACGGCATCGACCGATTCCTCCGCGCTTTGATGCACACCCATCTTCCTTTTGGCGGTAAGCAAGTGGTGTTTGTCGGCGATCTTTTCCAGTTGCCCCCAGTGGTGAGACGCGGAAGTGCCGACGATATGATGTTGTGTTATATGTACGGCAACGGTACTCCATATTTTTACAAGGCAAACGTGATGAAGCGGATGAATCTGCCCAAGATAGAGTTCCAAAAGGTGTACCGTCAAGAGGATTCGGAGTTTTTGGACATTCTGGATAGGATGCGCTTGGGGGAGAACACGGAAAAAGACATGGATGTCCTTAACCGTCATGTGAGCTCCGATGATAAAGTGGGCGATTACTCAGTTATTCTGACTGCCCGTGTGAATACCGCAGACGGCATCAATGATCAGAAACTGAATGAAATCGAGTCGGAGGAGTTTTGCTATGAGGGCGAGATTTCGGGCAAGTTCAAGTCTCAGGATGTTCCAGTCCCGATAACGCTGAGGCTTAAGGTTGGCGCTCAGGTCATTTTCTGCCGCAACGACTATCCGCGTGGCGTTGTGAACGGCACTATTGCCAAAGTTGTGGCTTTGGAGGACGATACAATCAAGGTCGCCTTGAAGGATGGAGAGGAAATCGAGGTGGAAAAGATGACATGGGAGACTAAGGAAAGCGTTTATGATGAAACGACCAAGACAGTGAAATCCGAAGTCGTAGGATCCTTCACCCAATACCCGCTGAAATTGGCTTGGGCCATCACTATACACAAATCCCAAGGCATGTCTTTTGACCGGATGCACTTCGACCTTACTCGTGGCACTTTTGCTGCAGGTCAGGCATACGTGGCCATCAGTCGTATGCGCTCTTTGGATGGATTAACGTTGAGCAGAAAGATTTTCAAAAACGACATTTTACAGAATGCGGAAATCAAGGCTTTTGCCAACTCATTCAACGATGTGGCAATGATTGACGACGAGTTGTCGTTTGGTGAAGAATACTATAAGCATCTCGCCAAAAAGGACTATGACAATGCGGCTAAGATGTGCCTGCTTCACTCGATGGAAAAGATGAAGTCGGGCGACTATCGCAGTGCTGCACTCTTGGCAAAGAAGATGTTTGACGTGATGCTCGATGACAAATGTCTGATAGGGCAGACAAAAGAAGTCCCGCTGTTGAAGGATTGCAGCATGACGTGTAATTTCCTTAACGCTGTTATTTGTTTGTATAGCGACCGTTTCGAGGAAGCCATCGGCTATGCCGACATGGTGCTTGACCGCAGGCCTTGCCTTGAAGCCATGTTTGTCAAGGGGAAAGCCTTGTTGGCATTAGGTTGCTATGATGAGGCATTGGAAATGGCACAACTGATTCGCATAGCCAGCAAAGAGTCGGTTGACAAAGTTGCCATCGATAAAAAACAATACCTGTTTGAGGCGGAACTCAACGCAGAGCTTGGAAATCCGAACATCGACACTTGCAAGCAGTTGCTGAAATTGTGTCCCGAGTACATTCCAGCATATATCATGTTGCGGAGAGAGGTGAAAAAGGAAGAAATTGTCATAGAACAGGACGAAGAAGATGAAGAAAATCCGTTGATCTTAGTTTTCAATGACACGACTGTTTCTGACGATGATTTCAAGGAGATGCTGGAAGAATCGGATATGACAAGCCCGACATTTAAGCAGTTTGCTATAAAGGCAAAAAATATTTCGGTTGAGTGTTAACCTTCGGCTACGATATGTCATTAACAGTTGTAACACTTAAAAACAACACATAATGGAATCAATTATTTTGTTAGTAATCGCAGTAGGACTTGCGTTTGGTGTCGGCTGCTTGGGCCGCACAAGGAAAATCGGTTTCGGGCTGGCATTTGCCATCTCTCTCTTCAATGTCATCGTTGGTTTGATAGCCGTGCTGTGCTCAAAGAAAACCGAAAATGTTGAACCTAAAAACAAGGAGGACTAAATCATGAAAGCATTAGGATGGGTCTTCGTAATTATCGGTGGCCTGTCACTGATTGGATCAATTGCCGGAGGCAATAGCGCATTCGGGCCGCTATTTTGGCTGGGCTTGGGCATCACCCTACTCTGCCTTGCCAATCGCAAGAAAGACAATGAAGACGAAAACAAAAATGTAGAAGAATAAAAACAGACTTGATATGAAACTCACAGAAATGACAAACGACCAGCTGGTCAACATCATTTTGAGAAAGGATGATGTTGAGACTAGGCTTAGGAAAGAAATCGCAGCCCTGCAACAAGAGAATGAGCGATTGGTAAAAGTGAAAAGGTTTAGAGTGTTGGCTGTCGGTCTCATCATTGCAGTGGCTTGCTTGGCATTCATAGGCTTGTCATCGTGCAACTCGAACAGTAAGCCAGGCAAAGGTCAAATAGCTACTACTGTTTTTATTGACAGTTGTCAAGCAAAAGAGGATGAACGATTAACCACACAGGATTGGGGTTTTGAACCTATGTTTGATACAATTTCATTCTTTGGTGAACCTATCGTGATGGATGATTGGACAAGTATACACCACCAGATACGAGTTATTGCATCGGAGAATGATATGCTTAACTATGCCACAGATATAGACCTTTGTGTCTTGTCTATTGGGGAAGTGGGCTTTGGAGTAAACATTGACGGTGACGGCATTCACCTTATTGCAAGCATTCAGCCTGACGGCCCCAAGATGAGGCATGTAATTGACTATCTCAATAGCATTTATGGCGAACCAAAAGAAGACGAACCTGATTGTTATTGTTGGCGTACTGGAGCCAATGGAGGATGTACGGACGGGATGGTAATAAGACTGAGGCCGTTACATTCGGAAGAAGATGGAACAGTGCTGTTTTTTGGAAAATAAAAACCTAAGAAACATGGAAGACAAGAAAGCATTTACAAAAAGCAATCTGATTGCAGGAGCAATTGGCATTGTAATCATGGGCGTGTTATACTCTTTGCAAGACCGTTCATTTGTTTGGCTTATTCTTTGCGGTTGTCTTGCTCTCGGAATCATGATAGCTTACATTTTGAGCCTCACCCTTTGGAAAAGCACACGAGCTATTGAGGTCGATATTTGCAAACGTTTGGACAAAGAAGGCTATCATTATGAAAAGAAAGAAGGAACCCTTTATGTCAACAAAAACAATAGCCATTTCCAAGTTCAATTGGCTGATAGCTATAACAGAAGGATAAAGCATCTTTATGTCTTCTACAAATTCAGGGATGATGATTTCGGCAAGGTCACAATGGATGGCTGGAGCCGAGCCGCCAACGCTATCAACATCAATAACACTGACACTATTTTTGTTGCGCTGGAGGATCATCTTTGCTGTTGTTATCAGACTTCCATTGGCAACTCGAAAGATTTCATGAACGAGTTTGGCCGAGCATACCAAGCCATTGGTGAGGCGATGGAGGATTATGGCAAACTCATTCCTTATCTGGAGCGCGATTACCCGAAGCGTACAGAGAACCAAACGAGTATTGGATTCAGACAAAACGATCAACAACCTCAATAAACACAAAACGTCATGGAAGAATTATTTTTAAACAAATTGGCTGAGGCATACCAAACTTACAACGCCTCTATCATTGAAGACTATCTGGCGGACGAAATGCGTTATGCATCAATGTGGGTGTTCCATGAAATGACATCCAAAGATGAGTACATGGATTATTTGACCGGGAAGCTGCAAACTCTGAAAGAGCATGGAGTCTGGATGGAATTTCAGATTGTTCAAGGCAGGATGCACGAAAAAGCTCTGCTCGTGACGAACGATGAAGCACCAGAAGGCAAGTTCGGCTTTGTTGCTGATTTCAATGATCAAGGTAAAGTGAAGATGCTTAATATTACAGCACAGGCGTTTTTCTGAGAACAACTATTAGAAAAGCAATATGAGAAAACACGTATTGATTAAGGCAATAGCCCTGCTGCTTTCCTGGTTTACGTTTTCGCCGCTCCTGCTCATCCTTGATGGTCGCTGGAAGCTCTTGCCGAAATGGCTGCGCGTCGTGCTGTTTGTGTTGTCGCCGATGATGCTGATAATAGTTGTGGTGTTAGCACTTATAGTTCAGGCAGACTATTCGTATTATTCTCGCCGTCATTTTGTTAAATCTGATGTGATTGAAAACATTACTGGCGTTAGTTTCCCCAAGTACACAGTGGTTGAACGTAGAAGTACATGGTGTGATTATTTCATGTTGGAGTTCGAAAGAATGCCCGACGAAGCATTCTATAAGGAACTTGACGAGCATTTCGATTGCTTTGAGCCAGGCAAATACAGCTATAGCGCCATCTGGGGCAACGGAATGGAAGCCCCAAAAGGCGAATCCGCCAAGGACGACATCAGTTTTTCCATTGATATAGAACGAGGTTCAAAGTCGTTTCATATTAGGGTAGGGGAATGGTGAAAACAAGCAATTGAAATCCCTGTTTAAGTGACAAATTTTCTAAAAATCTCCCTATAATAGTGCTTTTTTCTTCAAAAATCTCCCTATATGAGGGATTTTTGTTATTTTTGCCGCAAAATAGGAGGAGATATGATTGATAACACTTTAATTGCCTATATGGAGGAGATGCTTCGCCAAACGCCTACTGACTTTGTGCGCTATATGGCTGACTGTATTGATTGGGACAGCCGCTTGGTCGGTATTGTTGGGCCGCGAGGCGTGGGTAAATCGACCATGCTGTTGCAACGCCTCAAATCGCATCGGAATGATGGCTTTTGGCTGTATGTTTCGGCTGACCACATTTATTTTGCTAATCATAGTCTGGTGGATTTGGCAGACGACTTCGTGAAAGAAGGCGGCACACATCTTTATATCGACGAGGCGCACAAGTATCGCAATTGGTCGCGAGAGTTGAAACAGATTTACGATGTGCATCCCGATTTGCATGTCGTGTTCACGGGCTCTTCGGTGCTCGACATCACAAAAGGCGAAGCTGACTTGAGCCGTCGCGCCTTGATGTATTCCATGCAGGGATTGTCGTTTCGCGAATATCTTGAATTGTTCCATGACGTGAAAACGGAAAAGCATACCTTGGCGGAGATTTTGGCGCACAAGGTTGTGCTTCCAGTCCCCCATCCTTTGCCATTGTTTCGTGATTATTTGGCCTTTGGTTATTATCCTTTTGCCAAGGAAAGCAGCTTCGCCATAAGGATGGAGCAAATCATTTCGCAGACGATTGACTCTGACATCCCCCAATACGCCGACATGTTGGCTTCCACGGCGCGGAAGCTGAAACAAATGCTGGCAGTGATAGCGGAATTGGCTCCTTACAAGCCCAATGCCGACAGTCTCGCATCAGAATTGCATGTCAGCAAAAACAATGTGCCCGACTATTTGACTTATCTCGAAAAAGCTGGAATGATTGGCCTGCTGCGCGATGATACTGGCGGCCTGCGTGGTTTGGGAAAAGTGGAAAAGGTTTATGTGGACAATCCGAGTTTGATGACGGTATTAGCCAATGGTAAACCCGAAATGGGCAACCTACGTGAGACGTTTTTCTACAATCAAATGCGGGTGATGCACAAGGTGTTTGCCTCAAGGGAGTCGGACTTTGTCGTTAGTAATTACACTTTTGAAGTTGGTGGGCGAAAGAAAGGGAAGAAGCAAATCCAAGACATTCCGAATGGTGTTGTCGTAAAGGATGACATTGAGTTCGGTCACGGCCTAGTCATTCCGCTTTGGCATTTCGGCTTGACTTACTAACCATTTTGTAGGTAACTATTCAAAACTAAACTGCATTATTATAAACTTCATAGCTGTAAGCCATCAGCTGTCAGCTATCAGCTTAGTAGCACCATGGCTGACTGCTGACGGCCAATTTCTCCTGCCTTTATGTAAACTGATTCTGCTCATCTACTTACAACAAAAAAGCCTCCCCAACGAGAGGCTTTTTGACTTTTATCATAGATGACCCTTATGGTTTTGCTTTGTTTAGAATATCAACGCCAGCAATACATAAAGCCAGTGCGCAGCGATGCCGGCACAGAGGCCGCCGATGGTGTGGGCACCAATGGCTTTGCCGATGAGCTTGCGGTAGCCGAGGCTGTCGAGCATGGCAGCATGGGTGCTGAGGAAACCGCTCCAGCACATGCCGATGGCGGTGAACACGGCGATGGCGTTGTTGTCGATGATGCCTTCAGTGATGAAACGCGGCACCAGACCGATAGCGGCACCCACGGCACCGAGGGCGGTCATCGGGAACGAAATCAAGGCGCCGTCCTTGAAGCCGAAGAGCCAGTCGAAGATGAAGTTGATTTTGTTGGCCGCCCAGCTGATGACGGGCACGCCTTCGTAGGCCACGCCGAGGTATTCACCACCTTCGCCCGAAGGGCCAAAGGTGAGCATCATCACGATGGTGGAGATGCAAAGCACGCCAGGGATGATGGCGAAGCCGATGCTCACGCCGTCCTTGCCGCCGTCGAGCAACGAGTTGAGGAAACGCATGAACACGCCGCCTTCGCTCTTGAAGGTGATTTGCTGCTCGTCGCCGCCAAATTCTTCATCGACGGGGGCGTCAAGTTCGGGGTAGGTCTTCAACGTGGAGCGTTGCATCAGTCGTGTGGAGACGATGCTGCCGATGACTGCGCCTGCCACGCCGACCAAGGCACCTTTGCCGAAGCCCAGACCCGTCATAAAGGCCACCACCACCAAACCCATGCCGAAGGCAGTGCCGAAGTTGGTGAGCGAGACGAGCTGGTATTTCTTGAAATAGCGGTTGAAGTTCTTGTCGTGTGCCAAGGTGATGATGGCGGGGTTGTCGCTCAAGAAGGTCATGATGGCGCCCAAGGCGGCCACGCCAGGCAGGTTATAGAGCGGCTTCATCAAAGGGCGGAGCAGGTTCTCCAGCAGACGCACCACGCCAAATTCGGTGAGCAACTTGCTGATGGCACCCATGAGCACGCAGATGGCCATGATGTAGAACACGGTTTCGAGCAGCAGGTGGTAGGCCGTCTGCATGAAGGTGTTCAGCATCTTGGGCAAGGTCATCTTATAGGCTAATAGCCCGAAAAAGCTGAAAAAGATGATGAGGAAGAAGATAGCCTCGAAGCTACGTTTTGTGGTGAACTTCAAAGGTCGTTTCAGCTTCTCTTCAATCTTTTTGAAGATTTTTTCCACCCTCTCGTGATAGTCGTGGGTGTTTCGCTTGATGGTGTTGTATTTTGTCTTTGCCATAACGGGTTGTTTTTATTTGACGTGGGACGTAGGACTTAGGACTTAGGACGTGGGACTTTTAGTTTTTAGTCTTCAGTCTTTCGTCCTTCGTCTTTCGTCTTCAGTCTTTCGTCTTTCGTCTTCAGTCTTTCGTCTTTCGTCTTTCGTCCTTAGTCCTTTGTCCTTTTTGTAAAAGCATTAAGCAAATCGACTTTCCACGTAAGGCCGAGGTTGGCTTGTACCTTGCTCAGGCCGTCCACGTTGGTGTGTGAGCCACAGAGGTGGAGGCGCAGGCTGCGGTCCCCGAGGGGGTAGAACTCGAAACCGAGGCTTTCGAAATTGACCTTCTTGCCGGGCTCGATGTAGATGTCGTAAGGGTTGGTGGCGTTGGGCAGCTGGGCCTTGTTGAAGTCGTAGCCCGCCTTGGCGAAGACAATCCATTTCTTCCCGATGTCGACACCGATGCCGAAGATGGCGGTGATGTCTTGCCCGAAGAAGTGCTCCTGCTCGAAGGAAGCGCGGTTGGTGACGTCGAGATACATTTCCACGCCCTTGAATTGCAGCTTGTTGCCCAAGGCGATATAGTTGATGAACTTACCAGGTTGGTATTCGATCATGTTGACGGAGTAGGTCGTCTTAAAGTGCTCGAATTTGCCGTACCACATCAGGTTGTAGGAGTACATGCTTTGCATGGCTTGGCTGATGAAGGGCGAGTTGCACACTTGGAAGAGCACGTGGTTTTTGCGGGCCTTGTCCTGGAAGTTGATGGAGGCACCTACCTCGTAGCAGCACACCGTGTTCCAGAATTCGGTGCCGTAGTAGATGTCGATGGGGTTGGTGTCGTATTCCCATCCACCGATGGCGACGACCTGCTTACCTGCCGAGAGGAAGAAGTTGTCGGTGAAGTGCCAGTTGAGGTAAGCCCAGTCGGTGCCTTGGAAGAAGGTGTTGGCGAAGCTGATGTTGGGTGCGTTGATGCGTTGGCGCAAGTGGTATGAGAACTTGTTGCCGATGGTACCGTCCAAGGCGATGACGAGATATTTTCCGGCGAAACCGTGGTCGGTGCTGGGAGCCACTGTGTCGTGCCCGAAATGATAGTCGAATGTGAAGTCGGCGCGGGTGTTCAGATGAAGGTTGTCGAGGGTGACAAATGGCTTCTTGTCTTGGGCAAAGGTCTGCAAGAAGGCGAAAAGGCTTAAAATGGTGATGAGTAACGCTTTTTTCATACGCTTTTTAATTTGGCGGCAAAAGTACGAATTAAAAGCGTTGGGATTGGAATTTGAGGCAACAAAAAAACGGGGCGGATGTGCTCCGTCCCGTTTTTGGGGTTGTTTTGGCAAGGCTTTAGCCAATTTCGATGGTTTGCACGGCCTTTTTCTTCTCTTCGACGGTCACCTTCGGGATGACAATGTCGAGGACGCCGTTTTCGACCTTGGCGCTGATTTGCTCCTTGTGGATGTCTTCAGGCAGCATCACGGTCTGGCAGAAGTGTTCGACCGAGAACTCGTGACGCAGGTAGCGCATCTCTTCCTTCTTTTCTTCGACCTTGTTCTCCTTGACCATCTCGACGACGAGGTTGCCTTCGGCGTCGATGCTCAACTTGACATCTTCCTTGGTGAGACCAGGGATGCAGAGTTCAAGCTTGTAGTTGTCTTTCGTCTCCATGATGTTCATGCGAGGCGTTGAATAAGTCGTGTCGTTCCAGTTCATCAGTTCGTTGAACAGAGTAGGCATAAAGTCTTGGTTTCTTCTAGTTACTAACATGGTTTTGATCTCCTATTTTTATTGTTGTTTAATTGTTGATTGTTTAATCGTTTAATTGTTTGTCGCTTCGCGTCATTGCGAGGAACGAAGCAATCCAGAATAACCATCTTTCTTTTCTTCATCCCTTTCCTTTCGTTCGGACGACTCCATCTAGTCAAATTCTTTGCCAAGGCCTAAAACGGGTCTAAAACACTATTTTTACTGACAATATTTCCGATTTTAGGTAGTTTTGTATAAATATTTATGACAAAATTTCCGAAAACTATGGTTTTCAGTGCCTTTTCTGATGAAAAAGTCAATTATATGGTTTGCATTTAATGATATTGTTTATCTTTGTGAATGATTTAACCCCAAATTATTATGAAAACAAAAAGAATTCTTTTCGCTGCATTGCTTCTCTTGGGAGCCTCCTTGTCGTCCCATGCGCAAACCTTGCAAGCCAACTACATCACAACGGCTATGCCTTTCCTGACGAATACACCTGATGCTCGTGGAGCTGCACTGGGTTTTAGTGGGGTGGCCACCAGTCCTGATGCTTTCAGCATGTTCTACAATCCGGCCAAATATGCCTTCATGTCGAACGACCATACCATGATAGCCTCCGGATTCAATTCATTTTCCACTTTCCCAGATCGATACATGTTGTATGACGCTTTTGCCCAGAGAATTGGCAACTCGGTCATTGCTGCCACGGCACGATATCATAGATGTAGCGATGTGGTATTATATGATGCGTATCACCAAAATCTTGGATCCTACAAGCCGTTGGAATTTGCTGTGGATGTTGCCTATTCTTATCGTTTTGGCGATTATTTGTCGGCAGGTGTTGCAGGCCGTTTTATCCATTACGCTATGAATACAAACCTGCCGGGATATGATGCCAAATCCAGTTCGATTGCATGTGACGTCTCTGTCTATTACAAACGCCCATTGGGCAATTTGGTCGACATGTCATTGGGTGCCGCCATTACCAACATTGGCACGAAGATGTCATATAGTTATGCCGAGGGTCATAAGGATTTCATCCCAACAACGCTGCGACTGGGTTCGGGCTTCAAGTTCAACTTCCATCCCAAGAATACCCTTGCCGTGAATCTGGAATTCAACAAATTGATGGTGCCTACACCACCAATCATTGCAAAAGATGATACTGGAAATCCCTTGTATAACGAAGACGGTTCCTATCAACTACTATATGGGATGGACAATAATGTCTCGGTGTTCCGCGGCATGTTCCAATCCTTCTACGACGCGCCTGGATATGTTATGAATTATGCCACAGGAGATTATGAGCATGTCGGTTCATTTTACGAGGAGCTCTGCGAAGTGAATACGGGAATCGGTATTGAATACAATCTGGCTGATCATTTCTTTGTCAGGACAGGTTATTACCATGCGCCAGCCTTGAAAGGTGGCATGGATTGCCTGACCGAAGGCTTGGGTATGAAGTTTGGAATATTTGGCATGGACCTTTCTTATTCCTGGTATTACAAGACTGGTGTTGTCGTGAACAGTCAATTTGGAAGGAGCCGCCTTCGTTGGGACATGTATTTCGCATTCTAGGCAGTCGATTGTTTTTCCTTGTTGTTTCGGCTCGTTGTCTGGCTTAATTCCGTATTTTTGCCGCCCGATAACGAGCCGAAATCATGGAAGA
>JAEETH010000007.1 GCA_016290215.1 Bacteroidales bacterium
CAACTATTTCAAGAGCGGTTGTTCCTGTGATTGTCGTAGCGCTGTTAACACCTCCAAAAGTGCCACGCACCTCCTTGACGAGTTTGCGGAACATCTCATCCCCTTTTGTCTCATCAAGTTCAGCCCAACGCTGCACCGTCTTGGCTTTGACCAAGAATGCGAGGATGGCGTTCATGTTGAAGTAGTCCATGCGAGCGATGTCGGAGGCTTTCTCCCATTTCAATTCGTCCATCTTTTGCTCACGCTCCACGAAGTCGGCATCGGCGAGGATTTCCTCGATCTGTTTGGCTTCCTCGAAGTCGGCCTCAGGTAACTCCACTACATAGTCCTCCCCTTTCTTGCTGAGGCGCTTGGCTAAATAGTTCACCTTCATGTTGCGCAGGCGACCGTCGAAGTCGAAGTACTCACGGATGAAACGGTTCTTGCTTTGGGCGGCTTTATCGTAAAACTCGGCGCCAAGGCTGTTCTCATCGAAGCCCTCTTCCATGAGGTCGACCAACTGTTGGTCTTTCTCGGAGAGCAACTCCATGATACTTTCCTTGACGGCGGCATAGTCGAAACCCGTGCCCTCGAAGCCCGAGGTCAGTTCCGGCAAGCCGGCCACGATATAAACGTAGTTATCCATCAGCCAAAGAGGATTTTCTTGGTGGCGGGACGCAGGTAGTTGGCGATGAGTTGGGTGAACTCATCGTCGGTGAACTGCAGCACATAGCCGCCTCCCTTAGGAGCGACTTTAAAGCCACCGTTCATCTTCTTGGAGTAGTCCACCTTGACCTCTCCTTTGAACTGACTATTGATTTCGCTTTTCACGAAAGGCTCCACCTCGGCTTTCAACGCCTCAGGAAGAATGAGGTTCAAGTCGACGGGCGACGCATTTTGTGGATTAAAAGCTTTCACTACACTGGAAATCAACTCTTTCACAAAGGCAGCATTGCCCATATTGGCCTTCACGCCTTCGGTGGCAGTCTTGGTCACCACCATCTTCTCGATTTCCTGTTTCGTCACGGCGATGCTCTGTGTGGCAGCCATCTTGACGTCGGCGGTCACCTTGGTCTTCAACTCCTCGGCTTCCTTGTTGGCTTGGGCAATAATACGGTCAGCCTCAGCCTTGGCGTAGGCCACGATGCGATCGGCCTCAGCCTGTGCTTTTTGCACCAGCTCCTCGCCGTCATGTTTTCCTTTTGACAGACCCTCATTATACAGTCTATCAGTAAGTTCTTGCAGTTTATCTTGCATATATTTTTCGTTTTGTTGTTTATCTATTTTCCCTCTTCCATACGGCAAGAGGATGGGCTTGCAAAATTAAGCAATCCCAACAACAAAACGAAAAGAAAAGCGAAATATTTCAAGTAAGTTTATAATATGACCCTAAAATTCTTGCAAACCATTTTGCAGGCAGGATGCGTTTCAAGAAAACAGACAGTTTTTGTTCGAAAGAAGCAACGACATAGCCGTTTCGAGGGCTCTTTTTCTTGATGATTTGGCTAATCTTTTGAGCCAAAACGATAGGTTTCAAGCCGCCATTCTCATCGTGTTCCACCTTCTCGATGGCCGTTTTATAAATCGGGTAGGCTTCGAGAGCGGCTGCGTCAGCCACTTTCTTGCGACTACCCGTGAATCCTGTGGCAAAATCACCTGGACGTAGCACCACCACCTTAATTCCAAACGATTGCGTTTCAAGTCGCAAAGCCTCGCAATAGCCTTCGATGGCGAACTTGCTGGCCGAATAAAATCCTTGGAACGGCAGTCCCATCAAGCCACCAATGCTGCTCAAAGCGATGATTTTGCCACTCCCCTGCCGCCGCATGTGGGGCAACACAGCATCGACGCAATGCACCAGACCCATGAAGTTGGTGTCCATCTGCAAGCGGATTTCTTCCTCAGTGGCAAACTCCAACGGCCCGCCGATGCCCATGCCGGCATTGTTGACCAACACATCGATACGTCCTTCTTTCTCGACGATTTCATCAACAGCTTTCTGTACGGCTTCGCGGTCGCGAACATCCAATTTGAGGTAATGCACTTGGGGCAACTGTTCCACCTCACGGCGCACCGTGCCGTAAATGGTGTGGCCCTGTTGAGCAAGCAGCTTTGCCGTTTCTTGGCCGAAGCCTGAGGAAATTCCAGTGATGAAGACTACCATGTTTATCTTGTTTAACTTTCGTTCATTCGGATTTGAAATCTGAATGCCTTGAGTTGGGGATTTGAAATCCCTTAATTCGATTCCGTCGGATTGCAAATCCGACGGAACAATTCCTTAAATCAAATAACTCCAGCGTCTTTGAAGGCTTTGGTGATTTTGTCAACAGCCTCATCCACTTGTTCAAACGTATGCGTGGCCATCAAGGCGAAACGAATCAGCACATCCTCTTCGGGGACTGCGGGAGCGATGACGGGAGTGACAAAGATGCCGTCGTCCAGCAGCCTGTTGCACAGCCAGAAAGCCTTCTCTGAGTTGCGCACAAAAAGCGGGATGATAGGCGTCTCGCTGTGACCCGTGTCGAAGCCCCGATCTTGGAACGCCTTACGAGCGTAGTTGCTCAAATCCCAAAGGTGCTGTATGCGCTCCGGTTCGCTCAGCATGATGTCGATGGCCTTGCTGACAGCGGCCACATTCGCTGGCGGCATGCTGGCACTGAAAATCAAGCTACGGGCATTGTGTTTCAGGTAGTTGATGATATCGAAGTCGGCGGCGATGAAGCCTCCCAACGAGCCAAACGACTTGGAGAAGGTGCCCATGATGAGGTCGACCTTATCGGTAAGGCCAAAGTGGTCGGCGGTACCACGACCCTGATGACCCAAGACGCCCAAGGCATGGGCATCGTCCATCATGATGTCGGCATTGTATTGCTCGGCCAGTTCCACCATACGCGGCAACGGCACAATGTCGCCTTCCATAGAGAAGACACCATCGGCCACAATGAGCTTGACGGACTCGGGAGCGCAAAGTTTCAACTTGGCTTCAAGGGCATCCATGTCGTTGTGGTTGTATTTCCACACCTTACCGAACGACAGGCGGCTACCTTCGATAATAGAGGCATGGTCGAGGCTGTCCAAAAGCAGATAGTCGTTTCTGCCACAGAGGGCCGACACAACACCGAGGTTGACTTGGAATCCCGTGCTGAAACAGACGGAAGCTTCCTTGCCCACCAACTTGGCTAATTTTTCCTCCAAGGCCACATGGATGTCGAGTGTACCATTCAAAAACCTTGATCCAGAGCAACTTGTGCCATACTTCTTGACGGCTTCGATAGCGGCTTCTTTCAGTCGAGGGTCGTTGGAAAGCCCAAGGTAGCTGTTGGAGCCGAACATCAGAACGTCTTTGCCGTTGATTTTCACCACGGTGCTCTGTTCCGACTCGATAGGTTTATAATAGGGATATATGCCCTTGGCTTGAGCTTCTTGAGGAGCTCTATAACGGGCGCATGATTGCTTTAAAAGATTGGTTTTCATAGTCTTACTTAATCGTCTTTATATAGGTTCTGGCTCTCTTAGTCAAATTGTGTTCCAAATAACGCCACAGGTTCTGCACGCTCGTGTTGTCCTCCAACTCGCGTGTCGACTCGATATATTTGATGCCGTTTTTGGTGATGCCTTTCGCAAACTTGTCGAAAATCATGGCATTCACGCCCTTGTTCTTGTATTTCTCGTCGATGGCGATGAGAAGCAAGTCGATGGTGTCGTTTTGTCTTAACGCCTTCAGCATGTGCATCCATCCGAAAGGCAACAATGAACCCCTGGCTTTCTGCATGGCCTTGGAGAGCGAAGGCAACGCCACACCAAAGCCAATCACACGCTCCTCCGCATCGAGGACGATGGACACGTAATCCACATTAATGTTGGCCAAGAACTGCTTCTTGAGGTCGTCGCATTGTCCTGCCGAAAGCTCCGAAAAGCCATGCAGCTGTGAATAAGCAGAATTGAGACAGTGGAACAAACCGTCAAGATAGGGCTCTAAATCAGCGCGATTGTGGAACTCGGCTTGATGCAGGCTGTTCTTCACAGAGACCAGCTGCGCCATGCGCTCATAACGTTCGGGGATGACCTCCGGCACTTTGATAAGATATTCCACATAGTCGGCATCCTTGACATAGCCCAAATCCGTCAGATGCTTCCCATAATAAGGCGCATTATACTTGCCGTAAACCGTGGGCAACTTGTCGAAGCCCTCCACCAAAATGCCTGCCTCATCAAACTCAAGGAAGCCCATCGGGCCGTTCATCGTGTCCATGCCTTTCTCCTTGGCATAGTGTTCAACCGTTTCCAACAAGGCCTTGGAGACCTCGCGGTCGTCAACGAAGTCAATCCAGCCGAAGCGGCATATCTTTTTACCCGAAGTCTCGTTATACTTGTGGTTGATGATGCCCGCGACACGACCGACAGCCTCGCCTTTTTCATTGCAGGCAAGCCAATACTTGCCTTCACACACCTCAAAAGCATGGTTTTTCGCAGGTGTCAGCGTGTCGCGCTCCTTCGACTCAATCTGTGGCACATAGAAGAAATTGCCCTTATATAGTTGATTAGGGAAATGGACAAACGTCCTCAAATCCTTCTTTGTGGTAACTTCTTTTATCTGAATCATCCTGCAAAAATACGGATTTATGAAATGCACAAGCCCAAAACAATAAATTTTTGTCCCATCTAGGTTACTGACCCTCACCTTGCTTTAGCTCGGATTGTGCCTTTGTGAGCCGCTGAAATACCGAGTCCATTATCTTCTCCAATTGAGCTGGCCTTTCGGTATAATAGCGCATGTTTTGCGAGAAGATGCTGTCCGTAATGCCATAATGCTCAAAGAGTTGATCGTAATACGATCGCGTCAATTCCCTATAATCATTAGGCGAACTTTCGGCTTCCTTTTCCTGGGTTTTCCTATAATTGATATCGGCCTCGATGATTTGCACATCGGTCATGATGTCTATCATCTCACGTTCGCTCAATACCCGTTCGGGCATAAAGCCTTTGTCCTTGTGAGCACAGCCGCACACAAGGACAAAAAGCAGGGATATCAATACTAATCGTTTCATTCTGAATCAGTTGCCGACATCCGACAAGAACTTGATACGCATCAGGCGCACTTCCTCTTCCTCGTACTCGTCTTCGCCCAACTCGCGCAATGCGGTCTGAACGTCGTCCGATTCAGCTTCGCGGAAGTATTCCAGAATGTCTTCCTGATGGTAAATATCCACGAAATCCTCGATGAAATAGTTGATGTCAAGGTGGGTACCAGAGGAGACGATGCTCTCGATTTCGGTCAGCAACTCGTCGAAGCTCAAGCCTTTACCGTAGGCAATGTCATCCAACGGGATCTTCTTGTCGATGTTTTGGATGATGCCGATTTTCAAGGCTGAGTTGTTGACCACCGACTTCACCACCATGTCGTTCGGGCGGGTGATTTCGTTCTCCTCCACATACTCCTTGATGAGTTTAATGAAAGGCTCGCCGAATTTTTCGGCCTTGCCCGCGCCCACGCCCGCGATTTGGGTCATCTCTTCCTTCGTGATAGGGTATTGGATGGCCATGTCCTCAAGCGAGGGGTCTTGGAAGATGACGAAAGGCGGCAACCCATTTTGCTTGGCGATGGTCTTGCGCAGGTCTTTCAACAAGGCGAAAAGGGTCTTGTCGGAACCTCCGTCCTTGCCCGCGCCCAAGGCAGCCATGGCCTCCGGATCGTCCTCGTCGGAGTTCTCATAGTCGTGGTCTTTGACCAACATTATAGTGTATGGCTTCTTGATGAAGTTTTTGCCTTCTTTGGTAATTTTCAAGATGCCGTAGTTCTCTATATCCTTGGACAACAACTTGTTAACCAATGCCTGACGAATGACCGCAGTCCAATACTTGTCATCGTGTTCGTCGCCTGCACCGAAGAATTCGTTGTTTTCCTGCTTGGCCGCCTTGATGTCGCCAGTGAGTTTACCTGCCAACAGTTCGGCGATATGCTTCGTCTTGAAGAGTTGCTTGGTGTCTTCCACGGCTTCGAGGACGAGTTTAAGGTCTTCCTTGCCGTCGAATTTCTCCTTGGGTGAACGGCAGTTGTCGCACGAGCCGCAATTCTCCTTGTTATATTCCTCACCGAAATAATGGAGCAGCAACCTATGCCTACAAACCGCTGATTCAGCGTAGGTCACGGTTTCGTTCAGCAACTCGCGGGCAATC
Source organism: Bacteroidales bacterium (assembly GCA_016290215.1). Classification (GTDB taxonomy): domain Bacteria; phylum Bacteroidota; class Bacteroidia; order Bacteroidales; family F082; genus Limimorpha. Next base: position 6,157 of record JAEETH010000007.1, read on the forward strand.
TCCTGTTCGGCCACGTTCTTGCCTTTGTTGAACTTCTCTAACTTGTGGATGTCCTCATAGTCATAGAAAGCGATGCAGTTGCCTTCGCCTCCGTCGCGACCCGCACGCCCCGTCTCCTGATAGTAGCCTTCGAGGCTCTTCGGGATGTCGTGGTGGATGACGAAACGCACATCGGGCTTGTCGATGCCCATGCCGAAGGCGATGGTAGCCACGATGACGTCAACCTCTTCCATCAGGAACTTGTCCTGGTTTTCCTTACGGGTCTGGCTGTCGAGGCCGGCATGGTAAGGCAATGCACGGATGCCGTTGACGGCCAAGGTCTCGGCCAGTTCCTCCACCTTCTTGCGGCTGAGGCAATAAACAATGCCCGACTTGCCCGGGTTTTGTTTGATGTATTTGATGATGTCCTTGATGACATCTTTGGTCTTCGGGCGTACTTCATAGTACAAGTTTGGACGGTCGAACGACGACTTGAACACCTTGGCATCCATGATGTCGAGGTTCTTCATGATGTCGTTCTGCACCTTGACGGTAGCCGTAGCGGTCAGGGCGATGATGGGAAGGTTGTCGCCAATAGCATTGATGATGGGGCGCAGGCGGCGGTACTCAGGGCGGAAGTCGTGACCCCACTCGGAGATGCAGTGCGCCTCGTCGATGGCGACAAATGAAATCTTAAGCCCGCGCAGGAAGTCGACGGTTTCGTCTTTGGTGAGCGACTCGGGGGCCACATAAAGCAGTTTGGTCTTACCGCTCTTCAGGTCTTCCTTCACCTCAAGCAGCTCGGGTTTCGACAGCGATGAGTTCATCACATGGGCGATGCCCAAGTCGGTGCCAAAGTTGCGAATCATGTCCACCTGGTTCTTCATCAAGGCAATGAGCGGGGAGACGACGATTGCCGTGCCTTCCGACATCAGGGCGGGCAGCTGGTAGCATAACGACTTGCCACCGCCCGTAGGCATCAGTACGAAGGTGTTGTTGCCTGCAAGGATGCTCTTGATGATCTCCTCTTGGTTTCCCTTGAATTGGTCGAAGCCGAACACATCCTTCAGCAGCTTGTGAATCGCTTGGTCTTCTTTCTTAGCCATAGTTTCTTCCTTTTTGGTATATTCCAAACTTTTGTTTTACTTTGCAATCTATTTTGAAATTGTGCGTTATTACCAAGGGCTGGTTTTGACCCTTGTCGCATTTGACAAAGTTATAGTTTTTATATCATTCGGAGCAAGAAAAATCTCAGAAAAAATGAAAAAAAATGATACAATTATCGAATTAGCCACTCAAATCATTGAAAATGAAGCGAATGCAATCACTGGATTGAAAGGCCGAATTAGCGATGATTTCCAGAAAGTTGTGGATTTGATGTTGGAAAACAAAGGTAATCTGGTGTTTTCAGGCATCGGGAAGAGCGCCATCATCGCCCAAAAGATTGTCGCGACGATGAATTCAACGGGCACCATGGCGGTATTTATGCACGCCGCCGATGCCATCCACGGCGACTTGGGCATCATCCGCGAAGGCGATATTGTGGTCATTTTGTCGAAAAGTGGCGAAACACCCGAAATCAAGGTGTTGGTGCCGCTCATCAAGCTGCGGGGCAACAAAATCGTGGCCATGGTCGGCAACCCGCAGTCGTATCTTGCTTCGCAGGCCGATTTTGTTTTGGATGTAAGCGTCAGCGACGAGGCCATCCCCGACAGCCTTGCCCCCACCAGTAGCACGACCGCCCAATTAGTGATGGGCGACACTCTCGCATTAATATTAATGAGGTGTCGCGGCTTCTCCACCGCCGACTTTGCCAAGTTCCATCCTGGCGGGGCCTTGGGCAAGCAACTTTATCTCCGTGTGAAAGACCTATACGTCCGCAACGAACGCCCCGAGGTGGGCCCCGACGACAACCTGACGCGCGTCATCATCGAAATGACCCACAAACGTCTCGGCGCCACCGTGGTCAGCGAAGGCGACAGGATTTTGGGCATCATCACCGACGGCGACCTCCGCCGCATGTTGATGAACACACCCGACATCGAACAAGTGAAAGCCTCGCAAATCATGACTTCCAACCCCAAGACCATCGAAGAGGATGCCTTGGTGGTGGATGCCTTGCATAAGATGAGGCACAACAGCATCACCCAACTGCCCGTGGTCAAAGACGAGAAATACTTGGGGATTATTCATTTGCATGACATCCTGAAGGAGGGTTTATTTTAAAGGCAACTGACAACTGAACAACTGAATAACTGAACAACTGACAACTGACAACTGAAGATGAAGCTGAGAACAGAACATTTGGTGAAGAAATACGGTCAGCGCACCGTGGTCAACGACGTTGACATCGAAGTGGAACAAGGACAGATTGTAGGTCTATTGGGGCCCAACGGCGCAGGCAAGACGACTACATTCTATATGGTGGTAGGCCTCATCAAGCCTTATTCGGGCAAGGTGTACCTTGAAGACGAGGACATCTCTACCCTGCCGATGTATAAACGCGCGCAAAAAGGCATCGGTTATCTGGCTCAGGAAGCCTCGGTGTTTAGGCAGATGACGGTGGAAGACAACATCTATTCCGTCATGCAGTTCAAGAAGATGAAGGAAGCCGAACGCCGCCAAAAGTTGGAGGATCTTTTGGATGAGTTTGGCCTGCAGCATGTACGCAAGAGCAAAGGCATACAATTGTCGGGCGGCGAACGTCGTCGCACCGAGATTGCCCGCGCCTTGGCCGTCGACCCCAAGTTCGTGCTTTTGGACGAGCCCTTTGCCGGCGTCGACCCCATTGCCGTAGAGGACATTCAGCGTATCATCTTCAAGTTGAAAAGGAAAAACATCGGTGTGCTCATCACCGACCATAACGTACACGAAACCCTCAGCATCACCGACCGCGCCTATTTGCTTTTCGACGGAAAAGTGCTTATGTCGGGCCTACCCGAGACCCTTGCCGCCGACGAGCACGTCCGCGAGGTCTATCTCGGGCATAATTTCATTCTGCACAAAAAGGAACTATAATGGATTCCTTTGGGGAATGGAGTATCGTCGTAATATAATAATGCGGCGACCTGTTAGGCCCATGGTATCATGAGACCTTAGTGGTCGCCGCATTATTAATTTCAATGCATTACTCCATTCCCACAGGGAATCTCCATTTTATTCCTCTACAGTCTTCCCTGCAAAGAAAATCGACATCAGGATGTAAATCACCATGATGAATGGCAGCGCCAACGACTTAAAGATAAGAATTCCCACTACGGCGATGGCGATGAAAATCCACCTTACCTGATTGCCTTTCCATGCCAAGGTCTTCATCTTGAACGAGAAGAACCTCAGGTTGCTTATCATCATAAACGAAAGCAAAATCGTGATGCCGAGGCAAGCCCAAAAGCCTAAGGCACCGTCGGTGAGATGGTGCACCTTAGCCAATGCCATAGGCAACGAGGCAACGAAAATGGCCATGCCCGGAGCAGGTAGCCCCCTGAAGGCATAGTCTTGCGAATGGTCGATGTTGAAGCGGGCCAAACGGATGGCGGCAAACACAGGCAACATGAAGCCTAAACAGGGCATCAAGTCGACATCGTAAATCTTCATTTGAGGCATGTCGAGGCCATTGTTCATCAAATAACCCATGATCAACCCCGGGGCAACGCCAAACGACACCACGTCGGAAAGCGAGTCCAAGTCGCGACCGATGGGCGAATGTTCGTTCAACATACGGGCAGCAAAGCCGTCAAGAAAATCGAAAAGGCCTGCCACAAGAATCATAAAAGCCGCCTTGAGGGGCATCCCAGAGGCGACAAAAAGAATAGACATACAGCCTGACAACAAATTGAGGCAGGTGATAGTGTTCGGAATATGTTTCTTGATACTCATAACGATAGGTTTTTATACGCTGCAAAGATAGTTTTTTTTTATCTCTATCCAAACAATAATGTAGAAAAGGCGTAATTTTGCAGGAAATTTGAATGAGATTCCATGCAGCATCAGTTTTATTCCCTACAAGAAGTCGCCGACATCGTTGGCGGGCAATTAGTTGGTGAGGCAGAGGGCAAGAGCATCTGCGACTTACTCATCGACAGCCGCCATTTGGTGGATGCACGACAAGCCTTGTTTTTCGCCCTTACAAGCGCACGCAACGACGGACACAAGTATATCAAAGAACTGTACGACAAAGGCTTACATTCCTTCGTTGTAAAGTATCTCCCTCAAGAAGACCTTCCCAACGCCGCCTTCATCGTGGTACCCGACACCCTCAAAGCTTTGCAGACCTTGGCGTCACGCCATCGTCAGCAGTTCGACTTCCCCGTCATCGGCATCACGGGCAGCAACGGCAAAACCATCGTCAAGGAATGGCTTTACCAAATGCTCAGCCCCGACTATTCCATCGTCCGCAGCCCAAAGAGCTACAACTCACAAGTGGGCGTGCCGCTCTCAGTGTGGCAGATGAACGCCACCTACGACATGGGCATCTTTGAGGCAGGAATCTCCGAGCCCGACGAGATGATGGCACTGCAAGACATCATACGCCCCACCATCGGTGTGTTCACCAACATAGGACAAGCACATGAAGAGAATTTCATCAACCACGCACAAAAGGTGGGCGAGAAGATGAACCTCTTCACCAAGGCGGAATCGCTGGTATATTGCATGGATTATTCTGACATTCAACAGGTTGTAATGCGTTCGGGAATAGCTTCCAAGGTAAAACTCTTCACCTGGAGCCGCAAGTTCGAGGAAGCCGACCTTTTTATCAGTGAAATCAAGAAAACCGATAAGACTGCCACGATTTCATGCACTTATCACGGTGAAAACCTGTCGTTCAAGATTCCTTTTGCCGACAAAGCCTCTGTCGAGAATGCCATCCATTGCATCGCCGTCGGTCTGCTGATGCAAATGAAAACCGACGTCATCGCCGAAAGGCTCATGTCGCTGACCTCCATTGCCATGCGCCTCGAAATCAAGGCGGGCAAGAACAACTGCACCATCATCAACGACTATTACAACTCCGACATCAACTCGCTGTCCATCGCCTTGGACGTGATGCGCCACGAGCACCAGCATCAACGCAACGTCGTAATCCTATCCGACATCCTGCAAAGCGGTCGCAACGAAATGGACCTTTACGCCGAAGTTGGACAATTGCTTAAGAACAAGGGCGTCGACACGCTCATTGGCATCGGCGAAGGCATTTCACGCCAAGCCAATAAATTCGACATGGAGTGCTACTTCTACCCCAACGTCGGCGACTTTCTGGCGCGCTACCCCTTCTCGAAATTCAACAACCAAACCATCCTGCTGAAAGGTGCCCGTGCCTTCGAGTTCGAGCAAATCGGCATGGAACTGCAAGAAAAGGCGCACGAGACCGTCTTGGAAATCAACTTCAACCACTTGGTCAGCAACCTCAACTACTTCCGTTCCAAAATCAAGCCCGAGACCAAACTCATGGTGATGGTGAAAGCCTTCGGCTACGGCAGCGGCAACCTTGAGGTTTCCAATGTGTTGCAATTCCACAACGTCGACTACCTGACCGTGGCTTTCGCCGACGAAGGCGTGGAGCTGCGCCGTGCAGGCATCAACCTGCCCATCATGGTGATGAGTCCCGAGGTGAACAGCTACGACAACATCATCAAATACCACTTGGAGCCCGAGGTATTCAGCTTCCGCAACCTTGAGTTCATCGAAAAGGCAATGGAAAACTTAGCCCTGCCCGAGGCGCATCCCTTGAACGTCCACATCAAGCTCGACACGGGCATGCACCGCTTGGGCTTCTCGAACGACGAACTGCCCGAACTCATCAGCCGCATCAAGGCCAACACCATGCTTCACGTGAAAAGCGTGTTCTCACACTTAGCCACCGCCGACAACCCCGCCGAGGATGCGTTCACGCTAAGCCAAATCCACAAATTCGAGGAAGGTAGCCAGATGATACAAGAAGCTTTTCCGCACGTCATCCGCCACATCTTGAATACGGCAGGCATCTCGCGTTTCCCGCAGTACCAGTTTGACATGGTACGCTTGGGTATCGGCTTGTATGGCGTGTCCACCTGCGAGGCCGACAAGGAACTGCTGCAGCCTGTGGTGTCGCTCAAGACGACCATCAACCAAATCAAACGAGTTCCCGCTGGCGACAGCATAGGCTACAACCGCCACGGCCATGCCGAACACGACATGCGCATCGGCATCGTGCCCATCGGCTATGCCGACGGCCTCTCAAGGCTGTTGGGCAACGGCAACGGCAAGTTTTACGTTAACGGGCAGCAAGTGCCTGTCGTCGGCGACATCTGTATGGACATGTGCATGCTCGACCTGACGCAGGTAGAAGCCGCCGAGGGCGACACCGTGGTCATCTTCGACGCCGAGCACGACATCGCCGACATCGCCCGTGCATGTCAGACGATACCCTACGAAATTATGACACGCGTCTCGCAACGGGTGAAGCGAGTGTATTATCAGGAGTAGTGTTGACAGTTTAGAGTTTAGAGTTTAGAGTTCAGAGTTGAAAGTTTGCAGTTACTATGGCTGATGGCTGATGGCCTATGGTCCGCCTGTGCGAAACGCTCGGTCTTGGGCCTTCTTGCTCGTGGCTTGTGGCTGTTTTTAGTCCAGGTTCTTTCCCATTGGTAAAAACAGCCATAAGCCATAGGCCATGGGCCATAGTCGGGAGATTCCCAAGGGAAATCGAAGATTCAACGGAGTTAATCCAGTGAATCTGTTGACAGTTGGCAGTTACTATGGCCTATGGCTCGCTTCACTCGAGGTGGCAAAGACTTAGCCTTTTGCCTAAGCGGGCCATGAGCCGTAGGCTATAGGCCATAGTCGGCTGTTGGCTTGGTGGCAAATGGGCTTAGGGCTTCATTTTTCAAGACACGGAGATTATAGTTCTGCTTTTATGGATTTGGTGGTTAATTTGAAATTAGACCTGATGGGATTATTCTGTCGACAAAAACGGTGTCATCCTCAATGTGGAATATAAATGCCCATTTGTGATTGTGGGATATCATTCGTCTAGCTTTGGGGTGTATGGACAGAATTGTGTCAGAATGTGCCTCGGCAAAGCAATCTGCATAAACCGACAAAGATAAGACCTCTTGCCTCATAAATTCAAGATAGCGATAAGCTCCTTCCCTAGAGAGTTTTTCAAAAAGGAAATCAGCCAATTCGTCAATGTCAGCCTCGGCAGACGAAAGCACCCTGACCTTATATGTTTTCATACCGTTTGTCTAAGGCTTTTTTAACCTTGTCAAAATACTCATCCACGGTCATGCTGCGATTTCGCTCCACCAATGTTCGTCCACTCGAACCCGTCCGATATGCCACAGCAGGCTCGCTTGCTACAGTCGCAGGATTATGGTTGTCATATTCTTCTATTGCCATGGTCATCCTCCTTTCTTGTTTTTCTAACGTTGCTTTCGTTTGCAAAGGTAGCAAAATTTTTGGATTTCAAGATTTAAAGATTCAAAATTCAAGACTGTCTGTTTGAAGTTGTTCAGTTGGGAGTTGGCAGTTACTATGGCTGATGGTTGATGGCTGATGGCTTGTCCCATGTGAAGCTTGGAGTCTCAAGCTTTTCCTGGGACTACCATAGGCCATGGGCTATAGGACATCGTATAATTATCAACCCGAAACTGCGTATCGGGGTGTGGTAGGGTCGCCTTTTCAGGGCTCTGAGGTTTTTTTACCCGTTTAGGGCTTCGGCGCCGCCGACGATGTCGATCAGCTCGTTGGTGATGACGTTTTGGCGGGCTTTGTTGTATTGGATCTTCAGCTCCTGCGAGAGCTGGTCGGCGTTGTCGCTGGCGATGTGCATGGCGGTCATGCGGGCACCGTGTTCAGCCGTCAAGGCATCGAGCATGATGGAATAGAAATTGGTGCGGATTACCTTGGGAATCAGGTCATTGACAAAGGTTTCCTTATCGGGCTCCACGATGTAGTCGAAGCTCAGGGCCTCCCCTCCCCTTTCGGCCTTCAAAGGCAACACCACCTCGCGCTGCGGCACCTGCACGCCTGCGTTCTTGAAGTGGTTGAACACCAGCTCCACGCGGTCGACCTTCTTGCTGAGGAAGAGTTCCACCATCTTGTCGCTGATTTCCATGGCTAAGTCATACGACATGCTCTCGGCCAAAGGCGCATACTGCCCCTCCACCTCGATGCCGAACTTCTTGGCGTAGTCGCTCACCTTTTTGCCTACAAGAAAGACCATAACGTTCTCGGTGCCAAGGCTTTCCACATATCCATCATACACCTGCTTGAAGAGCTTGCAGACGCTGGAGTTGTAGACGCCGCACAAGCCACTGCTCGATGAGAAGGCCATCAGCGCGACGCGCTTCACCTCACGGTGCTCCGCCAACGGGATGCTGACTTCGCCCTCAAGGGAGCCGAGATAGTTGGAGAGCGCCTCGCTCAGCTTGTTCTTGTAAGGCAAAAACCGCGTGGTGATGCCTTCTGTCTTCTTCAGCTTGGCCGCCGACACCATCTTCATCGCACTCGTGATTTTTTGTGTCGAGGCGACGGAAACGATGCGGGCCCGGATTTCTTTTAGGGATGACATTTTTCTTTAGTTAGGAGTTAGGAGTTAGGAGTTAGGAGTTAGGAGTTAGGAGTTGGGAGTTGGGAGTTAGGAGTTGGGAGTTGGGAGTTAGGAGTTAAAACACTCCTCACTCCACACTCCTCACTCCACATTAATTAAAGTGTTCACTCAATTTCAAAGCCTCCTCCTTCAAGACTGCCTTGATGTCGTCGTCAATCTTGCCGGCTTTCAGCTGTTCCAGCACGTCCTTGTGCTTCACCTCCATCATGTCGAGGAACTGCTTTTCATACTCAAGCACCTTGTCCTCAGGCACTTTGCTCAGCAAGCCGTTGGTGCCACAAAAGATGATGGCCACCTGTTTCTCCACGGGCATAGGCGTGTACTGCGGCTGTTTCAGCAGCTCGACGTTCTTGCGGCCCTTGTCCAAGATGGCGAGGGTGGCGGCATCGAGTTCGGCGCCGAACTTCGAGAAAGCCTCCATCTCACGGAACTGGGCCTGGTCGAGTTTCAGGGTGCCAGCCACCTTCTTCATCGACTTGATTTGGGCGTTGCCACCCACACGCGACACCGAGATGCCGACGTTGATGGCAGGACGAATACCCGCATTGAAGAGGTTGGTTTCCAGGAAGATCTGTCCGTCGGTGATGGAAATCACGTTGGTGGGGATGTAAGCCGACACGTCACCTGCCTGCGTCTCGATGATAGGCAGAGCAGTGATGCTGCCACCGCCTTTCACGATGTCCTTGAGGCTGTCGGGCAGGTCGTTCATCTGACGCGCCACGTCGTCGTTTTTGATGATCTTGGCGGCACGCTCCAGCAGACGGCTGTGGAGGTAGAAGATGTCGCCAGGGTAAGCCTCACGTCCCGGAGGACGACGCAAAATCAGCGAGACCTCACGGTAAGCCACAGCTTGTTTCGACAGGTCGTCGTAAATGACCAAGGCATGGCGGCCCGTGTCGCGGAAGTACTCAGCGATGGCACAGCCTGCATAGGGGGCGTAGAACTGCATGGCGGCAGGGTCGGAAGCGGTGGCGCTGACCACGATGGTGTAGTCCATGGCACCATACTTCTCGAGGGTGTTCACCAAGTTGGCGACAGTACTACCCTTCTGTCCCACAGCGACATAGATACAATAAATCGGGTCTCCGTTCTCGAAGTTCTCCTTCTGGTTGATGATGGTGTCGATGGCGATGGCTGTCTTACCCGTCTGGCGGTCGCCGATGATCAGCTCACGCTGTCCGCGGCCGATGGGAATCATAGCGTCGATGGCCTTGAGGCCCGTTTGCAGGGGCTGGTTCACGGGCTGACGGAAGATGACACCTGGGGCCTTGCGCTCTAATGGCATCTCGTAGGTCTTACCTTTTATGGCGCCTTTGCCGTCGATGGGGCGACCGAGCCCGTCGACCACGCGACCCAACATGCCTTCGCCGGCAAGGACGGAGGCGATGCGCTGGGTGCGCCTCACCGTCTCGCCTTCCTTGATACCCTCGGTGGGGCCGAGCAGCACCACGCCGACGTTGTCTTCCTCAAGGTTGAGCACCACGCCCATGATGCCGTTCTCGAACTCGACGAGCTCGTTCGACTGCACCTTGTCGAGACCGTAAACGTGTGCCACACCGTCGCTCACTTGCAGCACCTTGCCGATCTCCTCGAACTGTACCTTGTTGCTCATGTTCTGGAGCTGCATCTGCAGGATGCTCGATATTTCACTTGGCTTTATGTTCATTTATGTTGATTATTGTTTGTTGAATTGTTGAATTGTTGGCTGTCAGCAATCAGCTTTAACTTCGTTGAATCTTCGATTTCAGCTCGGTGTCACTAAGCTGATGGCTGACTGCTGATAGCTGATAGCTGCAAATTATTCTTCAGCGCATTCAGCTGTCCCGCCACACTGGCATCCATGCGGGTGTTCTCGATGTCGAGGATGAAGCCGCCGATAAGGCTCGGGTCGATCTTCACCTCCATCTCGGCATCGGCACCGAAGGTCTGCTTGATGAAGGCCTTGATGTGGTCGTAACTCTCGTCCGACAACTCGGTCGCCGTGGTGACGTTGGTGCTCAAGATGTTGTGTTTCTCGCGGTACATCTCCATATATTTCATGGCGATGAAAATCATCTTGTCCTCACGTTTCTTGTCGGCCACGAAGTCGATGAACTGCTTCAGCACATTATGCAGCGGCTCGCCTACGGCCATATCCACTAACTTCACCTTCTCTTCGCGTGCCACCATAGGGTCAGCCAGCACTTCGTTGAACTGGGTTATGGCCAAGAAATAGTTGCGGGCGAAGCGCGTCAGGCCACCGTAGACCGCATCCTCGCAGCCTTGCTCGTGGGCCAGCTGAAACAGCGCCCGTGCATATCTCACCGATATTCTACCGTTGTCCATAGCTTAGGCTTCAATGCGGGGTGGGTTGTTTTTCAGCAGCTGCTCGATGTAGGCGTTTTGCGCCTGCTTGTCGCTCAGCTCGCGTTGCAGCAGCTTCTCGGCGATGTCGACGCTGAGGGCGATAACCTCGTTCTTGATTTGGGCCATGGCCTCGGCTTGTTCCTTTTCAATCTTCAGGCGCGCCTCAGCCACAATCTTTTCGGCTTCTTGTCGGGCCTGCACCTTGGCTTCCTCAATGACCTGACTCTTCATGTCCTGGCTCTCCTTCATGATGCGAATCTGCTCGGCTTGCGTGGCAGCCAAGGTCTCCTGTTTCTTTTGCTCGATGCCTGCCAAAGCGTTGTTGGCTTCTTCGGCGGCCAACAGCGACTCGGCGATGTGGGCGTTACGCTTCTCCACGCCACCCATGATCATCGGCCAAGCCACTTTCGCCAAGATGGCGAAGACGACGAGGAAGGCGATGAGCATCCATATCACTAATCCACTTTCGGGAAGAAATAGATCCATGTGTTGAAATCTTTAGATTCGACGTTAGTCAATTGTTGATTGTTTAATCGTTTAATCGTTGATTGTTGACACGGGCCCTTCGACAAGCTCAGGGACCCATTAGGGTCGTTGAGCCTGTCGAAACGACATTCCGCGTCTTGGGCCAAACTCTAAAGGATGACCAACAGACAGACTGCAAGGGCAAAGAACGTTGCGCCTTCGACGAGAGCGGCTACGATGATCATACCCGTTTGGATCTTACCAGCGATTTCGGGCTGACGTGCCATGGCTTCCATGGCCGACTGACCGATTTTACCAATACCCAAACCGGCGCCGATGACGGCGATGGCGGCTCCGATGGAGACCAAACCCGGCACTAACGATACTGCTTCAAGGATGGTTGATAGTAACATGATGTTTAATTGTTTAAGTGATTATTGTTGAATTGTTTAATTGTTGATTTCAGGATTTCTAATTTCAAGATTTCAAGATTCAAAGATTTAAAGATTTAAAATTCAAAATTCCATACCTCCTACTTCATACCTCATACTTCATACCTCATAACTCCTAACTGCCAACTGAACAACTGACAACTGCTAACTGTGTTCTGGTTCTTGTTGTGCCAAGCCAATAAATACGGCTGACAATATGGTGAATACGTATGCCTGGATATATGCCACCATCAATTCCATGGCAAACATGAAGACGGTCATGAAGATGCTGATGACGCTCGTCACGCCAGCCATGCCCACGCCATACAAACCACCGATGATGAAAATCAGGCCCATAAGCACCAGGATGACGATATGGCCGGCGAGGATATTGGCAAAGAGACGGACCATCAACGCGAATGGCTTGATGAAGACAGAAATGAGCTCAATGATAGGCATTAGCGGGAAGGCCTTCAAGAAAATAGGCACGTCGGGCCAAAAGATGTCCTTCCAATAATGCTTGTTGCCGAAGGCATTCACAAAGAAGAAAGTCAGCAGGGCCAGCACTAAGGTGATGCTCAGGTTGCCCGTCACGTTGGCGCTGAACGGGAAAATGGGAATCAAGCCGAATAGGTTGGAGAAAAGGATGAAGAAGAACACCGTCAACAGATAGGGTGCGAACTTCTTCACTTGCTTTTCGGGGATGTTGGGACGGACGATACCATCAATCACGGTGTAAGTGAGCCATTCCACCAGACCTTGGTATTTCGTGGGCGTGGCCAAAGGGTCTTTCTTGTATTTCCTTGCGGCAGGCAGGAAGAAAGCCAGCATGAAACCGCACACCAGAAAGATGCCAAAGGCATTTTTGGTGATTGAGATGTCGAAAGGCCGCGAGAGGCTACCGTCAGCCTTCAGCTCCACCAATTTGCCAGGGTATTTGTCAACACTGATAGGAGATACATAGAATTGGGCACCTTTGTGTTCAAAGGTCTCCCCTTCCTTCAGCTCGCAGACGTGTTTCGACGAAAAGCAATGCCAGCTGCCGCCCTTACATTTGACGATGACGGGCAGCCACACGCACACTGGCTTGCCTTTGATTTCCGTGATATGGTAGCAATAGGCATCGCCCGTATGGCCGAAGATGAACGACTTGGCATCGAACTTCTCCTCCTTGGGATGTTCGGCTTCTTGCGCCATGCTTTGGGCAGGTGCAAAAGCCATCCAAATGAGGACAAGGCCCAAGAAGAGGTATTTCAAAACATTTTTCATGCTTTGTTTTCTTTGTTCAGTTTCTTGATATAATGGTTGTAGATTCCCGTCTCTGCGACCAAACTGATGAGATAGGCCGTAGCCATAACGGCGACAAATGCTCTGCTACATTCACCCACGAAGATGATGTAGAGTGCCAACAGGGCAATGGCAAACAACAGCTTGATGCCTTTGTAAACCAACAACCATGTGAGCCTATTGGGTTGTTCGTCCACATTTTTCTTCATCAGGTGGCAGTAGAAGGCACCCAAAACCATGAAAAGGTTGGGGGCCATGATCATCCAGTTGTTCCACCAGGGCTTGTCGGCACAAAAACAGAGCAGGATGCCGTCCGAAACGAGGCAAATCAGCAGGAAGACCGCCAGATATTTTGTCAACACGTTGTTCTTCATAGGGCAGTATGTTTTGACACGAGACACGGGACTTCGGGACACAGGACTGGTTTGTCGTCTCGCGTCTCGCGTCTTGAAGTCTCGCGTCCTAAATGTAAACTATTATTGCTCATGTTTCTTATTCTACGCAGATGGTCAGATGGTTATCGTGGTTTTCGGTGAAGCCGCCTTTGATGTCAAACTCTTTCTGCTCGCCACTGGCCTCGGTGAGGCTGACTTTGCCGGCCTCAAGGATGGCGACGATGGGGGCATGGTGCTCCAGCAGGGTAAAGGAACCCATCTTGCTCGGCACCGTGACAGCACTGGCTTCGCCCTTAAACAAGGTATCGGTTGGAGAGATGATTTCGACGTTCATGATTCTTTTTTTTGACGCGGGACACGGGACTGCGAGACGCGGGACATCCTATCGTCTCGTGTCTCGTGTCTCGAAGTCTCGTGTCTGATGTTTTGTTTCATCTCATCTTTAATTACTTGCGCTCTTAAGGAGTTCCTCACCCTTGGCGATGGCGTCGTCGATGGTGCCCACCAGGTTGAAGGCAGCCTCGGGATATTGGTCGACTTCACCATCCATGATCATGTTGAAGCCACGGATGGTTTCATCTATCGGCACCATCACGCCCTTCAGGCCGGTGAACTGTTCTGCGACATGGAAGGGCTGCGACAGGAAGCGCTGCACACGGCGGGCGCGGTGGACGACAATCTTGTCCTCTTCGGAAAGCTCTTCCATGCCGAGGATGGCGATGATGTCCTGCAGCTCTTTGTTGCGTTGCAGCAGCTGGATGACGCGCTGGGCGGTGTTGTAGTGCTTCTCGCCGATGATATTCGGGTCGAGGATGCGCGAGGTGGAGTCGAGCGGGTCGACGGCGGGATAGATACCCAACTCGGCAATCTTACGGCTCAACACCGTCGTGGCATCCAAGTGCGAGAAGGTGGTGGCGGGAGCGGGGTCGGTCAAGTCATCGGCAGGCACGTAGATGGCTTGCACTGAGGTGATTGACCCGTTCTTTGTCGAAGTAATACGTTCCTGCATCTGACCCATCTCCGTGGCCAGCGTCGGTTGGTAACCCACAGCCGAAGGCATACGACCCAACAGGGCCGACACCTCTGAACCCGCTTGCGTGAAACGGAAGATGTTGTCGATGAAGAGCAGGATGTCTTTCTTGTCGCCGCTGGTGTCGTCACGGAACGACTCTGCCACGGTCAAGCCGGAGAGGGCCACCGAGACACGTGCCCCAGGCGGTTCGTTCATCTGGCCGAAGACCAAGGTAGCCTGCGAGGTGGCGAGGGCTTTCTTGTCGATTTTCGAGAGGTCCCAGTCGCCTTCTTCCATGGCCTTGACGAACGCGTCGCCATACTTGATGATGCCTGACTCGATCATCTCGCGAAGCAGGTCGTTACCCTCACGGGTACGCTCACCCACGCCGGTGAACACCGAATAGCCGTTATAACCCTTAGCGATGTTGTTGATGAGCTCCATGATGAGCACGGTCTTGCCCACGCCAGCGCCACCGAAAAGGCCGATCTTACCACCTTTCAGGTAAGGTTCCAACAGGTCGATGACCTTAATGCCCGTGAAGAGTACCTCTTTCGAAGTAGCTAAGTCTTCGTATTTGGGCGGCTCACGGTGGATGGGGTATTCCGTGCTGCGGTCGAGGTCGCCGATGCCGTCGATGGCGTCGCCCGTTACGTTGAGCAGACGGCCTTTGATCTGACCGCCGATGGGAATGGATATGGGTTTGCCCAACAGGTTGACTTCCATGCCGCGCATGAGACCGTCGGTGGAGTCCATGGCGATGGTACGCACCGAGTCCTCACCAATATGCTGCTGACATTCGAGCACCACACGTTTGCCGTTGGGGCGAACCACCTCAAGGGCATCGTGAATCTTCGGGAGGTTGGCTTCGCCGCTCTCGAAGTAAACGTCAACCACGGGGCCGATAATCTGAGTGATGTGTCCTTTGGAATTGTTTGACATAAGTATCTTGGAAATTTCTTTTTCTTTAATGAAGCCGCAAATTTATCAAATAAAGCAGTCCGTTCGACAGATTTTGGAAAAAAAGGGGAAAAGCCACCTGAAGGCAACAAAAAAGCCGGTAGAATGTGCCACCAACTTTTAGCTGTCAGCCAGCTACCAGCTTTGTAGCACCATGGCTGAAAGCTGATAGCTGACTGCTGATAGCCAAACAAAAACAATGCACCTTATTTCTTCATTTCCTGCCCTATCAAGTCATTCAGTTTCTTTGCGGCATCCAGGAGAAGGCTTTCGTCAACGGGAACAGGGACGGGCGTACCACCAAGGCGTTTCTGTGTCTCAGCCGAACAGGCCGTTTGGTCGCCCGCAACGGTAGTGAAATCATTCTTGAAGTTGGATTTCACCTCAAAAGGTACCACACCGATGCGTCGGCCGTCGTTGTCGCGGTATTCGATGCTGCCTTTTAGTGTCGCGTTCTTGGTTTGCGTGTGGTCGGTCACCGTGGCGGTCTTGCCGTCCTTGGTCTCCTTGAAGGTGACTTCATCGTGACGGATGGGCGAAGCCTCAATCTCGTCGACATGCACAACGACCTTGGCCGACGATGCTTTAGCGCGGGCCAATGCGTAAGGCACCTCGCCCTCGTCGAAATCATAAATGGCCTGCACTAAGTAGGAAGGCAAGTCCGACTCATCAGCGATGCCTATCGTCACCACATCGGCAGTACAAAACACCTGTTTTTTCCTCAAATTCATCAAGTTAGGGTTCTCCTTGTTGGTACGAGCCAATTGCGTGATGTAAGTCTCAGCCTCCGCTGCATCGGCTTTTGAGCCTGAGCCGAGCAGTTGGTTCGCCTTGGCCACCAAAAAGCTCTCCGCATGATTGCGTGCCGCCATCAAGTCGTCATCAAGGTCGAGTTTCCTATAATTAATACCGTTTTTCACCTTGGTAGGGAAGCATTTCAAAGCCTCGTTACGGCCTTTCATGCTGCAATAACGTTGGTAAATTTCGGGCCACACATCGGGTTGCCCAGTGGCTTTCAGGGCTTGGATGCGCTCGTGGTCAGCTTGGTTGGCCTTGTGGTAGGAAGCCGCCACCATATTAATCCGATTGGCGTTCATGTCGCCGTCGCAGATGTCGGGCGCCAAGCGTTGGATCACTTGGTCATATTCTTGGGCTTCATAGAGTTTCTTGGTGGTGTTGCATGCCGTCAGCATCGCGCCGATCAGGAAAATGGGGATCAGTTTGAGGTATTTCATTGGTGTCTAAATTTATAATCATATTAAACCGGGCCCTTCGACAGGCTCAGGGACCCTATTTTTTACTCGCACACAGGTCCCTGAGCTTGTCGAAGGGCCGTCACATAACCATAGGACCATAAGTAAAAAACCACAAATTTCGCTCCAAAATTGTCCAATCGGCGAGAAATCTTTACTTTTGTGCCATCAAATTTGAATCCCATGGAAAAAATCAAGCAACTGCAACAAGATTTCGCCGAGTTTTTGGCGCAAACCAACTTCGGTGGCGAGCCGAAGGAATTATACGAACCCATAGCCTACACCATCCTGCAAAGCGGCAAACGTCTCCGCCCCATGCTCTGCCTTTTGGCTAACGACATGTTTGACGGGGACGAAAAAGAAGCCCTTTGGCCTGCCTTGGCCTTGGAGACCTTCCACAACTTCACCCTCATCCACGACGACATCATGGACAAGGCACCGCTGCGCCGTGGCAAGGAGACCGTTTACCAAAAATGGAACGCCGACATCGCCATCCTCTCCGGCGACGCGATGTTAGCCAAAGCCTTCCAGTTTGCGCTGCAACCCAAGAAAGGCGGGGAGTTAGCCAAACAATTAGGTAAAGTATCCATTGAAATTTGCGAAGGCCAGCAGATGGACCTCAACTTCGAGACCTTGGGCAACGTGACCATCCCCGAATACTTAGAGATGATTCGCCTGAAGACCGCCGTCCTTTTGGCTACGGCCTTGCAAATGGGTGCCACCGTGGCTGGTGCGAATGAAGCCGACATCCAGCACCTTTATGATTTTGGCATCAACTTGGGCATGAGCTTCCAGCTGCAAGACGACATCTTAGACCTTTACAGCGATGTGGCCACCTTCGGCAAACGCCATGGCGGTGACATTGCCGACAACAAAAAGACCTACCTTTATCTAAAGGCTTTGGAATTGGCATCGGAGAAAGACCGCAAACGCCTCGAATACCTTTTCACTCTGCGCATTGACCACGACGAAGAGGAGAAAATAGAGGAGGTGCAAGGCATCTACGACCGCCTGCACGTGAAAGGAGCCGTTGAAAAGGTCATGCTCGACTACGACCGCAAGGCTTTTGAGGAACTTGATGCCGTCAGTCTTCCCGATGAGAAAAAAGCGCATCTGCGCACCTACGCGGAGTTGCTTTCGGGAAGGAAGAAATAAAAAACGAGGCTCCTTTCACTCAAGGAGCCTCGTTTTCATCATTGGCCAATCGGATTAGTTCTGAGCTGCACCAGCTTCCTTTTGTTCCTGCTTCATCTTGCTGTCGTCAGGCCTCTTGGCGTGTTTGTGATGTTTGTGGCCTTTCTTGGCATCAATCTTCATCTTCTTACCGTCGTGTTTGAGGTTCTTGCCATCATGTTTGACACACTTTCCATCCTCATGCTTGAGGTCTTTCTCCTTGCAGCAATTGCCTTTTTTCTCCATTTTTTGTTCTTTGCAGCACTCGTCTTTCTTTTGCTTCACAGGCTCTTGCATGGTGGTAGTGGCAGCAGGGGCTGTCTTCTTCTCATCTGCCTTCACAACCTTTTTGGGCTCTTTTTTCACTTCATTGTTTTGGGCATTCACATCTTGGATGCTCAGGGCGCTAAAGGCAAAGAAAGCCAAGGCGCCTAATAAGATTGATCTCTTCATGTCGTTTGTGTTTATTTATTGTTACAGCGTCATGTTTTACAAAAACCGTTCCAAAAATCACGGAAGAAACAAGCAGCTGTCGCCGTAGCTGAGGAAGCGGAAGCCATTGTCCAAGGCGAAGCGGTAGCAGTCTTTCCAGCGTTCACCGATGAGTGCGGAGACCAACAACAGCAAGGTGCTCTTGGGCTGGTGGAAGTTGGTAATCAGTCCAGTAATGATGCGCATTTGATAACTCGGCGCAATCATTAGGGCGGTGCTGGCTTCGAGGCGTGTCAAGCCATGCTTGTCGAGGTAATCCACAATGTTTTGCAAAGCATCGGCGGCCGACATTGGTGCATGGTCCTCGTAGGGGAACCACTGCTCCACATGCAAAGGGCGCAACGCCAAGCCTTGTTCCTTCAGCATCACGCCAATCCAATAGAGGCTCTCCAAGGTGCGAGTGCTGGTGGTGCCCACGGGAATAACGGGTTTCCCAATTTGGTTTATCAGGTTTTTAATCAACGACCTGCGTACGATAATTGTTTCAGAGTGCATGGCATGTTCACCGATGGTGTCGGTCGAAACGGGCTTGAAAGTACCCGCCCCGACGTGCAGCGTGACCTCATCGAAAGTGAAACCTTGTTCGCGCAAGGCAGCGATGAGCGGCTGGGTGAAATGCAGTCCCGCCGTGGGAGCGGCCACTGAGCCGTCGTAGCGCGCAAAGACGGTTTGGTAACGGTCGCGGTCGTCGGGTTCGGCATCACGGTGCAGGTAGGGAGGCAAGGGAATCTCGCCCGCGGCCTCCAGCACTGAGGCGAAGGACAGGTTTTCGGGCGCCCACGAGAACTCGATTTCGGCATATTGGTCGTTCTGGCTGATGCGTTCTGCACTCAGTGCCACGGGCTTCCCTCCTACCGACAACTCCATTGAAAGCTTGCCTTCTTTCCATCGTTTCGAGTTGCCTATCAAGCACTTCCAACGTACGGGTGAAGTCGCGCTGAACGCCACTTGATAATCCTTTTCGGGCTCCAAGCAAAAAATCTCGATACGCGAACCCGTAGCCTTATGGAACTGCAAGCGGGCGCGGATGACCTTGGTTTCGTTGAAGACCAACAAAGTATCATGGGGCAAAAAGTCACCCACATACTTAAATTGAGACTTTTTTATCTCGTTGTCTTTCAGCACTAAAAGATTTGAAGCATCGCGTTCCGGCAAAGGATATTTGGCGATACGCTCCTCAGGCAAGGGGTAGTCGTATTCCTCAATGGAGATATGTTTTACGTTGTTCATCATCGAAAATTTGCGCAAAGGTAGGGATTTTTAGATTCCCTTCGGGAATGGAGAGCGGGTAATATCGTAAAAGCGGCGGCAAGAGTAATATACTTACCATAAGCGCTATAAGCCGCCGCCAATTGATATGGCAATAGAGTCCATTCCCTTGGGAATCTCCATAAATGTTGTCGAAATCTTATCAATTATTACTACTTTTGCACCGTAAATGGAAAAGAGATGAGCCTAACGCCATTGAAAATCGAATTAACCCGTGAATTTCTGCTGAAGTTTCTGAAATTCGGCGTGGTAGGCTTTTCGGGTGTGTTCGTCAACTTCGGCGTCACCTACGTCTGCAAGGAATGGCTGAAATGGAACAAATACCTGAGCAACATCTTGGGTTTCATCGTGGCCGCGACCAGCAACTACCTCCTCAACCGCATCTGGACCTTCCAAAGCACCAACCCGCAGATTGGTACGGAATACGCCAAATATTTCTTCATCGCCCTCGTGGGTTTGGGCATCGACACGCTGACGGTCTACCTGCTCAACGGCAAGCTGAAATGGAATTTCTACCTCAGCAAGGTGTTTGCCGTGGGTGCATCCACGCTATGGAATTTCTTTGGAAATCTGTTGTTTACGTTCGCATAAAACCTGTAGAGACGCAATGCTTGCGTCTCATGGAATAATTTTTGAGACGCAAGCATTGCGTCTCTACAAAAACAATCACAGGAATTTATCCAAGAAAATGAACGGCATCAGCGATTCGATGCCATCAAACACCATGACAGGGCCCGTTTCGCCTTGGCAGAGCACCTTGAGCGGCTGCTTCGACACCTGCTCCACCTCCACCATCACCTGACGGCAGGCACCGCAAGGAGCCACGGGCTCGGCAATCAATTTTGTGGCTGAGTGAGCCGTCACCGCAAGGGCCTCGAAAGCCACACCAGGATATTGCGCCATGGCTGCAAACATGGCCACACGTTCGGCACAAAGGCCACTGGGATAGGCGGCATTCTCGATGTTGTTGCCCGTCACTATGGCACCATTGGCGAGGCGCACCGCCGCCCCGACATGGAACTTGGAATAAGGTGCGTATGCGTTCTTTGTGGCCTCATGGGCAAGACGCATCAGCTCGGCATCGCGTGGCTCAAGCTCATCAAGGTTTTCATAAAGGGTGTAAGGGCAAATAAACTGTTCTTTCCTCATGATTGCAGGCTTTGTTGCTGCAAAGATAGAGAATTTTCCAATATTTCGTTCTATTCTTGAAAAAACGGACCCCCTCTCGCCGTAAGGAGATTGACCCCGTCGTATCTTCGATTTGCAGATCAAGCCCGCAATGACGGCTCTGGGACGGAATTGGCCATGGGAGAAGCCATCAGCAGCAAGGATTCAAAAAAGGCAAACAACATGGCTCCGGCTTGGGTTTCCAATGTGTCTTCGGGAAACATGGAAAGCAACATAATAACAAGGAACACCATATATAAATAGGTGTGGTTTCTGCGTGAGGCGCACCAAGGATAGAGCAACACAAAGAGGAAAAACGCCAAGCCCACCATGCCAAAAGCAACGGCAATGGCCAGATACTGGTTATGGGCGCGGAACCGGTATTCTTCACTTAAGGGAGAATGGATCTCATCGTACGCCTGCGCAAACGCCTGCGGCACGTCGCCCGTACCCACGCCCAACCACGGATGCTGCCTGATGATGTGGAACGACGCCCGCGTGTACTCTATACGCTGCGAGAGCGAGCCACCATTGGGGTTGTTGAAACGACGGTAAAGATTATATTCAAACAGCGTTGCCGAAAGGCGCGCCCGTAGTCCGGGATGCTTCCAATTGTTGTAGTTGGCTACGCCTTTCTCTATGTTATGGATGTCCTCGTCAGTAAGCGCCATCACGCCTTGGGCATCTTTGCGAAGGCCTTTAGAGGTAAGATAACGTGCCATGGTAGCTTCCAAGTTCTCGCCCGTGGTAGTAAGCCCATCAAAAGGCATAGCGCTACGCTGCGGCCAAGCCTCCTGCATTTCCTTTTGGCAGTAGTATAAGCCTACATATTTACCATCTTCGACGGTATTGCAAATGGTGTCGTGCCAATAGTAGTTGCCTTGTGCGGTTTGCTTATCCAAGGTGGCGAAGTCGACTGGTTCTACTTTCAATAAGGGTTTGATTTCGTGCTGCAAAATGAGGGAAGCGACACCTATCGCCACCAATGCCGCAACACCTACGGCAATGTGCCATCCCCTACTCTTTTTCCAACGCAAAAAAGCGTAAACGGCAGAGACAATAGCGACCGCCGCGAGAATCACATAGCCCGAGAGGGATTCGAAGATATAGATTTGGTAGACGAACCAAATCAGCAGAAACGACTGCAAGAAACGGTCGATCGCTACTTTTATGCCGAAGAAAGGGGCTGCTTGAACCGGTCCTTCGACCTTTCGACCCTGCTCAGGGACCTGGGTCGTTGAGCTTGTCGAAACGCCCTTTCCATATTGAACCGGCCCTTCGACAGGCTCAGGGACCTGATTTTTGCGGGTCGTTGAACCCTTATTAACAAGATAGTATCCAATTATAGCGATACAAAAAACGATATTCAAGCAGAAGCGGATGTGACTGATAAAATGAGAGATCTCGCGGACATCTTCGTAGTCGTGGCGATAATAGGACACGCTACTGAACAGGGTGGCAACGAACACCGAGAGTACATAGACTAACATCACGAAGTTGAAACGCTTGCGGTCCAAGGGCTCCATGCTCGACAAGACGAGTGGCATGACCAAAATGGGCAGCTTGACGCGGAGGTCTTTCAAGGCGTATTCAAAGTCGGAAGTCCAGAGGAGGCCTAATACGTGTAGGAGGTAGAAGGCTACGAGGAGGACAGCGGGGGTGTTGTGCCAGAAACGGGCAAATTTATGCCGAAAATCGTGATGAAAATAGATTCCACCCTCCCCTGCACTACCTTCGCACGGAATGACATTTCCATCACGATTTCCCACAAGTCCGTCAACCAACCAAACGAGGACCAGCCAGAACTGCGACATGCCCATCAGGAAGGGCGAGAGGGTGAGTCCCACCGCCACCATCAGCAGGCCCACAAGATAGGCTTGGTTCAGATAGGGTCGTATGGTTGTCGGCGAGGTCATCACTTGCCGCTCAAGATGCTGTGGTATTCGTCCTTGCCGTTGGTGTTGAGCAGGATTTCGAAGGCACGCGCCAAGTCGGGGTCGTCCTTCAACGAGGCGACAATGCGACCTTTCTGGTAGTAATAGCGTCCCACAATCTCGGAGCGCAACAGCTCTTCGATGTCCTTACGGTTATTAATCAGGTCGTTCTCTTTCTCGGCGGCAAAGTTCTTCTCCAGCAGGTCGATTTGCGGTTGAATCTTATCGAGATAGCCTTCGTCCTTGGCGGTTTTCTTCAGTTTCTCAATGGCTTTTTCGCTCTCAGTGGTATAGGAGAAGTCCTTTTCTTTCACGAAGTTCATGAAGTCCTGATAGGTGGCTTCGTCGATTTGGAAACGGTCAGCCGAATCAATGCTCTTGTGCTCGTGATAGAACTTGTTGGCGTAGTCGAAGATGTAGTTTTTCCCGTAAAGATAAGCCGTCACCGTGGCGTATTCATCGCGTTTCACCTTTACGTCGGGCATGATGCCATGACCTTCATAGACCGTGCGCCCGCCCATGGTTTGGAAGGCCTTGCCAAGCGTGTCGTTTTTCGTCTGCGTGGTGTCCTTCTTGTGCGAGTAGTCGATTTCCTGGATGCAACGACCGCTGGGGATGTAGTAATGTGCCACCGTGACTTTCATCTGGGTGTTGTAGCTCAACGGCAAAATATTCTGTACCAATCCCTTACCGAAAGTCCTTTGACCGATGATGACGGCGCGGTCATAATCTTGAAGGGCACCGGCTACAATCTCACTGGCCGAAGCACTACCGCCGTCGACGAGGACAGCCACAGGAATATTCAAGTCCACAGGGTCTTTCATCGTGGGATGCATGCTATTGGCGTTGGCAGCCTTGCCTTTCATCGATACGACAGTTTTTCCCTTGGGAATGAACATGTTGACGATGTCGACCGCCTCGTTCATCAAGCCACCGCCATTGCCGCGCAGGTCGAGGATGAAGCCTTTCAGCTGATGGTTGTTCTTCATCTCCATAAACTTTTCCCTCATCTCCTTGGCCGCATCGCGGGTGAAGCCACTCAGCGAGAGGTAAGCCACGCCGTTGTCGAACACTTTATAATAAGGTATATTGTCGATTTTCACCTTTTCGCGCTTCAAAGTCTTGGTCAGAGGCTTCTCTTCGCCGTAACGCTTTACCTTGATGGTCACCTCTGTATTGGGCTGACCTTTCAGCAAGTCGCTTACTTCCTGCGTGTTTTTCTTCTTGCAGTCGACGCCGTTCACCTCAAGGATGACGTCACCAGCGATGAGTCCTGCCTTCTGTGCCGGCCAGCCGTAGTAAGGCTCCGAGATACGGGTCCACTCGCCGTCATACTGGATGAGAGCGCCGATACCGCCATATTCACCCGTGGTCATGAACTTGGCGTTTTCGATGTCCGACTCGGGGATGAAGACCGTGTAGGGGTCGAGGCCGTCGAGCATGGCCTTGATGGCGGTTTCGTTGAGTTCGCCCGGGTTGATTTCGTCGACATAGTTGAGGTTGAGCTCACGGAGGAGGCTGTTGTAGATGTCGAGGCTCTTGGCGATTTCGAAGTTGTTCTGCTTCTCTTGGGCGACTACGCTCACTGAAAGGAGCAGGGCGAGGATTAGGATGTGTATGTGTTTCATCTTTTACTATGTTGTTCGTTATGCAGGGACTCACGTCGCCTGCTCATCTCAGGCAGGGACTCTCGTCGCCTGCTCATCTCAGGCAGGGACTCTCGTCGCCTGCTCATCTCAGGCAGGGACTCACGTCACCTGTTTACTGGTATGTCGTCCCTATGGGACTATCCCAACTATCAACTGTCAACTATCAACTGACAACTGATTACGGGACTGGGTCGTAGCCGCTGCCACCCCAAGGGTTGCAGGAGAGGATGCGCTTGAAGGTAAGCCAGCCGCCTTTGAAGAAGCCGTACTTCTGGATGGCCTCGATGCCGTAGTTGGAGCAGGTCGGAATGTAGCGACAGCTCTTCCCGAGCCAAGGCGACAGCGTCACCTGATAGACCCTAATCAGCAGGATCAGGAACTTAGCGGGCAGTTGTGATATGCGCTTCATGGTCAGTGAGCTTTGTCGGACTATATCTTCTTACGATTTCTTGGACGGCTTTCTTGGTCTTGGCCAGCATTTCCTCATAAGAGTGGATGACCGTTGCCGTATAGACTAACGCAACGTCGACCGAAATATTATCCCTTTTGCAGATTTCGTAAAGCGGTGCTTTGTTGCGGCGCCATGCCTCACGCATCAAACGCTTCACACGGTTGCGATTAATGGCATGATGAAAGCGTTTTTTTGACACAGACACCAACAAGCGCACGGTCGGGGGACGGCTGTCGTCGCGGAAAAACTGATAGATGACCCGATAAGGATACACCGAAACGCCCGCACCATGGTCGAAAAGCGCCTTAATGTCGTTTTCCTTGCAGATACGCTCATATTTCGGTAAACCTTCGAGGGCAACCATTTCAACGGAAAATTTTGTGTGTCAGCGACTTATTTCTTCTTGCTCTTCTTGTACTCGGCGGCGACATATTCCTCGATGGCCATGGTCATCGAATGTGCCGTTTCGGTGGGAGCGCGGAAGTTAAGTTCGAAGCCTGCATCGACGATGGCTTGGCAGGTGGCATCACCGAAACCGCCGATGGCGACCTCTTTCTGCTCAAACTCGGGGAAGTTTTCTTTCAGCGACTGGATGCCCATGGGACTGAAGAAGACCAGCATGTCATAGTCGTTGATTTTCACCTTGTCCTTCAAGTCGGCAGGAACGGTGCGGAACATCACGGCCTTGGTGAAGTTGAGCTTGGCAGCATTCAACAGGTCGATGGTGGCGTCGGAACTGATGTCGGAGCAGCAGTAGAGATACTTCTCGTCCTTGTGCTTCTTCATGATGTCGATGAGGTCGTTGAGGGTCTGGTTACCGAAAAAGACCTTACGCTTGCGGTATTGCACATAGCGTTGCAGATAAAGTGCAGTCGATTCATTGATGCAGAAATACTTCAACGTCTCAGGCACATTGTAACGCATTTCCTTGGCTACACGGAAAAAGTGGTCGACGGCATTGCGGCTGGTAAGGATAATGCCTGTATATTCAGGGAGTTTGATGTGCTCTTGACGAAGTTCACTGGCGGTAACATCATCGAGCTTGATGAATTTCTCAAAAGTGAAGTTGACGCCATATTTCTTCATCATATCGGCAAAAGGCGTCTTTGAAATGTCTGCAGGTTTGGGTTGCGACACCAAAATGGACTTAATCTTCATCTTTTTCTCTTGCTTTTAGTGCTATTTTTGAACTAAATTCTTCCCACATCGGAATACCTAACTCATTAAAAAACAGAACCGTGACCAAAGTAACGCAAGCCTGCTGTCACGAGTGTTGCAACCGGTGCGATTTCGAGGGCGCAAAAATACAAAAAAATATAAAACGTAGATATTTTTGTTGCAACTCTCGTTTCAATAATTCCATAAATTAATCTTAAAACCGCCGCCAAACCTAAGATTGCAAGGCCAATCCAAATAAAATATTTTGTGGGATTATACAATAATAAAAGGGTCACCGGCACCATCACGAAGAGGGTGAAAATGGAGACGGAAAACTCCACCGTCATCTGTCGGTCGAGGGTGTCGTGGGTGTCGAAAAGCCAGTTGACGAATCGCAGCATGAAATGACGGAGCAGCACCCAACCCGCCGTAGCTGCAACAAGGATGCCATACATCCTCCCGTTGTTGTAGGTCAGCACGTCGCGGGAGAGCACCACGCAACTTTTTTGCGCGAAAAGTGCCATTAGCAGGATATAACCCAAGGTGAACGACACGCAAACAAAACTACGCATGGGGTTCCATTCCCTCAACAGCTGGTTGGTGTGGGCCACGCCGCCCGGCACACTCAGCACCTGACGGAACTGACGGGGATACAGCTGTTTGTTGAGCACGATGAGCAGCAACAGCAACCCCAATAGTGCCAAATTCCACCCTTGCAGGATCTCGTAAGTAATGCGAGGCAGTGGATTAAGCGTCCCATTGAAACCCGAAGTGATGAAACTGGGCACCACATTGTCGCGAGCGAGGGAGTCGGCCAAAGGAATGGAATCGGCAACCTGCACGGTGTCAACGGGTTGAGACGCTTCAACAAAAGGATTGTGATAGAATATGTCGGGGTACTGCGGCATGGATGGCTTTCAATTGCGCTGCAAAAATAATGGATATTTTGCAAACCGACACGAAATCTTATTAACTTTGCAACCAAAATAATGTTCGGCTGCCACCATGTGACAGCCCTACAATCTTACAATCCAAACATAAAAACAACAATTAAACAATAATCAATCAACAATTAAACATCGAGAAATGAACTTAATGCAAGAAATCATTGCCAACGCGCAGGCCAACAAGCAGCGCATTGTGCTCCCCGAGGGCGACGAGCCCCGTACCCTGAAAGCCGCCGACCGTCTCTTAGCTGACGGTGTCGCCGACGTCATCCTCATCGGTCCTGCCGAAAAGATCAAGGAAATGACCGCTGAATTCGGTCTCCAAAACATCGGCAAGGCCCGTATCCTCGACCCAATGAATAACCCCGATCGTCAAAAATATGCCGACCTCCTCTTCGAAATCCGCAAAGCCAAAGGCATGACGCCTGAGCAGGCTTACGACTTGGCTGGCAACTTCATGTATCTCGGCATCCTGTTGGTGAAAGCCGGTGAGGCCGACGGTCTCGTCAGCGGTGCCCGCAGCACCACGGGCGACATGCTGCGTCCCGCCCTGCAAATCATCAAGACCGTTCCTGGCGTGAGCTGCGTCAGCGGCGCTTTCACGATGTTCCTGCCCGAAGGTTGTCCTTACGGCACCGATGGCCGCATGGTCTTCGCCGACTGCGCCGTCACGCCCATGCCGACGGCTGAACAATTAGCCGAAATCGCCATCTGCACCGCCGACACCGCCAAGGCCATCGCCAAGATCGACCCCATCACTGCCATCTTGAGCTTCTCCACCAAGGGCAGCGCCAAGCATGAGGTGGTCGACAAGGTCATTGAAGCCACCCGTATCGCCAAGGAGCGTCGTCCTGACCTCGTCCTCGACGGTGAACTGCAAGCCGACGCCGCCATCGTGCCTTCGGTGGGTTCGAGCAAGGCTCCTGGCAGCCCTGTCGCTGGTAAGGCTAACACCCTCGTGTTCCCCTGCCTCGAAGTGGGTAACATCGCCTATAAACTCGTCCAGCGTTTAGCTGGAGCCGAAGCCGTCGGTCCCGTGCTGCAAGGCCTCGCCAAGCCCTGCAACGACCTCAGCCGTGGCTGCTCGATTGATGATGTGTACAAATTAGTCGCCATCACCTGCAACCAAGCTATTGCACAGAAAAAGTAACTATGGCTATAGCCAATGGCCTATGGCTTGTCCCAACGAAAGCTTGGAACCAAAGCTTTTCGTGGGTCTGGCCATTGGCCATAAGCCATAAGCCATAGTTCACCAACCCAAAGAACGAAGAATAAATCAAATAAAAACGTAAAACCCAGAATACGATGAAAATATTAGTCCTCAACTGCGGCAGCTCCTCCATCAAGTACCAGCTGCTTGAAATGGAAAACGCCAATTCGTCGCGCCTGTTAGCCAAAGGCCTCTTGGAGCGTATCGGCCTCGAAATGGGCGAGTTTACCCACAAATACAATGGTGAGAAGTACTACGAACAACTTCCCATCCCGAACCACACCGAAGGCATCAAGCTGGTGCTGAAGGCTTTGGTCGACCCGAAGATGGGTGTCATCAAAGACCTGAAGGAAATCGACGCCGTCGGTCACCGCGTGGCTCACGGTGGCGAGTTGTTCCCGAAGAGCGTGCTCATCGACAAGAAAGTCGTTGAAGGCATCCAATCCTTGACCGACCTCGCCCCGCTCCACAACCCCGGCAGCCTGCAAGGCATCCACGCCATGGAAGAAGTGCTCCCCGGCATCCCGATGGCCGCCGTGTTCGACACCTCGTTCCACAGCACCATGCCGCCTGAGGCCTACCTTTATGCCGTGCCTTACGAGTACTACGACAAGTACCGTGTGCGTCGCTATGGCTTCCACGGCACCAGCCACAAGTACGTGGCCGAGAAAGCCGCTGCTTTCGTCGGCAAAGACTGGAA
This sequence comes from Bacteroidales bacterium, assembly GCA_016290215.1. Classification (GTDB taxonomy): domain Bacteria; phylum Bacteroidota; class Bacteroidia; order Bacteroidales; family F082; genus Limimorpha. The sequence goes on from JAEETH010000007.1 coordinate 35,025, forward strand.
GCAGTCGAAGATCGTGACCTGCCACCTCGGCAGTGGTGCCTCTATCGCCGCCGTCGAATACGGCAAGTCGGTGGAGACTTCGATGGGCTTCACCCCCGTTGAAGGCCTCGTGATGGGTAGCCGCACTGGCGACCTCGACGTGGGCGCTTTCATGTACATCATGGACAAGGAAGGCTATAACACTAAGGAGATGAATACCTTAGTGAACAAGAAGTCAGGCCTCGTGGGCATCACGGGCGGCAAGCAGGACATGCGCGATGTGCGTGCCGGCAAGGAAGAAGGCGACGAGCGTTGCACCTACGCCTTCAACATGTTCGCCCACCGCGTGAAGAAATACATCGGAGCCTACATGGCCGTGATGAACGGTGCCGACGTCATCGTGATGACAGGAGGCATCGGTGAAAACGCCTGGTTCATGCGTGAAGCCATCCTCGAAAACATGGAAGGTCTCGGCATCGAATTCGACGCTGCCATGAATAAGGAAATCATCGGCGACGCTGGCGTCATCAGCACGCCCAACTCGAAGGTCACCGTGGTGGTGTATCCTACCGATGAGGAGTTTGTCATCGCGCAGGACACTTATAACTTGGTGACAAAGTAAATGTTTCCGAAACAAATGCTTGTAAGGCTGCCCCACGTGGCAGCCTTTTTTTCTGCGCAAGGCAGGCCAAATTTTTTGAAAAATCATTGTTTTTCCTTATTTTTGCACCGCCAAAACAAGGCAATAATCATTTTTAACTATAAATCTTAACACCAGATGACTACCAAACTTAACATCCAAAGCCTGGCAGCCACTGCCAACCGCCCCGCTAATTTGAGGAGATGTGTAAATGATTGTAAATCAATTGTTTACAAAACAAGCAATTCGCTGAAAACCAAAACGAAACGTCCAAAGACACTCCTGCTGCTCTTGCTGCTGATGGGGCTGACGGCCACGCCAAAAGCCTTTGCGCAAACACAGGTGGCCACCATTAACTACAACAACGCGGGCGTGTACTACACCCTTTGGAGCGACAACACGGCTTCCGTAGAATACAGTTACACGCACCACTTCCTTGGCGGAACACTCAACCTCTACGACACCATTCCTTACAACAGCGTCAAATACCCCCTCAAGCGAATTGGAAACCAGGCTTTTGTCGGCGCCAACAACCTGAGTGCCCTCTCCATCCCTGCCACTGTGACCAGCATCGGAGAAGCCGCTTTCTCCGAATGTGGCTTCGGGGGCACCTTGGAGATTCCCGACAATGTGCTGACCATTGAAGAGTCGGCGTTTTTCCGTAATCGTTTCACCACCGTTGTTATCGGCGACGGGGTCACCTCCATTGGTGGACAGGCTTTCTATTCCACTTACATCAATGTTGTCACCTTGGGCGCAAACCTCGCCACCATCGGTGATAGGGCTTTTGCCTATAACAACAACGCTGGAGAATCGAAGGACCTTGCTGTGACATGCCGATCGTTGGTGCCGCCAGCATTGGGGACCGATGTGTTTAAGCAACAGAACCTCACCACCAACGTGCCTTGCTTTGTGGCAGATGCATACGAGCAGGCTGGCGGCTGGGGCACAATTGTCGCGCAAGATGTGAAATATGGGAGGCAGATTGACGGAGTGTATTATGTGCTCGACCGATGCAACCAAACCGCCTCGGTGACAAATCTGTATTATTGGACTTTCAGTAATATTCTCTATTACTCTTCACAATATGCAACAAATTCTTACACCGGGGATGTTGTCATTCCTGCGGAAGTTGTTTATGAAGGGATTGACTACGCCGTGACACTGATACATTGCGCTGCATTTGCCGGAAGTGCGGATATGACTTCTGTAACCATTGGAAGCAATGTGACGGAAATCAGGCCTCATGCGTTTCGGGATTGTTCGGGATTGGCAAGCATCATTTGCCAAAGCATTACGCCTCCGACTCTTGGCCAATGGTGTTTTACCGATGTGCCCGTCGCTTCAGTGTCGCTGCAGGTGCCTTGCGGAACGATGGATGCCTATGAAGCAAGCGTAGGTAGTACATATTTTAATACACCTGTGCCTGGCTGGAATGACTTTCCCGACAAGCAGGAGCTTCTTCCCGTATGGGAGCAAGATGGGCTGTTTTATGAGTTGGACTGCAATACGAGCACAGCCACAGTCATTTATGACCCTTCATACGCCACGTTGGAGTGGGCCGTTGTACCCTACTCCATCACTCATGGCGAAAGCACCTATTATGTGACAGGAATTGGCGACAAGGCTTTTGAAGGCTGCACGGCACTTGAACGTGTCTCGCTTCACGATGAGATAACCACCATTGGAAGCGAGGCCTTCAAGAATTGCAGTAGCATAGTGCAAATCAGCACACAAGCCTCCATGCCACCCGTGGCGGGACAAGATGCTTTCCTTGGCGTTCCCGAAAATGCCTCGATAGTCGGGATGCCTTTCTGCTACCAATACGACTACAGCGTGGCGCCCGAATGGAACCGTTTCAGCAACTTCAGCGGCTCGGGGCCTTGCGATTATAATTTCACGGGTATGGTCAGCACGTCGTGGTCAGATCCTCAAAACTGGATGGGAGCCGAGGTTCCCGATGGCAATTCGAGGGTGGCAGTACGAGGCACTTGCGAAATCGATGACGATGTGACGGTGGGTTCCATCACTTTGGATTGTTACATTAATGAGGAATATGGCCTTTATGACCGTCTCATCGTGAAATCAGGCAAGACCCTCACAGTCAACAATTTCATCTGGACTACGGGCGACGCTACGCACTTCATCATCGAGGACAGAGCGCAAGTCGTCCAACCCAACGCTGGCGCGAAGGCCACGGTGGAGAAAAACATCACGGCCTACACGCCCAACACGAAGGACGGCTACCACCTCATCGGCCATTCCTTCGCCGACAACGGTGCGGTCAGCGAAATGGACAACCTTTTGGCCAACGACTACGACCTTTATTATTACGACGAGCCGACGCACTACTGGATGAACCAAAAGCAGACGGCCAACAACTTCACCGAATTGGAGGCCGCGAAAGGCTACCTCTACGCCAACAGCGAAAGCCAAACCATCGGCTTGAAAGGCTCTTTGAATGCCGCCAACGCAATGGTGACCATTCCGTTGAGCTACGAGGCCGACGCCTTGAAAGGCTTCAACCTTGTGGGCAATCCGTTTGCGCACAACGTGACGACCTTTGCGGGCACGAATGTGGCCACGGAAGTCTACCGAATGAACGGAACGAAGGACAATGTCGTTGTCAGCGAGATTTCGGAAACCGACCCGCTGAAGCCCGGCGAGGGTTTCTTCGTGAAGGCCACGGGCGACTGGGCTTCCATCACCTTCAATGCCCAAACGCGAGGCGAGGCCAAGGCCCTTGAGCTTGTCGAAAGGCCAACCCTTACAATCGACCTCACCCAAGACGGCCTCCTCGTCGACCGCTTCATCCTGAAGCGCGACGGCGAACCGTTGGAGAAAATCAGCCTGAACGGGAACGGCACGCGCATCTATGCCACGCACGGCGGGAAGGATTATGCCGTGGCCACCATCGTTGGCGTTGGTAGAGACGGTGTGCACACCGTCTCTACAGAGGTTCCCGTCAATTTCAAGGCCGCGAAAAACGGAACCTACACGCTGACCTTCGACACGCAACACCTTGATTTGGAATACCTGCATTTGATTGACAATTTGACTGGCGAGGATATTGACCTATTATCATCAGTCGGCGCTTCGACAGGCTCAGCGGCCTATACCTTTGAGGCCAAGACCACCGACTACGCCTCGCGGTTCCGCTTGGTGTTTTCCGCAGACGGGGACATCTGCGAACCCGGCAAGGACGCTCGCGAACCTAATTTTGCGTATTAGCACCTCATCGGCGACGCCGGCGTCATCTCCACGCCCAACTCGAAAGTCACCGTGGTGGTGTATCCTACCGATGAGGAATTTGTCATCGCACAGGATACTTATAATTTGGTGACGAAATAAGTCGTCATGAACGAACAAAAAAGGGTGCCGCGGCGCCCTTTTTTATTGTCTTTTTTCTCATTTCCCCGCCACGAAATCCGCAGGCGAAAGCCCAGTTTCCTGTTTGAAGACCCGCTGGAAATGCGAACGGCTGATGCCGCAGTGGTCGGCGACAGCCTCGTTCGACCAGTCGGGATGCGCCTGAAGGGTGCGTTTGGCCTCCTCCACGCGCAGGGCGGTAATCCAACGGGAATAAGATGCATAGCCTTGGGCCTTGATCCATGCCGACAGCAGATAGGCGGGCAGCTTCATCTCCTGTGCCGCCATGGGCTTGGTGATGCCGCTGCACAAATAGTTCCCCGAGGCAATCCAACGTTCTACGGCTTGGCTAGCTCGTTGCATGGCCTCGTCGGTCACAACAGAAGAAGGAGCAGTGTTGTCATCGGACGGTTTCTCCAATATTTCCTCTTCGGCACTTTGCTCGGCTTCGCTCACATGGCTCGAAGCGCCAGTGAGGACATAGCGCACAAAGCAGAACCAGATGTAATAGATACAGAGGAACATGAACAAGGCGAAGCCCGCCAACAGCCATCCGCTGCTGAAGAGGAACACGGGCACAAGCGGCGTCATCAATGCGAGCATTGCGATACTCACCTTCATCCAAGAGAGCAGGTTGTTGCGCTCCTCGTCGTAATAATTAGCCAACACCAACTCCATACGCGACATCTCGCGCAGGTGAAACCAGCTGAAACACAGTTGCATCAGGCCGTAGAGGATGCTTGCTGCGATTTCGGCCCAAAGCAGTCGCGATGAGTCTTCGCCGCCCATAAGTCCGAAAGCCAAAAGTCCGATAGACACGATCCACGTGACTGGGCCAATCAGCACCTCTAAACGCTTGAAGCGCCCTTGCCGTATCAGGTTGGTGATGTTCAGCGACAGGTGTACTGCTGCGGGGATGAAGAAGGCCAGATTGACGATGATCGCGAGGGTCTTGTTCGTCTCACGGAGGCCAGTGACATATTGTATGAGGAACTGCACGGCAATCAGCGACAGGCCGATGGTCATCAGCCACCGTGAGCGGCTGGCCACACGGTCTTCCTTCGCCCGACGGGGCAGCAACGTCGCCAACGACAACGCCATCAGCGTCATCATCACGATACCGGTCAGTTGCATTTCTTTCATTATGAAAAGGGTTTGACGAGGCAAAATTATAAAAAAAATTGTCTCAATTCTACGAATTGCAACACCTAATTGTGCGATTTGAGACACCATTGTGCGATTTGAGACACCTTGTTTTATAGGGACTTGGTAGTTTTGTAGCATAAATAAGCCAACCTATGACCCTACACGAACTTTTTGTCGGCCATCCCTTCATCGCCTGGAGCCTCGTCGCCTTTGTCGCGGCGGAGCTGGTGGTGGCGGGGGTGATTGTTGTGCGGCTGTTTAGGAAACCCAGGTCCGATAAGGGTGATAAGGCATCTGGATTGCTTCGTTCCTCGCAATGACGCGAAGCGACAACTGAACAACTGACAACTAAACAACTAAACAAAATACAATGACCAAACATCTACATCTCAAAAAAGTCCTCGCCACGCTGCTCACCATAGTAGCCGCCCTCGCGGGGCAACAGGCTTTCGCCACCATCACCAGTCCCATGTCCCTCACGGGAAATAGCGCCCTCATGAACGGCCAATACTATCATGTATGGAAAACCGAGGGCTTCTTGGGATATTTTGCCCAGCCAAGGACAGAGGGTAGCAGCTACACCTTCAACGGCCAGAACATCGGCCTCCAAGGGGGCGATGTCAGAATCACAGGCACGCTCAACTTCACCGAGTCCAACGACTTCACCGACGTCACCACGGGCAGCACGGTCACGGTTGAATTCTATTCCACCAACTTTTGGTTCTTCAACGCCGAGGTCAAGAAACTGGACGGCACCAGCGTTTCGGGCTGCTCCGCCTCGGCCAGCAACGACCACAACTCCATCACCATCACCATCCCGTCGGGCAAGACCTTCGGCAACATCTACCTCGACTTCGTGGCCTACGAGCCTTTCTACAACTACAACACCACGATCAGCGGCGTCGAGAGCACGTACATCTACACCGGCAGCCCCATCGAGCCTGTGCCCACCGTCACCTACAAAGGCACGGTGCTCACCGCAGGCACCGACTACACCGTGAGCTACTCCAACTCCACCGGGCCTGGCCCCGCCACCGTCACCGTCACGGGCACGGGCCAATACGCCGGCACCGTCTCGGTCAACTACAACATCCGCGCCATCACTCTCAATGACTTCACCAGCCTTGGCAACAACACCTATGCCATTGCCACGACGGCCGACCTCGACCACCTCGCCGGCTATGTCAAACTCGACAACGACTGCCAAGGCCTCACCTTCAAGCAGACCGCCGACATCGCCTATACTTACACCACGGCATGGAACAGCAGCACTGGCGGCGAGACCAACTTCACCGCCATCGGCGGCTGGGGCAGGCCCTTCAAAGGCACCTTCGACGGGCAAAACCACAGCATCAGCGGCATACGCATCTCGAAAAACGGCCGCACCGACTCCGACAAGTGCCAAGGACTCTTTGGCTTTGTCTATACCAGTAGCACCGTGAGGAACGTCATCCTTGCCGACACCCGCATCAAAGGCTACACCGGCACCGGCGGCATCGTGGGCGTCAACTCCGGCACCATCGAGGATTGCCGCGTGCAGGGCAATGTACTTGTCAAGAGTTCAGGAGCAGGCTCCAACACCAGCAGCAGCGATGACGGCAGCGACTTCGGCGGCATTGCGGGCAGCAACAACGGCGGCACCGTCACCCGCTGCACCAGTAGCGTCACCATTGACGGCTCTATAGGCGTTTACATCCCGCAATCGGACAATATAATCAACAATTATTCTAACAACCTCGGTAGCATCGTCGGCAACAACAGCGGCACCGTCAGCAACTGCCTTGCACTCAACGCTGTGGTCACTGGCGACCAGTATGCCGCTGCCATCGTCGGCAACAACGGCGGCACCCTCACCGCTAACCATTACCGTGGCTGCACCGTGACCAACGACAACCACTCCAACGGTTCTTCCATCGATGTTGGCGTCGGCACCAACCACGGCAGCGAGGACCAGGACGGTGCACGCAGCGTCCACGCCCTCACCCTCGGCACGGACATCACCGCCACGGGCGAGAGCGTCGTCATCGACGGCACCACCTACTATGCGTCGAACACCACCATCACCCTCGGCAACAGCGGCACCGTGCCCGCAGGCCAAATGCCCGTCTATTCAGTGAACGGCACCGCCATCGAGGGCAACACCTTCACGATGCCCACCAATGACAATGCCACGGTGAGCGCAACCTTTGTTTCGGCCTGGAGCGGCAGCGGCACCTCGGGCAGCCCCTATGTCATCACCACCACGGCGCAACTCGACGCCCTGGCGGCAGCGGTGAAGAGCGGCGAAACCTACAGCGGCACCTATTTCGTGTTGGGCAACGACATCGCCTACAGCACCGAGGGCCTCGGCGACACCGACGAGAACTTCACCACCATCGGCGGCTACTTCGACGGCAGCGACAAGAACTTCAGCGGCAACTTCAACGGCCAAAACCATACCATCAGCGGCATACGCCTCTACAAGAACGGCACCGCCGCCCCAAGCATGAACCAAGGATTGTTCGGCAGGATTGACGGGGCCACCATCGAAAACGTCATCCTTGCCGATGCCCGCATCACCGGTTATCGATACGTCGGCGGACTCGTGGGCAACAAAGTCAGTGGAACGGTGCAGAACTGTCTTGTCCTCGAATCGACCATCACTTGTGCGGATAAATATGTGGGCGCCCTCTTTGGCAAGAACACCGGCACCATCGCCGCCAACTACTACCACAACTGTACCGTGAACGGCACGAATAACGCCACCAACGTGGGTGCAGGCGGCAATGGCGGCGTGAGCGCGTCAAGCGACACGGACGGCGCACGCAGCGTGCATACGCTCACCATACAGAACGGGGACATCACCGCCACTGGCTCGACCGTTGCCTACCAAGGCACCACCTGGTACGCCAGCAACACCACCGTCACCTTGGGCTACAACAACCTGCTTGAGGGCTGCGTGGCGACCTATAGCCTTGACGGCAACATCCTCACGGGCAACACCTTCACCATGCCCGCCGCCGATGCCACCGTGAACGGCTCCTTCGTCAGCCACTGGCATGCCGACGCCGACCACGACGGCACCACCGAGGAACGCGCCTACATCATCACCACCACGGCGGGCCTCGACCTGCTGGCCACCAAGGTGAACGGTGGCACCGACTACTACCACAAGTTCTTCAAGTTGGGCGCGGACATCGCCTACGACGGCACGGAGAACAACTACACCGCCATCGGCAACAGTTCCAAATACTTCATAGGCACCTTCGACGGCGACGGCTACGCTGTGAGCGGCATCCATATCAACACCAGTAGCGATTACCAAGGCCTCTTCGGCTACGTCGGCTACACTGGCACCGTAAAGAACGTCACGCTGCGCAGCAGCACCATCACAGGCATGAATTACGTCGGCGGCATTGTCGGCTTCCTGTATCGCGGCACCGTCACCGACTGCCGCGTGGAGGGCACCGTCACCATCGGTACCTATGACAATGGTTCCAATTCCCACGGCGGAATCGTCGGCCATATGAATTACACGACCGTCAACGGCTGCATCAGCGCCGCCACCGTGACCAACAACGGCAAGAGCGGTTGTTATTACTATGGCGGCATCGTAGGCCGACTCTCTGACGGCACCGTCAGCAACAACCTCGCCCTCGGCGCCAACGTCAGCGCAAACAATTATAAAGGCGCCATCGTGGGAGACAGCCGCGGCACCCTCGCCCACAACTACTATCACGGCTGCACCGTAAACGGCGCCACCAGCGGCATCGGCACCAACAGCGGCGACGTCAGCGAGGACGACGGGGCGGTACAGGTCTTCAGCCTCACCCTGGGCGAAGGCATCACGGCCACGCCAGCACCGGCGGTCACCTGCGACGGCATCAATTACTACACCACAGGCACGGAAATCACGCTGAACGCGAACGCAGGCTATGCCATCACCTCCGCCACCCTCACCTACGGCGGCAACGACTATCCCATCGTGGGCAACAGTTTTGAGATGCCGGCACAGGATGTGGCAGTGACCGCCGTCCTTCAAGTACGCTACACCTTCGACAGCAACACCGGCGCGCTAACACTCCTCTTCGGTGAGTTCAACAAGGACAACAAGTGGGGTAACGATGTCGATCCATCGGCAGTCACAAGCGTCACCGCCACCAACGAGGTGAGCTTCACGGGCGACTGCTCTTACCTGTTCCAGGGCTTCACAAATTGCACGAGCATGGATCTGACTGATGTGAACACCGCCAATGTCACCAACATGAGCTACATGTTCTACGGCTGCTCCGGCCTCCAATCGCTCAATGTCTCGGGCTGGAACACCACCAATGTCACCGACATGAGCTACATATTCCGGGGCTGCTTTGGCCTCCAATCGCTCGACCTCTCGGGCTGGAACACCGACAAGGTCGTCAACATGAGCTACATGTTCACCAGTTGCACAGACCTCCAATCGCTCAATATCTCGAGCTGGAACACCGCCAATGTCACCAACATGCAATACATGTTCTACTGCTGCTCTGGCCTCCAATCGCTCAATTTCTCGGGCTGGAACACCGCCAATGTCACCGACATGAGCGGCATGTTCTTAGGCTGCTCGGGCCTCCAATCGCTCGACCTCTCGGGCTGGAACACCGCCAATGTCACCGACATGAGCTACATGTTCTACAGCTTCTGGGGCCTCCAATCGCTCAATATCTCGGGCTGGAACACCTCCAATGTCTCCGACATGAGCGGCATGTTCCTGAACTGCACGAACCTCGCCACCATCTACGTGGGTGAGGGTTGGAACACCATACACGTCGTCATCCAACACTCATCCAACATGTTCACTAATTGCACCTCGTTGGTCGGCGGCATGGGCACCACCTACAACTCGAACCACACAAATGCTGAATACGCCCGCATCGACGGCGGCCCAGACAACCCAGGATACTTCACGGGACGGTTCACCAAGGAGATTGCGGGCTACGGCAACGACGAGAACCCTGGCGGCTACTACCTCATCGCCTCGCCTGTTCCTTCGATTACACCTACGCTCGCCAATGGTTTCATCACCGACGACAATACCAATCCAGACAACCGCACCTACGACCTGTACTACTTCGACCAAACCGGAGACGCCAACGGCAAGGAATGGAAGAACTACAGGGCACATCCCGAGTTCACCTCATTGGTCAGCGGCCAAGGCTACCTCTACGCCAGCAAAAATGGCACTACACTCCTCTTTAGCGGCGCGCCTTACAGCGGCGAAGGCCAAGTCGATTTGACCTATTCAGAGGATAATGAAGACCAAGGAATGTGGGGCTGGAACCTCATCGGCAACCCCTTCGCCGAAACCGCCAACCTGCCTTCCGGCCTTTCCTACTACACCCTGAACGACACCCGCTCCGAACTCATAGCAGGCAATGCAAGCACCATCGGAGCCATGGAAGCCATCTTTGTGAAGGCCACTGGTACGGGGCAATCCGTACAGTTCACCATGCAAAGCCGTGGCGGCATTTCGAGAGGCTCAACGGCCGCTGTCAACGCTATTTTGTCGCTCAACCTGACCGACAACCATAATCGTCTCATCGACCGCGCCATTGTCCGCTTCGATGAAGGCCAACCCCTGCCCAAATTCCAAATCCGTGAAACCAGCACGAAGGTTTATATCCCGCAGAAGGGGAAGGATTATGCGGTGATAAATGTATGTACAGACGGTGCATGCACCGTCTCTACAGAGATGCCCGTCAATTTCAAGGCCGAGGAAAACGGCGAATACACGATTACGGTGAACATTGACAATGTGGAAGTGAATTACCTGCACCTGATTGATAATTTGACTGGCAATGATGTCGACATGCTGGCCCTGAATGGTGGAGACGCGATAAATCGCGTCTCTAGATACACCTTCAAGGCCAGGACGACGGACTATGAGAGCCGATTCAAGCTGGTGTTCATCTGCGGGGATACAAACGATGACAATGATGGCGACAATGCGACCTTCGCTTTCTATAGCAACGGCAACTGGATTATTGCCAACGAGGGTGAGGCCACGCTGCAAGTCGTCGATGTGATGGGTCGCATCCTCAGCAGCGAGACTATCAGCGGCAGCATCAACAAGGCCATTGATGCTGTGCCTGGGATGTATGTGTTGCGATTGGTGAATGGCAACGATATTAAGACACAGAAAATTGTGGTGAAGTAATGCAAATCAACGGGAAGCCGCCGATTGGCGAGCTTCCCGTTGCAATCCGAAACACCTACCCCCTATCATAATGCGGCATGTCATCAGGCAGGATGATGGAGAACTCAATCAGTCCGCCGACGACTTGCTTGGCATCATCCTCATACCAAGGCGTTTGGTAAATCAGTTTCTTCTTGCCTTTCTTTGAAATCGTGTAGACATTGGTCGCGGCATCGTCCAGAAGATGGCGGATGATTTGCTGCGAGCGTGCGTTGTGGCATCCCATAAGGTCGCGGCCACGAGCATCGCCGTTCACTTCAATGCTGCTGTCGTTTTGGTAAAGGATTTCGCCGTCCTTGGCGCTGATGGTGATGGCCAGATTGAGGCCTTTGAAATAATCGGGTGTATTCATAGCGTGAAATTTTCGGCAAAGATAGAATTTTTCTAAATTTGCAGCGTTTTAATTTCACGATGAAAAAACTTTACCAATATATCACCAAGTCGTTTTTGGGCACCTTTTTCCTCACCTTTTTTATAGTGGTGTTCGTGTGGGTGATGCAATTCGTGTGGCTTTATGTCGATGATTTGGTCGGTAAAGGGCTGGAATTCAAAATCATCGCCGAGCTTCTGTTTTACACTTCCATCACCGCCATCCCCATGTCGCTGCCCTTGGCTTTGCTGTTGGCTTTGTTGATGTGTTTCGGCAATCTTGGAGAGCACTACGAGTTGGTGGCCATGAAAGCCTCAGGCGTGTCAATGTGGCGTTCGATGCGGCCTCTACTCTATTTCTCCTTGATGCTCAGCGTATTGGCATTCTTCATCTCCAACAGCCTCATCCCCATCGCCACCCTCAAATGGCGCACCCTGCTCACCGACGTGCAACGGCAGAAGTTAGCCTTCAACATCAAGGAGGGGGTGTTTTATAAAGACATCGAAAACTATGTCATCTACGTGGAAAAGAAAGGCAAGGACGGCAGCAGCATCTACGGCGTGAAAATCTACGACCACACCGACCACAACGGCAACACCAAAATCATCTCCGCCGACTCGGGCATAATGGCCATGAGCCCAAACCAGAGGAACATCATCTTCACGCTGTATAACGGCTACAACTACACCGACATCATCAACATCGACAACTACAAGGAAACACGGCCCTTCGAGCGCATGTCGTTCAAGCAGGAGCAAATCAAGTTCAGCTTAGCTTCCTTCGACATGACCCGTTCGAGCGAGGACATGTATAAGTCGTACCAGCAGATGATGAACATCCGCCAACTTTCGGCCTCCCTCGACTCGTTGGAGCGACGACAAACCAACAAGCAAGAAGCTTTTACCCAAGGCTTTGAACGACGATGGGCCAACTACAACAGCCTCAGCCTGCCTGAACCCAATGTCGACACAATGGCTGTCGACACAGTCATCATCCTACGCTGGCCCCTAATCGAGAATTTCGAAGGTGAAAAGTTAGCCTCTTTAGTCTCGATGGCCGTAGGTAGCGCACAAAACGCCAAGGACAATGTGGCTTTCAACAAGCTGGACCTCAGCTCGCAAAACGAAAACATCAACAAGCACAAGAAAGAATGGCACAAGAAGTTCACCCTGAGCATCGCTTGCATCATCTTCTTCTTCATCGGCGCGCCCTTGGGGAGCATCATCCGCAAAGGCGGGTTGGGCTTACCCGTGGTCATCTCCGTGGTGTTCTTCATCATCTACCACCTCATCTCGACCATCTGCGAGCGCATGGCCGTGTTTGGCGACCTCAACATGTTCCTCGGCGTGTGGCTCTCGTCGCTTGTGCTGATGCCCGTTGGGCTGTTCTTCACCTTCAAAGCCACCACCGATGCCGCCTTGTTCGACGGCGACAGCTGGAAGAAATTCTTCCAAAAACTATTCAAACGGCATAAGGCCCCTGAGCCTATCGAAGGACCAAATCATTATGGGGAGGGCGTTTCGACAAGCTCAACGACCCTTGCTAATCAGGTCCCTAAGCCCGTCGAAGGGCCGACACCCAACCAATAAACTATCTTCAACATGAAAATACTCCTCCTCTGCAACAAGCCCCCCTATCCTGCCTCCGAAGGCGGTCCCATGGCGATGAACAGCATCATCACCGGATTGCTCGAAGCGGGACATCAGGTCAAGATATTGGCAATCAACAGCGAGAAATACAACGTCAAGGAAAGCGACATTCCTGAGGACTACAAACGCAAGACCGGCATCGAACTCATCGATGTTGACTTGAGCATTAAGCCGTTGAAGGCCTTCGTCAACCTCTTCACCAAAAAATCCTACCATGTGGAGCGTTTCATCTCCAAGGAATTCAGCGACAGGCTTATCGAATTGCTTGAAAAAGAGCAGTTTGACGTGGTGCAATTGGAAATGCTTTTCATGGCTCCCTACGTCAGCGACATCCGCGCCCACTCGAAGGCGATGATTGTGCTGCGAGCCCATAACGTGGAACACAAGATCTGGGAACGCATCGCCAAAGAAACAAAATTCTTCCTTAAACGCTGGTATATCAATCACTTGGCGAAAACTTTGAAAGAGTATGAGCTCAACGCCTTGGAGACCGTCGACGGCATTGCAGCCATCACCCGCAAAGATGCCGCTTTCTTCAGGAAATACTGCTCCAAGCCCATTATCGACATCCCATTTGGCGTTTATCCAGAGGAGTTTACGCCGAAATACGAAATCGAAGGCAAGCCTAAGTTCTATCACATCGGCTCCATGAACTGGATGCCCAACGAGGAAGGCATACGCTGGTTCATCGACGAGGTGCTACCCAAGACCGTGGAAAAAGTCTATGACTTCGTTTACCATTTGGCAGGTCGCAACATGCCCGAATGGCTCACCACATTGAAGAACGAGCATGTCGACGTCATCGGTGAGGTGCCTGATGCCAAGGCATTTGTCGCCGACCACGATGTAGCCATCGTACCTTTGCTTTCGGGCAGCGGCATCCGCATCAAAATCATCGAGTCGATGGCCATGGGCAAGACCGTCATCACCACGCGCGTCGGTGCCGAAGGCATCCTCTACGACGAGGAAGTCAACATCATCATCGCCGAAAACAAGGCCAAGATGGTGGAGGCCATCCGCGCCATCAACGAAAACCCACAGATTGCCGTCAAGATTGGACATGCGGCAAGAAAGCTCGTCGAAGAAACCTACGACAACCGTAAAATCATCGCTCGACTGCTGATGTTTTATGAGCAGATTCGGCCGGGGAGCAAGATTAGTTTTCTTTGACGTGAGACTTCGAGACACGAGACACGAGACGCAAGACGGCCCTTCGACAAGCTCAGGGACCTTGTCCCGTGTCATCCAGTCCCGTGTCCCGCGTCTAACAATTAAACAATTAAACAGTTCAACAATCAACAAAAAACTTTATCTTTGTCCCCTAAATCCGATGAGATGAAGATTTTTGTCCTATTGCCCCGCATCCCCTATCCACTTGAAAAAGGCGACAAATTGCGGGCTTTCAACCAGATAAAACAACTCGCCAAGCGCAACGAAATCATCCTTTGTGCCTTGAACGACAACCCTGAAGTCAGCGAGCAGGATGCCTTTCGCGCCTTGCAACCCTATTGCCAGTCCATCAACTTCATCAAGATAAGCAAGCCGCAAATTCTGTTGGGCCTCGTCAGAGCCTTTTTGAAAGGCTTGCCCATGCAATGCGGTTATTTCTACAACCATAAGGCCGCCAAGAGAATCGATGCCCTGATTGCCAAGCACAAGCCCGACATGCTTTTCGGCCAGTTGCTGCGTGTGGCAGAGTATATCCGTTCTAAAAACCTCCCAAAAGCCATTGATTATCAAGACATTTTCTCCTATGGCATGAAGCGTCGTGCCGACATTGCCTCACCGATAACTCGGCCTATATATACTATGGAGTACTGCCGCTTGAAACGCTATGAGGCCGCAATTTTTGAAGATTTCGACGTGAAGACCATCATCAGCGAGCCCGACAGGGCCTTGTTCCCACACGAGAAACGCGACGAAATCCTCGTCATCCCCAATGGCGTCGACCACGACTATTTCAAGCCGCAGGAAAGAGAAAAGCAATACGACCTTGTGTTCACGGGCAACATGAGCTATCCACCCAACGTGAATGCTGTGGATTACTTAGCCACAGAGATTATGCCCATCGTGTGGAAAACCCTGCCCGAAACGAAGCTTTACATCGCCGGTGCCACCCCTGACCCGAAGGTGAAGAAAGCGGCCTCGAAACGCATCATCGTCAGCGGCTGGCTCGACGACATCCGCGATGCCTATGCCCCAAGCCGTGTCTTCATCGCCCCGATGCGCATTGGTACTGGCCTGCAAAACAAATTATTGGAGGCCATGTCGATGCGCTTGCCAGCCATCACCTCGCCCTTGGCCAACGCCTCATTGGGTGCGAAACCCAATGAGGAAATCTTGGTCGGCAGCAATGCAGAGGAAATGGCACAACACATCATCACCTTATTAACCGATAAGGAAAAGGCTATCCAAATCGCCCAAGCGGGGTTTGATTTCACGAACAGGGTTTATGATTGGGGGAAGGCGACGGAACAGATGGAGGAAGCAATGAAACAACATAAATCTTAAAGTGATGTCAAACGAATCAATTATACAAGTTTTTGAAGGAAAAAACATTCGTATCGTTTGGAACGAACAAGAAGAAAAATACTATTTCGCTGTGGCGGATATAGTGGAAGCTCTTACAGATACCACAAATCCAACCGATTATTTGAAGAAAATGCGGCAACGCGACAAGGAACTAGCCAAAGGGTGGGGACAAATTGTCACCCCCCTTTCGTATCAAACTATAGGTGGCAAGCAAAAGATAAACTTTGCTGACCTTGAAGGCATCTTCCGCATCATTCAATCCATCCCCTCCAAGAAAGCCGAACCCGTGAAACAATGGCTCGCGCAAGTCGGCGCACAACGTATCGACCAAATGATTGACCCAGAGCTGACTTTCCAAATGGCTGTGGAGGACTATCGGCGGCGAGGCTACAGCGACCGTTGGATTAATGAGCGCATGAAGTCCATCAAAATGAGGATTATGAGCTACAATAATATGGCAGCATAGCGTGATTTCTTCCGAAAAGGCTTCGGATTACCTTGCCCCTGTTGAAGATGTCGAAGTGAAAGAGTTACCAAAATAAATACTTGGCTCACAAACCGCATCCTGCCAATGTGATAAAGCCAAAAGCATTAAAAGACATATTAGACTACTTAACAGCAAACAACCATATATAATATGGAAACACTGAAATATAAAGGTTTCATCGGAAGCATTGAAGTCGAACTTGAAGACAACACCCTCTATGGCAAAGTTTTAGGGTTGGAAAAAGGAATCCTCATCACCTACGAAGGGAACACTTTGGCCGAACTAAAGGAAGACTTCGTTAATGCCGTGGAAGATTATATCGCCCATTGCAAAGAAAATAACCTGCCCTTGCGGAAATCGTATAGTGGCAGTTTCAACATCCGCATTCCCTCCGACCTACATGCCAAAGCTGCTGAAATGGCACAAATGGAGGGCATTTCACTCAATGCTTTTGTTAAGGAAGCATTAGCAAAAGCCGTAATCTGATGGTTTCATTGAAAAGTGATAATCGCATCTCCACAATCAACAATTAAACAATTAACAATTCAACATAAATGGCACAAGTAGACGACAAAAAAATCATCTTCTCGATGGTAGGCGTGAGCAAGATCATTCCGCCGTCACGACAAATCCTGAAAGACATCTACCTCTCGTTCTTCTATGGCGCGAAAATCGGCATCATCGGCCTGAATGGAGCGGGAAAATCGACCTTGCTACGCATCATCGCGGGCAAGGAGAAATCGTATAACGGCGAAGTGGTCTTCTCACCCGGCTATTCGGTCGGAATGCTCGACCAAGAGCCGCAACTCGACGACAACAAGACCGTCCGCCAAGTAGTAGAAGAAGGCGTGCAGGAAATCGTCGACATCCTCAAGGAATACGAGGAAATCAACAACAAGTTCGCCGAACCCGACGCCGACTTCGACAAACTGATTGCCCGTCAAGGCGAACTGACCGAACTCATCGAGCAGCACGACGCTTGGGAACTCGACAGCAAGCTGGAACGCGCCATGGACGCCCTCAACTGTCCCGACGGCGACACGCCCGTCAAGAACCTCTCCGGAGGCGAGCGCCGCCGCGTGGCCCTTTGCCGCCTGCTGCTGCAAGAGCCTGACATTCTGCTCCTCGACGAGCCCACCAACCACCTCGACGCCGAGAGCATCCAATGGTTGGAAAGCCATTTGCAGCAGTACAAGGGCACCGTCATCGCCGTCACCCACGACCGTTACTTCCTCGACCACGTGGCCGGCTGGATCCTCGAACTCGACCGCGGCGAAGGCATCCCGTGGAAAGGCAACTATTCCTCGTGGCTCGACCAAAAGACCGCACGCCTCGCCATGGAAGAAAAGACCGAAAGCAAGCGCCGCAAGACCCTCGAACGCGAACTGGAATGGGTACGCATGGCTCCCAAGGCGCGTCACGCCAAGGGCAAGGCCCGTTTGGAATCGTATGAGAAGATGCTCAACGAGGATGTAAAGGAAAAGGAAGAGAAACTCGAAATCTACATCCCCAACGGCGACCGTTTGGGCAGCAAAGTCATTGAGGCGCACGATGTTACCAAAGCCTACGGCGACAAGTTGTTATTCGAAAACCTGAACTTCAGCCTGCCGCAAGGTGGCATTGTGGGTGTCATCGGTCCCAACGGTGCAGGCAAAACGACTTTGTTCCGCCTCATCATGGGATTGGAAAAGCCTGATTCAGGCACTTTCGAGGTCGGCGAGACCGTGAAAATCGGCTATGTCGACCAGCAACACGCCGATATCGACCCCGAGAAGACCGTCTGGGAGGTCATCAGCGGTGGCAACGAACTGATCCAGTTAGGCAAACGTAGTATGAACTCACGCGCTTACGTCTCACGCTTCAACTTCGGCGGCAACGACCAGCAGAAGAAGGCCGGTGTGCTGTCAGGCGGTGAAAGAAATCGTATGCACCTTGCCTTGACCTTGAAACAAGAAGCCAACGTGCTCCTCTTGGACGAGCCTACCAACGACATCGACGTGAACACGCTCCGTGCCTTGGAGGAAGGCTTGGAGAACTTCGCAGGCTGCGCCGTCATCATCAGCCACGATCGTTGGTTCCTCGACCGTGTGGCGACACATATCCTCGCCTTTGAGGGCAACTCGCAAGTCTATTTCTTTGAGGGTAGCTACTCGGAATACGAGGAAAACAAGATGAAGCGATTGGGCAACGTGGAGCCTAAACGATTTAGGTACAAGAAGTTAAAAGGCGATTAATCAGCTTTGTCAAAGCAAGCCGCCCATGTCATTCCAAGCTGAGGCTGTGCGATTTGGAATCTATGGGCGGCGACAATTATATAAGTAAGACGGCTTCAGAAAGCACAGATTCCAACCTCCCCACATTCCGGCGTTGGAATGACATGTTTTCTGAAGCCTTCTTTATCTACAAAATGAAAGACACGACTAATAAGCCTGCAAAACAAAATTTTGTTTTCTAAAAATAACTTGCTAAATTTGCAGCGTATTAACCCCTAAAGATTAAAACTATGAGTTTCGGAGAAGCTATCAAAAGCGTGTTTTCAAAGTATGCAACTTTCTCGGGACGTGCACGCCGTTCCGAGTATTGGTATTTTTACCTATTCTACTTCCTTGTCGACCTTGCACTCGGTTGCATTCCTTTTCTCAGTGCACTTTCAGTTGTATGGTGGTTAGCTGTATTGATTCCAAGCTTAGCTGTCACCGTGCGTCGTTTTCATGACATCGGGAAAAGCGGTTGGAACTATCTCATTATTGTCATTCCAGAACTGACTCTCATGGGATATCTGTTTTACAACATTATTAATGTGATTAAGGAAATGGTAGATGCTGGATTCAAGTATTACAACATGGCAGACAGCGTTAGGGCCTTCCTTGATAGAATCATGACAAATAGTTCTTTTTTATCCACTTTTGGTGTACTTATTTTCATCGACTTAGTTGTTACTATTCTCTGGTTAGTTTGGATGACAAGAGACAGCCAGCCTGGAGAAAACAAATGGGGTCCTAACCCGAAGGAAGTTCCAAGTGAAAGTAATTCAGGAATAAATTAACTCATACACCTGAGTTAGCATTCTATATCACGGGGCATCATATTTTCAATGCCCCGTTATTTTTTTCGCATACTTGCACCTAATTAAAATAAAGCCGTTATCTTTGCCGCTTCAAACAATAAAACCAATAAATAATGAGAAAATTCTATTTGTCCTTATGCCTGATGGCCGTCATCGGCAGCCTGATGGCTGGTCCTGTCGACCAACAAAAAGCCCAAAAATTAGGTGCCAAATTCTTGAGCACCACTGCCATTGCACAGAAAAACGCTGACATCCAACTGAATCTTGTCTCTGTCGCCGTTGACCTGCAACGTGGCGGCACCGACTATTATGTCTTCAACGTCAAAAACGGCGAAGGCTTCGTCGTCATGGCTGGTGACGACCGCGTGAGGCCTATCCTCGCTTATTCCACTACGGGTAAATACAATCCTAACGATGTAGCAGATGGCTTCCAATACACCTTGGACGGCTTCCGCAAGGAAATCCAATATGTGCGCGAACATAACCTCAGTGCCACGCCCGACATCGTTGCCGAATGGAAACGAGTGAGCGAGACGGGCAGCCTCAACCGTGGCAGTCAGACCCGAGCCGTGGTCGAACCGCTCTGCCAGACAATTTGGAACCAAAACTATCCTTGGAACAGCCAATGCCCTCCTTGTGTCGACACCCTCGGCAACGGTGGCCATGTGTTTGCGGGCTGCGCTGCCACAGCCATGGGACAAGTGATGAAGTTTTGGGACTGGCCGGCCGTCGGTAACGGTTCCCATTCCTACAATGCCGATGGAATTGGACCCCTCACGGCTAACTATGGCGAGACCGAATATCACTTCGAACTGATACCTTTGGCCCTCGACTCCACCAGCAGCGAAGAAGAGATCTATCATGTGGCCCAACTGTTGTATCATCTCGGCATTGCCCTCGACATGCAATACAGCGCTGTCGGCAGTGGAGCCAATGCCCTGTCGGTCTACACCGCCTTTCAAAACTATTTCCGCTACTCTAGGGATTTCCCTCAAGTCAACGCTGGCGACCTCATCCCCGGCTATGGCTACACCAACGAGGAATGGGCACAGATGTTGAAAGACGGTGGCCTCGACGAGCACCTCCCCGTCTTCTACACAGGCTCCGATGACGGCGGCGCAGGCGGTCATGCCTTCGTGTGCGACGGCTACGACGAGAACGACTACTTCCACTTCAACTGGGGCTGGAGCGGTCGCGACGACGCCTGGTGCCCCATCGGCGCACTCAATACCACAAGATACAATTTCAACCAAACCAACATGTTCATTGGGCACATCGTCCCGCAAAACAATGAATACTTCAGCCGTCCCGATAGCGTGAGCAAAATGTCGATCACAGAAGAAGCATTCGATGCCATCCGCCTCAGCTGGACCAACCCCGACACCGACCTCAACGGCAACGCTTTGACTGGCATCTCATCCGTCACCATCCGCCGTAACTTCGAGGTCATCGCCGAATTGACCGACGCCCAAGTGGGAGCTGACATGGAATATGCTGACAACGACCTCGAACCTGGCCTTTACGAGTATTCCATCTATGTCACCAACGAAGCAGGCATCAGCCGCACCACCTATCGCAGCGTGCTCGTCGGAGAGAAGTGCAATGTCGTCTTCCAACTCCATGACAACGGTGGCGACGGTTGGAAAGGCGCAGCCATCAGCGTGGCCGACGAAAACGGCAACCGCATCGCCGTGGTCACCATGACGGAAGGCTCGTCCTTGGCCGTCGACATGCCTCTGCTGAGCGGCAACCTCAGCTTCATCTGGGCTCCTGGTTGGTATCATGCCTATCCTGAATACGACACCGACAGTGAGTGCTCCTTCTCCATCGTCAACGCCGAAGGCGAGACCATCTACACCTCGGCTGAGCTTGAACAAGGCGTCTTCTTCTCCTACGACCCGTGCAGCGTCGACGCCGTTGAGGAAACCACGACAAACGGCAGTGTCAATGTCTATCCCAACCCGACCAACGGCATGCTTAACATCGAAGGCCAAGGCACGATGCACATCAGCGTCATGAACGTCTTAGGACAGACCCTCCAAGAAACCTGCTCCGAAGGCAACACCACTCTCGACCTCAGCCAATATGAATCGGTCATGTATCTCGTTCGCATTGAGACTGAAAACGGTGTGATGGTGCAGAAAGTTACAATAAGAAAATAGCATCTAAGATTCCCCTTCGGGGAATGGAGAGCCCGATAATAATGTAAACTGCGGCGGCCTGTAACGCTTACAACCAGTAAACGCTACAAGCCGCCGCTTGTTAACTAAGCTTTATCTCCATTCCCGTAGGGAATCTCTTACCATTTCAGAATCTTCCTGAAATCGTATTCTTCAGGATTGGGCAGGTAAGCCTTGGCTGCTTCGTAATCGGCGGGACTAATGTACTGCAAGCCGTCGTTGAAAATCAACTCGGCCTTCGGACCGTTCAGGTTGACCAAACGCGGTTTGATCTTGCCGTTTTCGTCTTCCACGTCCTTCAGGTACAGCGGCATAATCTCGCCCTTCGGGTTGGTGGTAACCATGGCGCCACTCACACCCTTGTCGAAGAGTTTCTTCACGCCGTAGCCCAACAGTGAGCAGTAGGTCAGGTCGTAGCCATTGGGCTCCACGCAACGGATGCCGTAACCGATTTCGACGGGGCGGCTCTTCACGTTGATGCCTAAAGCTTTCAGTCTTTGTTGCAACAAGAGGTTGAAGATATGAGCCTTACTGACATTACCTAACTCAGGGTGGCCATGTTCGTCGTAGGTGAAGGCCACACCCGATTTCTCGATTTCCTCGTCGCTCATGAAGTGGAACACGCCCTCGCTGATGATGACCACGCCATAGTTGACACCCAAGAGCTTGCGCTTCACGATGGAGCTGACCACCAACTTGATGATGGCATCGAAGGTGACCTCTGCCTTGTTGAACATCTCGGGGATGACCACCATCGGGCAGTGGCAGGCAGATGTCATGCCGAAAGCCAAGTGACCGGCCTCACGGCCCATCGCGGAGACCACAAACCAGTTGCCGCTGGTACGCGCATCTTCGTAGATGGTCTGCACCAAATGCACAGCAGCATCCTTAGCAGAGTAGTAGCCAAAGGTCGGGCTGCCCTCAGGCAACGGCAGGTCGTTGTCGATGGTCTTGGGCACATGGATGTTTTGGATGGGGAAACCACTGCTGGCCAAGAACTTCGAGATGCGGTTGGCCGTCGATGCGGTGTCATCGCCGCCGATGGTGACCAACAGTTTGATGTTGTTCTTGACAAAGAACTCGGTGTTAAACTCCTCATTCTTAGGTTTATAGCGGCTCATCTTCAAGGCTGAACCACCTTGTTTGAGGATGGCGTCGGCATAGAGGAAGTCCATTTCGACCACATCGGGATTGGGGTTGAAAAGGTTCTTGTAGCCGTCATTGAGGCCGAGTACACGATAACCGGCCTTGAGGAAGGTCTTGGCCACGGTGCTGATGACCGTGTTGATTCCAGGTGCCGGACCGCCGCCGGCGAGGATTACGATGGATTCTTTCATATTATCGGATTTAAAGATTTAGAATTCAAAGATTTGAAGATTCAAAATTTAAGATTTAAAGATTCAAAGATTCAAAATTGAGTTTCCCTTCGGGAATGGATTAGCACTGTTTTTGTTTTCTGCGACGGCTTGTGGTATCATCAGTTCGTAAAGTCCCAAAGACCGTCGCTTGATAACTGCCACCACCCTCCATTCCCCGCAGGGGAATCTCCTATTCTATCACCAGCTCATCACAGAAAATCCAAGCCTTCTGTCCGGCGCCGACATGGCCTTCGGGGCAGGTGCCGATGGTCTTGGCCACCATCTTCACATAGCGGGCATTGGTGCGCGGACGCACCTCCATCTCTTGGATATAGGCACCGTCGGCATCATCGGGGATGTCGTTCTTCACCTTGCCCACACTGCGGAAGTTCTTGCCGTCGTCACTGACGAAATACTCCACCTCGCGCGGCATCCAAATCCAGGAGTAGACCTCCTGCAAGAAGCTACCCGCCAAGCGATTGATTTTCTTGGGCTGACCCAAGTCGACAGTGGCGATAAGGTCGACGCCATAGTAGCCCTGCCATGTGCCCGTGCGGAAGTTGTCGTTGCCACGCAGATGGTCGATAAGGGCCTTGACGCCACCAGCGGAATATTGTTCGTTGTACATGTTCTCCAACTTCACGCTGCGGTTGGCATCAATGAGGTAGTACTGCGCGTCGATGGGCAGACTCCAGCGGTCGCCTTGTTTGGCAGCAGCACGCACCAAGGTGTTTTCCTTCAAACAAAGCGGCTGCTCATAAAGCTTTCCGCTTTCCTTCGGGTCGCTGCCATCGGTGGTGTAGTAGAGTTCCACACCCTCGATGGGATGGCTCATGCTCACCATCAGGCTGTCGAAGAAGGTGTCGGAGTTGGCATTGATGGTCGGGACGATGATGATGTCGTTGTCTTTGGCGATGCGCACCACAGGGCAATTCTCAGGCTGTGTGGCCCAAGTGGAATTGGGCTGGTCGGTCATGGTGAATTCCAACTTGCCGCCGTTATACACCTCGTCGAAGGTGATGTAGCTGCGTTCCAAAGGCTTGCCGTTCAACTTCACTGACTGCACGTAGCAGTTTTTGTCATTCAAGCCCTTGGCCACCACTTCAAACTGCTTGCCGTTTTCAAAGGTCAACTTCATGTTTTCGAAGCGAGGCAGACCCAACACATAGTAGCCCGAAGCAGGTGTGGCAGGATAGAAGCCCATGCACGAGAACACTGCCCAAGCTGACATCTGGCCGCAGTCTTCGTTGCCGGAATAACCATCGCGACGGTCGGTGTAGAAGTCGTCCATCACCTGTTTCACGTATTTCTGTGTCTTGGTCGGTTGACCGACGAAGTTGTACATATACACGGTGTTGTGGCTCGGCTCGTTGCCGTGGGCATATTGCCCGATGAGGCCCGTGATGTCGGGTTGCACACGACCCGTCAGGTTGGACGGAGCGTTGAAGAGGGCATCGAGTTTGGCCTCGTATGCCGTCCAGCCACCCATGAGGTCGATGTGGCCGTTGATGTCCTGCGGCACGAAGAAGCCATATTGATAGGAGTTGGCCTCGGTCAGCGTGAAGTTGACCTGTGCTGGGTCGAAGGGACGTGCCCAGCCACCGTTGCGACGACCTTGGAAGAACTGGTTCTCAGGGTTGTAGATATTCTTATAGGCCTGTGCGCGAGCATAAAACTCCTTGGCAATTTCGGTCTCGCCCATGTCGTCGGCCATGCGAGCCACGCACCAGTCGTCGTAGGCATATTCGAGGGTCTTCGAAACAGCCTCGCCTTCCGTTTCAATCGGGATGTAGCCGTATTTCATGTAAGCGCCCATGCCACGGAAGTCGTCTTTTTGGCTGGCTACCATGGCCTCCAACGCCTTCTTCGTATCGAAGTCGCGGATGCCGGCAAAATAGGCGTCGGCGATGACGGGGATGGCGTGGTTGCCAATCATGCAGTAGGTCTCGTTGGCGGCCAGTTCCCAGATAGGCAGGATATGGTGGGGGTTGGTCTCGTACTTATTAATAAAGGTGTTGATGAAGTCGAGGGTGCGCTCGCGCTGCATCAGGCTGAAGAGCGGGTGCAGGCTACGGAAGGTGTCCCACAAAGAGAACACGGTATAAACGGGTCTCTCCGACTTGTAAATCTTCAAGTCATGGGCACGATAGCGGCCATCGGCATCGCTGAAGAGGTTGGGGGCCACCATGCAGTGGTAGAGGGCCGAATAAAACACGGTCTTGTTTGATTCATTGGGGTCGGCAACGGCATAGCGCAACAGTTCCTTGTTCCATTTGTCGTAGGCTTTCTGTTTCAACGCGTCGAAGTCGAAGTCACCATCGGCGAGTTCGGCCTTCAGGTTGTTCTTGGCTCCTTCCACGTCGACGGCGGAGAGGGCGATGCGCATGATGATGGGTTCGTCATTGGTATCAGGAAACAAAAACCATACTTTCGTATCATTATCATCGAGTTCAACCTTTTTCTCAATTTGGGTATCAGAATACTTAGTATAATCAAAAAAAGATGGCAAATCGTGATCCTCTACAGCAAAAGGCCTCGAAAACTCTGCATAGAAATATAGGTATTGTTCATTAGCCCAGTCTTTTGTGCGACGGAAACCACTGATGGCATGGTCATTTTCCACATTCACCTTCGCCTCATACACAATTTCGTCATTAACGCCATGAAGCATATCAAGCAACAGGAACTGTCCGGAATCCTTTGGGTAAGTGCAACGCATCATGCCAACACGGTCTCCTGTGGTCAATTCCACTTTCACACTATCATCCAAAATGACAGAATAGTAACCCGCTTGGGCATCCTCATCTTCATGTTTGAAGGTTGCGTTGCTGTAAACCGAATCATAATACGCATACTTTTCATTCGGCAAGTCACGGTAAAACATAAACTCTCCCGTAAACGGCATAAACCTGAAATCCCCATAGTCGGAGCAGCCGGTACCGCTGAGGTGGGTGGTGCTGAAGCCGAGGATGGTGTTGTCGCTGGTGTGGTAACCCGAGCAGCCGTCCCAGTCGTTCATGCGGGTGTCGGGGCTGAACTGCACCATGCCGAAGGGCACCGTGGCGCCCGGGAAGGTGTGGCCGTGGCCGCCCGTTCCAATGAAAGGATCAACGTAATTAGCTGGGTCGGCAACATAGTCGGCCTTAGGTTCTGTTGTGCTACATGCCGCTAAACAGAGCAGCAAAAGGGGTAGGAATAGTTTTTTCATGATAGACAATATTTGTTTGAGGGTGTAAAGATATAGCTTTTATCAATGCAAAGAGACAAAAACAATAATATTTTGAGTTTCCCTACGGGAATGGAGTTCGGCTGGCCTTTAATGCCAGCGGCGGCTGGTGGCGTTTACAATACATTAATTCTCACCGCCGCCGCATAATAAACCAGCATCAAACTTGCCATTCCCAAAGGGAATCTCCTATTGCCTCATCCAATCTTATTCCCAAAGGAAACCCATTTATTCTTGGCACAATAATTGCGGGATTTTAATTATTGTGCAAAAATTTGCCATTTTTACGGCTGCTATTCCAAAAATGATTATATTTGCAGCCCAAATAGTCGAAAACTAAACACAACAACTAACCTAATTAAAACACACAAAAAATGAAAAAAGTATTACTGTTTTCCTTGAGCCTTGTATTAGGCTTCAGTGCTTTCGCACAACAGCGCGTCTCAAAGACTGAACTCAATTCAGCCACGACCAGCGCAAAGAAGACTGTTGTGGGCAAAGAAGTTAGCGCCCAACCTGCTGCCCAATTCGCTCCCCAAACCGCAAAGAGCGTTGTCGTCAACAGATACCAAGACATGGAGTATGCCCAAACCATGTGGACCTACTACGACCTCCAGTCCAACCAGTATGTTGCCAACCGTATGTATCAAATGCCTGACGGTTCGGTCGCTGCTGTTGCCACCATGTCGCACGAGGCCAACCAAGTGGCTTCTGACCGTGGTACCGGCTACAACTTCTACAAAAACGGTGCTTGGATGGACGAACCCGAAACTCGTGTCGAGCCTTTCAAGACGGGTTGGCCTACCATTGCCCAATGGGGCGAAAACGGTGAAATTCTCCTTTGCCACGGCAATGGTCACCTGCAGTGCTTCACCAGAGAAGTGGCTGGCGAAGGCGAATGGGTTGACATGGGCTTTCTGCCGGATCACCCGGAAGACTATCCTTACAATGAGTACGCTACCTGGCCGAGAGTGGTCACCTCTGGCGACAACCACAACATCATCCACGTTATCGCTTGCTTGCAACACACCGTTAGCGACACCGAAGGCTATGTCCACACCGTCCTTTATCGTTCGGAAGACGCCACCAACTGGGAAGTGAGCTATGGCCCGCTCCAAGAACTGGGTTATGAACAAGGTTCATTCTCCGCTGACGACTACTGCATGGCCGCCAACGGCCACAATGTGGCTATCCTCTACTCTGGCTGCCTCACCAACAGCGTTTTCATGTTCAAATCAACCGACGACGGTTTGACTTGGGAAACCACCAAAGTCTGGGAGCACCCCTTCGAAAACGTTGAACTTGACGAACCTAACTTAGACTATGGCGACACCTTGTTCATGCCCATGAATGGTGCCATCGCTATCGACAACAACGGTGTTGTCCATGTGGCTCTCAACTCCTTCGAGATGACTCACCTTTCAGACACCGAGCCTGGTTACTACAGCTACTACTATGGCCGTATGGTTGACGGTATCCTCTACTGGAACGACACCCAAGAGGCTCCCATGAGCGACACCTATCACCCGGAATATGTTGGTACTGTTTATGAAGAGCACTTTGCCGAACCCAACCCGTTCCACGTCGCTCGTCTGTGGTGGCCTGTCGCCGATGACCCAGGCTATGTCCACATGCTGCCCGATTCAACCAAGTGGATTGGCTTCGTCCCCATGCATCAAGGTTCCGACTGGGATAACAACAAGTTCTATCATGGAAAAGACTATCATTCCAGATTCTATGGCACTTCCGGTCATCCGGCCCTTTCAATCGACCCCCAAGGCAACATTGCTTGCGCCTATTCAACTCCTTGCACGCTGCTAGAAAACGAAAGTGACCCCTACTACAAGAGACACATCTATGTGAGCTATCGCAACGTTGACGAAGGCTACTGGCACCAAATCGTCGATGACATCACCGACCCTGAAGCAGTTTTCGAATTGAGCGGCGGTGACAACATCTTCACCATCTCCGTGCCCAACACCGTCAATGATGGCGAATTCTGGTTCGGCTTCCAAAGCGACTACGAAGTCGGTCTCTACTGGGGTACCAACGATGATCCTGTACAGACCTCAGCTACCGAAAACGGCATCTTCGTCATGAAGGTGTTGGCCGATCCTGAAATGGTCAGCGTTCCCGAAAGCAACGAAGCCAAGGACGTGATCTACGGCATCTATCCTAACCCTGCCACCGACTACGTGGTTGTGAAGTCAGCCATGGACGTTGAGGCCAACATCACCATCATCAACCTCGTTGGTCAGACTGTGAAGCAGTTCAACAAGAGCCTGAAGATGGGTGACAACGCTTTCGACATCGACCTCAAGAGCGGCATCTACTTCTGCAACATCAACGCCAATGGCTACAACAAGACCATCAAGCTCGTTGTGAAGTAATCCAACATCTTAGGATAACATCAAAAAAGGAGGCCTTCGGGTCTCCTTTTTTTGTGGATTCCCTGTGGGAATGGAGTCCTTCTGCCTTTCTATCAGCGGCGGCTTGCGGTATTTACGATACACTAATTCTTCCTGCCGCCGCATAATAAAACTAACACTATATTCCATTCCCGAGGGAATCTCGCCACAGAAAGCAAAAAAACAATAAAACGACTTGCTTTTTCAGAAAAATAACTATCTTTGCCCCCAAATAGGCATTAAACAAACATTATTATCAAACTTAATTATTAACCAAACTCATTCAAAATGAAAAAGTTATTTACTTTAGCATTGGCTTTGTTGGTAGCCTTTGGCGGCTACTCACAAGTGCAAAAGGTGTCGAAAAACTCCGTCAAGAAGAACGACGCCACCAATTTTAAGGCTCCGAGATTAGGAGAAAACATCGAGTACGCCGAAAGCGAACCCACGATGACCTCCACTAGAGAGATTAATTATGGTGAGCTTGATTACACCTACTACGACTGGCAAACCAACCACGGCTTCATCAACAGAACCGTTGTTTGGCCCGACGGAAAAGTGAACTTCGCTTACACCTACGCCAGCAGCGCCAGCTATGCCGACCGTGGTACCGCCATCGCCACCTACGATTCAAACACTGACGAATGGACTCCTATGGAAGGTCGTATCGAAGCCGACAGAACCGGTTTCGGCTCCATCGCCCGCTATGGTGAGAACGGCCTCGTTGTGGCTGCCCACACCTCCAACAACCTGAATGTCTACATTGTGGAAGACAAGGACAACATGACGCCCAACTCTGTCCCTGCCGCCCTTGGCATCGGCAACGACGTGTGGTCACACCCCTGCGTGACCACTTCAGGTCCCAACCACGACATCATCCACATGGTCGCCGCCGTCTTCGAGGGTGAAGACAACGGTGTGACTGGCGCCATCAGATACTGGCGTTCGTCCGACGGCGAAGAGTGGGACATCGTTTGCAGAGAGCTCCCCTACCTGACGTCTGACTACGGCCTTGAGCACGGCACCAACAGCTACTACTGGATGGAAACCACCGAAGACAACATGATTGGTCTCGTCGTCAACACTGGCTACACCGATGGTATCGTGCTCTACAGCACCGACAATGGTGAAACCTGGCAGAGAAAGATTTACTTCCATGACCCCGATCCGAATCATATTTTCGGAGATGATGAAAACAGCTTCGCCTATCCCCGCTGGACTTCTGCCTTGTGGAATGACAACAACGAACTGATGCTGGCTTACGAAGCCAACTTCAGCGACCACCAAGGCCACTATAGCAAACTTGGAGCTGGTGTCGCTTTCTGGAGCGAATACATGCCTTACCGTGGCGATGGCAGCAGCTTCGCCACCTGGGGAGGTGACACCTCCAACCCGATGCCTCCTACCCCTGGCCAACCCTTTATCATGGACAGTGCCTACATCAACCAAGACATCTATGCCTCTTGGTTCTTATGGAGCGATGCCACGCATGATGGCATAATGTGGCCAGAGTATTTCGGCTATTTATGCAACTGGACAGAAGAAGGCTATTGGGAAGATCCGTATGCTGAAGAGTGGGAATCCGAATGGAACATTGAGTCTGTCTCCGACCTTGGCAACCATGGTGAATACAACTGTGGTGCCAATGCCATGCCCGTCCTCTGCAAGGTGAATGGCAACGACAACGAATTGGTGGCCGTTTGGTGCACATTGGATGATGAACACATGATGGGCGACAGCTATTTCTTCAAACTCGTCGGTGCCATCTCCTATGACGCCGGTATGCACTGGAGCCACCCTGTGATGCTCACCGCCAATGAATTCGAGTTCATGGAGAGCGAACAGGTTTATCCTCAAATCGCCACGATAGGTAACACCCTCATCGTTGCCGCTCAAATCGATTATTCTCCTTATTCAACCGTCATGACACCCGCTTCAGATACTGATCCCGCCGACAACCACTACTGCGGCTTCACCTTCAACATCCCCGAACTGTTCGCATTCTATGACAGCACTTCTGACCATGTCAGCAACAACGTCCACATGACCCTCTTCCCCAACCCCGCCGTTGACCAACTCAACGTCACCCTCAGCAGCAATGCCGAGATTGTGGTTTACAACATCATGGGTCAAAAGGTGATGAGCCAAGAAGGCCATGCCGGTGCCAACAGCATCAACGTCAGCAGCCTGAACAGCGGCATCTACTTCGTGAACGCTGGTTCCGACACCCAAAAGTTCATCGTGAAGTAATTCACCAAAACATTGTAAAAAAAAGGAGGCCGAAAGGTCTCCTTTTTTTGTGGGATTCCCTTCGGGAATGGAGTCCTTGTACCCTTTCTATCAGCGGCGGCTTGAGTTATTTACAATACGTTAATACTTCTTGCCGCCGCATAATGAACTGACAGCCCATTCCATTAACTCCGTTGAAATCTCCGATTCGGCGGAGCCAATCTTCGATTTCCCGAAGGGAATCTTATTTAATCAGTAATTGTTCAAAACTAAACTGCATTATTATAAGCTTCATAGCTGTAAGCAATCAGCCGTCAGCTATCAGCTAGGTGACACCAAGGCTGACTGCTGATGGCTGACTGCTGATGGCCAAATTCTCCTGCCTTTATGTAAACTAATTCTGCTCATCTACTTCATTTATTGTTCCATGCGGTGCGCCGCCACGTCGCGGGCGAGATATACCGCCTTGCGGTAGGCATCGGGCGAGGCTTGGTTCGTATTGACGATGTCGAAGGCGGGGCCATGCAATGGCGCGGCACACACTACAGGCAAACCTGCCCAATAGTAGGCACAACCACCCACGGTCATCAGCTTGAGCGGAAACACACCTTGGTCGTAATACATGGCCAACACCGCATCATATTTCCTCCATTGTCCATCGACAAACAGCTGCGACACCGAGAAAGGACCGAAAGCCAAAATGCCCTTGTGTTGGGCATCGGCAACGGCCTTCAGCACCTTGTCGTCCTCATCCGTGATGGCATGGGGATTGAGTCCCAAAACCGCAATCTTGGGCGCATTGATGCCGAAATCCGTCTTCAACGCTACGGAGAGCGTCGTCATCTTGGCCACAAGGAAGCGGATGTCGATTTGGGCCAGCGCTTCCTCCAAAGGCATGTCGTCGGTGGCTATGGCAATGCGCATGATGTCGTTCACCATCAAGCGCAACGCATCGGCATTCTTAAAGTTGGAGAACAGAAAATCCTGGCTAATCTGCGCCACCTTGCTGCTATCGGGAGCCATTACCAAGGCATCGGTATGGCCACTGCGCATATCCTCAAAGGCTTTTTTCATCGAAATCACCGACATCTCCGCCGAGAGTTCGGTGGCCGCACCTGGCTCAATCTTCAACTCGTTTTCCACGATATTGATGATGTTGAACTTGCCCGGACTGGCTTGACGCACATCGCGGGTCAAAGCGTAATTGGGCGAATCCAAACCGAAATTCTTCTTGTAATAAGCGAATGCTTTCGACTGGCCATACAAGACGGGAGTCAACATTTCAAACATTCGGGCATCGGCAAAGGTCTTCAAAATGACTTCATAACCGATGCCGTTGAAATCGCCGTGGGTCAGTGCCACACGCGGTAGTTTGGGGGTAGGAGCATCTTGCATAACTGTCAAATTTTACAACGCTGAATTTCAACATGAAATCAGACTTCAAAATTAGACAATAAAATCAAGAAAACAACAAAAAAAGCCGATTTTTATGAAAAAAGTGCTTTTTCGAAGCCTTGCATGATGATTTTTGTGGCTCCAATTTGTGATTTGAGATACTTTCGGCAGGTTTCGGAAGCCTTGGCATAAAAAGCCTCGTCATCCATCAAACGACGACAAACCGTCGACAATTCGTCGGCATCATGGATGGGGAAAGCCCCTTGCAACGCCACCAAATCCACCGCTTCCTTGAAGTTCGTGTATTTCGGCCCGAAAATCACGGGGCAGCCAAAGGTGACGGGTTCCTGGATGTTGTGGATGTTGACGCCAAAGCCGCCACCGATATACACAAAGCGCGCATACTGATAAAGCTGAGAAAGAATACCTATTGTGTTTACAATTAATACCCTTGTCAATCGGCATTTCGACAGGCTCAATGACCTTAGATCGTCCGCGTCCAACTCCGTGTAGCATTGGCTTTCAGGAAACATCGCCTTGATTTGCGCCACATGGCTTTCAGAGACATCGTGAGGCGCCATGATGATGCAATAATCATCGGGCAATTGCTGAACAAAAGTCGTCCAAAGGCGTTCGTCGGGCGGCCAGGTGCTACCTGCTATGATGCACTTGCGTCCCGCAATGAAACGCTCCACCTCGGGGAAAGGTTTTGCCTGCTCCGCAATGGCTGCCACACGGTCGAAGCGTGTGTCGCCACAAAGCGTGACATTGTCGTAGCCCACATTATGCAAAAGCCCGACCGTGCCTTCATCCTGAACAAAGAAATGGGTCACAGCATCGAGTTGCTTACGGAACCATCTACCGTATGGCTTGAAGAAAAACGAGTTCTTGTTGAGAATCAAAGAGATGTAAAACAGCGGAATGCCCGCC
The DNA here is from genome assembly GCA_016290215.1 of Bacteroidales bacterium. Taxonomy (GTDB): domain Bacteria; phylum Bacteroidota; class Bacteroidia; order Bacteroidales; family F082; genus Limimorpha. The sequence continues at coordinate 68,201 of JAEETH010000007.1, forward strand.
TTTTTCAACGCCCGCATATAGTTGAACCAAAACTCGTATTTGATAAAAAACGCGGCCACAAAATGATGGCGTTGCACCCATTTGGAGGCGTTCCAAGGCATGTCGGAAGGCAAATACAGGACTTCGTCAGCCAAAGGATAGTTCTTCCGCACCTCATACCCTGAAGGGGAAAAGAAAGAAAGCAGGATTTTGAACTGGGGATGCGTCTGTTTTATGGCCTCGATGACGGGTCGGCCCTGCTCAAACTCACCCAACGATGCGGCATGGAACCAAATCCACTGCTCATTCGGCCCGTCCACGGTCTCCGGCACCTTGGCTTTTCTTTGTTGCCGACGGCCTTCAACCCATTGTTTGGCTTTTGGATGGCCGAACCAAGCCGCCACCAAAATGCCGAAAGTGTACAACAGAACGCCTAAAGTAAACAGCATCAGCATCAATTAATCATAGTAATACTTCTCGGGCTGGCGTTGGTAGGTCGGGATGTTCCAAGTGACGCGAATGCCGTAGTAGAAGTCGTTGAAGCGTTTCTTCGGGTCGGTGGGACCCACAGGTTCCATTATTCCCGTTTCGGGGTTGGTAAACACGCGGAAATCGTAGTCACGGAGTTCACGTGTGCGGGCGTATGTCACCTCAAGGGCTATGGAAAGGTTAAGCAAGCGGTTGTCGCTAAGGTAGAGATAACCCGTCTCGAAATGAACTGCCGGGCCGCCGCGCATTCGGTCGTAACCATATTTATAGTCACCAGCCAACGCAAAAGGCTTATTCAACAAGGTCTCCTGGAAATCGGCACGGATGCGGTTGCGGAGATAGCCCAAACCGCCTTGCACAAAGAAACCAGAGTTGGGATTGGTGCCGTATGAAAACAACTTGCCCACCTCAGCTTGGAAGAGGAAGCCTCGCTGTTCGATGGTCAGCTCAGACATGCTGCCACTACCGCCGATGATTTCGCCATCCACCGTGGTGATGCCTTCGCCAAAAATCGAAATCCAACCACCTTTCACCCTGTTGCCCGTGATGAAATTGCCGTTTGCGGTAAAAAGCCAATTGGATTCTGTCTTATAGACAAAACTGCCCCCTATCGAATGGTTGAAGCCATACATGTCTCTCGTGTTCATGGCGGGCAACTCAAAGGCGTAGGTCACCTGAAACATGGCCACCGGGATGGGTTCTTGCATGATATCCTTGACAGGCTGCGCCGACAGATGAAAAACGAAGCCTAACAAGAGAAAAGGTATAAGGACTTTGCGCATAACAATTCTTTTTTATCCAACGAGCAAACGACGGTTTTAGTATTGCGCTGCAAAAATACGTATTTTTGCACGCAATTAATCGAAAAATGCTGGAAAACAAATACACCGAAGCCGTCCTTCCCAACGGCATCAGGCTGATACATAAGGAAAAACAAGGCGAGATTGCCCACTTGGTGCTCATGGTGGAAACGGGCACCCGCGACGAATTGGCACACGAAAACGGTCTCGCCCACTTTGTAGAACACACCATCTTCAAAGGCACGCAAAACCGCAAGGCCTACCATATCCTGAGTTGCCTCGACAATGTGGGTGGCGACCTCAACGCCTTCACCACCAAGGAGGAAACGTGCATCCAGGCCACGTTTCTCAAGCAACACTACAAGCGCAGCCTCGACCTTTTCGCCGACATCGCCTTCCGCTCCATCTTTCCCGAAAACGAGTTAGCCAAGGAAAAGGAAGTCATCCTCGACGAAATCAACTCGTATTTGGACTCACCCTCCGACGAGATTTATGACCTGTTTGAGGAGATGGTCTTCAAGGGTCATCCCTTGTCGCGCAACATCTTGGGCACCACTGAGTTGGTGAGAGGCTTCCATCGTCAGGACATCCTCGACTTTATGGCGCACAACTACAGCACCGACCAGATGGTGTTGGCCAGCATCGGCGACATCAGCTTCAAGGAATTCGAGCGGATGGCCATGCATGAGTTTGGCAGCCAACCGGCGCACCTTATTAATAAAAAGCGGGAAATCTTCAAGGGTTACACGCCTGAACAACGCGCTGCAAAGCGTAACAACCACTTGAGCCACTGCATCATAGGCGGCATCGCGCCCGAGTTCAGCAGCCCTTTGCGTATGCCCATCGTGATGCTCAACAACGTGCTGGGTGGTCCCGCCATGAGCTCACGTCTTGGCTTGAACATCCGTGAGAAATACGGCTTCGCTTACAGCATCGAGTCGCAATACACCGCTTACAGCGATGTCGGTCTTATCAACGTCTACATGGGCGTCGACCCCGATTCATTGGAAAAGGCTATTGAGTTGGTACACAAAGAATTGAACAAACTTTGCACACAAAAGTTAGGTACTTTGCAACTGCATCATGCCAAGCAACAACTCATCGGGCAGGTCGCCTTGAGCTACGAAAGCGGCATGAACGAGCTTTTGAGTGCGACGCGTTCGCTCCTCATGGGCGAGCCCATCGAATACATGGACGACATCATCCGCAATGTGGAGGCTGTTTCTGCTGAAGACATTTTGGACGTGGCCAATCGGGTGTTTGACGAGGGGCAGCTGAGTCAGATTATCTTCGAAGGAGATACCCCGTAGAGGTTATCTATTCATAACCAACAACACCTATTTTACACCAACTATACCCCGTAGGGGTTTCCTCTTCATAACTAACAACCACCAACACAATAAAAACTACCCCGTAGGGGTTTTCTCTTCATAACCAACGATACCTGTTTTTCACCAACCATACCCCGTAGGGGTTTCCTCTTCATAACTAACAACCACCAACACAATAATAACTACCCCGTAGGGGTTATCTATTCATAACCAACGATATCTAATTTTCACCAACTATACCCCATAGGGGTTTTCTACAAAGATGGCAAACACATACAATCAAATCTACATCCATTTAGTCTTCGCAGTGAAATACCGCGATGCCGTCATCGACAAATCATGGCGGCAAGAGCTTTACCAATACATCATCGGCCTGATTGCCAACAGAGGCCACAAAGTTTATTCAATCGGTGGGATGAGCGACCATATCCACATCTTGGTGAGCCTTTCGCCCAAACAAGCCATTTCAGAATTGGTGTTGGAAGTGAAAAGGGCCTCATCCTTGTGGATAAAAGAAAAGCAATTTGTTAGATGCCAGTTTGCTTGGCAAGAAGGATTCGGAGCATTTTCGTATGGCAAATCACAAGTGGATAATGTTGTAAAGTACATCCAAAACCAAGAGAGCCATCATGCCAAACATACATTCAGAGACGAATATGTTTCGTTCTTGAAACTATTCGGCATCGAATATGATGAAAAATATGTGTTTCGTGAGATGGAATGACCATAGAAAAGGAAACCCCTACGGGGTAAAGTAAAAGTTGAGAATCAGCCGTTTCCATTAAAAGATAGCCCCTACGGGGCAAGGTGACGACAAAAAAAAGGGGTTTCAATTAATAGACAGCCCCTACGGGGCAAAGCAACAACAAAAAGACAGCTTCAATTACAAGGTAGCCCCTACGGGGCAAAATGACGACAAAAAAGGGTTTTCAATTAATAGACAGCCCCTACGGGGCAAAGCAACAACAAAAAGACAGCTTCAATTACAAGGTAGCCCCTACGGGGCAAAATGACGACAAAAAAACAGGTTTTTCAATTAATAGACAGCCCCTACGGGGCAGGGTGATGACAAAAAACTAGCTTTTCCATTAATAGATAGCCCCTACGGGGCAGGGTGATGACAAAAAACTAGCTTTTCCATTAATAGATAGCCCCTACGGGGCAAAATGACGACAAAAAAAGCTTCAATTAAAGCGGAAAATAATCGGTTAAAGCGGAAAAACTCCGATTAAAACGGAAATTTTACAAAATTGATTTATTTTTTTCTCATCTCACACTCATCGACTTACCCCATGTGATGAAAAATAGTTGAAAAAAAAGCTTGACAAATTTTTCCCAGTTTGTAATTTTACAGCATGAAACGACATAAAAATAGATTAAAACAGAATTTTTTAGATTGAATTATACCTAGAACGGGCTTTAGGCCAAAAAACAACATGAAACACCTTTAACTGTATTTTTCACCAAAAACAAACAACATGAAAACTAGACTTTACACCCTTATCACCGGTCTGCTGATGGCCGTCTGCATCACGGGTAACGGACAAGAAATCGTCAGCACTTTCACCTCAACCTCAACCTGTTGGTATGGCGATATCGTAGAAACCTCTGACGGAAATTTCATCATTGGGAACTGCATCAGCCTTTTTAACGACAGGGAATACATAGTTTACAAAGTCACTCGCGAGGGTGCCTACCGCGACAGCATCTGTTTATACAATATTTACGGCTTGCTGGAAGTTCCAAATGAGACCGATCTGATGCTCCTTTATGGCTTTAGTATCGAATCCAACATCTATCATCTTACACTCACACTCATCGATACTAGCCTCAATGTGGTCAGCGAAACCAGCATCCCCATCGGCGAGTGTGTCTATGAGTTTTGGGATGGCACTGTTTTTGTCGCGCCTAACGGAGAAATCCTTTTTCCGTATAGTATCGACGTGTTCCACATCATGCGTATAGGATTAGACGGCATTGTATTGGAGGACAAGGCTTTCCCAGAAATACCTTGTGGCACATGGGATCCAGAGAGCACTAATGACTCCGAGGTATATTATTCCGACATCAATGTCTTCACCAAATCGCCTTTAACCTATCACTGCCTTGGCTTCTATAGGAACTCGGATGGTACGACCATTATGACCAACCATATTCTTGACGAGAACTTGAACATCATCGAGAACATTGAATACGACCCTTATGAGCCAAATTCCATTTTCGGACCAGAAAATTATTCCAGCATTGCCACACTCGGCACTGGTATGGAACCAAAGAAAACCTACCTGTCCACATCGATGAGGTTCTCTAACTCAAACCCGGCATCCACCATCATCAGATACGACATCAACCACCATCCTGACGCGGCACTAAGTTTTGCAAGCAACACGCATCCTGGCTTTCTTAAAACAAAAGGAGAAAATATCCTATATTTCTCATTGACATATTATGAAACTTTCATCACTCTTTACCGCTTGGACGGTAACCTCACCGACATTTGGCACATTGGGCTGCCCAATACGACTTCATCACAGACTGCCTTGCACACAATGAAAATCCTGAGAAACGGAGACATCATCATCGGATGCAGCATATACGTTAATAACGGACCTTTATTCCAATACTTCATCATCCACGACAGCACTTTGGACAGCACAAAAGAAATAGTTACGACTAATGATCATTTTAAGGTCTTCCCCAATCCTGTAAAGGACGCATTGAGCCTCGAATTCACTGACGGCGCCGAGCCTAAGAGCGTTGAACTTTATGACATCGCAGGCCGCTTGGTCAGCACCAAACCAAACAATTTGGAAAGCATCGACATGAGCGCGATGCCCTCTGGGGTCTATATGCTGCGCGTCACCATGAAAGACGGTACAAGCTACAATGAAAAGATTTTAAAAGAATAGCGTAAGTGCTTTTTCCATAATGATTTAGTTTTAGTTGATTAAAGCGGAGGCAAAAAGTCTCCGCTTTTCTCTTTCATGAATGGCACTGTCATTCTTTTTACACAAATGGCCATAAATCACACACGAATTTTTCATTAATGACAATTCATGATTCATTGATGAAAATTCATGTCGGAAAAACGATTCAGTTCGTCTTGAACTTGTATTTTACCTCTTTCAGTTCAGCGTTGGCTTTGGTAATCTTGTTCTTCAAGTTTTCCTTATAATTCGCAACCTTGGCGGCGATTTGTGCGTCGCCTAAAGCCAGCATCTCGGTGGCGAGGATGGCGGCGTTGAGGGCGCCGTTCACACCCACCGTGGCCACGGGAATCCCAGGAGGCATCTGGATGATGGACAGCATGGCATCGAGGCCATCGAGCATACCTTTGACGGGCACGCCGATGACAGGCAAAGTGGTGTTGGCGGCAATTACACCTGGTAAGGCGGCTGCCATGCCAGCGGCGGCGATGATTACTTTAATGCCACGGCCATGGGCTTCGCGGGCAAAGATTTCGACTTCTTGCGGGGTGCGGTGTGCGCTTAGGGCGTTCATCTCAAACGGGATTTCCATCTCGTCGAAGAACTGTGCGGCTTTTTCGAGAACGGGAAGGTCGGAAGTGCTTCCCATGATGATGCTTACAATTGGAGTCATATCAGTTGGCAGTTTTCAGTTTGCAGTTGTTCAGTTATCAGTTGGCCGATGGCTGATGGCCTATGACTATGGCTCGCTTCACGCAAAAGGTCAAGCATGAACCATTGGCATAAGCAAGCCATGGGCCATTCGCCATAGGCCATAGTTTTGAACGCAAAAATAGTTTTTTTCCCAATGCGGTTGACCCAATCGAAGCATTTTGTATATTTGTGTCGCCTAAACAAAAGGGCAAAAACACTTCAATCCTTTGAAAATGAAAACAGTAAAAGTTTTAGACAAGGAATTTGGGCTGTATATCCCCCAAGAAAAAATCGAAAACAGCATCCAAGAGGTGGCTAACCAGATTAACCGTGACCTGGAAGGCATGAATCCACTGTTTCTCGTGGTGCTCAACGGCGCCTTTATGTTCGCCTCCGAGCTTTTTAAGCGTCTGACGATTCCCTGCGAAATCAGCTTCGTCAAGCTGTCGTCGTACGCTGGAACCGAGACCACCAACGTCATCCGCGAACTCATCGGCCTTGACCACCCGTTGAACGGTCGCCATGTGGTCATTGTGGAAGACATCGTCGACACAGGCCACACCTTGCGCTACACCACACAAAAACTCCGCGACTTGAAAGCCGCCGACGTGCGTATCGCCACGCTGTTCTTCAAGCCGAACAACTTCCAATACACCTACCCCGTCGACTACATCGGCATGGAAATCGGAAATGAATTCATCGTCGGCTACGGACTGGATTATGACCAACAGGGGAGAAATCTACCGGATATTTATAAAATCATTGAGCAATAATAGAGATTCCCCTACGGGGAATGGAGGGAGAATCATTAAGTACTAGCGGCGGCAGAAGGATTTTATACAACGTAGGTGCTACAAGCCGCCGCTGTTTAAAACAAAACGGTTCTTCCATTCCCGAAGGGAAACTCTTCAAACGATTCAACAATTAAACAATTCAACATTCAACAATTCAACAACACATACCATGCTAAACATCATCCTATTTGGCCCTCCAGGGGCAGGCAAGGGAACACAATCTCAGTTCCTGCGCGAGAAATACAACCTGACCTACATCTCCACGGGTGAAATCCTGCGCGAGGAAATCGCAGCCGAAAGCGAATTAGGTCTACAAGTGAAGGAAATCATCAGCCAAGGCAACCTCGTCTCCGACGAAATCGTGGCCAAAATCATCGAGAAGAAGCTCTCCGAGAACATGGACTCTGCCGGCTTCCTCTTCGACGGCTACCCGCGCACGGTGAAACAAGCCGAAATCCTCGAAGAGATGATGGAGAAATTCGGCATGTCGCTGACGGGCGTGCTGAGCCTCGAAGTGCCTGAAGAGCTCCTCATCGAGCGCATGTTGGAACGTGGTAAGACCAGCGGTCGCGCCGACGACAACCTCGACTCCATCAAGCATCGCTTTGTGGAATATGAGGCCAAGACGCGCCCCGTGCTCGACTTCTACGAAGGCAAGGACAACCTGCACGCAGTGAACGGCGTGGGTGAGATCCCGCAAATCTTCGAGAACCTCTGCACGGTAATTGACGCTTTGTAGTTTTAATGGGATTGCTTCGCAAGAAATCTTTCAAAAATCAAATAAAAATCTTTCAAAATCAAATGATTGTATTTTGATTAGATTTTGGAAAAAGATTTTTGAATGATTTCTACACGAAGTGTATCCCACCACTAATGTTCCCAGTGGATGTCGTGCTTGAGGACAGTTGGTGGATTGCCGCCAATGACTTGATGCTCACCCGCAAAGGATGAGGTCAACAATGTGCCTGCCGCCACGACGGTATTGTTCGGTACCTGAGTGCCTTTCAACAGAACGCATTTGCACCCAATCCAAACATGGTCACCCACCAGGATGGGCTTGTCGGGATTGAGGCGTTCGTTCTCCATATTATTTGACGCGGGACATGGGACTTCGGGACACGAAACGGTACCATGGTCTCGCGTCTCGCGTCTTTCCGTCTCATGTCCATGAAATATGGGATGCTCGTCGGTGTCCATCACGAGGATGTCCCAACTCAGCAGACAGTCACGTCCGAAACGGATTTCCTTGGCGCAGACGATGGTGCTCTCCGCAGTCATATTGAAATCCGCACCGAAACTCAAATGGCCACGCACCGAAATCTTCGAGCCATGCCCTATGCTCGCTTTTCCGCCGAAGCTGACCGTGCCACTCACCTGCCAGATGCTGCGTGAGCGTTTGCGGTCGTAATGTCCCACATCGCCGAAACCGATTTTCACCATCGCCGTTTCCACCTTCTCGGGCAGTTCCACCTTGCCGTGCAACTCGCGCAAATAAGTGCGGTACGACACCACAACAGGCAACTTCAAAGCCGTCTTCAGCGGAAAATAATGCAGATTAAAGCGCAGCGTCTTCGGAATCGAGCGGATGATATTGAAGAAATCGAAAGCGGTCATGGACTTTGTATTGATTGGGCAAAAATAAAGATTTTACACATATAATTGCCATGAATTGAACACGAATTTTTCAAAAACAATTACATGAAAATTCGTGAACCATTTTTGGCAATTCGTGTTTATAAAAAAAATGCTGCTGCTGAAACACAAAAAAAGAATTTGAATTGAATGATTCTCTATTTTTGTCCTGTCAAAAAAACTCAATACTGTGAAAAAGCTTACTCTATTATTGCTGTTTTTCGGCATGGTTTTCATCCATCAGGCCGCTGCCCAAGAACGCCAAATCATCCAAGGCTACTGCAAGGACGAAAACGGCAAACCTATTGAAAACGTGAGTGTTTATGTACAAGATTCGCTCCTCGTTTCGGTTACTGATGAGCAAGGACGTTTTACCTATAGTTTGGCCAAATCGGGCTTAAAACTCCGCTTCGCCCACATGGTCTTCGAGCCGACTTATTACACCATCAAAGAAAAGGACATCAACGGCAAAAACCTGACCGTCAGGATGAAAACCAAGAGCCACGAGTTGCTTGAGGTGGAAATCACGGCCAACGCGCCGCACATCGCCTTCGACAATCCAGTGATGACCGTCATTGATTACACCATCCGCGAGGACGGTATCTATTTGATTGCCTACCGCCGCCGCAACTCCGCCCTGCTACACCTTTCCTTTGGTATGGACACGCTGCACGAACTGCCGATTTCATCACGCTACAAGTACCTCAACAAGGACGCATTCGGCGACATCTACGCTCTCAACGACTACCAAGCCAGTTTGGTCGGGTTCATGGAGTTAGACAATGGAAAGAAAATGATGATGAATTTCTACCATTCCATGACGCGCAAGGCTTTTTACGACAAGTTTTCGACCATCGTGGCGGCATCGGACAGCATTTTCATTACAGGGCGTTACTTCTATTACAACAAGGAGATGGGCTATTACCGCCATCGTTTGGGCAGCGACGAAGAGCCTGAACTGCTCCATTACATCGTGGACGAGGAAGGCCGCGACGACATTTGGCTGCTAACGCATACGAGAGGCGGTATTGGCGCCAACTATTGGGTTGCCGACCCGATTTACAATCCCATTTACGCCATTGACAACGAATTCTACCTCTTTGCCTACACCGACCACGAGACTATTGTTTTTGATGCCGTTGGCAATGAATTGGAGCGCTATCCCCTCACCTTCCACGAATACCGCAAATGGAACGGCAAGATGGAACTCGACCGCCGTTGGAAACAGAAAATGTTGTATGACGCAGCACGGAAAGAGTTCTATACGTTCTTCGTCAACGATGGCATCTATACCCTGAAGCGCATCGACCTGAAAACCGGAACGGCCACCTCCGTGATGGACCTCAGCGGATATCCATTTGCTCAGAATATGAGGATTCACAACGGCGTTTTGTATTTCCTCTATCCTACTGGCATCAACCACAGGAAGGCACTGTATCAGGTGAGAATAGACTGATATTTTGATTGATTATTTACCAAAATCGGTATGACTTTTGTAGCATTTAAACCATATTATACCCAGTTAAATCTTAAAAAATCACGTTCCATGAAAAAGATTTACTTTCTATTGCTTTTGTCGGCATTAACTTTTCAAAGCGCAGTGGCGCAAAACGAACTCCAAAATCCATACGCAGTAGCCAAGGAAGATGGATTCAACTATCGTTCGTTGAAGAAACTCATCAGTATGGACAGCCTTTATGTCGGGTCACAATTTGAGCGCCCCTATCATGACCTGTTGAGTATCCTATATTCCCGAGTAGGGCATTACAAGGATGCCATGCGTATGGCCGAAAAAGGCAATTTGTTTTCAGACAAGACGCGGTTGGCCAAGACCTATGAAAATGTGATAACAATACCTTTGTCGGAAGTGATGGACAGCATCATCGAAAACAATCGTGTCATCATGCTTAACGAAATGCATTTTAATCCCCATAGCAGGGCTTTCGTCATCAGTTGGTTGGAAAAATGTTACCAAAACGGATACCGTTACTTTGCCGCTGAGACCTTATTTGCGAAAGACTCCTTGGTGAACGAGCGGCGCACCGTGCTACTTGGCGAGACGGGATTCTATAGCGATGAACCTGTTTTCGGCGACCTGTTAAGGACGGCGCTCAACATAGGCTATACGCTGGTACCCTACGAGGCCGATGGATGGGGCGTTGACCGCGAGAGGAATGAAGCAGATAACCTGATCAAGAATATTCTTGACAAAGATCCTGAAGCAAAATTTTTGGTTTATGGAGGCATGGGGCATATCTCCGACCGCAAAGGGTGGTCGATGATGGGTGGATTTTTCAAGGAAAAGACAGGCATTGACCCGTTTACGATGGATTGCAGCGTCATGACTTTCTCTGAACAATACGAAAGTATGGACTCGCTACGTACCGCCTTTTTTGACCGCATTGATGCCATGCCCGTCCGTGAGCCGATTATCTGTTATGATACTGTGAAACGCATTTATCCAAACAACTCAGGCATGGATGCCACTTGCTGCCTGCCACGCACTCACTTCATTGAAGACAACATCCCCGACTGGAAACTTTACAACGGCAAGGTGCTTTACACTATTGACCGACGATTCATTAACAAAAACGGCTTCCCCGAAGGCTGTGTGAGCGCGTTCTTGAAATCGGAAGGCGAGCAATGCGTCCCTATCGAACAGTATATGTACGATAAGGATGAAAAGGAGTTCAAATTGGCTCTTTACAAGGGCGAGTATTTGTTGCGGTTTGATGACGGGAAGGAATACAAATATGCTACAATCATCGTAAAATGAGCGCGTTATGAAAAAGAACTCTATTCTTGCTTTGCTATTACTATTCTTTGCTTCCTCACTTTTCGCCCAAACGGAAGACAAGGTTTTCACCGTGGAAGCCTTGGTCTGCGATTCAGTGGGCACAGTCATTAAAGACGTGGCAGTATATGACGCGAAAAACAACCTCAGAAGCGTCACCAACCAAGACGGCATTGCCCGCATTGCCACGCGCTTGGGCGAAACACTTAGTTTTTCCCATCTGAGTTTCAAAACCAAGACCGTCCGCGTCGAGAAGAAAACCCTAATCGAAAGTACAGAAGGCCATCATTCCATGCTCGTTGTCATGCAACACAAAACCAACAACTTACAAGAAGTGACAGTGACGGAAAACGCGCCGCATTTAGCTTATGAGAACAAGACAGTATGGGTGACGGACTACAAAGTGCAACACGACGGTATCTATATGGTGGCGGGTAATGGCAACGCATCCGTGTTGCTTCACCTTGACTTTGAACAAGACACCATCTCGCTTAAGCCCATTGCTTCCAAGTATCAGGAGCTTTATCAAGATGCTTTTGGCAACCTGCATTTGATTGGTCCCGACTCCACCTATCAGATCTATTGCGACGGCAAGCAACTTCACTTGCTGTATGGCATTGGAAAAGATGTGTTTAGGCAGAAACTGGAACCTGTCAAGATACTGACTGACAGCATCATGGTACTTCAGAATTATGCCAACATGGATCAACAGTTGGCTTATCTGATGGTAAACCGCAACAATAAGAAAATCAGCGTATTGGCCGATTTAAATGGAACTACTGCCGAGATGGCACGAAATGCCCACACGGACATAGAAAGAGACCGAAAAATGGACATGATGGAGGCCGAGTTTCAAGAAATGCCTCCTATAATCGGGGTGGTAATAGGAGCCCTTGAATCGAACTTTAGATCGGATGAAATGGATGTAGAGGGACGGAAACTGATGATAAAGAATTTATACAACCGTATTCGTTTCAAACCAATCTATTGTCCTGCCATCCCTATAGGAGACTCCATTTATATCTTTGATTTCCAAAACAATAACTTATTAAAGTTCGATAACCTTGGCCACCCAACGTCCACTTGTGGAATTGATTTTCACAAGACAGGTTATTTAAAGAATTTGGCGATGAAAAATTCATGGGACGAGAAACTCATCGTAGACGATGTCACCGGCCAATGTTATGCCCAATTCAGCAGCGACGGCATCGTCACCCTGAAGGAAATCGACCTGAACGATGGCAAGGTGAAGAGGGAAATCCGACTCGCCAAACATAGTTTTCCGCAAAATGTCCAAGTCTACAACGGCGAGGTCTATTACCTATTTTTGAACAAAACCCAGACTGCGGGGAGAGACAAAAGAAGCCTTTATAAAATGCGGTTGGAATAATTTCCATAACTTTGCGGCATGAAAACGCTATTCAGATTAAGATACAACAGTCGCTGGGGCGAGGAATTGTTCCTCACAGGAAACAGCGCAGAATTAGGCAAATGGAACACGAACAAGGCCATTCCGATGGAATATGCGGGGCCTGGAATTTGGTCGGCCTGTGTAGAGACGTTGCGCGCAACGTCTCTACAAACGGTGGAATACAAATATTTCATCCGCGAAAACGGCCAAATCCGTTGGGAGGACGGCCCCAACTGCATCCTGCCCGAGGGCAAAGACCACGTTTGGGATTGGTTTGGCCTCACCGAACGACAGACCATGAAAGGCGTGGCCGTGCCATTGTTCAGCCTTCGCACAGAGGATGATTTCGGCATCGGCGAATATGCTGACCTGCCGAAATTGGGCAACTGGTGCGTAGCCAATGGACTGAAAATCATCCAAATCCTGCCCATCAATGACACGACGGCACACTACGATTGGCGCGATTCTTATCCTTATAATGCCATTTCGGCTTTTGCATTGAACCCGATTTACCTTAATCTCAAGCAATTGGGCATCAAGGAGGACGCAACTTTCAAACGAACAAGGACGATGCTCAACAAAGAGGAATCCGTCAACTATCCCAAGGTGCTGAAATCCAAATGGAAATATTTCCAAATCGCCTTCGAGCAACAATGGGAATCGCTGAAAGAAACCGCCGAATTCCAACATTTCTGCAATGAAAACGAAGACTGGCTCCCCGACTATGCCCAATATTGCGCCGAGCGCGACGGCAACGGCACAGAAATCCATCTTTTCCTACAATACCACTGCGACAAGCAACTGCGCGAGGCCGTCAAAGCATTGCACGACAAAGGTTTGCTACTGAAAGGCGACATCCCCATCGGCGTGAATCCATCGGGAGTGGATGTGAAATCGCATCCTGATTTGTTCAACCTTGATGTGCAAGTCGGTGCCCCGCCTGACGACTTCGCTGCCGAGGGACAAAATTGGGGTTTCCCATCCTACAACTGGGAGGCGATGGCCAAGGACGGCTACGCCTGGTGGCAACGCCGCCTGCAAGTGATGGCCCGCTATTTCGACGCCTACCGCATCGACCATATCTTGGGCTTTTTCCGCATCTGGGAGATTCCCAAGTCGGCTAAGTCGGGCTTGTTGGGACACTTCTCTCCTGCCCTACCTTTAAGCATAGAAGAAATTGAAGGCCAAGGCTTCCATTTCGTCAAAAGCAAACACTTGAAAAAAGGCATCGATACCCTCTTCATCCCTGTCCCCAACGAGAAAGACAAGTACATCCCTCGCATCGAACTTCAAAAAACCAAGGCCTACCACTCCCTCGGTGACGACCAAAAACAGGCCATTGATGCCCTCTATGAGGACTTCTATTTCCATCGCCACAACGAGTTTTGGAAGCAAAAAGCCTTGGAAAAACTGCCCGCCTTGGTCAACGCAACGAAGATGATTGCTTGCGGCGAAGACCTCGGCATGATTCCCGCTTGCGTGCCTGAAGTGATGCAGGAGTTGGGTATCATGAGCCTTGAAGTGCAACGTATGCCTAAGGTGTTTGGCCATCAGTTTGTACAAACAGAAGACTTGCCCGAGAATTGTGTCTACACCACCGGCACCCATGATATGCCCACCTTGCGTGGCTGGTTGGCCGAAGACCGTGTGCGCACCCGCCAGTTCCTCGACAGCCTCGACCTCGATGACCGCAAAATCACCGACAAGACCCTCAAAAAGATACTGGAAAAGCATTTTGACAGCCCTTCAAAATGGAACATCTATCCTTTGCAAGACCTCTTAGACTTGAACGAAAAGAATTGGTCGCCCAACCCTGCAGATGACCAAATCAACGTCCCCGCCAATGCCAAAAACCAGTGGAAATGGCGAATGAAAATTTCTTTGGAGGACTTGTCATATTGAAAAATTTGCCTATTTTTGTAGCGAAAATATTGCCGCAACTTTTTCGCCGCAACTTTTTCGCTATAAAAAACAAGGCGATTTCTGGAAAAATTTCCAACCATTATTACACTTAAAATAATAACAATCAATACATCATGTAGTATTCTGACATTACAGAAATAAGTTCCATAACCGAAAAGCAACACAAAAACACTTAAAACAGCCTCAAATTATAGGCAAAATGTAGTCCTAATCAGCAAAAAAATGCCTCCATTATCATCCTTTTGGACAAAGAACTCATCACCGAGGACGAGGAATGCTATAGCGTTTATGATAGGTTTTTTGGGCTTTGGCTGAGAAGATAAAGTTGTGGTTTCAGAAATTTGTCTAATTTTGCAGCATGATGAATAAGGCACAAAGCAAAAACGGACACATTGGGGACAAAAAACGTATCCTTTGGCGGCAACTTGAAAAGATGGGCTGCCTGTGGTCGTATGCCAAAAACCCAAAACATATTGATGATGACTTGCTCATCGAGAAGGCTTTGCTTTACCTTGAGTTCGAAGACTTGCACAAGTTGAGCGCACTCTACCCTATGAAACGAATTCAAAATGTTTGGCGCGAACGCCTTGTTTCTCAAGGCGATTATTACGGCATCATCAACTGGCTGCTGGCAGTCATGTTTTTCGACATCAAGAAACCGGACAAATACTTGAAACAATATGGGAAACCAAGACTGGAAATTAGGGCTTAGAGAGGAGACAATTCCCGTTTTTGAAGCAGTTTCAAAAATGGAGATTGTTAAAGGCTTATATCTTTGCGGTGGCACAGCACAATCTTTGCAAATGCAACACAGGAAGAGCGAAGACCTTGATTTTGAACTGTTAGGAACGCGGAAAGAACGCCCCTTACTTGACTTTTCAGCTATTTCTAATGAGGTTTCAAATGTTTTTCCTGCTTGTAAAAAAGAGTTCCTATCAAAAAACCAACTTCAAATCTTTGTGAACGGAAATGTAAAGTTGTCATTCTTCAGACCAGAAAACTCTGTTCCAGAATTAGGCAAGGGTTTCGTTTACAACAACATAGTAACACCGTCACTGCAAGAACTCCTTGGCATGAAACTGTTCACTATTGCGGTACGCAGTGCCTTCCGCGATTATTATGACATCTATGCCTTGCTGAAAGATGGATTTGACTTGGCCAAGGGCGTTGACTATGCGGGCCGATTCTCACGCCACACCATTCATTCCAAGTTCATTTACAGCATCTTACTGAATGAAAACTATTTCCATAAACCCGCTGAATTCTCTTTACTTGAACCAAAATATGAGGTTTCGACAGAGGACATTGCAGGTTTTATTAGACAATATATTGAAGAACATGAAATAAGAATAAAAAAGTAACTAATAAAACATCATGAAATTCAAGCCCTACAACCATAGCGAAGCCGCACTCAACGAGCGCATTGCTTTGATTCTCAACGAAGAGAAGAAAAAAGGTCACGAAAAAGATGCTCTGCGCACCATCTTCCAAAGCATCGACTTCACCACCTTGGAAGCCTTCGACAACGAGGCTAAAATCAAGGACTTCTGCGACAAGGCCCTGGCCTTCCCCAAGCAGAAACCCCACCTCAGCGTGCCCGCCATCTGCATCTACAGTCCTTTCATCCGTCAGGCCAAGAAGCAACTTGAAGGCAGTGGCATCCACGTGGCCACGGTGGCCTGCGCCTTCCCCTCGGGCATGATGCCCTTCGACCTGAAGGTCAAGGAGGTGGAATACTGCGTCAACGAAGGTGCCGATGAGGTCGACATGGTCATCTCGCGCGGCACGTTCCTCGCCGGGCGTTACGACGAGGTCTTCAACGAAATCAAGACCATCAAAGAGACCTGCGGCGACAAGGCAAAACTGAAAGTCATCCTTGAGACGGGTGAGCTGAAGACCGTTGAAAACATCCGCAAGGCCAGCGAACTGGCCATCCTCGCCGGTGCCGACTTCATCAAAACCTCGACGGGCAAAGTGCCAGTAGCCGCCACACCTTTGGCTGCCATCGTCATGATCGACACCATCAAGGAATACTACGAGGCCACGGGCAAAAAGGTCGGCTTCAAGCCTGCAGGTGGCATGAAAGTGCCGGACGACGCCCTCACCTATTATTATTTAGTGAAAAACATCCTCGGCGAACAGTGGCTCAACCCGAACCTCTTCCGCGTAGGCACGAGTCGCCTCGCTGGATTGATTTTGGAACAGATTAATAAATGCTGAATGCGGAATTATGAATGCGGAATGTCGCGATGCGCTGTTGGGCTTCGCCCCCATTCAGCATTCCTCATTCAGCATTTCGAATTAAAAACACAAATATGGCAACAATAAAAGGAACTTATAAGGGCAATCTCCGTAACGAGATGACCCATGTGCAGTCGGGCAACACCATCCTCACCGACGCACCCACCGACAACCACGGCAAAGGCGAAGCCTTCTCACCCACCGACCTCGCTTGCGCAGCCCTCGCCGGCTGCATGATGACCATCATGGGCATCAGCGCGCAAGGCCACGAATTCGACATCGACGGCACCACCTACACGGTGAAGAAGACCATGAACGCAGACCCGCGCCGCATCGGGCAGATCGACATCGTGTTCAACTTTCCCGCCAAGGAATACACCGAGAAACAGAAATCCCTGCTGTGGGCTGCCGCCGAAAGCTGCCCCGTGGGTCGCTCACTGCACCCCGATGTCATCGTCAACATCACCATGAACTTCCAAGGCTAATGGAATACGATATGCTAAAGGGACTCCGCCATAGCGAGAAACTCGTGGTGGAGCACAAAGACACCGCCGCTGTCTATGGCTCGGGTGCCTTAGAGGTCTTTGCCACCCCCGCCATGATTGCGCTGATGGAGAAGACCTGTTTGGAAAGCGTCGCAGACAAGATTGGCGAAGGCAACACCACCGTGGGCATTGCGGTCAACATCAAGCATTTGAAAGCCAGTCCAGTGGGTTCAACTATTCGTTGTGAGGCCGAACTCGTCGAAGTGGACCGCCGCCGCTTAGTCTTCGAGGTTAAATGCTTTGAAGGCGAGACCCTTGTCGGCGAAGGCCTCCATGAACGATTTGTTGTTGACAGCCAAAAGTTTATGTCCAAGTTTTAAACCGGCCCTTCGACAGGCTCAGGGACCTTGCCGTATAAGCGAAGGTCGTTGAGCTTGTCGAAACGCCGACAAAATTTTAAATCATTGAATTTTGAATCTTTGAATCTTGAATCCTTAAATTTTGAATCTTTGAATCTTGAATTTTAAATAACCATGAAATACACTTACCGAACCCAAGGCACGTGCAGCCAAGCTATTGAGTTTGAAATTGAGGACGGCATTCTGAGGAATGTGCAGTTCTATGGCGGCTGCAACGGAAACACACAAGGCGTGAGCGCTTTGGTGGATGGCATGAAAGTTGATGAGGTACTCCAACGTTTGGAAGGCATCCGTTGCGGTTTCAAAAACACCTCTTGCCCCGACCAACTTTGCAAGGCTATTCGGAAGGCGATGGCAGTTGAGAGTTGAGAGTTTAGAGTTTAGAGTTGAGAGTTGAGAGTTGAGAGTTGGGAGAGGTCATACAATTTAAAAGACATTTTTGCGTTATAGAACAGATTAAAAACTAACGAATATGAAAAAACACATCTTTTCGGTGGCGATTTTGGCACTTGTTGTCACGCTGACCACCTTCACCAGTTGCAGAAAACCCAAGACTGAGGACAACACTCCCGCCAAGGAAGGTCTTTATTTGGGCATTATCGGTTTCAACCAGGAGCTTTACACCATGCCTTTGGGTCTGCTCAACCAAGACACGAAACATAACTTCGAGAATTTCGTCGACGGCCTCACCATGCAAGACGGCACCATCCTTTATCATGCCGTTAACACAGGCCTCAACAGTTTAGCCAAAGCCAAGGTGCCTGAGAATCTGATTAATGTCTCGGTGGTGACCTTCACCGATGGCCTTGACCAAGGCTCCATCGCCCTTTCCGACTACAACTCGAGCAGCGAATACCTCTCGGCTGTCAACACGAGGATTACAAACGAACTCATTGGTGGCAACCACATTTCAGCCTACTCCATCGGTGTTCGTGGTTCGGACATGGACGATATAGAAAGCTTCAGGAACAACCTCAACAAGCTTTCCAGCGACCCCGCGCATAATGTGTTTGAAGTCAACAACATGAGCGAAGCCTCTGAGAAGTTCGCCCAAATCGCCCAACAGCTATACAACCAAAGCACGTTCTACAACGTCACGCTGAAGCTGCCCGTACAAGACAACAACACCCTCATCCGTTTCACCTTCGATAACGTGAGCAATGCCGCCACCTCGCAATGCTACATTGAAGGCACCTATATCCGCAACAACGGCCTTGCACAGCTGACTGACATCCATTATGTTGGCTTGGAGTGCATGTCGGGCTACACCATCACCGGCGCATCAGAAAGCATCTTCAACGTGTTTTCCTTCAAGAACCTTACCGACCTGAGCGGAAACCAGATCAGCACTGATAATGTGAGTCAATGGAAGTGGAACGAATCGACACAAAACTGGAACATTAACAGTGAGTTCTCACAATCGCACAACACTGAGATTGTCAACGAATACAAGAGCGCCATGATCATGCTCGTACTCGACTGCTCCAACTCGCTCAGCAACGACTTCACCAACATGAAGACTGCTGCCAACGGCTTCATCGAGACCTTGAGCGGAAACTATAACGGGAGATAGTCTGTTGGACTATGACTAGTGACAATGACCATGGCCGCTTTCACAATGGGTCGTGGTCATTGTCATTTATAGAGAAAACGCTCACGATGCACAGCCACCTTTTCCCTAAAGTTAGCCAAACGCGAACCCGCAGGAGACAACACATCAGGCAAACCGTTTTCACTTGCTCCTTCGCCTGCATCGCCGCCTCTCCAATAACGCTCGGAGAACGCCTTCATCGCTTCCATATCATCCTCACCTAATCCCTTTAAATACAGCCATCCACCGTCTTCCGAAGCTGTATGCAGGAAAATCCGACTTGAAGCGGGGAACTCTTCATTCCCTTCTGAATCAAGATAATCCCTATTGGGGAGAGGCACTATTTCTGTTTGAATCTCTATGCCCAACTCCTTGGCGCGGCTCCTAATCTCATCTTTTTCTGCTTCAGTCAAAGCCCCTTCGCCGTTCCATTGGAGACGGTTCAACTTATAGAACGCCATTTCATCCAACAGCTGACTCAAGTCATTAAATCTCAACTTCTTGCCACACCTATCAAGGCTGATGCCGCGATTAGGACACGTCGGCCAGTCGTGCACTTCCAAATTCGCAATGCAACCGTTTTCATCCACCAACTGCGCCAAGGTGCTTTCCGCCCATTGCCGGTTGCCCGCGATGGTGGCCTTGCCGCATTTCACCACTATGCGATACTCATCGGGATTGTCAAAACGGGTTTCCACATCGTAAACCACCCTTCTCAACTTTTTCTTCTTCGCTTTAATCACCTGAAACTCTTTCGGTTCGGGGATAACATCGGTCTTTGTGTCCAACTCATAATACCGTACATAGTCGATGCGCAACTCCACTGGCATCTTGGTCGTATCGATATAAGGCGAGCGGTCGCGCCCAATTTGTGCGTCAAGAATCAGATAATAATCATGCTGGCTGAAAGGAAACTGACCATTATCTCCATCGCGGAAACGCGGATAATTGAGTGTACGTTTTCCGTTGACGAAAAAGACGAGACTGTCCTGAAAACGCTCCATGCTGTAAGTGTTGTACTCACCCTCGTTATACTTTGGATAGGCCACATGCGAAGGACGGTTGCGTTGGCCCAAATTAACCGTATAATCACTATGAACCGTCTGATTCACAGTAGGATTGTCCCTAAAATGCTCCATGATGTCGATTTCGCCCCCATACGGCCACCTCAAATCGTGATTGACCTGTGGCAACATCCAAATGGCAGGCCAAAAACCTTGTGCAACATCGAACTTCGCCCTCACTTCAACCCTTCCGAAGCCAAAGGTTTTCCTGTATTTGCTCCACACGCCTCCCGTGAGGAAAGCGGCATTGTCGTTGGGCAAAAAGTCATTCACCATGCCACGCAACACAAGGTCGCCTTTGTCGAAAGCATACAACGTGTCATGGGGCGACATGTGAATGGCCCAATCCGACTTGCTTCGTCTAATCTTCGACCAGACCTGCTCGTCCAAACGCCCTGAATTGAATTCATCATGCCAAATCAAGGCATAACGAAGATGCTCCTGTGCCGAAACCGTGCCAATCAAACAACTGAATGCCAGTAAAACAAGCCATATTCTTTTCATGTCAAATTCGTTTTGAGCCGTAAAAATACGGATTTTAGGGATTTGATGCCCAGTTTTAGCAGATGTTTCTTATTTTTGCACCTCTTTAGTACGAATTACCCATGCGCCGCTACATCATCACGATAGTCCTTTCCCTATGGTTGGCCTCCCTTTTTGGCGACAACCACACACAAGACAGCACCTTGTCTTGGGGCAAAGCCTACTTCCCCGTCGTGGAGACCCCTGATTATTATAGGAGCAATGTTGGCGGCAAGGATTTTTTGGTTTTCGTAGAATACAGCGACAGCCTCAGCATCAAGGGGCATTACATGAGTTTGGAGGAAAACATGACGGACACCCTACCTTTCCGGTTGGAGGCGCAGAGCCAAAATGCCGTGCTATACTACCATGGCGGACAGGAGGTTTTTCATCCCCATGTGGTATCCATGGATAGTTTACACACAAAAGGGTACGTGCAATCGGGCGTGTTCGACTCGACCTCTTTTTGGTTCGAAAAGCACAAGACTGCTGCTTTTCATGACTATGGGAACAGCCGCTACCGCGAAACACTGTTTGCCGTGGAAAAAACCAGCGACATCACGTACGCCCGCGCCAGGGGGTTTTGGACGGAGATTCCCCAAGAGGTGCCTGCCATCGACAAAATCTCCCAAGTCGGCGACGCCATCATCGCAACCCCTTTGGACCTCCATCTCGACATTTTCCGCCCAAAAGACGACACCCTAAAAAAGCGTCCAATGATTATGTTCATCCAAGGTGGAGCGTTCTATTTCGGGTCAAAAGACGACAAAGCCCCATCCCAATGGTGCCAGCACTTTGCTTCACAAGGCTATGTGGCTGTCTCCATAGACTATAGGATTGGCTACATTCCCACCAAGGCCAGCATCGGCCGGGCGGCTTATCGCGCCGTGCAAGATGCCCATGCCGCTATGCGTTTCTTGGTAGCGCATCAAGAAGAATATGGCATCGACACCACCATGATGTTCGTAGGCGGTACCAGTTCGGGGGCAGTCACTGCGCTCAACCTCGCCTTCTTGACCAACGAATTGCGTCCAAGATACACCCACAAAGGCTTCATGAGATCCGAACTCGGCGACATCGACACTTGCGGCAACACCATCAAGAACCCTTTCCGCATTCGGGGCATCGTCGAAATGTGGGGCGCCATGCCCGACACTGCCATGTTGAGAGGCCGCAACATCCCCATCCTCGCCATCCATGGCGACGCCGATAAAGTCATGCCCTACGATTATGGCTACCCCTTTGCCGTTGCCGACCCCTTAAATACCTTGATCGTCGATAAGATGTATGGTGCTTCGTGCATCGTCGACCGTGCCAACAAATTGGGATACCAAACTCGTCTGGTCACGTTTAGCGGCTGCAAGCACGCACTTCATCAGGACCCAAAAACAAAAGACTTAAACGACAACTTCTTCGTCATCCAAGACGTGATGTCGGACTTTTTCTACTCTATCATCATGCCAGAAGAACTTGAAATCGTGGAAGAAGGCGCGTCTTATTCCCTTCGT
Organism: Bacteroidales bacterium; assembly: GCA_016290215.1. GTDB lineage: Bacteria > Bacteroidota > Bacteroidia > Bacteroidales > F082 > Limimorpha. The sequence goes on from JAEETH010000007.1 coordinate 90,804, forward strand.
CCGCAACCCATCGCAACAAGTTGGCAAGTGGAAGGCGGCATCATCCTCAACGAGAGTGACAGCCACGTGGAGGTGCAATGGATCAAGAACGCACCCAAGCGAAGCATCACCGCTTCGGCGGCCCTACCCTACGGGCTTGGCTTCAAAACGACAAAAACCATCAATTAGCAATACCAATCATGGATAAAAAAGAGCTACGCGCCCACATCAAGGCCTTGAAAAAACAACATACCAAGGAACAACTGCTCGAGCAATCGGAAATGATTTTGGCCAAGTTAGAGCAGCATCCCGACTTCGTCAAAGCTGAGAAAGTCATGCTTTACAGTGCCTTGCCCGACGAGGTGCAGACCCAAGCCTTCCTTGAAAAATGGCATCTGAAGAAAACCATCATTTTGCCCACCGTGGTCGGCGACGACATCATCCCCGTGGAATATGCCAAGGACACCGACTTCGCCGTAGGAGACTTTAATATCCTTGAGCCGCAGAACGAGCCTTACACGGGTGATTTCGACCTCATCATCGTGCCTGGCGTAGCCTTCGACCGAAATGGCAACCGCATTGGCCGTGGACGCGGCTATTACGACCGTTTCCTCTGCCAACATCTCGACGTGAAACGCATCGGCATCTGCTTCGACTTCCAACTCGTCGACGAAGTGCCCACCGAGCCCTTAGACATCAAGATGGACGAGGTAATCACCCTATAAATGGGATTTATTTTCCATTTTGAGGCAGTATTTCGATTTTTTTACTATTTTTGAGCCCTTTTTGACAAATCATTTTCTCTATGAAAAAGCATATTCTCATCCTGCTCGCCCTGGTTTTGGGCATCAACTATCTGAATGCCAACCCCATCGACTTGGAAAAGGCAAAAACCGTAGCTCAGAAATTCGCATGTTTCAAGTTCAAAAGTGGATTTGAAAGCAGCGATGTACAACTCGTTTACACAGGCAACTCGTCTCGCAACGAGACTTGTTTCTATGTCTTCAACACTGGCGAACAAGGCTTCGTCATCGTCTCCGCCGACGACCGTTTCCGTCCTATCGTGGGCTACTCGAACGAGGGCCCGTTTGTGACCGAAAACATGTCGCCCGAACTTTCGTTCTATTTGGATAAAATCATCGAAGCACGCACGAGCCACAACGCCGTTTTGTTCGACAACACGGAACAAGAATGGCAAAGCGTGTCGACGACAGGTCAGTTGCTTTCTCGCAACAGAGGCCGCAGCGTCGACTTCCTCGTCTCCACCTTGTGGAACCAAGACTCGCCTTATAACCTCTATGCGCCCGAAGCCGCCAACGGCCCTGGTGGCAGATGCTATGCAGGATGCGTGGCCACGGCCATGAGCCAAATCATGAAGTATTGGGACTATCCCGAGCATGGCACAGGATCACATACCTATAGCTCAGGCGGCTGGTGGGGGCCCTATTACCCCAACCTCACCGCCAACTTCGGGGAGACCTATTACGACTGGGACAACATGCCCGTTAGAATCAATAGCTCTTCCCCACAAGAGCAAATCGAGGCCATTGCCACCTTGATGTATCACTGCGGCGTGGCAGTCGAGATGGGCTTTGACTACAACGGTAGCGGTGCCAATTCTGAGGACGTACCCGATGTCATCAGTCGCTACTTTTCCTATTCGAACCATGCCAATCTTAGACGCAGAGAATCCTATAGCCTCGTCCAGTGGCAAAACAATCTGAAAGAATCCTTCGACATCGGTTGGCCCGTCTATTATTCCGGCTATAGTGAAGAAGGCGGACATGCCTTTGTGTGCGACGGCTATGATGACAACGACCTCTTCCACTACAACTGGGGCTGGGGTGGCACCAACGACGGCTATTTTGTCATCGATGAAATCGACTATGCAGGTTGGGCAGGAGCCATCTTCAACTTCGTCCCCGCCAACGTGTACGATTACATGCCTTTGCAACCCGAAAACCTCACCGTCGAAGCCAGTGGCGACATTGATTATGCAGCCACCTTGCATTGGACCAATCCCTCTCAAAATGTCAATTTCAACAACCTCGCTTCCATCGACCGCATCGTGGTGACCCGCAATGGCGAAATCATCTACACCGAAGACAATGTGGCTCCTGGTGCCGACATGACCTATACCGACCACTACATGCCTGCCATCGTGGATTACGCCGTGTATGCCATCTCCCATGAAGCCAAAGGCGTGAAAGCTGTCGAAAACGATGTTATCCTCGGTCCCACGTGCCTTTGGACCGTTGAAATGACCTCCTCCGAAGCAGAAGGCTGGAAAGACGGAGCCTTATCCTTCATCAGCACCGAAGGCAAGGAATTGGGCCAGATTTCACTCAGCTCAACAAGCGGAAGCCAAAGCATCCTCTTGCCCTACGGCCATGTTGACATCCAATGGATCAAACCCATCCAAAACATCGGACATTTGAGTTTTGTCATCAAAAATTCATCCAATCATAATGAAGTCGCATTTTCAGGGAGTCCAGCCGACCTTGACCCAGGCCTGTTCTTCATTGCCCACAACACTTGCGAAAAAGCCAACACCAATCTGAACGGCCCCGAAAACCTGAGCCTATCGCAATCGGGCAACAACATCTCCCTCTCTTGGGAACCGCTCTATAACAGAGAGGTCTACCATTATCAGATTTACCGCGACAACCTGCTTTTCGCCATAACGAACGCCACGAGTTTCAACTATACCGAAACCGTCGAGACTTTCCATAATTATTATGTAGCCGCTTTAACTGAAGATGGAGAGACCCATCCTTCCAATTTCTGCAACCTACAACCCGAATCAGAATATCCAAGTCCCACAAATCTGCGTTACGAGATGACGACCCCATCCAAGCCCAAAATCTCATGGGATGCCCCGCAAGGCGATAGTCCGAGAGGCTATATGGTGTATCGTCGTCCCAAAGGTGGGGAATTCAAACGTGTCAAACTGCTCACCGGAACCTCTTTCACCGACAATCTCAATTCGCAACCCGATTCACGATACGAATACGTCGTATGCGCTTGCTATACCACCAACAACTTCCCATCGGCCTATGCTTCATCGCAAGAGCATCCCGAACTGAATTTCATCGAAGTCAACAAGACCATCATCCCGCAGCATCTCAGATTTTTCATCCATGAGGGACGTGTCATCCTACAATGGGACGAAGCCACTATGGCCGAAAGATACAGCATTTATCGCAACGGCGAACGCATCGGACACAGCTCGGGGACAGATTTCATCGACTACTCGGCCAATGCCTCAGAGTCATACCATTACACCGTGACCGGACAAACCAACAACATCGAATCAAGCGCCTCCAACGAGGTCTATGTCGACTGGACGACTGGCATTAATGAACAAGGCAACCAACAAGACGTGAGCCTCTACCCCAACCCCACCGAAAGCAAGGTTTACATTGAGGCAGAAGGACTTCGCCAAGTTCGTGTCATCAACTTGATGGGACAAGAAGTGATGGACCAAACCGTAAGTGGCAACCGCTTCATCCTCGACCTTTCATCACAGCCTAAAGGTTGTTATTTCATCGAAACCTTGACCGAACAAGGCAGTACGACAACGAAAATCATGAAGTTATAATCTCACCAAATATGAAGAAATTTATGCAAATGGCAGCCATTGCGCTGCTGCTGGGCATAGGCTCAACGCTCATCGCCCAAGAAGCTGAAGAGAAAGAGCCTGTCTATCAAATCACTGAGACCGTCAACGTGAAGCACACGCCCGTCGACAACCAAGGTAGCTCGGGCACTTGCTGGTGCTTTGCGGGTATCGGATTCGTCGAAGCGGAAATTCTCCGCATCTACGGCAAGGAATTCAACCTCTCAGAAATGTTTGTCGTACGTAACGCTTGGACCGAAAAAGTGGCCAAATTCATCCGCATGCACGGCAACAACACCCTCAGCCAAGGCGGCGAGGTATGCGATGTGCTTTACATGATCGACAAATATGGCATGATGCCCGAGGCTGACTATAGCGGCAAGGTCATCGGAGAGGAGCGCCACATGCACGCTGAGATGAACGAAGTAATCAATGGCGTTGCCCGCGCCATCATCAAGAATGGCAACAAGAAAATCTCTCCTGCCGGTCCCAAGGCTGTGCAAGGCGTTCTGGATGCCTATCTCGGCGAAGCTCCGGAAGAGTTTACGGTGGATGGCAAGAAATACACGCCCAAGTCTTTTGCAGAGGCATACCGTATCGACCCCGCCAACTACATTGAAATCTGCTCCTTCACTACCGAGGAATACAACAAGCCCTGCATGGTCGAAATCCCCGACAACTGGACTTGGACCCCTGCCTACAACTTGCCTCTCGACAAGCTGATGGAAGCCGTCGACTATGCCTTAGAGCATGGTTACACCCTCGGTTGGGCGCAGGATGTCAGCAATAAGGGCTTCTCAGGAAAGAATGGCTTGGGCATCGTCCCCGAAGACCCCGAAAACGAAAAGCTTTGGGAAGAAATCGTCCCCGAAAAGAAGATAACGGATGAAGACCACCAAAGAGCCTACGACAACTGGGATGCTGGCGACGACCATAGTATGCTTGTCGTCGGTATGGCCAAAGACCAAAACGGCACTAAATACTACAAAATCAAGAACTCGTGGGGTGACAGAGGTCCTTACCAAGGCTATTGGTACTGCTCCGAACAATACCTGCGCCAATACACCATCTTCTTCACCCTCCACAAAGACGCCCTTTCAAAGGCCATGAGAAAAGATTTGGGGCTTTGATATGGTTTTCCTATTTTTGCAGCCATTATGACGGCCCTTCGACCCTTCGAGAGGCCTCAGGGGCCGCAGGCTCAGGGACCTTCGCGAGACAAAAACTAAGGTGCCTGAGTCCGTCGAAGGCCCGATCTCACAGAAAACAATTAAACAATTAAACAACCAACAAATAAACATCATTATGAAATTCAAACACTTATTAACCGCGACCGCCTTGATGCTCAGCATCAGCGTCGTTGCACAGCCTGAGGCTAAAAAAGACGAAGCCAAGGAAGATGAAGGCTTCAAGTTTACCACGGTGAAGGAGCTCCCTGTGACCTCCATTAAAGACCAAAACCAAGCTGGTACCTGCTGGTGCTACAGCTCATTGGCATTCTTTGAGGCCGAGCTGCTCCGCATGGGCAAGCCCGAGTACGACTTCTCAGAGATGTACATCGTTTACAAGACCTACCTCGACCGTGCCGAGGCTGCTATCCGTACCCACGGCGACGTGTCGTTCTCGCAAGGTGGTTCCTTCGGTGACGTGCTGTATGCCATCAAGCATTACGGTCTCATTCCCGATGAACTGATGCCTGCCGGTGCCATGCACGGCGATTCTTTGTCGAACTTCAACGAGCTCTCAGCTGTCACCGACCCCTTCGTGGAAGGCGTCATCAAGAGCCGCAAGATCCAGATGGACAAGGACGGCAACCCCTTGTGGAAGAAAGCTCTCGCTGGCATTTACGATGCCTACCTTGGCGTTCCTCCGACCGAGTTCACCTACAACGGCAAGAAGTACACTCCTATGAGCTTCGCCGAGTCGACGGGCCTCAACATGAACGACTACATCAACCTGACTTCGTTCACGCACCATCCTTTCTATGAGCCTTTCGTCATCGAAGTGCAGGACAACTGGCGCTGGGGTCAGGCTTGGAACCTCCCCATCGACGAGTTCATGCAAGTGATGGACAACGCCATCGACAAGGGTTACCCGATTGCCTGGGGTAGCGACGTCAGCGAAGCTGGTTGGCTCCGTGGCCCCATGGCTGGCGTGGCAGTGCTTCCCGACCTTGAAGCCAAAGGAAAAGACCTCGCTGGTAGCGACATGGCCCACTGGCTTGGAATGAGCGCCGCCGACCGCAAAAAGGAAGCCCAAAACGGTCCCACCCCGCAGAAGTGGGTCACCCAAAAGGAACGTCAGATTGCCTACGACAACTATGAGACAGGCGACGACCACGGTATGCTCATCTACGGCACCGCCAAGGACCAAATCGGCAACGAATACTTCATCGTGAAGAACAGCTGGGGCGACGCTGGCCAATACAAAGGCATTTGGTACGTCAGCAAGGCTTTCGTCCGCTACAAGACCTTGAACATCGTTGTCCACAAGGACGCCCTGCCGAAAGACATCGCCAAGAAGCTTGGCATCAAGTAAGCCATTGGTTTTAAAACACGAAAAAAGGGAGAGCTTTTCGATAGGCTTTCCCTTTTTTACTATGGCTTATGGCCTATGACTATGGCTCACTTCATCCAAGGTGTGAATACAGAACTATTTGGTGAAGCGAGCCATAAGCCATTGTCATTGGCCTTTGCCAAAAGTCACTTCCTAATCTGCTCGAAGCCTTTACCGTAGGCGCCCATCACAGTGTTCATCGTCATGAAAGCCTTGGGGTCTTCTTCCTTCACAATACGCAAAATCATCTGCGACTCGCGCTTGTGGGCCACCACCATCAGGATGGGGCCTTCGCGCTTGGTGTACCAGCCTGTGCCATTAATGACCGTCACGCCGCGCTGCATTTCGTTGACAATGCGGTTGGCCACCTTTTCGGGCTCCACTGTAAAGATGAAGGCCTGGACCGTCTGCTTATTGCCCGTCAGGACCAAGTCGATGCAATAGCTGCACACACCCATCACGACACAGCTGTAGATAAAGTCTTCCACCGTATTACCCACGATGAAGCCGCAAGCGATGATGACAATGTCGAGGATGAGGATGACGCGCCCTTGCGAGATGTTGCGGTATTTACACACAATCATGGCGATGATGTCGGTACCACCCGTGCTGCCCCCTTGTGTGAAGGCCACACCGATGCTCAAACCCGCCAAGCCGCCACCAAGGATAGCCGCCAAGAAATGATCGCTGACGAAAGGCTGCATCTCGCCTGCCATCATCGGGTCAGTAATGAAATGCTGGAGCAACGACATGAACACCGAAGCCATGACAATGGAATATGCCGTCTTGATGCCGAATCCCACGCCGATAATTTTCAATGCAATGAGTAGCAGAATAGCATTGATGACGAACACGGTAATACCCGTGGAGAGGCCTGTGCCCCAATACACCAAAGCCGCGATACCGCTCACGCCGCCGCCCATAAGATGGTTCGGGATGAGGAAGGCCGTCCACCCCAAACACATGGTAAACAACGCAAGAGTGATGATAACGTAACGTTTCACCTCTTCTAAAACTTGTTTTTTGGATGCTTTCATAATGAATCAGTTTTGTTGGGACAAAAGTAGAGATTTTTTCCTTTCCATAAAAAAATGAAAAACGACATTATTAATTCAGTTTTTTAGGTATTTTTGCGACATTAATCAAAATGTAGTTTAGTTTTAAACAGTTACTTATGAAATTGAGATTCTCCCTTTTCTTCGTTTTGGTGGTTATGTTGCTGGGTCACGTATCCGCTAAACCTGTGGATGAAACAACAGCTTACACCGTTGCATCCCATTTCTATGCCATGAAATTCAACCATGCGCCCGAATCATTAACTCCCACTATCGTTTACACGGCGCCTTCGCTCCGCGGCGAAAATGGCTCAGGCCCCAGTTTCTATGTCGTCAATTTCGATGCTGAAGGCTTTGTCATCGTAGCTGGCGACGACAGGGTGCAACCGATTTTGGCTTTCTCCAATGAAGGTGCCTTTGTCGCCGAAAACATGCCCGCCCATATTCGCTTTTTCCTTGATGGATATAGCGAAGAAATCCAATATACGGTTGATAACCAACAATATGCCAACAAAACCACCCAACAACAATGGGAGACATTGCTTTCGGAAGTCATCCCTGCACAAAAAGACGGCGATGTGATAGTTGGTCCGTTGCTTGGAGACAACAAATGGAACCAAACCAAGTATTATAACGACCTTTGTCCTGCCGATGCAAGTGGCAACTCTGCTTACGGCGGTCACGCGGCTGCGGGTTGTGGTGCCATTGTCATGGGTCAAATCATGCGCTATTGGCAATTTCCAACCACAGGCAAAGGGAGCCATTCCTATAACAGCAACAATTATGGCACGCTTTCCGCCAACTTCGGCGCAACGACCTACGATTACGCGAACATGCCCGACAGGCTCACCGCTGCCAGTCATCCGGATAGCTGCGTGTTGTCCGTGGCCACTTTGCTGTACCACTGCGGTGTTGCCGTCAACATGAATTACGGCCCTTCAGCGAGTTCGTGCAACTCCAACAAGATTGTATCCGCCCTCCCAAACTATTTCCGTTATCCCGCCACGGTGCGTTACATTGAACGTGGAAGTCTTTCTTTAGCAACATGGCTCAATTACTTGAAAGGTGAACTCGACGCGCGCGCACCCTTTATGTACGGCGGAAGCGGAAACTATGGCGGACATGTTTGGACTTGCGACGGTTACCGTGACGACGACTATTTCCATTTCAACTGGGGCTGGGGTGGACAGCAAAACGGCTACTTTGCGCTCACCAACTGTAGCTCATACGGATTCAACAGCAACCATGCCATCATTATTGGCATCCGCGGTCCAGAGCTGCCGCCTGACGCTGTCGGAGAACATAATGAAGAAAACATCAAGGTTTTCCCCAATCCCTCCAATGGCACTGTGTATGTTTGTACTGAATCAGAACCAGTGTTAGAAATGCAAGTTTTTGACCTGTTCGGAAGAATGCTTCCCAATGAAAGCGTAGGTAAAAAAGAGTTTTCCGTTGACTTAACGGGTTATAATGCAGGGATTTACATGCTTCGTTTGGTCACTGGCAATGGCGTCAAAACAAGCAGAATCGTCAAAAACTAAAATCTACTATTACACTATGAAAAGAATCTCCTTCATCATTGGTTTGTTGTTACTTATGAGCTTGGGGGCATTATGCCATCCTGTTAGCCCTACAAAAGCCCAACATCTGGCCGAAACGTTTTGGCAACAAAGTGGCTGTGCAGCCCGAAGCGGCCTTTCCGCCAACACACTTGAAGACATCACCGCACAGACAGGGTTTTCCCACCTATACATTTTCAGCAATGCCGGCGGTTTTGTCATCCTTTCGGCCGATGATTGCGCCAAACCCATACTCGCATATTCCACCAGCAGTAGCTTCAATCCAGAAAATATCCCTTCTGCCGTAAGAGATTGGCTCTTCACTTACGACAGCAGAATTGAAAGCGCTATCAACCAACATCTTGAAGCGACACCAGAAATCGCTGCGCAATGGGAAATGATGCAGTCGGGGCATTGGAGAGATTCGAAAAACGCACAAACCGTTGCTCCAATCATCACCGCCAAGTGGGGACAAGGTTCGCCTTACAATGCGCTCTGCCCTCCCAACACACCTGTGGGCTGCGTGGCCGTGGCGATGGGACAAGTGATGCACCACTGGAAATATCCAGAGCATGGGGTCGGCTCACACTCGTACACCTACAATGGTATCACACATAATGTCGACTTTTCGAGCGCGACCTACAACTGGGATGCCATGCCGAACACTTGTAGCAGCGCCAACAACGCCGTTGCAACACTGCTTTACCACTGCGGTGTCGCCATCGAAACATGGTACACGTCTTCCATTTCCTCCGCGTATGTGCTCTATTCTCCAGCGCACCCCTTCAATGCGGAATCAGCGTTGAAAGAAAACTTCGGTTACAGTAGCGATGCGCATGGCGAGCTTCGTTCCCGCTACGACAAAGAGACCTGGATGGCTATGCTGAAAAGCAATTTGGAGGCAGGGATTCCTATCATCTACAACGGGTTCAACTCCTCATACGCAGGAGGGCATTGCTTCATCTGCGACGGCTACGACGCCAACGATTTCTTCCATTTCAACTGGGGATTGAAAGGCAATTACGACGGCTATTTTGAAATTGACGACATGACCCCGTCGAACCAAAACTTTTCATACAACCAGGGCGCCATCCTCGACTTGGTTCCCGCCACCGATGGTATTGTAGATAATTCGACCCAAAAGCTCCTCGTTTATCCGAATCCTACCACTGGAGTTTTCACCATCGAATGGAAAAATACGAACCTTGATGCTTGCGCTTTTCGCATTTATGATGTATTTGGCAAATTATTGATTTCAAATAATTTAACAAAAGAAAACAGCACCATCGATTTGTCCAGTCAGCCCGATGGCATCTATTTTTTCCAACTGATTGAAGACGGAGGAAACACTGGTTTTCAGAAGATAGTTAAGGTCAAATAATCGGGTTTTGGAGTTCTTGTTATAATACAGGACACGAAAGCCTTAGGGGAAGAGTAAAATTGAAACAATCATTTTCTTTCCCTATTTTTGTGTCGCCCATGTCACAAAAGGGCTATCTCATTCGTCTTGTTATTGTAAAAGCTCCCAAGATGGACCCCGAATTTGAAAAGACATATCGAGACCACTACCCGAAACTGTTCAGGATTGCGGCCAAGATGCTGCAAGACCCAGAGGGCGCAAAGGATGTCGTACAAGACGTGTTCACGGCGTATTATTTCGCGATGAGCAACGAAAAAGTCATTCGCGACACGAAAAACTGGCTCGTCAGGAGTACCATCAACAAGGGAATCGACTACAAACGGAAAACGGCAAGGACCGTCACGATGGAAAAACCTATTTGCGAAACAGGTGAGCAAACGCTTGACGAGGCTTCCGATATCCTCAATGCGATAACTCATCTCAACGAGAAGGAACAAACACTTGTCGTGCTTTACAGCGAGGGCTATTCCTATAAGGAAATCGCGGAAATGACGGGGCGCAACCTGCCATCCATCGGGAAAACCTTGTCAAGAATCATGGAAAAAATCAAAAACCACCTGCTATGAAACACTTGAATGACAAAACGATACAAAGCTATATCGACAATGAATTGCCGGAAAGCGAAAAGAAAATGGTGGAAATGCACCTTGGAGAATGTCCATCGTGCAGTCAAAAAATTGAAGAACAACGCGCTTTCACCGAAAAACTGAAGAACTCGATGGAAACCTTGGCTTCAGACAACGTCGCGGTGCCAGAATTCAGTTTCGGGAAAGCAACAAGGCCAGAAGTAAACGTTAACCGAATCGTCCTCATCTCCTCTTTGGCAACGGCTTGTTCTATTGCACTTATCGCAGTGCTAATCAATCTGTTGTCGAAGCCCAAACCAACTGATTACATCTTCGACTTTTACACCATGGAAGATTATGACGCCAACAAGCCTTCTGCCGAACAGGAATTTGCCGAGTTCAAGATGCATTTACAAACAGAAGAAACAGGTATTAACCTTTAAATATCAAAGCCATGAAGAACTTATTTTTAATCATTGTTTTGGCCATTGCAACTTGCTTTCAAGTTGATGCGCAGGTGATTCAACTCGTTCCCGACGAAACCTACGGTCAAGGGAACAACTGGGACAAAATCTTTGACACGTATTATGACACCTTAGATGGTCGTCCCTACGGATTACGGAAGCAACTTGTCGTTTTCGATGACGGCAAAGCCATGGTCAGCCATGCCACGAGGAACAGGTATTCCCTATTCGATGCAAACGGCAAATTCCTGAAGGATATCACCTTGTACTTCGCTGACAAAGGCAAGAAGCCGCGCAACCTCCAACCCGTGGAAGGAAAGTTGGGCAACTTGTATTTCACTCGAGCCAACAACACAGGCGACATTTATCTGTTTGACAACAACGGGTTGATTGTCAAAGAATTGAAAATCAAATACCAAGCTTTGGAAATGCTAGCATTGAACGACCACCATATTGTCATTATTGGAGGTACATCATGGACAAAAAAATGGAGAAACCTTGTATCCATTTTGGATACAAACACAGGCAAAGATAAAATCCTTTGCGATGTATTTGAAGACATGAACACAGACCTCAAAGACAAAGGCTACTTCATTTACACAGAAAGCAAAAGGAACGACATGAAAGGCCGGTGGCAAATCGCGAAAGTCAACAACAAACTCATCGTTACAAACCCGATAGATGGGCTGGTGAGAACATACGATTTCAACGGCAACAAGATTTCGGAAAAGCTCTTGGATTGGGAACCGCAAACCCTTTCTGTTAAAGAACAGATTGCTTTGCAAAACGCACGGATAAAAGATTTGAAAGATGAGTTACCAAGGGAAACCGAGGAGAGAGTGCTTCGATATTACAACGATCTGATTACCTATTACGAAAATGGCATCCCACACATCAAGGAGTCTATCAATATGGGGTGGTTCACTATGGCCATCAAAGGCAACGACGACAACATCCTTTTCTTTGGCGATGCCGAGGTGGCAGGCCAAAATACATTCCGCGTCTATTCGGTCAGCAAGGGGCAAAGCATTTCGACAGGCTCCTTCCAATGCGAAGACTACGACCTTGCCCTAACGAAAAAGCGCTTCGTGTGCCACAATGGGTTTTACTATGGCATTCAGGTGCTGAAGAATTGTGATGGCATGCCGCTGAGGTTAGTGAGGTTTAGAGCAGAGTGAGAGATGCGTCATGGGCGCGATGACCTTGCTATTTAAAGAAAAAAGTCAGCCATTTTCGAAAAAAAAGTTGAAAATGGCTGACTTTGTGCATTCTTTTCTACCAGCATGCTAACAATGTGGATGGAACGAAAAAAATAATATTGCTGTCCGCTAAAAGTCAAAGAGTAGTAGATGACGGGGTCGGAAAGCCAATAAATAGGCGATGAGGAAGGTTGCTTGGAAAAGTAAGCCCCCCTCAGTCAAACAGGGTCGGCTCTGGGGGTGA
>JAEETH010000090.1 GCA_016290215.1 Bacteroidales bacterium
TTATTACCACACTTTTAGTATGACAACAGAAATTTCAGAGAATGATGAACCAATCCATCATTCTGCGGGCAAGGATTATGTGTATCCTTGCCCGAGTTCACTAACCTTAGCCCAGTCGGGCGCTTCTTCTTCTCCCATCAATATTTCACCACTAGCTACCATTTCCCCACCGGGGATGACGTTAGTCCTGGAACAACAAATGTTGGAACAGGGCGAGCAGTCTTGTAGAGTTCAGTATAATCTTATCATCGTGAATTATGGTGGTAATCTGACCATAGAGGGTACGATGGTAAACACAATGGTAATTCTCAACAGATCATAATATGAAATCTTTTGGAAATATTAATATAAGTAATAGTTATATCGAGAAATTCATCAACAACTATAGCGTACCAGACACTAAGGATGTAAAGAAGGACAAAGCCGAAGAGGAAGACAATGCTGATCGTGCGGAAGTCGTGGAAGTGAAGCCCATGCCAACAGACAATTTGCCATGCCCCTGTCCCTCAACGCTGGTTCGACTTATCATCAGGAAGGAATTAGCTCTAACTATTCGAGATTGGCTACATTCCCAAATGGACCCACTCGAAGAAGCAAGAGACAAGTTACTTTTCTTGCGAGCTATTTGCGAGGCTGGATATCTTCCACGCCTATTATCTCTCGCTGAGTATTGCGAAGAGTTCGGGCCCATAAAGAAATCTACTTACTACGATTGGATGGGTACAAGTCTAAATTATACTCGGGGTGAAATAGATGGTATAATTGAGAATTTGCCATTTCGTTAGACACATTTTTCTCCGAAAAAATTCGGACATTCGCGGACAATCGCGGACTTTTACGGACTCTTCCGTACAAACTTCAATCTCTGTCAAACTTTTTTGGCAGGGATTTTTTTTGTGCCTAACTTTGCACTCGCGATCGCAAAAAATGTTGAACTTTTAATACATTATTTAAAAATGAATGACAAACAATTCTTTTCTATGCTGCGTGGTGTTATCTATTCGACAGCGATGGTCGAGGTAATTTTAGGCAAGAAAGTAAAACAAAAGATCCATAAGCGACTGGCGAAACTAACAGAAGAACAACAGAACTTGGTATGGGTCGTTTTGTTCAATCTTCTTAACCCATTCAGCCCTGCCCATCCCGGCAAAGTCGATGTTGAGTTAATACCCGTCATCATGGATGAAGCAGAACGTATCTACAAAATGATCGAAGAGAAAGCCCCTCTTAATATAGACGAGATTTACCGAAAAATGGAGCCTATCATCGAGCGTAAATACAAGTTTGCAGAAAAAGAGATTCAGAATCGCAAACCAAATGGCATTTGGAATTGAATTAACCACTAGGTAACAAAATTAAATTATTATCAGTAAAACTATAAAATGAAAAAAAAGAAATTAGCAGAGGTGGGTTGGACAATATTGGTAGTCACCGCCTTGATAGAAGCCATCTGTGGCAAAAAGTTCATGAAGCGCATCGGCAAACGACTGAATGTGCTTGATCGAAATGCAGAAGTGGAAGTATGGATCGGTGTCTATAATCAGATTTATCCTGAAAAGAAGCTCAGCACGGGAAATACTGCATTTGCACATTCGCAAGTCGTTCGCGAAGAAATCAGCCGCATCATCGAGAAGCTGGAGAGCTGTGACACTCCCGATGCCGACACTTTGGAGGAGCGAATGAACAAGATTATGATGAACAAGCTCAAAAGCTTGAAAGAAGCAGCTAAAAGATTATAGAATCATGGCAAAATATGAGCTTAAACGTATTTTAAATGAGGTCGATTTAATGCTGAAAACCAATTATTATAGAGATGAAGCCGACCCCAAGAACCTTAGCGTCAAAGCCTACGAGCTTTATAAGCTTTTGACTACCGCATATGTCGAGCCTATTCGTCTAAGCCAATTAATCGAAGGTTACAAGGATTCGGATAACCCTGATGACGATTTTACAATTAACAATAGTACTTTAATTGATTTTATTCGCCATGACAGTCATAAATATATTACTGAAAGACTTAAGATTCAATTAGCCTACTATTTTTGTAGAAAGCATCTCTATATTTGCAAATTGTATCTTTACTATTTGAATCTCATAACAGACAAAGAACATCAGCATTACTCAAATCATAAAATTAAGGATTATGATATTCTTCATGATTTATCCGAATTACAAGTATATTGTTTCGATAGCAATCTCAATGAAAGAGCTATATTTTTGAGTTCTATAGCCAACAGGATCACTCAAGAATACTTATCCGAATATAGCATTTTACCATTTTGATAGAAATAATTATGCAGCATACTGAAACGATCTACGGAACATTTGTCAAGATTCTAACCACCTGCGAGGTGAAAGTCAATAGCGAGACTGAACCCAGGATGATGAAGCTTACAGAGTTTCAACCCTCAGGACTCAAGAACAACACCTTGACGCTGGTTGACCTTGACAAGGTGAAGGACTTGAAGTTGGAAACTCCAGTTCATATAGAAGCCGTCAAAAGCGGCGCATTCCTTTACGCAACAGAATTTGACTATGAAATGTAAATTATTCAGAACAAAGAAAGAAGCATTCAATCAGCTTAAGATTGGCAACCGAGAACACTTGTTTGATTTTGACGACCTTTTCTGCTTCTATGCAACGGTACTCAATACCTGGCGTGGCGAGTACTCCGAGGGTAAAATCGATTATCTGCGCTACCTCATGGATTGGACGCGCCTTTCGGGTGCGGAGATTGAAGAGATCATGCAGGATATCTTCACCTATGTCGATATGACCGAAACGGTGATGGATTCCACCCTGGTAGTCGTGAATTGGAAAGACCTCATTGAGTGCCGCATGAAACTAGCTCACTTGATGTCGGCTCTCTGCTACTGCGTGAACCATCGCTACTGCTTCGATGCCTCGGCCTTCAACAAGGCGTTTGACAGGGTATTTTTACTGAAGAAATGAAGCAGATAGTGATTGACCCTAAGACGCGCAGCGAAGTAAGGATGCTGTTCGGCCTTAATTCGACGCAGATGACACGCACATTGCATTATCATTCCTACAGCATTCGCGCGCGAAAAGTCAGGTCGTACATCCTGAACTTTAGAGAGTATCACTTCGTGAATAACGAAACTTAAAAAAAAGCATTTGATGAAGACAGGGACAATGTCCCCTGAGCTATTGGCAAGAGTCATGCATCCGTGAGAGCAAGCTCTCCCATCTGCCTGCCACTTTCCAATAGCGCCCATTCAAAGGAATGGGCTGTCTTCATCAAAGAGAAAAAGTCCTCCTTTTGGAGGAAGAAAAAAGGGCAAAGCCCAGAAAAATTTAGCGGGTCGAATGTGGCGCCAATTCGGGTCCGGATGGTTTTTTGCGGAGCTTTTTTCTACTTCAAGAATTGAAGTCTTTTTCTCTTCAAAGGTGTTGGCACATCGCAGATGTGCGCTGCAAAGGGTGGTATGCAGATGGGTAGGCTTGCATACACAGATGCAGACAACACTATGCAGCACAGGGCGCAGCCCCAACACCTTTGAAGTTTTTTTTTCATTATTACTATATAATTATCTAATAGTTAAAACAAATGTAAGAAAATGAACAAATTGAGTTTAGAGCCAGGTGTCAAGTATCGTGGCACAGGCTGGGTAAACGAGTATGGAGAATTTCAATTTCAGCCGGAACAGAAGGGCAGCAGGCCCAGCAATCTGAAGATAGTGCACCAAGAGGGTGACTTCGTGATCTACGAGAGTGCTCACCTTTGGCAGGTGAAGGTGAACTTCAAGAAGACGAACAACGACACGACGAAGTTCATGGCAATCTTCACGTCGGCTTGTCAAAAGCTTCTCAAGTATTTCGGCGGTAAACAATAATCATCATCCCGAATTTTTAGTGCACACAGAACTCACTGAACTCACAGAAAATGACTGGCTTCAATCAAAAAAAATCTGTGCTTTCTGTGATTTCTGTGTGAGATAAAAAATAAAACCAAGAAAGTATGAAACTTGATTACTATAAGTCGGGCAAGAGCAGCGGGAAGCGAACGGCCGAGCTGGATTACGCGGGGCTGCTCAAGGTGCTCGAAGAGCCGAGGCTTCGAACCATCTGCGATGCATTTCGCGGCGGCGATGCCGAGGCGAAGAAGAATCTGCCCTGCATTGCCTACATGGGCAGGTCGAAGACAGGTCAGCGCAAGGCCGACCTGATGGAGCCGACTGGGCTCGTGATGCTCGACATCGACCATTGCGAGAAGCCGCGCGAGTGCTTCGAACACGTGAAGGAGCATTTGGGTGACCTGCAGCTGCTGGCTGCCCACATCACCCCGAGCGGCAAGGGACTGCGTCTCGTGCTGCGCAACCTTTCTGACTACGAGACCATCACAGATAACATCGTGGCCATGGCGAAGCAGATTGAGGTCGGCGACTTCGGCGAAGTCGATACCGTCTGCAAGGACCTGAGCCGAATCTCGTTCCTTGTGCCCAAGGACGAATGGCTGCTGCTGAGCGAGGAACTCTTTACCGATGCAGAGATCTATGTGAAGGAGGCAGGCGGCTCGATTGCCGCCGACCCTTCGGAAAAAGGCGTCAAGGCAAAGGATGGCGAGACAATGCCTCCCGAAGACTGTCACGACTACGACGGCTATCGCTACAACGGATTCCTTGTGACCGATATCATTGCCGCTTACTGCCTGAAGTATTGGCCGAAGACAGGACAGCCCGAAGTGGGCAAGCGTCACATGTTCTACAATCAGATGATTCTCGACTTCCGCAACATCACCGATAACGACCCGAGGATCCTCCATGCCCTTCTTCCACGATTCGGCAACTCGGCCGAGGAGACTTGGGGGCAATGCAAGTCGATCTGCAGTCGCAACACCAAGACGCGCCATTCGAAGGAGTTCTATTTCTTCTTGAAGGACAACGGCTTCTACAAGTCGCCGACGGAAGCTGAAGAGGTAGAGAGCGAAGAGATTGAAGAGGACCCCTATGCCGAGGTGAGGGAGCTGATTCAAAGGATGCCCAAGCTGCCGCCTGTGTTCCGCGAGTATGTCAATTCGGCACCGGAGTTCTTCAAGATCCCGATGGTGTTTGCCCTACTGCCCATCATGGGCACGCTGACAAGCTATCTGAGTGCCATCTATGCCGATGGTGAGCTGCACACCACTTCGTTCATCTCGATCATCTATGCGCCCCCTTCGAGCGGCAAGTCGTTCGTGAAGCGTGTGGTCGATAGGCTGCTGGCCGACATCAAGGCACGCGATATGGTGAGTGCTGCACGCGAAATGATCTTCATGAACGTGGTGAACCGCAAAGGCTCGAACGAGAAATCGCCCGAAGACCCGAAGGTGACGATGCGCAACATGCCTCCTATCAACTCCCTGCCCGAACTTTTGATCAAGATGCGCAACAACCAGGGTTACCACATGTTCACCTACTGCGAAGAGATGGACACTTGGAACAAGGGTTCGAAGGCGCAGGGTGGTGACAAGAACGATATGTTCCGTATCGCCTGGGACAACGGCACCTACGGTCAGGCCTACAAATCGACAGGCACCTTCAAGGGTGAGGTGGACCTCTACTGGAACGTGCTCATCACGGGCACAATCAACCAGGTGCATCGCTACTTCAAGGACATCGAGAACGGCTTGATTACCCGATGCTCGTTCTCGGACCTCGGTGACCAGCGTTTTGCCGACATGCCTATCTTCAAGCGGCTCTCTGAGCGCGACCTGCAAGTGATTGATCGCTTCATGAAGCGCTGCGACGAAAATACCTACACGGCTCCTCTCAACTTCGACACAAATCGCCTCTATGACATCAAGGAGGAGGACTTCGACCAGGAAGTGCCGTGGAAGTATGAATTCAGGCCTCGTCAGATCTGCGACCTCAACTGGATTATTCCCAGCCTGCAGAAGTGGCTGACGGCTCAGAACAAGGATGCCAAAGCTGGTGTGAACGATGCTTGCGACGTATTCAGACGTCGTTGTGCCGTGCGCGGCTTCCGATTGGCTCTGATGTGCTATGCTCTTTACCCCAAGGTGGGTGTAAGGGAACAGATGGTGATTCGCGACTTCGTGCTGTGGTTCATGGATTGCGACCTCTACAACATGTTGAAGCTGTGGGGTACAAAGTTCAATCAGATGATGAACGAATCTGAGACTCCGAAAGTGTCGAAGTACCACAACAACTATTTTGTGGAGCTGGAAGATGAATTCACGACTCAGGATCTCGCCATGATAATCCATAAGTATGGTGGCATCACGAAGCCCGTCATGGCCATTCATCTTTGGAAAAAGACGGGGTTGATCGAGAAGCTCAGCAAGGGGAGGTATCGGAAGATCAAGAAGAAGTGAGAGCAATTAATAATTGGAGTAAACGGGAGTAAACAGGAGTTAGCGCTAACGCGCGGGAGTTAACGGACGTATGTTTTGGGTCCCATTCTCAACAAGACGATGGTATCGTCCGTTAACTCCCGATAACTCCCAATAACTCCCGATAACTCCCAAAATAAACAACTAATTAACAATTGAATATGAACAAGAAAGGAAAATTTATAGCTGTGGTCAACATTCGCAGCTTCGAGATTATGGACAATGGTCAGAAGGCGACCAGATGGGCAGTGAAATACCTGTGTGAATTCAGCTACCCGCACAAGGATGGTTCCACAGGCAAACAGCAACTTCTTGCTGAGGTCACTTATGACAAGAAGCCCGAACTGCAAGTCGGACCCATCGAGGACCCCAACGAGTATGAGATGCAGTTCTTCTTCAAGGTGCGTCAGGGAACCAGCAAGAATGGCGAGCCTTATGCTATCCAAGACATCATCCTCCAAAAGGCAAGTCAGAGTGTGATTTGATATGCCAGACTTCAATCCTATTAACCTTGTAGTTGATGGTAAGCAACAGGAGTTTGATTCGCTGCAAGACTTCTATCTTAAAGTGTTTCAGATTTTGAAGCAAGAGTTCCCGAGGGGGTACATCGACTACATGGTTTTTCTCTACGACTACACTTTGCTGAGGGGGACACCCCTCGGCGAGTGTTGCAGGTACATCGACCGCAGTTGGGAGGAATCGGAGAATTTCTGCATCAGCGTCGATTGGAAGCTCTCCTACAAGACCCGCGAAAAGCTCACCGACCTCCTGCGCAAGATGTCACGACACATCACAGGAGACTATATCAACCTATATCAGTTCGATAGGGCTTGGACCCAGTTCTTCAAATCCATTAACAACGAGTGGCAACCTTCGTAGGCTGCCACTCATTTTATTTAAAAAATTGAATTTATTGAAAATTTTTTTATTTAATTTTACGATAAATCTGCAATTTTTTATAACGATATTAGTATAGTTTTCATATTAATGGCATAATCTCGGCCAACATTGTGCTTTATCCGGATGCGGTAGCACAGTTTCGTACTTTATTGTTCAATTTAAGAATTCGAGAAAAATGCACTACGTATTCCCAATGAATTCGCTGGGCGTGAGTCCTGTTATCTTTTTGAAGAGACGGGTGAAATGATTGGGGAATTCGAAGCCGAGGAGGTGGGAGGTTTCGGTGATGTTGTGACCGTTCATCAGCAGGCTCTTGGCTTGATTGATGACGTAGTTGTGGATGTATCCGATGGCTGTGCCACCTGTGGCCTTGTGGATGATGTCGCCGAAGTAGCGCGGTGAATAGGCCAGTTCGGAAGCGCAATAGGCAACGGTGGGCAAGCCATGTCGCAGTTGCCGATTCTCGCGGAAATACTGTTGGAGCAGGGCATGGAAGCGTTTCAGCAGGTCGTTGCTGCCTTTGTCCTCTTGTGAGAGCTGTCGCTGATAGATGCGATTGCAGTATTCGAGGATTAAGCGCAGATAGCCCAGCAGGATGCTTCTGAGCGCAGGAGAATCTTCATGCTCCATCAATTCCTGCCGCATCTGGGCAAGGAGTTGCGTGATGCAGAGCCATTCGGAAGGCTCCATCCGCAGCGAGTCGGTGAAGAAATAGGAGAAATACTGGAATCGGTCCATATGGTGTTCCAGGTCAGAGCCATGAAGCAGTTCGGGCGACCACAAGAGCACCCATCCACACAAGGAGATGCGTTCGCCGTTGTCCTCCAGTCCACCTATCTGTCCTGGGGCCACGGCAATGATCGAGGCATCGCTCACTTCCAGGGTCTTCATTCCGTAGGAGAGAATCCTGGGGAACTGGCGTTGGATGAAGAGCGCATAGACACCATAGTTGTTGAGGCTATGACGGAAGGGAGCCAGCTCATCGTAGTGGATGATGCTGACCAGCGGATGCAGTACGGGGGCTTCCACAAACTGGGCATAGTCGTTAGGGCTATCTAATTTCAAGATGTTTTTCATAACGATAGCAATATTGTCGATATGTGCGCTGCAAAGATACGATATTTTTGGAAAAATAAGTAAAAAAGGGTATGAAAAATAAAGAAAAATGGCTTTTTCTGCGAAATTGGTAGATTTTCAGTCGATTTGTGTATTGTTATTTAAAAATATTGTGTGTAACTTTGCACCCAGAAACCAAATGGGGTATGAAACAGATATTTTTGTTTTTAACAGCATTGCTGTTCGCCTGCTGTTCTTCGGACATCGAGATGAAGGCAGAGACGACATCGGCCAATCATGGCAAGACACTTGTCGCATACTACAGTTATACTGGCAACTGTCGCAGCATCGTGACTGAACTCACGAATCAGATAGAGGCCGACGTAGTTGAGATTACTCCCGTTGACAAAAGTCAGAAGTACGAGGAAAATGGCTATGCAATCGGTACAGCTCTCTTGAATGCCATCAAGGCCAATCCCAACGATGCCAGCAGTTATCCGGCCATCGATTCTGTCACAGTATCGCTCAGCGACTATCAGAACATCATCGTTGTTACACCACTGTGGTGGAGCCAGATGGCAGCTATCATGCAGACCTACCTGTTTGGCGCTGGATCGCAGATGGCAGGCAAGAGTTTCAGCATGATTGTTTCGAGCGCCAGCAGTGGTATCAGCGGCGTGGTCAGCGATGCCAAGCGACTCGTGCCAGAGGCTTCATGGATGGGTGATGCATTGTGGATCAACAACTCGAACCGCAGAAACACGGCCTCGCTTATCGAGGAATGGCTCAAGACATTGAATTTTACAGAAGGACAAACTACTACGAACAAAATGTATATCACCATCGATGGAA
>JAEETH010000034.1 GCA_016290215.1 Bacteroidales bacterium
AAAAACCTTCATTGATTTCGTACCAGATTTCATCTGGAAGTTCGAAATCTATTTTGCTTAATACGACTTTATGTAACACGGGTTCAGAAAAAGCATCTTCAATCAAAGGCGAAATCAATTCTTTGCTTTTTTCTTTCATTCTAGTTAGATTAGATATTCCTATTTCAATAATACCAAATCCTCCCGCTGCAACTATCACTCTCAGCCCCAGTCACCGAAGCCAGTACATTTGTTTTTCCTTCCAATCTCAGCAATCCAAGGAAAGCAAAAACCAAAGCCTCCTTGTAGTCGATGATTTGCTTTTCGGGGACGACCACCTCGTGCTTGGTGCGGGCTTGCAGGCGCTCAATGAGGAATTTGTTTCTGGCTCCGCCACCTGTGCAGAGTATCTTGCCTTTAGGCAGGAAACTGATGGGCAAAGCGATTTGCAAGGCGATGTGCTCCACAAAGGTGGCCAGCATATCAGGAACGGAGAGACCTTGCAAGAGCTGTTTCTGGTTGGCCTCAAAGAACTCGCGTCCCAACGACTTGGGCGGGAACTGCCCATAGAAAGGATGCCTGTTCAGCTGTTTCAACAAGGTGATGTCGACTTCGCCACTGCGGGCCAGCTCGCCGTCGCGGTCGTAGTCGAGGCCGTTCATGTTAGCGAGATAGTTCAGGGCTTGGTTGGCGATGCATAGGTCGTATGCAATGCGCTTGCCCTCCTCGTCATACGATAGGTTGGCGATGCCGCCGGTATTGAGGCAGATCTCATAGTCGCTGAAAAGCAGTTTGTCGCCAATGGGCACCAGTGGCGCTCCTTGTCCGCCTTTGCTGACATCTTCGCTGCGGAAGTCGTTGATGACGGTAAAGCCACATGCCTTGGCTAATTCCTGTCCGTTACCGATTTGCAGGGTATAATGCTCTTCGGGACGATGGAAGATGGTGTGGCCGTGCGAGGCCACGAAGTCCGGGCTGACATTATATTTTTGGGCAAAGGCAAGGACTTGTTCGCCAAGGTATTTCCCATAGTCCTTGTCCAATTGCACTAATTCTTCAGGTTGCTTGTGGAAGGCTTCGGAGAGTTGCGTTTTCCAATGCTCAGGATAGGGTAGGGTCTCGGCTTCAAGGATTTGGAAACGATAATTGTCGTTTTCTTCCTGAAAGCGTACAAGTGCGATGTCCAGCCCGTCTAACGAGCTGCCCGACATTAATCCTATGGCGGTGTAAGAATTCAAAACTTAAAGATTTAAGATTTAAAGATTTAAGATTCGGTTCGCTTCGCGTAATTTTGAATATTGAATATTGAATTTTAAATTCTCAAAGCAATGGTAAAACCTTTCCTAATTGTATGCTGTTTGAGCCTTTGACGAGAATCGTCTTCCCGCTGACGGGATTGATTTGAAGATATTCGCACAAGTCTTCCACTTTTGCAAAGGTCTTCCAATCAGGGTTCTTATTGTAAGCACTGAAGTTCGACCCGACCAACAAGGCCTCCTTGAATTTCAACTCCTTCATCAAACCGAGGATGTTGCGGTGCTCTTCTTCGGAGGCCGTGCCCAGCTCGCGCATGTCGCCTAATATTAATAGGTGTTGCTCTCCGCAGATGCTGGCGAAGTTGATTAAAGCGGCGCGCATGGAGGTGGGATTGGCGTTGTAGGCATCCATGATGACTCGGTTCTTTTGGGTTTCAACCACCTGCGAGCGGCTGTTGGTGGGCGTGTAGGCTTCCAAGGCCTCGACGATGGCGCTTTCATCCACACCGAAATACTGTCCCACACCGATGGCGGCTGCTACGTTCTCGAAGTTGTAGCTGCCCACCAGATGGGTTTGGATGAGGTGCTTCCTCCAAACAACACTCAAATAGGGATTGCAGGCTCCGGGTGCCACAGGACAGAAGGCATCACAATGTTTTCCGTACGAGATGCGCTCTTGTCCCTCGGATTGTTCCCAAAGCAATGGGTTGCCTTGGTTGACGAACACTGCCTTGCCATTGGCTTTGATGTGCCTATATAACTCTGTTTTGGTCTTAATGACGCCATCGAAGCTACCAAAGCCTTCCAAATGTGCCTTGCCGATGTTGGTGATGAGGCCATAGTCGGGGTCGGCAATTTTGCAGAGGAAGTCGATTTCTCCAGGATGGTTGGCACCCATTTCCACGACGGCAATCTCGGTGTCAGGCTTGATGCTCAGCAGAGTAAGTGGCACGCCAATGTGGTTGTTGAGGTTGCCCATCGTGTGGATGATGTTGTATTTTTTTGCCAAAACCGCAGAGACAAGCTCTTTTGTGGTGGTCTTTCCGTTGGTACCCGTGATGCTGAGTACCGTGGCCTTGCTTTGCTGACGGTGGTAGGCGGCCAAGTCCTGTAGGGTCTTCAAGGCGTCGTCCACGATAAGGATGCGTTCATGTTTTGGCAGGTCTTTGCGGTCGGCAACGACGAGGCTGGCCACGCCTTCCTCTGCCACTTGCAGGGCGAAGTCGTTGGCATCGAAGTTCTCACCTTTGAGTGCAAAAAAGACGGCATCTTGCTCGACTTTTCGGCTGTCGGTAGTGACTTTATAGGCTTTTTGAAAATACTGGTATATCTTTTGGATCATGTTTTGTTGAATTTGGGCCCTTCGACAAGCTCAGGGACCCCTATGTTGTTAATGAAAGAAGCCGCTTGAACAGGTCAAACGGCTTCAATACTATCATGAAAAAGAATCTAACAACTTACTTGGTGAAGGAACTGCCCACTTTGTTCATGGCGCAACGGAAACCGATGGTCGAAGCGGACTGGTTCTGGTTGAGGTAACGACGGTTACCAGGGCTCAGGAAGTAAGGACCGTCAGCCCAAGAACCGCCTTTGTACACTCTTGATTCGTCGCTGATGAGGGTGGTACCAACATTGTCATTGGTGGCGAAATCATACATTTCCTTGGTGAATACGCTTTGGTCATCTTGTGAGTCGCTCCAGCGGTTACGGATAGCCGACATATAGTCACCGTCGGCGTAGTTGGAGTTAAAGCTGGTACGGTAGTTCTGACGCTTGGCAGCTTCTTCCTGAGGGATGGGCTCTCTGCGGATACGACCGAGGGAGTCTTTTTGCAGCAGGAAGCCTTCATCGTCGACGGCCTTGCGGGTGAACACGTTACCACGGAAGGGGCTGTAGTCGGCCACATCTTCGTGTGAAAGGGGACGATAAACGTCTTGGCACCATTCGGCAACGTTGCCAGCCATGTTATACAGACCGTAGTCGTTGGGCCAGTAGGAACCAACGGGGGCGGGCAGAGCGGCACCGTCGTTCAGGTTGCCTGCAACACCCATATAGTCACCACGGCCTCTCTTGAAGTTGGCCATGAAGCTACCATAATATCTCTTGTTGTCGGTACGCATGCCGTCGCCGCTCCAGGGGTACACTTTACGCTCGCTGACGAGTTCGTTGGAGGTGTTACCCACCAAACCGATAGCGGCATATTCCCATTCGGCTTCCGTGGGAAGACGATAGGAGGGCAGCAGGATACCATCGTCCATTCTGACGTTACGCATACCGTCGCCACCTTTCGAAAGGTCTTTCTTGCCGTTCTTCACCTTGCCGGTGTATTGTCCAGCTAAATAAGCGTCGGTGTTGAAGTTTTCTTCGTCCTGCTGGGTGGGATCCCAATCAAGGATGCCGGCTTCAACAAGCATCAACTCGTTGACACGGTCGGTACGCCAAGCGCAATAGTCGGTGGCTTGCACCCAAGTCACGCCGACCACCGGATAGTCGTTGTACGAAGGATGGCGGAAGTAAATCTCAACCATGGGCTCGTTGTACGACAAACGGTCACGCCAAACCAAAGTGTCGGGGGCGGCATTGCGCACCACCTGAGGATAGTTCTGACCATAAACGCGGTTCAGCCAGTAAATGTACTCGCGGTAGTCCACGTTGCTGACCTCAGTGCGGTCCATCAGGAAGGTGGGCACTGTGACCTTGCGGGGGGCATTGTCCCATGAATAGGTGATGTTGTCGGTGGTGGCACCCATGACGAAAGTGCCGCCTTCGATGGCAATCAAGCCGGGACCAATCTCTTGGTCGTTGATTTCTGTGACTTCAAAGCCTCCGTTGTTGGCATCGTTGTAAGCCCAACCCGTAGTGCGAGAGGACTGTTTGGAACATGATACGGTAAGCAATCCTGCCAAAGCGATGATGGCTAATGTCTTAAATCCTTGTTTTCTATACATGTCGATAAAATTTGTTTCAATAACTCGGTTATATCGCGTTTTATTGTGCCGCGTGCATATTTTTTCAAAAAATCGGGCAAATATACTGTCTTTTTTTGAATTATTTGTCATTTTCCGAAAAAAAACTTTTTTGCGCCTTAAATTGGCTTGGTGCAATAAAAAAGTTGTATTTTCGTTCGTTTAAAGCTACCTTATTTTATTAATAGGTGCTGATTTTGTAATACATTGATAATTAAATTGTAAGGTTAAATGCGCTATAGAAGTTTTTCGTTTTTTGTCGTTTTGTTCCTTGGCTTGGCATGTTTTTCTTCCATGTCCTTCGCCCAGATAAGCAGCACACATCAGCTGCAATTGAAGTGGAAGGGTGTGATGCAGGAAAGCTATGGCAGCGACACAATGTCTTATATCTCCCTTGAATCGGCGGAATATGAAACGGGAATGCCTGTTTTTTGTCAGTCGTTCCCCATTTACGACAGCCATGTCAACGCTCAGGTCAAATTAGGCAATGTGGTGACAGCACCGCTTTCGCAAGAGGAGTCGCGTTTGGCAGAGTCGTATGCTTTCGCCTCCGATTTTGAGTTGCAGGTCTTGCCGCTCCGTTCGCGCGACGAGTCGCGTTTGAGTGTGAAAATCGTTCCTTTCCGTAAGAGAGGAGACAATGTAGAAAAGCTAGTTTCAGCTTTGCTTACCGTTACTTTAACGCCTGATAATGAGGTTCAAAAGTCCAACACCTCCTATGCGCAACGCTCTGCCATGGCATCTGGTAATTGGTACAAAATCGGGTTGCAGGAAACGGGTGTTTACAAGCTGTCTTATACCGATTTGTCGGAGTTGGGTGTCGATGTTGCCCATGTCGACCCGCGTCAGATTCGTATGTATCATAACGGTGGGGGAGTGTTGCCTGAGATGAATAGTATAGCGCGCCATGATGATTTGGTGGAAATCCCCATTTATGTCTATGGCGAGGCCGATGGCAAGTTCGACAATGGCGATTACATCCTTTTCTATGGTCGCGGCCCGGTATGTTGGAAATATGACGCGACAAAATCGGCATACACCCATGAGCCGAATCCTTACGACGACTATTCTTATGCTTTTGTGGTCACTGGGTTGGGCGAGGGCAAACGTATCAGCGAGGTCGGTAACCTGTCGTCGCCAGCCGAAGAATCTGTTTCTCAATTCATTGACTATAAGGCGCATGAATCGGACGATTTCAATTTGTTCAGTGTGGGACGTACTTATTATGGCGACAAAATGGACCTCACCAGCACCAAGAATTTCGATTTCAGCTTCCCCAATGTGGTGACGACAAAGCTTTGCAAGGTGAACACGGCATTAGCGGGTAGGAACCTCAAGCCGGCCTCTTTTGATGTCATGGTCGACAATGTCAAAAAAGCCACTTATAGCATTTCCTCCGTTCCTAACGACCATGTCTACGGCTACGATGTGGGTGGTTGGGTTTCGGCCAATCCTACGTCCGAAACGGTGCGCGTCACGCTCCGACATAATGCCCAGGACAATTCAACCTCAGAGGGTTATGTGGACTATATCATAGTCAATGCTTGGCGAAACCTCAACTTTGTGGGTGGGCAGATGCTGTTCCGCAATCCAGAGGCTTCTATTAATAATAAGGTGTATGAGTACAAACTGTCCAATGCTTCGCAGCAGGTGAAGGTTTGGAACGTCACTGACCCCGTTTCGCCTTCAGTTGTGAAAGGTCAGCTCAATGGTAACGTGTTTAGTTTCAGAGTGTATGGTGATGCCGACAACGAGTTTATCGCTTTCAATGGCAGCTCGTATTGTTCGGCAAAGACGTTTGGCGCGGTCGACAACCAAAACCTGCATGGCATTCGTGATGTCGATTTCGTTATTTTGACTTATAGCGATTTCATGCCACAAGCTGAGCGCTTAAGAGATCTGCATAATCGCCTCGACCCCGACTTGAATATTATTATCACTACGCCGGAGTTGGTCTACAATGAGTTTTCATGCGGTGCCAAAGACATTTCCGCCATTCGTGATTTTTGCCGAATGTTGTATCTCGACAGCACACCGGGACGAAAAATCAAGTATCTGATGCTGCTTGGCGATTGCTCATACGATTACAAAAACCGAACGGGTATCGTGGATTTTGTGCCTACTTATGAAACGGTGGCGTCACTTAGCATGATGGATACTTTTGTTACCGATGACTTTTTCGGTTTCATGGATGAGAACGAAGGTTCCATTTCGAGTTCTTTGGCGGATATTGGCATCGGACGTTTCCCAGTGCAGACGTTGGAACAAGCCACTCAGATGGTCGACAAGATTGAACGTTACGTTGTGAAAGATGAGACCACGATGCAGCCTTGGCGCAATACTGTCACATTCCTTACCGACGATGAAGGTGGATTTGTGAGTTCAGCCGAAAGCATGGCGGCCATGTTGCCCACGGTTGGAGGCGAGGGCGTGGTCGTCGACAAGATTTATTTGGATGCCTATCCGCAAGTCAGTGCACCTGGGGGAGAGGTCAGTCCCGAAGTGAATGCTGCCATCAACAATAAGATGGAGAAAGGCACGCTGGTGCTCAACTACACGGGCCACGGTGGCGAGGTGCAGCTGGCCGAGGAGAAGATTCTGCAAAGGAAAGACGTCGACTCGTGGCGCAACGCCCCGATGTATCCGTTGATGATCACGGGCACCTGTGAATATAGTCGTTACGACGACCACCTGCGCACTTCGTTGGGCGAATATGCCTTCCTCAACCAGTATGGGGGTATGATAGCCATGTTTACCACTTCAAGGGTGACACAAGGTCCTCATAATGAAGATTTTAATAAAGGTGTTTACAATAACTTGTTCCGAATTGTTGGGGGCGATCATTACCGTTTGGGCGATGTGTATCGCATGGCTAAGACCTCGGGCAGCAACGTCGAAAAGCGATATGTCTTTTTCGGTGACCCAGCCCTGCGTTTGGCTTATCCGAAATGGAAAGTGGAGACGCTGAGCATCAATGGAAGATACCCTGGCTACGACTTGGATTCCGTCAAAATCAACGATTCAACATGGAGAACTTATCCTGTTTACCATGATACTATAAGTGCATTGCAACCTGTTGAAATCGAAGGTGTTGTAAAAGACTTCAACGATAATGTGGCCACGAATTTCAATGGTGTGGTGAGCGTGATCGTGTACGACAAGGAAGCTGAGCTTTCCACATACGGGACAGCTGCCAGTGTCATCCGTTTTAAGTTGCGTAATAGTGTGATTTTCAATGGTAAAACTGATGTTAAGAACGGCAAGTTCACCATGAATTTCACCGTTCCTCGTGATATTTCCTACCGTTTTGGTCAAGGATTAATCAATTATTATGCAACGGATTATGAGATTGACGCCAATGGCAATTGCGACAGTTTCATCATCGGCGGTTTCTACGACGATGCTTTCGAAGACCAGAATCCACCTGAGATTCGCTTGTTCATTGATGACACTTTGTTCGTGAGTGGCGGTTTGACAGGACAAAACCCGTTGCTGCTGGCATACGTGGCTGACGAAAGCGGCATCAACACGACGGGTGCGGGCATTGGCCACGACATCATGGCTACTTTGTCGGGACCGACGAGAAACTCGTATTGCCTCAACTCGTATTTTGTCTCCCAAATCGACGAGCCGGGCAAGGGCGTCATCACCTTTAAGATGCAAGACCTGCCTGATGGCGATTATACTCTCACGCTGAAGGTTTGGGACATCTACAACAACTCGGGAACGGCAACGGTTGATTTCACTGTGCTTAACAACGCTGGCATAAAAATTGAAGAATTGTTCAACGCCCCCAACCCTGTGACCGATGAAACGCATTTCGTTTTCGACCACAACCAGGTGGGCAACAATATGAAAGTTGACATTTACATTTACGATATTATGGGACGTTGGGTGACCACGCTTTCCGAAGTGGTGTCTGGCACGTCAACGCGAATCGCACCTATCCGTTGGGATGGTCGTGGTGCTCACGGTGAGGCCTTGCGCAACGGCGTTTATGTGTATCGTGTCGTTGCCACCAACGACCAAGGCGAAACGGCCACGATGGTGTCAAAATTGGTTTTAAATAAATGATTATCAAAATGAAAAACAGAATATCGACAATAATCCTTGCGGGTGTACTCGCCTTGTCGTTCAAAGCAGGCCTTGCGCAGGACAACACCTACCATTCTGTTCTGAGTGAACACACTTGGTATCGTCTCTCGGTGACGAAAGAAGGCGTTTACAAGTTGGACTATGCCACATTGCAGGCCATGGGAGTTGATGTGAATGCGTTGAATCCCAATCAGATAAGGATTTTTGGTAACCCTTCAGGTGCCTTGCCTGAAAAGAATGCCAAAGCCCGCCCTGACGACCTGACAGAGATGGCTATTTTTGTCGATGGGGCAGAGGATGGCACCTTTGACCGCGATGATATGGTGTATTTCTATGGCCAGGAGCCTACCCTATGGAAGATGGTCAACACGTCGGGCAATACTTATACGAGGGAACGCAATTACTACACCGACACCACCTATTATTATTTATGCACGGATAGCGGTCAGGATGGTTTGAGGGTGGGAGAGAAGCCCACGCTTGACGTGGAGAGCGCGACGACGGTGATTTCGGAGTTCCCCGATTATTTGTGGCATGAAGAGGAGCTGTTTTCGCCTTATAATCAAGGTCTTAATTGGTTTGGCGAGAAGATAGGTATGGAAGATTCTTTGCTGACACTGCAATTCCATTTCCCGAACTTGGTGAAAACCAAGGCGTTGAAAGTGAAGTCGAAAGTGTATGGCAAGAGTTCGAGTAGCATGCAATACGACGCTTGGCTGAATGATGTGCATCTCGCAAACGGTGTTGCCATTGCGAAACCCAGCGACAACTATTATGCACGGCCTTCCTCTATTGAGAACCAATTGTATTCGGATTCTGATTCCTTGGTTTTCAACCTGAGCATTCGCAATAATCCGAAGGCGATGCTTTTTCTCGATTATGTGGAGCTTTATGGTTGGCGTCAGCTGAAGCAGGTGGGCGATGTCTTCCCATTTAGGTTGATGTCGAACCAATTTGGGTACGGCGTGAGTGCCGTTTGGATTCAAAATACGAATGCCCAATGCCTGTTGTGGGATGTGACGAATCCGTTGAGTCCCGATAGGCAGAACGTTGTGGTGAGTGGTGGCAACATGATTTTTGCCCTCAACGAGGCCACAGAAAAACGCTACGTGCTTTTCCAACCGATGGCTGCGCTCGAAGTGGAACATTGGCAGCGCATTCCTAACCAAAATGTTCACGCCATCGCCGATGCCGATATGCTGATTCTTACTTCGCCCATTTTCATGGAACAGGCACAGCGTTTGGCCGACTACCATGCAGAACAGGATGGTCTGCGCAGCATCGTTGTCGATGTCAACGAGATTTACAACGAGTTTTCGACGGGCACACCCGACCCCACGGGCATCCGTGATTTTGTCCGTATGGTGTATCGTCGCAGTGCAGGCAACCTCAAATACCTTACCTTGTTTGGAAGGGCTTCTTTCGATTTCCGAAACATCTTGGGTGCTGGAAAGAATTATGTGCCTTGCTACGAAATCTTGGACCTTCCGGAATATGAGTTGAGCATCTGTACCGATGATTTCTTTGGCATGATGGATGACAACGAGGGCGCTAATAGTAACGGTAGGGTGGATATAGGCATTGGCCGTATCTCTGTGTCGACGGTGGAGGAAGCGGAGACGATTTTGAGGAAGATACAGCATTATGACGACCTCGCTGCCGTTCATGGTGATTGGAAAACCAACCTCTTTTTGTTTGCTGACGACGATCAACAGTCTTATGTTGACAATAGCGAGACCTATTACAAAATGTCGGATACGCTTTGCCCGCCTTTGACCGCCAAGAAGGTGTATTGTGGCGCCTATCCTGTGGTGAGTACTTCAACGGGCGTGGAAATCCCAGGTGCCAATGCCGATGTGATGCGTGCTTTCGACGATGGTGCCTTGGCAGTGTTGTACACAGGTCACGGCGGCGTCAAAGGCTTGACCGGCGACAATGTCTTTACCAATTCCGACATTGCTGCGCTGAGAAACTACGACAAGACGCCTTTTGTTTTTACGGCTACCTGCGAGTTCGCTAAATACGACAATCCGTTGTTGGTTTCGGCAGGCGAGTTGATGTTCCTTAACCCCCATGGAGGTACGGTGGCCTTGCTTACGGCTTGTCGCCCGACGATAGGTCCCAACAATGTCAAATTAGGTAGGGCTTTGGTGAGGGTGCTTTATCAAAGGGAACGTGACGGAAGCCCGCTGCGCTTTGGCGACATCGTCAGGATGGCCAAGATGGATCCAAGCAATTATTCTTCGTCGACACCATTAGAAAGCAAGAATATTGCGTTTTTGTTTTTGGGTGACCCTGCCATGCGTTTTGCACTTCCCAAAGAGAATATCACTTTGCAGAGAATCAATGGGTTGGATGCCGATGAGGGTACGGCCGCACTTCATGCCATGAGCATGGTGGCTTTGGAGGGCGAGGTTAGGAATGTTTATGGGGAATTGGACACCCAATTCAATGGTGAACTGTGGATGAAGTTTTTCGATAAGAAGAGCAAACTGAGAGTGAAATATTCGAACACCTATACCGATGTGTATTATCATAAGGATGTGCTGTATCAGGGAAGGGTAGAGGTGAAGAATGGGAAGTTCAGTGTTTCTTTCCAGGTGCCTAAGGACATCAGGCTTGAAAACGGTCGTCCGCGCTTCAGCTTCTATGCTTACGACTCCATTCGCAACATCGATGCCATGGGGCGTTTCGACTTGCTGAATCTGGGCGGCATCGACCCGGTAGCTGTGGCCGACGATCAAGGTCCCATCATCAACTTCTATTGGAACACGCCCGACTTTGAGGACGGTGAGCACGTGGAACGCCAAGGAATGCTGTATGCCGACCTGTATGACGCACAAGGCATTTACCATTATGACTACAGCTTGGGGCGCGACATCATGTTGAGCAGCAACCACATGGCCTACAACAATTTGGTCTTGAACGAGCAATATGAACCCGCTTTGAACGATTTTAGGCGTGGGCGCGTTGTCATCCCTGTCGACAACCTTGTTCCAGGCACTTACGAATTCAAGCTGAAGGTTTGGGACACGCAGAACAATGCTTCCGAGGCTTCGTTGTGGTTCGTTGTCGACGATGACTTGTTCCTCTCGCAAGTGTACAATTATCCCAATCCTTTTGCGGACGAAACCCGCATCACCCTGACCCATATCGGCGAGGACGGCAATTTCGACGTGAACATTGAGATTTTCGACATCATGGGCAGACAGGTGCAGCAACTTCAAAAAAGAGTCACAGCCACTAATGGAGTCGTCGAACCTATCCTTTGGAACGGCTGTGGCTATTCTGGAAGTCCTTTGAAGTCAGGTGTTTATCTTTATCGCCTTACTTTGACCGACGAGAACGGCTATTTCCGCACCGTCAGCCAACGCATGGTCATCAGTCGCTAACTTAGCGATCCCTGAGCCCTGAGCCTGTCGAAGGGTCGAAGGGCCGCTTTCTCGTTGACAAATTTTTTTTTCAAGCTTATACAATAAGCCATTTGATTATTCGTTATTTTTGCAATCTATAAATTTTAAAAATCGGATATGAAAATCAAGAAACTACTTTTCGCCGCTCTGATGATGGTCGCGGCGGTGTCGTACGGACAGAACTCTCCGAATGTGATTACAACGGCAGTTCCTTTTGTCTCCATCAACCCTGATTCAAGAGGTGGAGGTTTGGGTGATTGTGGCGTGGCATCCACGCCCGATGTGTATTCCATGCATTACAATCCCGCCAAGTATGTGTTTATGGAAAATAAGCTTAGCGTTGGCTTGGGCTACAGCCCCTGGCTGAGGAATTTGGTTCCCGATATGGGACTGGCCTATCTTGCCGCCGCATACAAGATCAACGACCGCTCTTCCGTGGCTGCCACCTTGCGTTACTTTAATGCAGGCAATATCGATTTCAGGGACCAATACAACCATTCGTTGGGACAGTATAACCCGAATGAATGGGCAGTCGACGCCACCTATTCACGTATGCTCGGCGATTATCTGTCGGGTGCTGTGGCAGGCCGTTTCATCTATTCCAACCTGATTCAGAATCAAGCCGACTATGCCCGTGCTGGTATTTCAGTGGCTGCTGATGTCGCTCTTTACTATAAACGTCCTGTGGAATGGTTCAGCAGCATGGATGCCGACATTATGTGGGGTGTCAACATTAATAACATTGGTAGTAAGGTGACCTATAGCGCCTCCAACAACCGTCGTGACTTTATCCCCACCACGTTGCGTGCCGGTGCTGGCCTGAAACTCGAACTTGACGACTACAACTCCTTGGCTTTCATGTTTGACTTGACCAAGCTTTTGGTGCCTACGCCACCTATCTATTATCAAGATTCTATGTATGGTAAGGACAATGATGTGGCCGTTGTGACGGGTATTATCCAATCCTTCTATGATGCTCCAGGCGTGTCCATAAATCAGTCGACCGGTGAACTGAATCATATCGGCAAGTTCTACGAAGAGCTTTGCGAAATTAATATCGGTGCTGGTATTGAGTATTGGTACAACAACATCTTCTCAGTCCGTGCCGGTTATTTCAACGAGACCGCTCTGAAGGGTAACCGTAAGTATGTGACCGTCGGTGCCGCTCTGAAATACAATGTGTTTGGCCTTGATGTCTCTTACCTGATTCCTGTGGGAACTGTGGTGGGCAGCAATCCTTTGGAGAACACCCTGCGCTTCAACCTCACCTATAGCATGGGTAAGAAGAAAGCTGATTAACCAAGACACAGTATTACAACAAAAAAGCCTCTCAAATTTGGGAGGCTTTTTTGATTTCATTAACCGAGGTAACTCTTCAGGATCTTGCTGCGGCTGGTGTGTTTCAACCGGCGTATGGCCTTTTCCTTAATCTGACGCACGCGCTCGCGCGTCAGGTCGAATTTCTCACCAATCTCTTCCAAGGTCATCGGGTGGCTGCCGTTCAGCCCGAAATACAGGCGGACGACATCCTGCTCCCTTTGCGTCAGGGTGGAGATGGCTCGGTCGATTTCTTTACGCAACGACTCATACAGAAGCTCGGTCTCGGGCGTCGGGGCCTCCTCGCTCTTCAGCACGTCGTACATGGTGTTGTCTTCATCTTGCACGAGCGGTGCGTCCATCGAGATGTGGCGACCGGCGTTCTTCATTGACTCTTTCACCTCTTGTTCCGTGATTTCAAGGACTTCGGCAATCTCCTCTGCATTGGGTTCACGCTCAAATTCTTGCTCTAACTTAGCGTAAGTTTTGTTGATTTTGTTGATGGAACCGATTTTGTTGAGAGGGAGTCGGACAATACGCGATTGTTCGGCCAAAGCCTGCAGGATGGACTGACGAATCCACCACACGGCGTAGGAGATGAACTTGAAACCTCTGGTTTCGTCGAAACGTTGTGCGGCTTTTATCAGCCCCAAGTTGCCTTCGTTGATTAAGTCGGGAAGACTGAGGCCTTGGTTCTGATACTGTTTTGCTACGGAGACTACAAAGCGCAAGTTAGCCTTGGTGAGTTTTTCCAACGCGATCTTGTCGCCTTGCTTGATACGCTGGGCCAATTCAACCTCTTCTTCAGCCGAAATCAGCTCAACCTTACCAATCTCTTGCAGGTACTTGTCGAGAGACGCGGTCTCACGGTTCGTCACCTGCTTCGTAATCTTTAACTGCCTCATTTAAGTTTATTTAGTTCTTTGAATAGGTTTTCTTTCTTTAGCGTTCGTTCGGATTTGCACTCTGAACGGGCTTTCTTTGTCGTTCGAGCGGATTTGCAATCCGCTCGCGGTGAGGTGGGGATTTCAAATCCCCTATTCGTTGCTGCCGGATTACAAATCCGCCAGAACCTCTCGTGGTTTCTTACTTTCTGCGGGGACCGCCGTTGCCACCGTGGTTGCCATTGCCGTGGCCACCACCAGGACGACCGTTGCCGTGGTTGCCGCCGTTGGGACGCGGACCACCGGGACGGGGACCGTTGGGCTTCTTCTCCTCATAGCCTTCCGGCTTGGGGAGCAGGGCACGGTGCGACAGACGGAGTTTGCCGGTCTTCTCATCGATTTCGACTAACTTCACGTCAATCTCGTCGCCTTCCTTCAGGCCCGTCTCTTCCATGGTCTCGTAACGCTTCCAGTCGATTTCGGAGATGTGCAGCAGACCGTCCTTGTTGGGGATGATTTCCACAAAGGCACCGAAGGCCATGATGGAAACGATCTTGCCGTGGTAGACTTCGCCAACCTCGGGCACTTGCACGATAGCCTTGATCTTGGCCTTGCAAGCTTCGATGTCTTCCTTGTTCTGTGAGGCAATCTCCACGATACCCTTTTGCTCGTCTTCGGTGATGACGATGACAGTGTTGGTCTGCTTCTGCATCTCTTGGATGACCTTGCCACCAGGGCCGATGACGGCACCGATCATATCCTTCGGGATATACATGGTCTCGATGCGAGGCACAAACTCCTTGTAGTCAGAACGCGGCTCGGAGATGGTCTTGGCCATTTCGTCGAGGATGTGGAGACGGCCCTGACGGGCTTGCTCCAAGGCTTCGGTCAGCACCTCGTAGGAGAGGCCGTCGACCTTGATGTCCATTTGGCAGGCGGTGATACCGTCGCGGGTACCCGTGACCTTGAAGTCCATGTCGCCGAGGTGGTCCTCGTCACCGAGGATGTCGGTGAGGATGGCGTATTTGCCGGTCTCGCTATCCGAAATCATACCCATGGCCACGCCAGCGACGGGCTTGCGCATCGGCACGCCAGCGTCCATCAGGGCGAGGCAGCCACCGCACACTGAGGCCATAGAGGATGAACCGTTGGATTCGAGGATGTCGCTCACGATACGGATGGTGTAAGGCATGGTCTCGTCGTGAGGCACCATCGTCTTGAGGGCGCGCTCGGCGAGGTTGCCGTGACCGATTTCGCGGCGGCTGGTGCTGCGCTGTGCCTTGGCCTCGCCAGTGGCAAAGCCGGGGAAGTTGTAGTGCAGCGTGAAGTTCTTGGTGCCTTCCACCACGGCGCCGTCCAAGGTCTGCTCATCGAGCTTGGTGCCGAGGGTGACGGTGACCAGAGCCTGGGTCTCACCACGGGTGAACACAGCCGAGCCGTGGGCCTTGGGCAGCACGTCGACTTCGGTCCAGATGGGACGCACTTCGTTGGTCTTACGGCCATCGAGACGGATGCGTTCGTTGAGGACGGCGTTACGCACAGCCGAGCGTTCCACATCGTGGAAATAACGCTTGGCGAGCGGGGTGATGGTTTCCAGCTCTTCTTCGGTATATTTTTCGAGATATTTGTCAAGGATGCCGCTGAAGGTCTCTTCGCGGAGGTGCTTGTCGGCGCAGCCGGTGAGGGCGAAGTCGTAGCAAGGCTGGTAGCAGTTGGCTTCGATTTCGGCGCGGAGGTTCTCGTCGTTCACCTCGTGGCAGTACTCGCGCTTGGCCTTGTTGACCTGTTCCATGAGCTCGATCTGAGCCTGGCATTGGATCTTGATGGCTTCGTGGGCAGCTTTCAAGGCGCCGAGCATTTCTTGTTCGCTCACTTCCTTGCATTCGCCTTCCACCATGCAGATGTCTTTCATGGAGGCGGCCACCATCAGTTCGAGGCGGGCTTCCTCCATCTGGGCGAAGGTCGGGTTGATGACATATTCGTCACCGATGAGGGCCACGCGCACTTCCGAAATCGGGCCATGGAAGGGGATGTCGGACACGCAGATGGCAGCTGAGGCAGCCAAAGCGGCGAGGGCATCGGGGGTCTGGTCCTTGTCGTTCGACAGGAGGTTGACCTGCACGATTGTCTCGGCATGATAGTCATCGGGGAACAGCGGGCGCAAAGCGCGGTCGATGAGGCGTGAAATCAGCACTTCATAGTCGGAGGGCTTGGCCTCACGTTTAAAGAAACCGCCAGGGAACTTGCCCGTGGCGTAGTATTTTTCCCTATAGTCGACAGACAGGGGGAAGAAATCGGTTTCGGGAGCCACTTCAGTGGCGGAGCATACGGTGGCCAGAATGACGGTGTCGCCGCAACGCAGAATCACGGAGCCGTCGGCCTGTTTGGCATAACGGCCAGTGTTGAGCGTAATCTCTTGACCGTTAGGCATGTGGATGGTTTGTGTAAATCCAGTAGGACCCATAATGATTAGAATTTTTTACTGTTTTCTCTTAGCTTCTTAAACGTATCGAATTGGGTGCAATAAATAGCAAAAAAAAGGCAATGTGTATTGCCTTTTTCTTGCGTTCCGCTTAAGGCGGGCGAAAGTTTTACTTTCTGATGCCCAATTCCTTAATGATGTTACGGTATCTTTCGATGTCGGTTCTCTTCAAATAATCGAGAAGTCTTCTTCTCTTACCTACCAAGCCAACCAACGCACGTTTGGCCGCCA
This sequence comes from Bacteroidales bacterium, assembly GCA_016290215.1. Taxonomy (GTDB): domain Bacteria; phylum Bacteroidota; class Bacteroidia; order Bacteroidales; family F082; genus Limimorpha. The sequence goes on from JAEETH010000034.1 coordinate 16,624, forward strand.
CATCCTTGTGATGGACTTTCGTTTGCTCTGTCAAATGCTTAATTCTGTAAGTGAACAAAGCGATTTGGCCTTCTGCTGAACCAGTATCGGCAGCGTTCTTGCCGTATTGGCTGAAAATCTCTGATTTCTTTTCTGCAGTTAAGTACATAATTTTCTTCTTTTTACACTAAATTTGTTGTTCTAAACGGGCTGCAAAGATACGAATAATTTTGAAAGTGGGTAGGTTTTTGGGTAAAAAAATCTTTTGAGAGGAAGAATAGTATTGGTATTGTGAGTGACAATTGTCGAATGTAATCGACAAAAAAATGAAAAATTTGTAAAGTGCATTTTGCAAAAATCGGGGAAAATTGTCGGGTGGAGTTGGCAAAATGGAGGGTCATTCTAGAAGCCATTTCCACGCTGGAATTACTTCGATAAATTGATCGTTATTAATCGGAATTGTCGTTTCTTCATCATAGGTAACAATCACCATACGTTTAAGACGAGCAAAAGCATTTAGTTTCTTAAGTGCGTCAACCTCGCGATTGTATGTGTCGCTAACCTCGGGTCCCAAAATGGAATATGAGGCTTGTACCGCTATTGCATCCTCTGGGACATAAAAGTCAACCTCGACATTCTTCTTGTAGAAGAAAAGTCGCTCCCCGTATCTCTTGTGCAAATGGATGGCACATACGTTTTCCAGCAACGAAGTCTCTCCATTCGTTAAGAAGACATTTAAAAGACCATTATCAACAAAATAGTGTTTTTTTACCGTTTCCTTTTCTACAAACTTGGATGCGTAGTTTTCCAATGAAAACAATATACAAGCGTCTTTGGCACATTTCGCATATTCAATAACAGATGCTGTTGAGGTACTTACTCCTGTTGCTTTCACCAAATTGGCTATCCTGGTATAGGAAGTAGGTTGTTTGACACTTTCCGCCAACCTTTTGATGACCATTCTTAACGCCAACTCATTCTTTATTTTGTTGCGTTGAACAATGTCACCAAGAAGAATCTTTTCATAAAGGTCGTTGAGCCAATGACGCTTGTTGCGATAAAGCAATAATTCAGGAAAACCACCCCAACTCAAATATTGGTCAAAAGCCTGTTGCACTTTTGCTCTTTCGTTTCCATATTGCCAATCCTTGGACAGCTCGATACCTTGTGCCTCCAAAAACTCTTGGAAAGAATAAGGATAAATGGTTTCATCCAAATAACGGCCACCTAGTACGGTCTGAATATCACGGCTAAGCATTTTGGCATTGCTGCCTGTAATAAACACCTGATACTTCCTGTTGGCCAACCTTCGTGCAAAATGCTCCCAACCTTCCACATTCTGAATCTCATCAAAGAAAAGCAACGGCACATTGTTATAGACAGACTGATAAGCTTGAAGAATGTAGTCAAAATCTTCGGATGTCATTTCGACCAAACGTTCGTCGTCAAAGTCGATATACACGATCTCTTCCAACTGATGGCCTTCGGCAAGTAGTTGTTTGGCTCGTTTATACAGCATATATGACTTGCCAGCCTGACGAACCCCAACGAGCACGTATCTGCCTTGTTCTTCGAATGCAAAAGGACGGTCATAGAGTTTCACATCCCTGATTTCTTGTTGTCCTTCTTTGATTAGCGTACGAAATGTTTCTTTTGTAATGGCCATATTGATAGTTTTTCCCTGCAAAAATACATAATTTGTTTAATATAGCAAAACAAATTTCGTTATTTTTGTTTATTACTACTAAACAAATTGTTTTTATGGGGAAATTGATGTCAGTTGTCGCTCCATTTCTATAATAGATGAAAAGTGCTGAAAGGCTGAACAAGTTCAAAGAAAAGTTTCATCCCGATACAATCTTCGTCGTTGGTGACGGCGGCTTGAAGGCGGAAGAATTTCTGCAAATCAATCCGTTGGAGTTGTTATAAGTTTCCACTCCACTGCCGTCCTCATGGCCAGCATGATAGCCTCACCCACCAAGGCCACGTCTGCAAGCAGATAATGGCTCTTGCCTCCGCTGCGCCAGGTAGTTCCCGCAAGTTCTCCCGTCTTCAGAAGTTTTTTCCTTAAAGCCCAATCCTCGAAATAGGTCACACTACCAACGGCAAAGGCTGTTCCCGTTGGGCTAAGGTTACACACGATGGGACCCGCATCGATATCCATCCCAAGCCAACATTTTCTGTCATGGTATTCCTTGAAGCCTGTAATAGGTCGCTTCTGCAAGAAGTTTGCCTTCAGCCTCTCATATTGGTCACGGGCAAATTCCTCATCGATGAAAGTCAAGTAATAACAACTCAACGCCGAATAGGAACCTTTGATAGGTGCTTCGCCATACATGCCTTCTCTTTCGTCAGGCAAGAACGACGCGAGCAATCCAGTGTCCTTGTCAAGCCAATGCTGTTTGGCCTCGGCAAGCCATTGGTAAACGGTTGAGTAGTACTTGCCTTCATACTGCTGAGAATAAACCGAAAGAGCTACGATGGCCACCAACATATCCGGCACATACACGCACTCGCCCGGATAAGTCGGCAGATTCATGTTGGGGCTTTCAAGGATGCGGCGGTTCATGGTCTCGCATAGCCGATGATAAAGCTCGTCGTATTTGTCGCCTCCGCCGATACGTTTGTATCCGCCAATCATCCAAGCCAAATGACTGAGATAAGAGACATGGCTCTCTTTGCCATCCAACGTTTCCAGCGGGTCTTCGCCCCATCGCTCACGGTCGTATGCCCGTAGTTCAGGCGACATGACCATCTGGATGAGGCTATCGATACGGGCAATGTTCGCTTCCCTATCCTCTTCGTATATCAACGTGGTATTCACCAACGCCGCCGACAGCATTGAGCATGAATACAACGCCCATTCCCCTTGGAACTGAGACCCGACGATGGCGGGCATTTCATCGATAAGCTTTTGCGGGCTGGTGATCACCTTATCTATCAGAAAGTCCCGCCGCGCCATGATGTCCGCCTTCTCGCTCTCAAAGTCGCCGTTATGCCTTGTGGCAATGCCGACCCAAATGGCTTTCACCATGATAATGGCAACTATGATGGCCAAGCAGACAAGTAGGAATTTCATGGGTTTCTTTTTTTGAATGCATGACAATTCATTTATTTGTTGGAAGCAAACAACACCCCGTAAAATCAATAATTCTCCAAAACAACACTAAATCCCGGATAATCCAGCAATTCCTTATCAGAGCAACTATCGGACAGCAAGCAACTATCAATAAAATCATTAATTAAACCAAGCCCCTGATTTTGGTTTTTTAATTGGAGTAGTTTCGTCCTCATCGTAAGGTTTGTGCAATCATTATATATTTTGCGCATATCCTTTGGCAGAGACTTTGAAACCGTCTTGCGAAAAGCCATCCACTCGTTCCACAGTTGCCATTCGTGCTCAATAGCTTTATGATGCTCCTCCATCCCGTCTTTCTCGTTATCACTAAATGCGTTACACCAATCTTCGTCCTCCTGTTGGATATATGCCGAATAGGCATCCTCAATCATTTTTGAAGTAAAAATTGTTTCGGGAAATTCTATGTCTTGATTTTGTTCAAATAGCCAAAGGTTATAAAAGGAAGCCGACCAAAGATCCACACTTTGTTCCAAAACACCGACGAAATACAAAGCTCCACTGCTACCGTGGTCTTCAAGCTCAGCCACCGCCAAAACTGCTTCATGATAATTCTCCCATCTTTCTTTCTCTTCGCTGAAAAGCACCTCCTGCTCTGGATGAGCAGAGATAAATTGTTGGAACTCTTTTTCAACACGTGCTTTACGCCTTTCATAATCTGTCGAAACGATCATACCCCAGTCAGCATTACAGCCCATATCGAAGAGCATAACCCTCGCCTTATCAGCCTCCGCTTCGTCAGTCGATTCATTGAACACAGTCCAAAGAGAATCTTTACGCCTCTGAAAATCATCCCATGTTTCCTCGTGTTTTTGTCTGGGACTGGTGTCTTGAAATATTTCTTTTTCCGACTTTCTGTTGTTAGTGCATCTGAAGAGCGATGCCAGCATAAGTGTTACCAACAATGTGGCTAATCCATAATTTTTCATGTTTTTATATTGTTGAAAACTATTTAATAAATGCACTTTGGCATCTGATATTCCGTAGCCATGGCAAACTCGGTGATGACTTTGCGGAAATGGCTGGGCAGATGATGCACGGCCTTTTTGATGATTTCTTTCGGGACACAACCGTAAAACGCTTCAGCGATACCTCCGGCAATACAGGCTTGCGTGTCGCTGTCGCCACCCAGCGAAACAGCTAGACGGATGACGGATTCAAAGTCTCCACCATCCATGAAAGCCATGATAGCTTCAGGGACGCTGCCCTCACAAGAACAATCGAAACTGTAGTCTGGGCGGATTTCTTCAATCGTGTGACCAAGGTCGTAGTGGAAGTTCTGCACGATGTAAGTCTTTATTTCCGCTTTGCTCGCATGATGGCGAGCCTTGAAAATGGCAGCCGAAACGGCTTGGGCGGCAGTAATGCCTTGCTCGCTGTCGTGCGACACCTCGGCTGAACGCTTCGCGACTTCCAAGGTCTCTTCCAAGTTATCGAAAGCCCATCCGACAGGACTGACACGCATGGCGGCTCCATTGGTGAAAGAACCGTATGGCTGAGGCTCATCGCTGTTGAGCCATGCTTTAGTGGCATGACTGAAGCCTGCACTGGGATACATCCTCCCGTATGTTTGCATGATCTTGACCAAGGTTGCGTGTTGATGCTTAGGGTCACGCATCAACCAGTCGGCTACTGCGATGGTCATCACCGTGTCGTCAGTAAACTTGCTGCTTTTATCGAACAGCTCGAAGTCCGTAGTCTTGATTCGGCTGTTGTGGCCTTCAAATCTTGAGCCTATGATATCTCCTATGATTGATCCGAACATGATTTTTTAGTGTTGTTCATTTTATTCATCAGGATTAACTCTATTCAAATCAATAGGGTTTGACTCCCAAACCGTTTCTCCCCGAATTGTTAACTGAGTATTATTAAACCATGCGCCATGTTCCAAAATGGTAATATCGTTTCCTGCAACTTTTGAGATAATATCATGTTCAATTGAGGCGAAGATGGTTTGTTCATGCCCCACACTTTCAGCATTGTGCATGGCAATAGATAAAAGAGAATCTTTAAAATCAAGTTTTTCTCTTCTTTCCGAATCTGACTTGATAATCACCCTGAGTTCTTGTTCATAAGACCAATCTTTTGTTTTATGAAAGAAATAGTCCTTTTCTTCTCTTTTTCTAAATGGTATCAAATTGTTATTGGCATCGGTTTCGTATGTTACAACAGAAGAATAATCTTTTTTGTATTTTACTTTATCAAAAACAATATGTCGTTGTCGTTTTTCTTCGTTCAAATATGAAATGAATTTACTTTTATCGAAAACTAAACAAACGCCATTCCCGTTTTGGGCATAATGCCCCCACATCGCTGGGATGTCAAACCCCATTCTGTTTCCATCCAAAGTCAATGAAATCTGCTGATACTTATAGAAATCTTCTTTCATCTTTTTATAGATGTCGTCATTGTTTCTATTATCATGACGCGAATGATAAAAAAAAGCCAAAGGACGATACAACTCGTTTATGTCGTTCATGTCTTTTAACCTACCAAACAACAAAGTGTGACTTTGAAGTATCTTAAGAGCGTTGTTAAAAGTCGTATAATGATACAGTTTTTCCGTATTATTGAATTGATTTCTAATGTCTTCTATTTCCATGGCATTTTATTTATTGTTCTACAAGTTTATCCCACAATACTTCTTCAAGCAATTCTTTGAATTTTTCAATAGTTCCTTTAGGAATAATGATTTTATGCAAAGTGTCTCTTCTATGAGGAAAAGATTGCGGGTTACGATTATGTTGACCCAATATTATAGGCAACTCGTCTTCATCTCGAAAATGGAATTTAAATTTACTATCTTCAACATAAGATTCCACTACAACTCTTTTCGTCTCTCCGCATCGAAAAGCGTTTTCTCCAATAGAATAAACTGTTTCGGGCAACACAACTTCTCTCAATCCGCAGTCTCTGAAAGCATCTTCACCTATAGATATAGCACCGTAGGGAACAATGACTTTTCTTAAAGATTTGCAATCAATAAAAGCACCTTTTTTTATATTTTTTACAGCTGATATTTCAACATTTTGCAACGATTGGCAACTACGAAAAGCATATTCTCCTATTACACTAATTGTTTCTGGGAATGATATTTGTCGTAAGGAAGAACACCAATCAAATGCATTATCGGGAATAGTTGAAACAATCTCAACAATATCTTTATATTGTTCAGTAATAATAACCTGTTGCAATAAAGAGCAATGCTGAAAATGTCCCTTATTCTTGGAGATTACCATATCAGGTATTACAACCTGCACTAATGATGAACTTTCAAACACATGATCGCCAAAACTATATACTGAATTAGGAATTACAATTTGTTTCAAACCACAATGTGAAAAAGCCTCTCCTCCGATGGATTCCAAAGCATCAGGAAGAACGACCTGCTCTAGAGAAGTGCACCATGAAAAAGCCCTATGCCCAATAAATGTCAAAGTTTTAGGGAAAACAACATTTTGCAAATTAGAACATTCATAAAAAGCCCCATCTCCAATAGATGATAGGGATTGGGGCATTTTAACAAATTGTAACGATGTACACCATGAAAAAGTCTCATCTTCAATACGAGTAATCGTATCAGGAAGGATTACTTGTTGCAAAGAAAAGCATGATGAGAATACGCCCTCTCCTATATTACTAACAGAATTTGGAATAAGGACTCGTTTCAGTTGTTTTCCGCAAAACGCATAACCGCCAATGCTTTTGATGTGTTTTGGAATACTAATGCTTTCTGAATCACCAAAGTATGAAATCAAACGATTTTCTTTTATGTCAATTAACATCTCATCTTTAACAATAAATCTTGAAGATTGACTTGAAATATTGATGTCTTTACAACCATCAAATGGATTATCACCGATAATGTTGATGGTATTGGGAATTGTGATCTGTTTTACTGGACTCCCAGCAAAAGCCTTATAACCTATATTTGTTATTGTGTTAGGTAAAGTGATCGATTCTGCACTTCCAAAATAACAAATAAGGCGATTCTCTTGCTCGTCTATTAACATTTCGTCCTTAACGATGAATCTATTTGAATCACTTTTTATTACGACTTGTGGACACTTGGCAAAAGGATTACCTCCAATATAACGCACAGTTTGTGGGATATATACTGTTTTTATGTTATAACAATCTTCAAAAGCGCCATCCTCAATTGAAAGAATACTATTAGGAATATTAAAGCCACAACTTTGGGATCGAAAAGCATACCTTCCAATGATTTTCACCGAATCGGGAATGCCCGTGTTTGTTTCCCATAGGTAATGCTTTATTGCTCTACAACATAGCACTCTGGTCCCAGGCAAAATAGTATGATCAAAATCTGTTAGTTTTAGCAAACGGCCTTCATTATTATACATATGGCCAGCAGGACCATCTACTTCTTCTGCCAAATTCAAGTCTTCATTGGTCATTTTTGTCGACCAATTCATCAGTGTCCCCAAAGAGAACACACTGGTAGAGCAAGTCCAATCCTTATCAGCATTCAATTTCCTTTTTTCCAACGATTCGTATGAATAATCATTACAAAACAAAGATGAGAAGCAACGGATTTTATTGACTTTTTCGCCGTTATGGAATGATGGACCAGTACAAACAAATTGATTATAGTGTTTTGCCCTTCCTAGTATGAGTTTTGCCAATCGTTTCATATCAAAAGAATCCATATCCAACACGTTGGAAAAAATATGTAGTTTTGGTACGAACTCATTTTCCTCTATTTCACGACGCATATAAAGTCCATCAAGCCATTCGTTACAAGCAATATCATGTTCGTTTAAATCATTAAATCTTTTATTAATTGTTATAATCTTAGCTTCTGGAAAGAATACTGATGCATGGAGTGCGGCTCTCTTTAAACAAATTTCGGAAGGATCAATCAAAGTGATTGAATTCACCTTTTGCCAGTAATTGTTTTTGTTTAGGAAATCTATATAGCACATTGTTCCCAAGGCTTGCCCGCAGCCGTAATCAATGATATTGATTTCGGGTTGCACAAGAAACTCTTTAGGCAATTGCTTAAAAGCATAGTTTAACTTGGCTTGGTGCATCTTGCCGAAAGCAAACAAGTAGGCGGTCATTTGTGGCTCGGAGTCCAAAATGTCAATGCCACGGTTCAAGGCTTCAAAGAGTTCGTCCTGCAAGGCTTGTGGCAGTTCGCGGTAGAATTTGGTGGACAAGTCCCTTACTTTGTCGAAAGTGGGATTGTCCATGTATTTCAGTTTGTAGGCGTAGTTAGTATTTTGTTCTATCATCATAGTAGTTTCTCTTTTACAGCAATTTCTTCAATTCCTCAATATCGGGCAAGGCTTTCCGCAGTTCCTCTGGCATTTCGGCTGTGGTTTTGTATGTGGCCACGCCCATGGGCTTGTTGTAGTCACGGATGACAAACTCCACATAATCACGTTTGGCCGATTTGCACAACACTATGCCAATGGACGAGTTTTCGTGCGGCTTCTTCACTTTGGCGTCCAAGATGGAAAGATACGACATCAGTTGCCCGAGGTAAGATGACTTGAAGTCGCCCGTCTTCAGTTCCACTACCACCAAGGCGTTCAGTTCGCGGTTGAAAAACAACAGGTCGGGAAAATGCTCCACACCATACACCTCCAAATGGTATTGGTTCCCGATAAACGCAAAATCGTTCCCAAAAGTCATGATGAAATTCTTGACATTTTGGACAATCTGCTGCTCCACCTCGCGTTCGTCCACATCGATGGACTCGCGCTCGCCAATCTGCTCCACATTGATGAAATCCAGCAAATACTCATCCTTGAACATCATCACCGCTTTGCGGGCAAGTTTCGCATCAGGAAGCGTGTTTGTAAAGTTGCTCGGCATTGTATTTCTGCGCTCGTAGGCATTCTCTTTGAGTAGAGATTGTAATGCCTCCACCGACAAATTCTCTTCTGCCGTGCGGTGAATGTAGTAGCAGCGAGCCTCCATTGTTTTAGCACCAGCCAAAATGCGCGAGTGATGGGTAAAAGGCACCTTGAAAAAATCTTCCGCAGGGAAGGCAATCGCATCGGGAATGTACAAGGAATGATAAATATCAATCTTGTTATCAACTACTTGTAATTCATCCGTCGTAACCGATGAATTAGATTCTTCCAAATCGCCAATTGTGATTGGCGATTTATTATCCGTCTGATTATTAGCCTGTTGTAATTCGCCAATTGCAATTGGCGAATTGGCATCCAGCATCGCCCATTCCTCATAAAATTGTCGCATGTTTTTCATGCTTGATGGGGCAAAACCACGCAACCCAGGCAATTCTTTCCGAAGTTGCTGGCTAATGACTTCCAATGCGCCTGTTCCCCAAACGCCTTTCCGCGTGTTGAGCGAGATGTATTTTCCGATGCCAAAATAAACCGCTAATTGTATACGGTTCACGCCTTTGGCTGCTTCGTATTGTCCTTGCAAAATGGCTGTCTTGATAGTCTCTACTGCCTTGTTGTATGTCGCAGGTTGGTTCATGTGCCTTGTTTTTGATGTGCAAATATAGATTATTTTCCCGTTATTGTTTCTCCCAAAGGATTCATTTTGTGTTTATTATAGCTCTCATGCGCTTTTTCCTTACTCGCATTAGCATAGCAATATTCACACAAATGCGGACAAGTATTGTACTCGCCGATGTCCTTACTCACCATGCAGCCGCAGAACTGCCGCTGGCCTTTGTCGCGGTTGTCGCGGTGCTTGATGATGGACGGTTTTGGATTGAAGAGGTCGCCTTCGGTAATCTCCACACCGAGGAATTCCATCAAGGCCTTGTCGTGGTGAGCAAAACGAATCATCAAGTCATCATCCACGCAGCGGTTGTGCTGGATGCCGTATTGCTCAATGTCAATCTTTTCGCCACAGGTGGCCAATTGGTAATGCCATTTTTGGTTGAGTTCGGAAAGCTTTTGGGCAAACTCTTCCATTTGGGCGGTCGTCCATTCCGCATAGTTTACATGGCTTTTCTCAAGGTTGGCTTTCACCTTTTTATATAAGGTGATGTCTGCATAGCTGAAAACGAGTTTTTCCGTGTAACCCTTCAGTTGGTCGCCGATGTTTTCCACTTTACGCAAAAGGTCGTCCATGCCGATTTGGTCGGTCAGAATCAAAGGATCGAAGCGCCAAATCACACGGCCTTGGCCCAACTTGTCCACCAACCTTTTGAAGGTGTCAATCCTTTGCTCTAAGGGTGGCACACCCTTTTCCAAGCCTTCTTTCTCGTAGTCGTTCAGCGTGTATTGGATGTAGCAGCCGATGTTCCTTTCCTTCAGTTTGTCTAAATGCTCAAGCAGCGGCTTCGGGTTCTTCGACCAAAACACGATGAAGCGGCATTTTTCGTATGAAACGAAACTCCTCACGCCATTGAAGGGATTGGTCCAGGCAGAATAGCCCACCTTCAGCCGATGGAAGAACCAGTCGGCATAGAAAGCGGGAATGTCCGTGCTTCGGCTTGCGGAGATGATGACGGGGGCTTGCGCCTCGGTCATCATGCCGTTATCTCGCTGAATTTGTGTCTTTTGCCATTGGGTCATATCGCAATTCTTGTTGTTTTGCAGTAGTTGTGTGTTAGAGAAACATGGTCATAAACGCAGGTACCATACAGATGTCATTGTCCTTCTGCAAGTCTTTTGTGTAAACAAGGTAGCTTTGTCCGATTCGACCGGAAAATTTGGCCTTGAATGCATCAAGCGAGGCATGGGTTTTGTATCCGGATGATTTTACTTCGACGGGATAGATTTTGTTTCCGTGCGAAAGGATGAAGTCGATTTCGTAATTGTGTTTTCCGCTTTCGGTTGGCCAAGTGTGGTAGAACAAACGATTGCCTGCTGCCGTAAGCATCTGAGCAACCAAGTTCTCGTATACGTAACCCAGGTCGGCTGAAAGCTTGTCGGTCAGCAGTTTTTGATAAATGACGTTTTCGGTAACCGCTTTGTCCCAAAAGGCCAATGTGATGAATAGACCAGTGTCGCCTACGAACATTTTGTATTGGCTGTAGTCAGTGTGCATGGGCATCCCTACATTGGGGTCGTCTGCATGGTGGGAGAAGTTGACCGTCAGACTGTCTTCCAAATTCTGTAGCAATTCGTCCATGTTGTCTTTGCCTTCGCTCCGTCCGAGCACACTGGTTGTCTGATAACGAGAAGCGTTTTTCGAGAGTTGAGCAGGGATGGCGCTGAACAGCCGTGCGGTTTTGCCCGACGAGTCTATCTTTTGGAAATCGTCGTTGTAAAGTTCGATGATCTCGCGTTTCTTTGCATCCACCTCGGCCAAGTTGTTGGTGTTGAGGTAAGTTTCTACAGCTTGAGGCATACCACCTATGAGCATGTACAATCTCAAGTCGCGTAACAGTTTGCGGGTCAATGCATCGCCAAGGGAACGCTTGTTTTCAAAAGAGGCCTTGAGCAGAGGTAGGGTAGTGGTGTCACCCAAGGCCCACCGAAATTCCTCATAGTCCATGGGATACATGGTCAGCCTCGTCTCTTCGCTGGGAATCACGATGTCCTTCGTGTTTTTCTTGATGGAGAGCAACGAGCCGGTTTCTATAAAATCATAACGGTGGTCTTTTACCAGATACTTGATGGCCTGTCTCACCGCAGGACATTTCTGTATTTCGTCGAAGATAATTACTGAATGCCGCTCGTGCAAGGTCACGTCATAGATGAACTGAAGTTGCATAAAGAAGTTGTCGCGGTCAGAGATGTTGCCCACGGCTTCCCAAACGGCAGCAGGGGCGTCGGCGAAGTCAACAACGATATAACTTTCATATTCATTGCGAGCAAATTCCTCTGCAATGGTTGACTTTCCCACTCGTCTTGCTCCTTTGATAAGCAAGGCTGTGGCACCGTCTCTGCTTTGCTTCCATTCGAGCATCTTATCGTAAATCTTGCGTTTGAAAACCTTGTAATTTGTTTCCATTTTCCTCAAAATTTTCACCTTGTTTCAGCCGCAAAATTACTATTTTTGTCGGAATCTCACAATTTTTTCAGCGAAATCTGTATGGAATCTCACAATTTTTTCAGCGAAATATGTATGGAATCTCACAATTTTAGGAATGCTTACGATTCAAAAAAGCCGAGAAAAGTCCCCACTTTTCTCGGCTCGGTTCACAATCTTTATAATGTTTCTCCCTGTTTTAGAATTTCCGGCAGGCGGTAGCTTGTCCGTGACTCCATCTTCCTCAATATGTCCTTGAAATCTTCGGGAATGAGTCCCCAAATCTTCAAGGCGATGTCGTCCGGAATCTCCTTGTAGAACGCCTCCGCGATGCCGCCCGTGATGCAGGCGAGGGTGTCGCTGTCGCCGCCCAACGAGACCGCCAATCGGATGGCCGACTCGAAGTCGGTGCTGTCGAAGAAGGCTACCATGGCTTCGGGTACCGTACCTTGGCACGAGGAATCCCAGTCGTAAACGGGACGGATCTCGTCGCAAGTTCGGTTCAGGTTGTAGCCGTATTTTGTTGAGATGTATTCCCTTATCTCTTCCTTGCTCTTGCCATTGCGGGCCATGAAGATGGCTGCCGCCGTCGATTGCGCCCCTTTGATGCCTTCGGGATGGCTGTGGGTGATGGCGGCTGAAAGTCCAGCAACGCGTTCGGTTTCTTCTAAATTGTCGAACATCCAACCGTTGGCGCTGCAACGCATGGCGGCGCCATTGCCGAACGAGTTGTAGGGATGGCGTGTCCCCGGTTTGAAGTCGCGACTCCCATAGTCACCTAGTTCTTCGGGATGAAACAGCCAGAGATGGAATCCGCCGCCATAGCCGCCCATAGGGCAGGGGTACTTCTTGGCGAAATTGAGAAACGAGGCTTCCAAGGTGTCCATGCCGTGCTGCGGGTCGGTCAAGAGCCAGTCGGCCACGGCCATGCTCATGATGCTGTCGTCGGTGTAGTTGTTCCGAGGCCCAAACAGCGGAAAGTCAGTGGTCTTTATGTTGTGAAATTCATATACCGAACCAACGGTATCTCCTATAATTGCTCCTAACATGGTGTCTAAGTGTTGATTGTTTAATTGTTTAATTGTTGGGCCGATGGCTTATGGCCTATAGCCTATGGCCAGCTTCACCCAAGGCGTGAAAACAGAGCCTTTGGATGAAGCGGGTCATGAGCCATCAGCCATAGGCCATAGTTACACCAGCTCCTTCCAAAAATCCATCGGCAAATGGATGTTCGGCACGTTGACGGCTCCCGCAAACAAAGGTGCAATCTCCTTGGGTGTGAAGCCTGCGATGCCACAGCCTATCTTGGTGACGAGGAAGGTCAGCTCAGGATGCATGTCAGCGAAACGTATGAACTCCTCCACGTAGGGCAGGATGGTCTCTGTGCCACCTTGCATCGTCGGGATGGCGTAGCTCTGTCCTTGCAGGCCAACGCCTTGACCCATGATGGCTCCGAAGTTCAAACGGGCAATTCGAGCTGCTCCGCCAGCATGGGCACCGGCGAGGTTGCTGCCGAAGACGAATATCTCGTTGTTCTTCAGGACTTTGATATACTCAGGCGTGATGCGGTCGCTGAACTCGCTCATCTCGTGGTAGTTCTTGGAGGAGCGGTTTCCCATGCTGCGGTAGGCCTTGCGTTCTGCACTTGTCATGGCCGAGGTGGCGCCGAAGTCCATGGAGAAGCGCGAGAACATCGACATCTTGGACTTGCGTTCTTTTTCCCAGGCTTCTGTCATGCCAGCCTCGTCGTCGCGGAATTCCATGTGGTTGTCGATGCTGAGCGAGGCGGAGGTGGCTCTCACGTCTTGGTTGGTGCCGATGTAGGCGAAGTTCCAGCCTTCCTCGTTTTTCATGCGCTCGACGAGGGCCTTGATAGCTTGGCCACTGTATTCTTTCGAGGCGTTTTCCAAGCCGTCGGTGATGACGGTCACCACGGCGGTGGCGTCTTCCTTGTCCTTGATGGCCCTGTATAAGGCGTTGATGCTGATGCCCATGGCGTCGTAGAGTGGTGTGCAGCAGCAGGGACGGTATTCCTTGGAAGTCAGCTCTTTGACCTTGTCGACGGGCACCATGTCGTACACCATGGTCTTCTCGCAGTCGCAGAAGATCATCAGTGAGACGAAATGCTCTTGCGTGTCCTTGAAGCGTTCTTGGGCTGAACGGATGCCGCCCACGGTTTCGTTGAATCCGGCGATGGCTGCGTTGGCGATGCTGCTCATCGAGCCGCTCTTGTCGAGGATAATCAGGTTATAGACCTGCGTCTTTGCGGTGGTGGTGTTGTTTTCCATATCTTTTATTGTTTTTAGTGGTTTATATTTTATGAATTTATGATTGAGATTCCCTGCGGGAATGGAGCTCTTTTGTCTTTTTATCTGCGGCGGCTTGTGGGATTTGCGCTCGGCAAGCATTATTTGCCGCCGCAGAAGTAACGCTATTACCGACTTCCATTCCCGAAGGGAATCTAAAACTCAAGCCTAAAATTATTGTCTTCCTTAAGTTGGTCATAGCGTTTCTTGTTGAACGAGAAGCGAGTGCCTTTGCGGCGGCGGCTGTCGTCGTCCGAACGGGCAGCGGAGTAGGAGGGACGTGATTCGGCAGCGATGCTCCCAAACAAGGCCCCGATGTCCATGCTGCGCATCTCGCGATGCTCTCCATAATAATGCCTGTCATCGTCGTCTTCCACCTCGTCGAGGATGCCGGTCTGCAAGATTTTCTTGTAGAAATTGCGGCGGTCGAACTGCACGCCGAGGATGGCTTCATAGAGGCGTTGCAGCTCTGGGATAGTAAACTGCTCGTCCAAAAGTCCAAAGCCGATGGGCTCGAAGTGGATGTCCTTGCGCAACCTCTCCATCGTCTTCCTTAGGATATAGTCGTGGTCGAAAGCCAATCGCGGCACTTCATTCAGGGCGAACCATTGCGCTTTGGCGGCATCGTCGCCACCTTGCACCTCCGATTTCTTTGCCAAGGCATAGAAAGCAATGGTGATGACGCGGGAGCGAGGGTCGCGGTCGACGTCGGAGAATGCCCCAACTTGCTTGATATAGCGCAAGTCAAGTCCCGTTTCTTCCTTCAGTTCCCTCAGTGCACCTTGCTCTGCCGTCTCGTCCATGTTGAGGAATCCGCCAGGGAAGGCCCAAGCGCCTTTGAAGGGCTCAATTCCGCGCTCGATAAGTAAAATCTTAAGGTCGTGCCCGTCAAAACCGAAGACCACACAGTCCGTCGTCACAGCCGGTCGAGGATACTTGTAGGTGTATTGTTGCGTTTCCATATCGTGTAAATTTTACGCAAAAATACAACTATTTCTGTAACCCGCAATGGAAAAATGTGTAAAATTTACACTTTGTATGTAGCGTGAAGTTTTAAAAGATTGGTTTTTAATTGTTTATAATGTGTAATTTTTACGCATTATAAACAACGTTAGTCTGCAACATCCATATTGCTTGATTCAGCCTTGTTGTGCATGGCTCCAGGTTTGTCAGCGTTTTCGATAATCTCCGTAATCACCTCTGAATGAAACATTTCGTCTACAATTTCATGGGCTCTTGAGTGTTTTTTGTGCCATTCTTCGCCTTCTTCTTTTGTCCTCGACATGATGTTTTTCATCTTTTGGTTGAAATTCAGAAGCTTTAGGTAGATGTGATAGAGTGTTCTCTCCTTGTCAATCAGCGGAATAAGTATGGAATTGATGACGATACTGAAGAGAATGACTGCGAAAACTATGTTTCTCACAAACAAAGCTGTTTCCATTTCGGGAATGTAGATGATGGCTTGTGTGGCCAACACCGCTGCGGTCAGTCCCTTGGGGTTGAGGGCCGACATGAACACGACTTCTTTTTCAGGAATGCCTTCTTTCTTCGAGATGGCGAACCTTACGGCAGGGATTCGGATGATAAATAGTAATATGCTGATTCCCAATCCAATGATTATTGGTTGCCATTGCTTTAGCTGGATGGAAATGCCGACATAGATGAAGAAGAAGGTCTTCAGCAGCAGCACTAACTCCGAGAACAGCGAACGCTCAGTTTCGTTCAGGTTGACAGGAACTTTTTTGATGAATTTCTTGAGCCAAGCGTTATAGATGCTGTCGATGTTGGCCATGCCGATGCCGAAAGCCAATGCCGCGATGGCACCGCTAAAGCCCATCCATTCGTTGATGCCGTAGATGATGAAGACGAAGGCGGGCGTGGTCAGGATGGAGTATTTGATGTTGCGCACCTTATCTAATATAAGGGCCCAGAAAATGGCGCCGAAGAGACCCATCACCGTGGCAAGGATGAAGGAGGAAAAGATGTCGCCGAGGATGGCCCCAAATTCCACATGCCGCGACTTGATGGCTTGCATCAAGGCCAAGGCGAGCACGATACTGAAAACATTGCCGATGGCGGCTTCCAGAATGAGCATGATGGCGGGTTTTTCCGACATGTGCATCTGCCTGACGATAGGGATGACCACTGCCGAAGCTGTGCCACCCAACATGCAGCCTAAAATCATGCTGACGATGGGATCCAATTCCAAAATCAGCCAGCCCACCAACCAGATAGCCACGGCTGAGAGCACGAAATTCAAGGCAGTGAGTCTCAATGCGCCTCTGAATGAGTCTTTTAAGGCTGTGAATCTCAATTGGGTACCGCTTTCAAACAGGATGGTCACCAAGGTGATGCCGGAGAACAGGCTGCCTGCGTTGCCCAAGCTTTCGGGCGAAAGCCAGTGGAAAACTGGACCGATGAGCAAGCCGATGATGATGAGGAACAGCACATCGGGGATGCGCTTTCGACTGAAAATCTCGCTGAAAAGGTGTGCGGTGAAGATGAGCAAACCGATGATGGCGATGGTCAACCCGATTTGGCGTGACGAACTGCTGTTGTTGATTTGTTCGGCGACCGTATTGACCAAACTCGGATTGGTGACGGTTTCAGAGATATGCGCGATGGTATCGTTGATTCCTGAAAGGGTGTTGGTGGTGGGGATGAGGTCGGTTTGTATCATGGCAGCGGTCTTTTAGTTGAACAATCTCCAGTTGACGCCGATGAAGATACGGCTGTCGCGCATGGGGTAGTGGGGGGCGATGAATGAATTGTAGTTGCCCGTAAGCAGGAACATATTGCTGTAAACCACATAGATATGCGCCTTTTTCACTTTGATGGCCAATGCCAAATCGATGAAGGGGAAGTTGCCGATTTGCACCTCGTTTTGCAGGTAGAAGGAACGGGTGGCGGGCATATAGGCATCGGCGTAATACTTGGTGAAGTAACGCACCGTGATGCTGGGATGCAACGTGGCCGCCTTGTGGAACATGGGTTGCGAATACCCGATTTTCAAACTTCCCTGAACCAAAGGCAGATGGATAACCTCCTCATTGCTTGACTTTTGCAGGCTTGCAAATCCTTCAATCTCAAAACGCCAAAGCTTTTGGTAGAAGCTGAGGTAAGCCTCACGGATGCTGAACATCTCTTCATGTTGTGTTGGGCGGGCATCGGTGCCGAAGTAGATGAAGTTGGCGATGCTGGTTTGCCTGACGCCTATGCAATAGTCCCTGAATTTGTATTTAAGGTTGAAAGACAGATAGGTGGCGGCTTTGAAGTCGTTTTCCCAACGGAAATGGTTAGAGTAATACGACTCCTCGAACCAGTTGGCACTCTGTCGCTTGAGTTCAAAGTCAAAAATGGCTTGGCCGTAGTTCTTGCGTGTGGTACCCAAATATTGCTTCCATTGCCCCTTGATGTCGAAGTCGCCGATTTGATAGCCCAAGGTGACAAGTTCAGCTTGTCCTGTGATGCGCGTCGACTTGAACAGGTTGACAATGATGCCGCCATTCACGCTCAGTTGGTTGAAATTGCGCGTCAGCACCGTTTCGCCTTCCAAATAGTCGTAATGCTTTAACCTGTAGAAGCCGTGCGTAACACCTGCGTAAACGTAGAAGGGGACATCGTCGTTGTATTTTTGATAGCCTAAACTGTTCCATTGCAACGTGTTTCGGAAGGCTCTGACGAGTGTGGTGTCGGTGGTTTTCGAAGTGTTGAGCAAAGTGTCGTAGGGCTGGTAGAAAGCTACGGAAGGTGAGGTCTCGTTATAATAAAGTTTGTTGTTCAAGTAGCTGAAACGATGGCAAATCCTACCCAACGTAAACTTTCTGACTTTGGTTTCTTGAATCATCTCTTGATGGTCCAAGGTGTCGATGGAAAGGGAGTCGATCAAGAGGCTGTCAGCAACGGCAAAAAGGTTTAGGGAATCGATTTCGACTGGGTCGCTCTCTGTTTTAGTTGTAACTTTTTTTTGCGGCAAAAGGTTGAAATAATGCTCAAAACCAAGGCCGCTTGATATGACGGTATTGGTGGCAGTGGTTAGGTTGACATTGATGACGGAATTGTCCGATTCAGTATGGGAGCTGTAATCTTCATCGTTGACGATGCCACCGTTTTCATCCATTACTAATTTGTTGCGGTACCAATATGCGCAGACGCCATAGCGGTTGTTTTTGGTGAAATAGTGCGCATTGACCCAGAAATAGTTGTTGAGGCTTCTGCTGTTCTTGAAGACGCCAGGCGAAAAGTCCGTGTTGAAGGCGAAAGAGACGAATAGGCGAGGGGCGAACCGTCTCCCGAATTTGACGTTGAGGTGTTGTTCCTTGTCGGCGGTTGTCATCACATAGCGAAGCTCGGAGTAAGGAAGTACCGATTGGTAAGCCGTCATATTGCTCTCGTTTTTTAACATAGCTAAAAACGAGGGCAGTGTCATGTCGAATCCAACCTGATGCAGATAATTGAATCTCATTGACTTATGTGCGAGTCCCGTGTTGCTGAGGGTGCTATAGATGGCATTATAGCTTTCCAAAACCTCACGGTTAGCGGTGTGGAATGTCAAAGTGTCGATGACTTTGGAACTATTCAGAAAGATGCTGTCGAACTGGTACGCATTATAGGTGACAAAAGTGGAGTCGATGGGTCGGGTAGGGGAGATTGTGGCTTTTTTCGGGGCAATACTATCCTGAATAGGATTTTGAGCAAATCCTAATAAACTGGAAATCAGTATAATGAAAGTAAATACCAATTTCTTGGCCATACTCCTGAATTTGGCTGTAAAAATAGTAAAAAGTTGGCAAAGAATAACGGTTTGAAAGAAAGAAGGAAATAGAGTGGGAGAGTGAGTGCATAAAAACAGAAAACCCCTCACCGTGATTGGTGAGGGGTCTCCGTTGTGGGTGGGCGGCGAACTACTTTCCCACGGTCTCCCGCAGTATCATCGTCGCGGCGGGGCTTAACTTCTCTGTTCGGAATGGGAAGAGGTGCGCCCCCGCGCAATGGCCGCCACTT
>JAEETH010000091.1 GCA_016290215.1 Bacteroidales bacterium
GTATTTGGATTTTTCAGTTGCTTTTACATTGTTTTCGACATCAGCGAAGCCGACTGTTTTTGTGTAGATAATCTCCCCGTTCTTCGTGACGGCAACACTTCCCATAAACTTGTTGTTTTCTTCAAGTTTACCAAAGTAATTGTCCAACTTTGCCTTGTCGAAAAGATCTTGTGCAAATACGCCGCCACTTACTATTAGTAAGAGCATAAGCGCTAATAATTTACGATACTGTTTCATATAAAATATAGGGGACTCCTTTTTGACATTTTCGCGACGTTTCATCCGATTCCGCCGAAGTCCATTGAACAGAACCAGATGATAACGACACTGCAAATTTACAAAAAAGTTTGTTTTATAGTTTTGGTTGTAAAGAAGATAATCCGCAACTCGGGCGAAGGCTTGGGTTGCGGATTTCAAATTAAGAGTTTGTTTAAATTTCAATTCGACAATTTGTTAAGCATGATTTTCGAGAAGGCGATTTGGATCATGGCCTCGGAGGATTCGGAGTAGAACTCGTAGTCCAAGGCGACCCTCCTGAAGTTGTACAGCCAAGCGAAAGACCTTTCGACAATCCATCTCAAAGGGATGACGTTGAACTTCTTAGGGCTTTCATCGGGACGAAGCACGACCTCAAATTGGCATCCAAGCGTCTTGCGGACCGTCTCCTTCAGTTTGTCGCCCCTGTAGCCACCGTCCGCAAGTATCTTCTTCAGCCTCGGGAACTTGTGGGCAAGTTTCCCTAATGCCGATTCTGCACCCTTGCTGTCATGTATGCTTGCTTCGTGGACGGAGACGGCCATCGGGAACCCCAGCGTGTCAACCACGACCTGGGCTTTCCTCCCTTTTATCTTCTTGTTGCCGTCAATGCCACGCTCCTTGTCCACATGCTGGGTGGTCTTGGCGCTCCTAGAGTCTATGATGCCGAGGCTCGGGCTTTCCTCTCTTCCAAGCAAAACGCGCAACTTCTCTCGCAGCGTGTCCATGATGTCCTCAAAGACGCCTTCGCGCTTCCACTTCGTAAAGTAGTAGAACACAAGGTTGTATGGCGGGAAGTCCTTGGGAATCATCCGCCATTTGCAGCCTGTCTTGTTGACGTAGAGTATGCAGTTCATGATGTCTCGGAGAGAATATTTTCTCTTTCTTGTCGATGGTTCCAGAATTTTTTGCAATATTTGCCACTGATTATCGGTAAGGTTAGTTGGGTATTCCTTTTTCATATCTAAATGATTGGAAACCACAAAGATACGAAATAATATCCAATTAACCTACTGATTATCAATTATTTATGTATTTTTTTTTGATCCACATAGAATACTTTTTGATTCATTTTTAAACAGCTTCTAAGATTTTCTAATTGCGTCTAAGAATCATCTAATCGGCAAAGCAAAAGTTTGTAGTGTTTTTCGCATACTTTTGCCCCATGATTTGGAACAACCTCTTATTTGGCGCAGCAATGCTGTTCACAACACCAACAACGGGAGATAGCATCCCGATGCAACTTACAGTAAATCAAGCGGAACATCTCCTCTATCAGCGCAACCCTCAACTTATAATGGCCAGACTTGAAGTCGAAAAGGCTGAAGCACTATTCCTCCAAGAAAAAAAGTGGAGCAATCCGGAGGTAAGCTTTCTGTATAACGTGTACAATCCTCTTACCGGGATTTATTTTGATGCCAGCAGCGATGGTGAGACCGACATCGAAATTGAGCAATCCATTCCGCTTTTCGGACAACGCAAAGAGCGCATCCAAAAACAAGGAGCGATGGTTGACTTTGCGACACTCCAAACGGAATGGACCGAGTACCAAATCCGAATGGACTTGCACCGCCTTCTGGCCGAAAACTACTTTTTGCAAGAGAAAACGAGAGTTTTTGACAAGGAAATCAATTCGGTTGAACACATCCTCCAAGCTTACAGGAAGCAGGCCGAGCAAGGCAATCTGTCGCAATTGGAGGTATCGCGAATGGAAGCCTTGAAACTCAGACTTGTCGGAGAGCGGAATCAATTTATCAGTCAACTTTTTGAGCGTAAGAACGACCTTAGATTGATGCTCTGCTTGGATGATTTGTCCTTTTTTATAATTTTTCCATATCCATGGACTGAAAATCATTCGGGTGACAGACATTTTCAATCCTTTCTGTCACCCTCCGATTGTTTTATTGACAGCCGCCCTGACTTGATGGCACTGCAATCGCTATCAAAAGCCGCCGAACACGACCTGCGACTACAACAGGCCAATGCCCTGCCTCGACTTAGCGTAAAAGCCGAATATGACAAAAACGGTAATATTTGCCATAATTTCTTTGGTATTGGAGCGACACTTTCCCTTCCAATATTTGACCGCAACCAAGGCAATATCCGACAGTCGAAAGCGGAATGGAACCGTGTTCAAATTGAGGCCGAAAGTGCGCAAAGGCAGGCAAATGCCCAAATCCAGTTGTGCTACGAGAACCTGATGCGCCAACAAGCCTTGCTTGAAGAAGCACAAGGGATGAGCCTTGTCGACTGGTCACCGGAAACCGCAGAACGACAGCTTCTTAACCGCAACATCTCCATGCTTGAATTCATCGACCTTTATGATGCCTGGCGCGAGACACAATTGTTGATTATCGATGCAAGAAACGATTTGATGCAAGCAATCATAGACCTTAATGAAGCCTCTGGAAAGGAAATCATCAACATTAAACAATAGGAAATAGTATTTTTATGAACAAGTATCGAGCGGCTTATCTGCCAACTATTTTTCTGACATTCATTTTGTTATTAGGATGCAAGGAAGAACCTGAAATCAGCCTACAAGCTACAGAAGACGAACTCTTTGAAACAGTTTCCTGGATTGAGGTCGCGGAAAGACCCATGCAAGAGTATTTGCTATTAAGCGGCGACATCGTGGCAAACGAACAATTGGTAAGCCATGTGGTGACACCCATCAGTGGCAAGTTGTCAAATATCACCACTGAAGCTGGAGATAAAATAGTTCGTGGTACCCGATTGGCTACTATTCGTAGTACTGAAGTGTCAGATTATCAAAAGGCTCTGAAATCCTTGGAGTCAGAAGTGCGTACCGCCACACGGGACTATAACATGAAAGAGCAACTTTTGCACGATGGGATGGCCTCGGAAAAAGAGGTCAGCGAAGCCCATGAACGTCTAATCGTTGCCCAAGCAACACTCAACCAACATCTTAACATTGGAAGTATCAACGGTTTTGATACGCTTTCGACGGCTACACTCCTTGCGCCTGTCAGCGGTACGGTTCTGGAACGGAAGGTCTGTAACAACCAATATATTGAGGCGGGAACCGAGGCGTTCATTCTTGCCGATTTGGGTCAGGTTTGGGTTATTGCCGATGTGTATGAGAGCGACATCAGTCGCATTAGCGAGGGCGCAATCGTAACAGTTCAATCGATGGCTTGGCCCAATGAGTTATTTGCAGGCCGTATCAACAAAATATATGGTGCTCTCGATGCCGAGAGCAAGACAATGAAAATACGGATTGATTTGGACAACCCTGATTTGAAACTTCGTCCAGGCATGTTCGCCAGCGTTATGGTCACGCAAAATGAAATGGAGCAATACATGCTTTGTGTGCCTGCACAGTCGGTCATTTTCGAGAATGGACATCGATATGTCATTGTCAAAGACGGTTTGACCTGCCGACGACAAGAAGTGAAAGTCGCTCGTGAAGCTGATGGATGGGTATATATCAAAGACGGTGTCAGTCTGGGAGAAATAGTGGCTAATCGAAATGCATTATTGATGTTCAACAGGTTAGGGCAATGAACAATTTCATCGATCGTATCGTCAGTGGCTCGCTGCGCCACAAGTATTTGATTCTTGCTTTGACCGCGCTACTTGCTGTCATCGGGGTAATTAGTTTCATTGACACACCTGTGGACGCCTTTCCTGATGTTACAAACACGAAAGTGACTATCATCACGCAGTGGCAGGGGCGATCGGCGGAAGAAATCGAGAAATTCGTCACCATTCCCATCGAAATCGCGATGAACTCGGTGCAACAAAAGACAGATATCCGCTCCACCACGCTTTTCGGCCTCAGCGTCGTTACCGTCATCTTTGAAGACCATGCCGATGCGCAGTTTGCCCGCCAACAAGTCTACAACATGCTCGCCGATGCCGACTTGCCCGAAGGCACAACGCCAGAAGTGCAACCGCTGTATGGGCCTACGGGCGAAGTGTATCGTTACACTATCCGTAGCGACCGCCATTCCGTCCGTGAGTTGAAGACTTTACAAGATTGGACCATTGAGCGGAAGTTGCGTTCAGTTCCCGGCATTGCCGACATCGTGAGTTTCGGAGGTGAAGTGAAGACTTTCGAAGCAAGCGTCAACCCGAACCAATTGGCGCAATATGACATATCGCCCATTGAACTTTACGAAGCCATAGCAAACAGCAATATCAACGTGGGCGGTGATGTCATCGAAAAAAACAGCCAAGCTTACGTAGTGCGAGGTCTTGGCCTTATTAACGACGTGGAGGAAATCGGCAACATCGTTGTAAAGAACATCAACGGTACGCCGATCCTGGTGTGGAACTTGGCACGAGTTGGGGAATCGTGCCAGCCGCGCCTCGGCCAAGTTGGGCGGAACAATGAAAACGACGTGGTGGAAGGCATCGTCGTCATGCGCAAAGGCGAAAATCCAGAGAAAGTCATTGCCGCCTTGAAAGCCAAACTGAAGGAAATCGAACGGGAACTCCCTGAAGGCGTGACGATAGAGCCGTTCTACGACCGCGAGGACTTGGTGAACCTCGCCGTTCACACGGTGCTGCACAATGTGCTGGAAGGCATCCTGCTCGTCACCCTCGTCGTGCTGCTTTTCATGCGCGATTGGCGCACGACCCTCATCGTAGCTTCAGTCATTCCCTTAGCCTTGCTTTTCGCATTCATCTGCCTTCACACCTTCGGCATGAACGCCAATCTACTCTCGCTCGGAGCCATCGACTTTGGCATCATCATCGACGGCGCGGTGGTGATGGTGGAAGCACTCTTTGTCATGCTTGACGAACGCGCCCGGGAAATGGGCATGGCCGCCTTCAACCGATGGAGCAAAGCTGGAGCCATTCGCCATACTGCCCGCGAAAAAGCCAAGAGCGTGGCCTTCGCCAAGCTCATTATTATCACAGCACTCATCCCTATCTTTTCGTTCCAAAAGGTTGAAGGAAAAATGTTTTCGCCTTTGGCGTTCACTTTAGGCTTCGCCCTGCTTGGCGCACTCTTTTTCACCTTGACTTTAGTTCCAGTCCTATCCTCGTTGTTGCTCAACAAAAACGTCAAGGAAAAGAAAAACCGTTTTTTGGACGTAGTCAACAGATGCGCCGACAAAGCCTTTTCATTCCTTCACAAGCACCGACTTCAAACCATCGTTGCAGCAGCTGTCCTTATGCTAATGGGATTGTCGGTCTTTTTCCTGCTTGGCACCGAATTCCTGCCGCAGATGGATGAAGGCAGCATCTACATCCGTGCCACATTGCCGCAAAGTGTGTCGTTGACGGAAAGTGTGCGCCTTGCCGATGAACTGCGTGCCAAAGTGGATGCTTTTCCTGAGGTAAGCGAAGTGATGACACAGACAGGTCGTCCAAACGACGGCACCGATGCTACGGGATTCTACAACATCGAACTCTTTGTGAAACTGAGCGGCAAAGGCAATCGGACGAAAGACGAACTTATAGCTGCCATCGACAAGTCACTATCGGTCTATCCAGGCATTGACTTCAACTTCTCGCAACCTATCTCCGACAATGTGGAAGAGGCAGTCAGCGGAGTCAAGGGAGCAATTGTCGCAAAAGTATACGGGCCAGATTTGTATGAAAGCGAGCGGTTGGCCACGCAAATCTTTCGCACAATGAAACCCATTGATGGCATTACAGACCTTGGTGTCATCAGAAACATCGGTCAACCCGAGTTGCAGATTGACATCGACGAGACTCGTTTGGCGCGCTACGGTGTTGAAAAAGATGCCGTTCAGCGTACCATTGAAATGGCCATTGGCGGCAAAGCCGCCTCACAGGTTTATGAAGACGAGCGCCATTTCGACCTCATTGTGCGTTATGACCCGCAATTCCGCAGTGACGAGCAACAGATTGCCAAAATCAAGGTGCAGGCCAGCGATGGGACGATGATTCCCATCTCCGAGTTGGCTGACATCCGCACCATCACAGGGCCACTCATCGTTTACCGAGAGAACCACGAGCGTTATTGTGCCGTGAAGTTCAGTGTGAGGGGGCGCGACATGGGCTCTGCCGTTGACGAATCGCGGAAAAAAGTAGCCGAAGCCGTCAACCTTCCCCCGGGTTATCGTATCGAATGGAGCGGCGACTTCGAGAACCAAAAACGGGCCTCAAAGCGTTTGGCGCAAGTCGTCCCTATCAGTATCTTGCTCATTTTTGGCATTTTGTTTATCCTTTTCGGTAGCGGTCGCGATGCCTTGTTGGTTCTGCTCAACGTACCGGCAGCAGCCGTCGGAGGCATTCTCATCCTATGGATTACAGGGTTCAACTTCAGCATTTCGGCAGGCATTGGATTCATCTGTCTTTTCGGTATCTGCATCCAAAATGGTGTCATCATGCTCACCGACATCAAACAATTCATCCGGCAACGACAACCGCTGAAAACAGCCGTCGCCAATGGTATGCGTTCCCGTGTCCGTGCCATCCTCATGACTGCGATGATGGCAACCTTGGGCCTTCTACCCGCAGCCTTGAGTCACGGCATAGGCAGCGAAAGCCAACGGCCTCTTGCCATCGTCATCATCGGCGGTTTGGTCACGGCCACCTTGTTCACGCTTTTCATCTTTCCCCTCGTCGTGGAAACCGTTTACGGCAAGCGTGTTTTCGACAAGAACGGGAAACTTAGGCACAAGAAACTCTAATCAGATACAATATTCCGACAAAAGAAACGTTAATGACAATAGATTTTTGATAATGTTTGCAACATGCCCAACCAAAAGCACATATTGATTGCTGAAGACGAAGAAGGCATCCGCGATTTCATCCAATGTGGGCTGACCGACTTCGGTTATTCCGTGACTACTGCAACCGATGGACTTCAGGCGTGGAAGCACCTTGCCAATACCCAATTTGACCTTGTCGTCCTCGACATCCGCATGCCTGGTATGTCGGGTACGGAAGTCTGCAAAAAACTACGCGCCCTCCAAGGTTACGCCTCACCTGTAATGATGCTGACCGCATTAGGTACCACTGACGACATTGTGATGGGACTCCATGCCGGCGCAGACGATTACATGGTCAAACCGTTTAAATTCATGGAATTGCTTGCCCGAATCGAAGCATTGTTGCGAAGAGTGGAAGCAATGGAAAAAAGCAAAACGACAAGCTATGCCAACCTGCAAATCGATCCAGTTTCCCACAAAGCCATACGAGGAAATGTTAGCATTGACCTGACTACAAAGGAATTCAGGCTCTTGGAATACTTCATCTCCCATCAAAACGAAGTGTTATCGAGGCGGCAGATTCTCAAAGATGTGTGGGACAAGAATTTCGACACCAACACAAATGTGGTCGATGTGTATGTCAAATATCTTCGTACCAAAATTGACAAACCTTTTGAGCAACGGCTCATCCATAGCATTGTTGGCATTGGCTATGTTTTTGGAATAAAAGAATGAAACTGGGGCGTAAAATATCGTTCGTCTATTCAAGCATCACTATCGGGTTGGTGCTCTTGGCAGGTGGAGTGTTTTTCATCCTTTCATCGCATTACACGGAGGTCTTGTATTTCAGATACTTAAACGAAAAAGCACAGATTGTGGCGATGGAACGTTTTGAGAAAGACGAACTTGACTCGATCAGATACCAAAACGTGGTATTGCGCAGGCAGCATTCCATCCCGACCTCAAAGGAAATCTTCATCAACACCGCTGACCTCGGCAACGCCAACAAACAATTGTCAGAATACCTTGACAATCAACAGATAAAATCCATTTACGACGACAATGTCATCAATTTCAAGCATGACGACGAGGTCGGTTCAGCAATTCTTTACTACGACAACGAAGGTACTTTTGCCGTCATTGTTTTGAGCCACAATCCATACGGCGACGAGATTGCCCGAACCATTGGCTGGGCATTAATCATTCTCATTCTATTGACATCCCTAATCCTTTTTCTCTTCAGCCGACTCTATGCAATCCGAATGGTGAACCGCATCGATGCCGATTACCAAGCGGAAAAGTTGTTTGTTAACAACGCTTCTCACGAAATCAACAATCCACTGACTGCCATCTGGGGCGAATGCGAGGTGGCATTGATGCGCGACCGAAGTGGCGATGATTATCGAAAATCATTGCAACGCATTTCGAAGGAGACAGAGCGCATCGTCAACATCATCCAGCACCTGCTGGTTTTCTCGCACGAGAAAGAAAGAAACACCGAAAAAGTGACCGTCTCACAATTCCTTCAGCAATTTGCAGGTGAACAGACTCATGTCATCATCGAAAGCGACTTCGAGGTTTCAATGAAAGAAGAACTACTGCAAATCGCCATCCGCAACCTCATCGACAACGCTCATAAATACAGTAACGGGCAACCTGTCATTGTCATCTCAACCGATCCGCGCAAAATCGAAATCATAGACCAAGGCATAGGCATCCCTAAAGCCGATCTGCCACGTGTATTTTCGCCATTTTATCGGGCTGGCAACACGGAGGGGATAAAAGGCAACGGCATCGGCTTGGCTTTGACCAAATCTATACTTGAAAAATACGGTGCTAGCATAAAAGTACAATCAGCCGAAAACCATGGGACTACGGTTTCCATCAAATTCCCAAAGTAAGATTGGAATTAGCAATCCGCAACTCGGGCGAAGGCTTGGGTTGCGGGATTTTTTGTATTTCCTTCAACACCTGTTCGGCTGGATTTGCAATCCAGCTGTTGTGGAATATAAGGATTTGCAATCCGATAGAATAATAAACAAGATGTTCGTTTCGCATTACAAATGCTGATATTCAATGCGTTCGTATTGCAAATCCGAACGAAGATTTGATTTGGGCCACAAAAGTATGATATTCTATCAAATCACTAAAAATAATTCTTATTTTTGCGCCAATATAATCTTAAACATATTCTATCATGACACTCGAAGAAGCAAT
>JAEETH010000008.1 GCA_016290215.1 Bacteroidales bacterium
TGGCCAGTTCCCATGTGAACGAGTAGGCGAAATAATCGTTGGCTTTAAGGGTGCCGAGACTTTGCCCGTTCGAGTTCGGAAGGAGCTTCTTCATCACGCTGTAGAAGTCACGTTCGCCATTGGGACCAGGGGCGGAATTGAAGTGGATTTCTCTCTCGATGACGCCCACATGGAGTTTGAGCTCGCTTTCGATGTCAATTGAAGCACGGCCCATCACATGGACAGCGATGGTGTTTTCCGCTTCGTTCACCTCGTAGGTCAAAAGCAGCTCCATGGGTGACTCGATGGCGTGCAACTGGTCGATGATGCCTTGGGTCACTTGGTTTGGATTGCCTGAAAAGCGGGTGCCGTCGATGACGACTTGCGGGACGCCAGTCACATTATAATAGCTTGTCCTTGCTCCGTTTTCGGCGGTGTTGTGGAGATACATGGGGTCGGCTGAAGAGGGCCAGTTCACATGGTATTTGATGGCTGCAATTTTGTCAGCGTTGTTGGCGATAAGTGCATCCATGGCGGGGTTGTAGGCGGCGCAAGGACCACAACCGGTGTTGGTGAAGCTTTCGAGCAATAAAACACGTTGGTTTTGTGCATTGGTTTTCAATGAGAACAGCATCATGATTGATGCAAAAAGAATGGTAAATCTTTTCATTTGAATAAGGTTTTAGCTGATAATTGTGCACAAAAGTAGGCATTTTTCAAAAAATGGCAATATTTTTGTTGCAAGATTGGAAAAAGATTTGCATTTTTGCAAGTTGAAATAATAAAAAGACAATTAAAATAATACACTATGATGAAAAAGTCTATTTTTACACTTTTGTTTTTGGCTATAGTGGCCTGTGTGTCAGCGCAATCATTACAGTTTGAGCTGAAAGGTCATGTTTATGCTAATGGCGAGTCCATTATTTGTGACTCTGTGTCAGAAATGGGAGAGCTGGTTCAAGAGATGCAAATTCGCAATCTTACCTCAACCTCGCTTCAGGTTATGGTCAAGAGGGAAATTATCCAAATGGTTGATGGCACTGAGAACTCTTTCTGCTGGGGCAATTGCTTTGCTCCTACGGTAGATGTGAGCAGTAGGCCTGTAACAATGGATGCTGGTGCTGTTTCAGTCGAGGGACTTCTCTCTTTCCATCAATTGCTTGACCCGACTTATTCTAGTGATCCGAGCAATTACGCCGTAGGCACTTCCGTCGTGAAGTACTATGCTTATCCCGCCGACAATGAAGAGGACAAGGTCTGCATCGAAGTTTGGTTTGCCTATAATGCCGAAGGCGTTTCGGAAAAGCCGAGCATCAGTTTTAGCCATGCTTATCCGAATCCCGCTTCGTCGATGGTGCGTTTCGATTACAACCTTTCGGCAGCCGACAATGTTTCCGCAGCAGTGTATAACCTGCTTGGTCAAGAGGTGATGCGCGAGCAGCTGAATAACATGCAAGGTGTGGTGAGCTTCTCCGTTGCCGACCTCAACGATGGCATTTATTTCTGCAACTTGTTTGTCAACGGACAGGCTGTAAAGACCGAAAAGTTTGTCGTGAAAAAGTTTTGAATTCTGTAGAGAATAATAGTAGTAATGTTTTGTTTTTCATGGTCATTGAGCCGCTCTTAGGGGCGGCTCTTTGTTTTTTGTCAAGTTGCAAGGTTACAACCTGGTGAATGAAATGACAATTTGCGGAAAAATGACGACTTTTGCACAATGTTTGATAAAAGTGAGGAGGTTTAATAACAAAAAACAAAACAACGATGGAAAAGAAACTTCAAAGAGACACAAATCACAAAGTCATTGGCGGCGTCTGCGCGGGCTTGGCCAACTATTTCGACATGGATGCTTCTCTGCTGAGGCTTTTGCTCGCATTCATGATTTTGTTTGCTGGTACAGGCTTTTGGCTTTACATCATCCTATGGATTGTGATGCCCGCAGGAAATGGTTTTCAACCTACTGCTGAAACTATCGACGCTGACATGAATGATGCTTCCCCCAACCCTCAAATCAACAAAGGCAGCCTGGTTGTCGGCTTGATTTTAATCGGATTGGGTGCGCTCGGCCTTATCCACCGCTTTGTTCCGGCATTCAACTGGCAGATGGTTTGGCCCATCATCCTCATCGTCCTCGGCCTCGTTTTACTCATCCCTAAAGACAAAAAGTCATGAAAAACAAGAATCTGTTCTTAGGAGTCATACTCCTTTTTGTTGGCATCGTTGCCTTATTAGCCTCCCTCGACATCTTCGAGTTCAAGTGGAGCATTGTTTGGAAATTGTGGCCCATGTTGCTCATTTTCATAGGGATTATGGTCCTGCCAGTCAAGGATTGGCTGAAAGCGGTATTGCTGTTGGTGTCATTGGCAATTAGTGTGCTGTTGTATCGCTATGAGCTGAACAACAGTCATTTTTGGCCGTTTTCCTTAAATGATAGTCAAGCGAAGACGGAAATTCTTTGTGACGCATGAAGCAATAATTGTTTTTTTTGAGGATTTTGTTCAGTAATTCGTGAGAATTTGTTTATTTTGCACTTTATTTAATATAGGTGTAATCAAATTCTCATTTTGAACTATGAATAATCGTCATTTTTGCAGACTGCTTTTCACGACTATACTATTCTTTTTTGGCGCGCTAACCCTTTGGGCACAAGACAATAGCATCAAGGGTTTCGTCTATGAGGAATCAACGGGTGAGCCGATGATGTTCACTAATGTTTACCTGAAAGGCACAACCTTTGGCAGCACGACCAACGAAAACGGTTATTTCAACATCAACCGCATTCCTGACGGAAACTACACCCTGCTGATTACCAGCGTGGGTTACGACACTATTTCCGAGCGGTTCTCATTGTCGAAAGGCCAAACCATCAGCCGCAAGTATTTTTTGAAGGAGACGAGCCAACAATTAGAAACGGTGACAATTACCGCCGACAAGATTGAGGCCCGTACCGAGACCAAGACCTCGGTCATTACTGTGACGCCCAAAGTCATCACGAAGATTCCGAGTGTGGGTGGTCAGGCCGACTTTGCGCAATACCTGCAAGTGGTGCCGGGTGTCATCTTCACTGGCGACCAAGGCGGACAGCTCTACATCCGTGGTGGTTCGCCCATCCAAAACAAGGTGATTCTTGATGGCATGGTGGTCTACAATCCTTTCCATTCCATCGGCCTTTTCTCTGTGTTCGACACTGACATCATCCGCAACGCTGACGTTTACACGGGTGGCTTTGGCGCTGAGTACAGCGGCCGTATCTCCTCCGTGATGGACATCTCCACTCGCGACGGCAACAAGAAGCGTTTCTCGGGTAAGATTGGTGGAAACACCTTTGGTGCCAAGGTGATGCTGGAGGGTCCCTTGATGAAAGCCAAGACGCCTGACGATGCCTCGATGTCGTTCATCATCTCAGCCAAAAACTCCTATTTGGAGCAAACCAGTAAGTATATTTATTCCTATGCTTCAGAGACTGGCTTACCTTTTAACTTCCAAGATATTTATGGTAAGATTTCGTTGAACGCCCCCAATGGCAGTAAGTTCAACCTGTTCGGCTTCTCGTTCAATGACCAAGTGAACAACTATATGTCGTTGTCCGACTTTGGGTGGAATTCCTATGGTGCAGGTACCAATTTCCTCGTCATCCCTGGTAAGTCGCCCGTGATGATCGAGGGTAACATCGCCTATTCAAGCTACACCTCGCGAATGAAAGAGGCGGATAGCCCAGACCGTTTTAGCAAAATCAGTGGTTTCAACGCAGGCTTCGATTTCACCCAGTTTATTGGCAAAAGCACGTTGAAATATGGTATCGAGATGTTGGGTTATACGACGAACTATCTCACTTATAGCGTATACGGCAATCAGCGGATTGGTGGTGACCCTGAAAATTCGACGGAATTGGGCGTTTATGTGAAATACAAGGCATCATTGGGTAAGTTCTTGATTGAGCCGAGTTTCCGCATCCAATATTATCCTTCGGTGACGCTGGGTGGCTTCTCGCCTGAGCCTCGTATGGCCATCAAGTACAATGCCACCGATTGGCTTCGCTTGAAAGCAGCGGCAGGTATGTATTCACAGAATTTCGTGGCAGCCACCAGCGACCGCGATGTGGTCAACCTGTTCTATGGCTTCCTATCGGGTATCGACAACATTCCCAGTACCTTTAACGGAAAGGAAATCACCAGCTACCTCCAAAAGGCCAACCATTATATTTTGGGCGCGGAGTTTGACTTGAGCAACAGCATTACTGTGAATGTGGAAGGCTATTGGAAAGACTTTGTGCAGCTGACTAACATCAACCGCAACAAAATTTACGCCGAAACGGAACAAAATGTCAATATCCCCGACCTGCTGAAGAAAGACTTCGTCAAGGAGACAGGCGATGCCTACGGTTTCGATGTCTCGTTGAAGTTTGAGAATCAGCATTGGTACTTGTGGGCTGTTTACGCTCTCGGCTTTGTGAGCAGAGAATACGAAAAGGCCGTTGAGAGCGGAATGGAACTTGTGAAATACGCTCCCCATTTCGACCGTCGTCATAACATCAACGTGATTTTGACTTACACGGCAGGCTCGAAGCGCCAGTGGGAGTTTAGTGGTCGTTGGAACTTCGGTAGCGGCTTCCCATTTACGCAGGTGCAAGGCTTCTATGAGTACTATTCGTTCCAGGATGGCATCAACTTCGATTATACCAGCACCAATGGTGAATTGGGTGTGCTTTACGGCGAACTCAACGCAGGCCGTTTGCCTACTTACCATCGTTTCGACCTTGACGTGAAGCGCAAGTTCTATTTCACGGAGAACATCATGTTGGAGGCCGACCTCAGCGTGACCAACGTTTATAACAGGAACAATGTGTTTTATGTCAACCTGATTACCAGCGATGTGGCGCGTCAGCTGCCCATCCTCCCGACTTTCGGTTTGACCTTCTCGTTCTGATGCAATAACCAATGAATAACATGCCAACCCCACCCAAGGCCGCCATCCATCCGCATGAGATGACGGTGCACGGTCATACCCGTGTCGACAACTACTACTGGCTCAACGAGCGCGAAAATCCTGAGGTTATCGCATATCTTGAAGCCGAAAACCAATATGCCGATGCTTGCTTGAAACATACGGAACCACTTCAGGAACAACTGTTTAAGGAAATCACAGGACGCATTAAGCAGGATGATAACTCGGTGCCTGTCAAGATTCGGGATTATTACCATTACACGCGCTTTGAGGAAGGAAAGGAGTATCCTGTTTTTTGTCGCAAGAAACATAGTTTGGAGGCTCAGGAGGAAGTTCTTCTCGATGGCAATGTGCTGGCCGAGGGTCATGCTTTCTTTGAAATTGGCGAGGTAAGCCTCAGTGAGGATGATAGGCTCCTGGCCTATTCGGTGGATACCGTTAGTCGACGCATTTACACAGTGTATGTCAAGGACTTGGTAACGGGCGAACTTGTGGGAGAACCTATTACTGGTACATCGGGCAATGTGGTCTGGGCGAGCGACAATAAAACGTTGTTTTACGGCGTGAAGGATGAGACCTTGCGGCCTTATAAAATCATGCGTCACCAGTTGGGTGCAAGTCCGAGTGATGATGTGGAAGTTTACCGTGAGGATGATGACACTTTTGTGTGTTATATCAGCAAGACGAAGTCAAGGAAATATTTGATTATCAACGCTGATTCAACACTCTCTTCGGAGTGTCGTATCCTTGAAAGCGACCACCCTGAGATGGAGTTTCGCGTGTTTCAGGAACGCCAGCCCGACATGCTCTACGGCATTGACCATTACCGGGAGCATTTCTATATCCAGACCAACGCCGATGGGGCGAAGAACTATAAGATTATGCGAACGCCACTTGGCCAGACCGAGAAGTCGAATTGGGAAGAGGTCGTGCCGCACCGCGAACAAGTGATGATTGAAGGTTTCACGATTTTCGATAAGTTCTTTGTCATCGAGGAGCGTGAAGGAGGTTTGGTGAAGATTCGGGTAAAGTCGTGGGATGGCGACACCGACTATTATATTGATTTCGGCGAACCGGCTTACACTGCTGGTGTGGGAGCCAATCCCGATTTTGATGCCGTCACCTTGCGTTTTTCATATAATTCCATGACTACACCTTCGTCGGTCTACGAATGGGACATGGAAAAACGGACTAAGACCTTGCTCAAGCGGCAGGAAATCGTAGGAGGTTATAATCCAGAAGATTACGTCACGGAGCGTTTGATGGCGCCATCGCATGACGGTGTGTTGGTTCCGATTTCGATAGTGTATAAGAAAAACGTTGATAATGAGGTTCCTGAGCCTGTCGAAGGGCCGCACAAAAAAGAATCGGGCTCTTCGACGGGCTCAGAGACCCTTAATCGTCCGCTCGTCCTTTATGGTTATGGTTCTTACGGCTCCAGCATGGATGCCTACTTCTCATTGGCGCGTCTGAGCCTTTTGGATCGTGGCTTTATTTGGGCTATCGCCCACATTCGCGGTGGAGAGGAGATGGGACGGCAATGGTACGATGCCGGCAAGATGCTGAACAAAAAGAATACTTTCCTTGATTTCATTGCATGCGCCGAATATCTTGTTAAGTCGGGCTATACCTCGCCGGAAAAGATGTTTGCCATGGGTGGTAGCGCTGGCGGTTTGCTCGTTGGTGCAGTGACCAATATGCGTCCCGACTTGTGGCGCGGCGTCATCGCACAAGTGCCATTTGTGGATGTGGTGACTACGATGCTCGATGAAAGCATTCCGCTCACCACGGGCGAGTATGATGAGTGGGGCAATCCCAACGAGAAACAGTATTACGACTACATGCTTTCTTATTCGCCATACGACAACGTGGAGGCCAAGGACTATCCCGCCATGCTGATTACCACGGGCTTACACGACAGTCAGGTGCAGTATTGGGAACCTGCCAAGTGGGCTGCCAAACTTCGCGCTTTGAAAACCGATAAAAATCCGTTGTATCTGAAGACCGAAATGGACTATGGCCATGGCGGTGCATCAGGTCGCTTCGAGGGGTACAAAGAGGTCGTCTTGGAGTATGCTTTCATGCTTGACATCCTTAAAGAAAGCTGAGTGTCCGCAATTTTTTGTACTTTTGGAGCCGAAATATTGAAAAAAAGAGAATAGAAATGAAAAGAATTGCATTGATATTGACCGCTATCTTTTTGGCATTTAATGGATTCGCACAAAAACAGCCCAAGTTTACCGAGGAAGACGCAAGGCAGTTTTATCAAACCATGCAAGGTGAATATACGGTAATAGTGAACGACTCAACGACGGCAGAGGCCTACATCACCCCGATTTGGGAAAATTTGGGCAATCCTTATAAGTGGCTGTATGTTGAGGTTGTTTTGGATAAGAAAGTGCTCCTTCAGAAAGTGCTTGAGATGAAACCTAAAAACGACAAGGTGTTTCATGTGTATGTGCATGATTTGAAGAGCCCCGCACAATTTGTCGGTAAGTGGGGCAATCCCAACTATTTTGACGGTTTCAACGCAAGTGTTCTCACGCGAGGGAAGAAGATGACCTTTTTGAAGACGCACGACTTTTCCTATCAGTCGCAGTGGTACCGTTATGGTGTCCTCGATTGCTTTCCGAAAGGTGATTTGTTGCATTTCAAGTTTGTGGAACAGGACGAGCGCTTTTATGTCAAACGGATGCCGACGGGCACAAATCGAATCCTGGGCTATCAAGGGATTAAAGAGTTGAAGGACTAAAACAGCGTATTTTTCGGTAGTTGAGCTTGTCGAAGCGCCGAGAAATCCGATTTTTTCATTTCATCTTGAACACCCAAGCCGCTGTGCTTTTCAAGTCGCTGTATTTCAGTCCGCTTATGTCAATAAAAAGTTGACCGTTTTCGTATTTCCACGGTAAGGTTTTCGGGCACCCCAACAGCGTAATTTTCGTGTCTTTTTCGGGTTTTTCGATGTTTAAAACCAACAGGTCTTCAGGATATTCCAAGGCGATGGCATAGAGTGCATCTTTTCCTTGGGTGTAGCAGATGCTTGGTTGTTTGCAAGTGTAAAGGGCAGTCAAACCTTTGGGCTGACTTGTGGTTGGGGAATTACATACCCATTCACCTGTCAGGAAGTCGCTCATTACCTGCGTTTTCATTGTATTCGATGACCAATACAACGTTATCGTGGCTTCAAGTTCATATTCTTCATAAATGACATCGATACTGTGTTGTAATCCATGGAGTTTCGTTGTTCCCGTGTTGTTTTTCCGTGTATCTTCTATGATGGTTTTGCCATCGATGACCAACTTGGCTCTGTCTTCGGTTTGAATTTCAAAAGTATACGTGTCATCAGGGCAGAAAAATTCGCCTTGCCAATGCGCTTGGAAGTGGTCACAGCTGATGGCAGGGTCGGGCGAGTTGCGCTTCCAGTCGAAGTCGATTTTTTCATCCGTGCGTGTAACCGAAACTGGCTTCATTTCGTAGAACTTCTTGTAAGGCCGCGTTCCGTAAATGGCTTCTCCGTTGATTTCAAGCCATTTGCCAAGATCAAGTAAACGTTCTTGTTGCAATAACGGAATCTTGCCGTAGGCAGCAGGACCCACGTTGAGCGTCATGCCACCGCCTGCTGCCACGAGGACGCAGAAATGGCGGATGAGCTCGTCGGAAGTCATATAGTTTTCCAAAGGCTCGTTGCGGTTAAGGCCAAACGAACGACCCAAACCGCGACATTCCGCCCAAGGTCTGTCAGTGAGCGTGATGCCTGCGCTGTATTCGGGTGTACGGAAACCGTGCTGCTGTCCGTCGCCCCAGCGGTCGTTGACGATAGCTTCGTCGCCCACCGTGTTGTAGTACCACGAAATGAGTTCGGTGGCGTGCCATTGCTCGGCTGTGTTGCGCCACTCGCCATCAGTGAAAAGGACGGTAGGTTTGTAGCGCGTGACGAGTTCCTTGAATTGCGGAATCATGTGCGTATCTACGTATGTGCCAATTTGATCATCGGGGTCAACATACCAGCGGTGGATGTCGCTTTTCCACTCGGGCAAGGAGTAGTAGAAGCCCATTTTGAGGCCTTTGTCGCGGACGGCTTCGGTCAATTCGCCACAGATGTCGCGTTTCGGTCCGACTTCAACAGAATTCCAACCTGGTGCATATTGGCTCGGCCAAAGGCAGAAACCATCGTGATGCTTCGAGACCAACAACACATACTTTGCTCCTGACTTTTTGAATAGGTCGGCCCATTCGTCTGGATTCCAAAGTTCGGCTTTCCACATAGGGGCAAAGTCCTCGTATTTGAAGTCCTTGCCATAGATGCGTTCTTGGAAGGTTTTGCGGTCGTCGTTGGTCATCAGGCCACGATAGTACCATTCGGCATAGCCTTCGAGGCTGGCGTAGGCTGGCACGGAATACACGCCCCAATGGATGAAAATGCCCAATTTGGCATCGGAAAACCACTGCGGATAGCCTCGTTCGTTGATGGATTCCCATGTGGGTTGCACTTGGGCGGAAAGGAGGTTGCTAAACAGCAACGCCGTGATGAGATAAAAGGTTTTCTTTGTTTTCATAATGTGCAAAAGTAGAACATTTTTCATAAATTTGGAGAATTGATTACAATTTCATACTTTTGCGGTATGAACATTTATCAACTTTTCCCACGCTTGTTCGGTAACAAGCAAACCGACTTCCACTTCAACGGCAGCAAGGTTGAAAACGGCTGTGGCACATTCAACGATATTGACGAAACCGCCCTCAACGCGATTAAAGACTTGGGTAGCACCCACATCTGGCTGACTGGAATCCTGAAGCATGCTTCTGAAAGCATCGGCACGCATCCCGACATTACCAAAGGTCGTGCAGGCTCGCCCTACGCTGTTAATGATTATCATGCCGTCGACCCCGATTTGGGCACGATGGAGGATTTTGAACAGTTGGTAGCTCGCATTCATGATAAAGGTATGAAGGCTATTATTGACTTTATTCCCAATCATTTGGCAAGACAAAATAAAGGCTTTGACCCCTGCAATTTCTATTATTGCGAGGGTCGGGCGTTTGTGTCGCCAAGAAGAATCTGCGAACAACCATACGAGGAGTTTCCTGCCAAAGCAACAGGTAATAATGTGTTTTCACCATGTCCAAGTATCAACGACTGGTACGACACGGTCAAACTTAACTACGACAACCATGATACTTGGGAGAAAATGCTTGAGATTCTGCGTTTTTGGTGTAGCAAGCAGGTCGATGGTTTCCGCGTAGATATGGCCGAGATGGTGCCAGTGGCGTTTTGGCAATGGGTGATTGCCGAACTACGCAAGGACTATCATCCTTTGATGATTGCAGAAATATATCAGCCAGACCTTTATAAACCTTTCCTTGAGGCGGGTTTCGATTATTTATACGACAAAGTGGGCTTGTACAACACGTTGGAACGGGTGCTTTGCGAAGGCCACGAGGCGAAAGAAATCAGCCAGGTGTGGAAGGACTTGGACGAGATGGATGCCCACATGCTGCGTTTTATGGAGAATCACGACGAGAAGCGATTGGCTTCACGGACGTTTGTTGGCGATGCCTTTGCCGCCTTGCCCGCCGTGTCGCTTTCTGCCTTGATGAACACGGGGCCGTTTATGGTGTACAACGGTCAGGAGAGTGGGGAAGATGCTGTTGGAGAAGTGGGCTACAGCGGCGACGATGGACGCACGCCCATTTTCGATTACTGCCACATGCCAAAACACCAAAACTGGATGAACGGAGGCAAATTTGATGGTGGTGGGTTTGACGAAACTCAGAAGAAACTCTTTGACTATTATCGTAAACTGTTGCATTTCAGGAATGAACATTCTGCTATCAGCGAAGGTAAATTCTATGACTTGATGTGGTGCAATCCGTGGTACATGAACTTCGACCCGCAGTATGTCTATGCTTTCTTGCGCTATTCCGAAACGGAGCGCTTGTTGATAGTCGTGAACTTTAACCGAAATGAATCGCGTGATGTGGAAGTGAAGATTCCGCATGATGCCTTAGCCTTGATGGGCCAAAGCAAAGCCAACGAATTTGATATGAATGATTTCGCTTCTGAGGTACAGCCCGTCCATTTGGAGCCTTCGGAGACGAAAGTTATTGATTTGGATTCAAAAGAGGTCATGTTTCGCACTCTCAGTTGACTTTTTTGAGCTGACTTGATGTTTTTTTTTTCAGAATAATTACACAAAAAATGTAGTGTAAATGAAAAAAATTCTATTTTTGCATTGCGGAAAATTCGTTGCGTAAAGTTCGTTACGAAAAGTTCGCAATGAAAATATATAGATATTATGGCAGGGAAAAAACAAAAACAGCTTGATAATCCGTTTGTTTTCCAAGGATACGAAGGGCCAGAATACTTCTGTGATCGTGTTGAAGAAACGGAAAATTTGATTTCTGCGCTCAAAAATGGACGCAATATCACCCTAATTTCTCCTAGAAAAATAGGAAAAACAGGGCTGATAAACCATGCATTTTATCAGATTAAGGCGGAAAATAAGGATGCTATTTGCATCTATGTCGATATTTTTTCGACCAAAAACTTGCAGGAATTTGTCGAATTGTTGTGTAAGACGGTAATCGAGGATGCGCTGGAAAGGGAAAAATCGTTTGCGAACAAGGTGTTGGATTTTTTCAAGGGGCTTCGGCCTACCATCTCTCCGGATTTGATGACGGGGATGCCAACTGTTTCGGTGAATGTAGTCCCTGCGCAAGCTGAATATACGCTCAAGAGCGTTTTCTCCCATTTAAATGGCTTGGGTAAGCCTGTGTACATGGCCATCGATGAGTTTCAGCAGATTACAGAATACCCAGAAACGGGCACCGAGGCCTTGTTACGTTCTTATATCCAGTTTATCCACCATGTGAATTTTATCTTTTCCGGAAGCAAGAAACACTTGATGGAAGAGATGTTCTGTGCTCCCAACAGGCCTTTCTACCAAAGTACTCAGCTGATGAATTTGGAACCACTGCAAGAGGATGTCTATTATGACTTTGCCAACAAATTTTTCGAGGCAAAGAAAGGCTCGTTTAGCCAACAAGTGTTCCGTGACATTTATCAGCGTTTTGACGGCTATACCTGGTATCTGCAAGCCATCCTGAATCGATTGTATGAGCAAGGGAAAAAGGTGGAAACGGACAAACAAGCCGTAGATGCGATTTTGTTCCATGTCAACGCATTGGCGCCACATTATCAAATGCTTACCTCGTTTTTGACCGACAACCAGTTCGGTTTGCTCAAAGCCATTGCCCGCGCTGAGCTTGTCGAACAGCCATTGAGCAATGAGTTTATCAAGCGTTTTGAATTGCCCAGCACGAGCAGTGTCAAGTCAGCCTTGTCGGTGCTGGTTGACAAAGACTTGGTTTACCAGACCAGTAAGGGCTATATCGTATACGACCGCTTCCTTGGACTTTGGTTGAAGCGGTTGTGATGTGAACTGTCAATGTTTTTGTTTTTGCAAACTTTGTAGATATTTTGTTAATTTTGCAGTATACTAAAGAACGACAATATGTTACCCCTTGTAAAAAACGACCCTTGGCTCAACCCCGTCAGCAAGGCTGTTGACGACCGCCACAACCGTTATGAACAACGGTTGAACAACATTAAAAACAACTACGGCAGCCTCAAGACTTTCGCCACGGCGCACCAGTTTTTGGGCTTCAATTACGATAAGCGCCGTCACGGCTGGTGGTACCGCGAATGGGCACCTGCCGCACATTACCTTTCGCTGATGGGCGACTTCAACAACTGGAATCGCTATGAGTTTCCTCTGGAATTGGCTGGTAATGGCCTTTGGGAAATCTTTCTGCCCGACAGCGAGTTTGCCCATCGTCTTGTGCATGGGAGCAAGCTGAAAGTGCTGGTGCAGTCGCAAATCGGGGAGCATGAACGTATTCCGGTGTATATCAAACGCGTGATTCAGGACGAAGGCAACAAGGACTTTGCTGGCCAGTTTTGGAATCCACCTACACCTTATCTATATAAACAT
Organism: Bacteroidales bacterium; assembly: GCA_016290215.1. Classification (GTDB taxonomy): domain Bacteria; phylum Bacteroidota; class Bacteroidia; order Bacteroidales; family F082; genus Limimorpha. The sequence goes on from JAEETH010000008.1 coordinate 12,915, forward strand.
GCCGCACCGCAGTTAAAAGGCGAGCCTTTGCTGATTTATGAGACCCATGTCGGCATGGCGCAGGAAGAGGAAAGGGTAGGGACCTACAAGGAGTTTACCCAAAATATTCTGCCGCGCATCAAAGCAGATGGTTATAATGCCATTCAGCTCATGGCCATCGCCGAGCATCCGTATTACGGCTCGTTTGGCTACCATGTCTCCAATTTCTTCGCGCCGAGTTCGCGTTTCGGTACGCCCGAAGAGTTGAAAGAGCTCATCGATACGGCGCACGGCATGGGTATGTTAGTCATCATGGACCTTGTGCACTCCCACACGGTGAAAAACATCCGCGAGGGCATCAACCTGTTCGATGGGACTGATTTCCAATATCTGCACGCTGGCGAGCGCGGCAACCACAACCTTTGGGACTCCAAGCTCTTCAACTACGGCAAGGAAGAGACCCTGCAATTCCTGCTCTCCAATGTGCGCTACTGGCTGGAAGAGTTCCGCTTCGACGGTTTCCGCTTTGATGGCGTGACCTCAATGCTTTACCTTGACCATGGCGTTGGGACGACCTTCGATGCTCCGGAAAAGTACTTTGGCGATAATGTGGATGCCGACGCAGTCACCTATATGCAACTGGCTAACATACTGTGTCATGAGCTGAATCCGCAGGCTGTCACCATTGCCGAAGATGTGAGCGGTATGCCAGGCCTCTGCAATCCCATTGCCGATGGAGGCATGGGTTTCGATTACCGCTTGGGTATGGGCTTGCCTGACTTTTGGATTAAGATTTTGAAAGACGAGCCAGAGGAACAATGGAACATGAAGAACTTCTTCTTCACTATGACCAACCACTTGCCGCAGACCAAGACGGTGGCCTACGCTGAGAGCCACGACCAGGCGCTGGTGGGCGACAAGACCATTGCTTTCCGTTTGATGGACAAAGAGATGTACACCTCGATGAGTGTAGACACACCTTCCATGACCGTCGACCGTGGCATTGCTTTGCACAAGATGATTCGCCTCTTCACACTCACTTTAGGTGGTGAGGCTTGGCTCAATTTCATGGGCAACGAGTTCGGCCATCCAGAATGGATTGATTTCCCACGTCAAGGCAATAATTGGAGCTACCATTTTGCCCGTCGCCAATGGTCGTTGGTTGACAATGAACACCTGAAATACCATTTCATGGGTGACTTTGATAAGGCTATGCTCAACTTGGTGAAGAAACATCCCATTATGCAAGCACCGCCAGCATGGATGCTCTATGCCGATGAGGACAACAAGACCGTCGTCTACGAACGCGGCAACTTGATCTTTGTCTTCAACTGGGGAACGAATTCTGTGCCTGATTATGTCATTCCCGTGAAGCAGACGGGTGATTACCGCATCATCCTTACCACCGACGACAAGGCTTTTGGCGGCTTTGGCAATATCGATACAAGCGTGAAGTTCCCCTCAGAAAAGAAAGGCGACAACATTACGATGAAGGTCTACAATGTCAGCCGTGTGGCGACGGTGTATCAGCGGGTTTGATTATTTCCCCACCTGTTCCTTGAACCATGCTTTGAGATCCTCGTCCATGCCTTTTTGTTGTTCCAACGAAGTATCGATGTCGTCGAAATATTGGCGGAAGAGGTTGACACTTTCGCTAAGCGTGTTCGGGAAATAGGTCACTTGTTGGCCGAGGCTACCGAAGAGGCCCAAGGCGTCGTTCAGATCGAGGTTGGCCTTGTGGTTTTTCAGTTCAGCGATGGCCTTGACAGCGCGATGATAGTTGCCCAGTGTGCCGTTGGTCAGGTTAATGGTGCTGTTTTTCTGGTATTCTACGCGGATGTCGGTCTTGTCTTTCCAGTTCCCTTCAGGCAGTGCCACCACGAGAGTAAAGTTCTCTCCATCGTATTCCCATTCGATTTCCTTGTCGTTGCAGTAGACATGAACGGGCACATCGGAGGCCACAAACTTAAGTGTGATGTTGCGTGAGGCAGGGATGAAGTTGCCCTCGGCAGGGTTGATGCTGACCAAACAAGTGTTCTCTTGCCTCGTGGTTTGGAATCTGACCCACATGTTGTTTTCGTCGTAGTTCTTGTCGTCGCCGTCATCGTAATACATGGTGAAGTCACCATCGGCACCGGGATAAATCATCAGGTCGAACTGTGTCCAATCAGTGCCGCCCACATGTTGATGGCAGTCGGTGTATTGCGGGATGATGGCGCCTGCTTTCACATAGCGCGGGTATTCGTCGATCATGAAATTGCGTGTCACCACTTGGCCGCCTTGCAGCATCGTGCCTGTACACACCTCGTACCAACTGCCTTGTGGCAGCCAGATGTCGAGGGTGGAGAAGTTGCCTTCCATTGGGGCGGTGATGGGAGCCACCAGCATGTCGTCGCCAAACATATATTCGTTGCGGAAACTGTAGGCTTCTGGACAGTCGGGCCAGTCGTAGTAAAGCGGACGGCAGAGCGAGAGGCCTTCGTCGTGGGCTTTGCGCGCCATAGTGTAGATGTAAGGAATCATCTGACGGCGTTGCTGGATGGTGTTGCGGATGATGTCGGTGTATTCGACGGGGAAAGTCCATGGCTCTTTCTTGATGGCGGCGTCCTTGGTGGAGTGGCTGCGCAAGATGGGGCTCAAAGCGCCAAACTGCATCCAGCGAGCATAGAGCTCGGGAGTGAGTTCATTGCAGCAGTGGCCACCGATGTCATGGCTCCAGAAGCCATACAGCACATTGCTCGCCGTTGAGTTGAAATAGGGCTGGAAATCAAGGCCTTGCCACGAGATGATGGCATCGCCCGAGAAACCGATTTGATAACGGTGGTTGCCCAAGCCGCCCCAACGGTGATAAAGCATCGGGCGTGTGTCGCGGGTGCGCTCAAAGTTGGAGAAGAAGCAGTAGTTGATCCACCAGGTGACGCTCAAATTAGTGAGTTGCTTGTCGTTGAGCCAATGCTGCCAGTCGAGCCACCAAAAGTCGATGCCATTGCGTTCCATAGGCTTCAGGATGACGTCGAATAGTGCCGACATGTAGCGTTTGTCGGAGCCTTGCCATGGAATGTATGGCCGTCCCGTTGTGTCAAGTTGTATATAGGCGGCAAACTCGTCATAGCATTCCTCGAAAGACTCCACGCCACCGGCGGGATGCAGGTTGAGCGTTGTGCGGATGTCGCGGCGGCCCATGTCAGCGATGAGACGGGTGTAGTCGGGGAAGAGTTTCTTGTTCCAGGTCCAACCGGTCCAGTTGCCTTTGCCTTCCTCGGTGTAATGCCAATCCATGTCGATGACAAGCACATCGATGGGGATGTCGTATTGGTCGAATTTCTTCACCAAGTCGCGGAGTTCCTTGTCGCTATAAGCCCAGAAGCGTGACCACCAGTAGCCGAAGGCGTAGCGTGGTGGCAACGGCACCTTGCCAGCGAAGACGGTGAAGTCTTTCAAGGCTTGTTTGTAGTCGTGACCGTAGCCCATGAAGTACCAGTCTTGGTTGTCGAGGCTTTCGCGTTCCATCACCCAAGGCCAGTCGCTGTTGTCGAAGAGGTAGCTCTGCGAGTCGTCGATGAGCGTCCAGCCGTCGGTGGCTAAGAGTCCGTCTTCAATGGGCATCTTTTCGTCCGTCGTGCCGCTGCGGATTTCTCCATTGTAGCGGTCTAAGGTGCGATAGGTGCCTTTCAGGTTGTGTTCTTGCACCATGCCAGGCTTCCATGTGAAACTTGGCACAACGCCTTTCAACGAACTGATGCTTAGGTTGTCGGCAGTGAAAGCCCCGCTGCCTTTCTTGTATTTCAGTTTCAGTTTGGCGGTGGTGATTTCAATGGTCTTGCCTTCTTTGACCTTGAAGTCCACGGCGGGATAGTCGCGGATGACAGCCACTTGCGAGGCGTTGTCGACGAAATGCCCGTTGGGGGCATATTCCAATCGGATGGCGCCATCAGTAATGACGGTGAAACGCACGGTTCCGTCTTGGTAGGCGATGTTTTTGTTTTGCGCTTGGAGGCCAAAAGCCATCAACATGAGCAGCGAGAGGGTAAGGAGTTTTTTCATATTCGATTTGTTTATTGATGATATGTCGCAGATAATCAAATTCTAAAAATTGTAGTAGATTCCAAACTCGGCTGTGGCGGTTTTGAAATCCAGCACGAAACTGCGCTCAATGGCGTTGTCGTTGTTCATTTCCCTTTGGTAGCCAAGAAAGCCATAGCTGAATTCCGCCGACCAATGCTCGGTGAGGTTGAAGGAGATGCCAGGCGAAAGACCGACGTCGAAGAAACTGAAATCGAGCACCTCGATGTCGGAACAGAGGTCAACGAACATCGAAAAACGTTCTCCAATGTCGCAGATGTCGTAACGCAAATAGGGCGATACGGTCAAGCTATGGGAATAGCCTTCGCCGTTCACAAAGGAACCTTGATATTCCAAGGCGCATGCCACCGAGAATGGCACGTTCGCAAAGCAGTAGCCCACGTCGGGAGCGATGGTGAAACTCTTGAAGTCTTTGTTAAGTTGCGCATTGACGCTACCGCCAATCCAAACTTGGGCTTGTGTGATGGTAATGGCGGCAACAACGAAAATGAGGGTCAGCAGTGTTTTTTTCATATCAACTGGTGTTGGTTTGATTCTGCAAATATAGGAAATATGGCGATTCGATTGTTGGTATACGAAAGAAGCCGCCCCGAAGAGCGGCTTCTAGTCTTATTAAACTTCTATAGATTTAGAAGTTGTAATACAGTCCGAATGAAGGAGCAACGGTCTTGAGGTCCAAATAAACGCCGTTGACATTATGGTACATGCCGTGGTCGTATTGCAAGAAAGCAAAACGGAAGGCGGCAGTCCAATGCTCGGTGGCCATCCATGCCACGCCAGGTCTCAGACTGATAGCATAACCCTTGTTGTTGACAACACCAAAGTCGCCAGTGAGGTCCATGAATACACCAAACTTCTCAATGGTGGCAAGATTGCAGCGGAGATAAGGCTTCAGGATAAGCTCGTGCTCGGCTTTGATATCTTTGGCCTTCATAAAGGTGTAGTCCACTTCTGCGGCCACGGTGAGAGGCGTGCCTTTGAAACTGTAACCGATTTCAGGGGCAATAGTGAACGTTGAATAGTTCTTGACGAAGGCAGCACCGACGGAACCACCCATCCACAATTGTGCGTTAGCTGCAAAAATGCCAGTGAAGGCAAGAACTAAGGTCAGAAATAACTTTTTCATTTTTAATGTGTTTTGATTAATAATTTGGTTAATAAATAGGTTTTTCTTTCATTGACGCGGCAAAAGTAGCAAATTGCGTGCCACATTTGCATCTTGAAAGCAGAGAATTGTCCCAAAGGGCTTTATTTCTCTATGAACGCTATAGTTTCACCTTTGTTGACGCGCTTGCCTTGTTCGGCTGTAGCCTCCACAATCTTGCCAGGCCAGAGTGCATAGACGGGTTCCATGCCAAACTCGCTGTTGATGGCACAGAGGAGGTCGCCTTCCTTGTAGACCTTGCCAGGGGCAGGAGCGATGCTCTTGTCGTCGAAGTCGACTTCCCACATCACAATGCCGCTTACTGGAGCGATGACAGGTTCTGCGTTAGGATGGCGCAAGGCGCGCAGGTCTGGAATCTTGGCTTCACCGCCAGCTTTCTCGAACTTGGCCTTCATCTTGGCTTCCAACTCTTGGTTGAAACGGCGCTTGGCCTCACCCGACTTGTACTCGCGATATTGTTTCTCGTGCATGGCGAATTCGAACAGCTCTTCGTCGTCTTGACCGCGGTCCCAGCCTTCCTTCTTCATCTCTTCGATGAAGTGCGGCAGTGCGTTCGGATAATTGTCTTGCGGGTTGCCGGTGAAGAACTTGAAGCCTTTCTTCTTGGCTAATTCCACGATTTCGGGAGCGAGGGTGCCAGGCAGTTTGCCAGCCTTGCCGAGAATCATGTCCCAAGCGGCGGGGTCGATACTGGTTTCGTAGCGAGGCTCGCCCTTGCTGAGTGCGAAGAGATTCATCAAGGCGATGTTCTTGGTGTATTGGCTGAACGGTGTCACCAAAGGCGGGTTGCCGAGTTTAGGCCAGATGTTTTGTACTTCTTGGAACAGTTCGACCAGCATTTCGTCTTCGCTGATTTCTGGCAGACCATCTTTTTTGCGGTTCATGTTGATGGCAGCATGTACCGGCTTGAGGTCGGCCATGAGAGAGCCCATCATGCCGCCAGGCAGACCGCAGCCCAACAGCAACGAGTTGATGTAACGGTTGCGCGGGTCGATCCAATAGCCGAGGAAGTCGTCCATAAAGCTTTGTGTCATGCTGCGGGCAGCCATGTAAGTCTTCATGTCGATGTCCTTCACGAGGAAACCTGCGTCTTTCAGCATGGCTTGCACGCTAATCACGTCGGGATGGACGGTACCCCATGACAGCGGCTCCATGGCTACGTCGACATAGTCGCAGCCGGCTTTGCAGACTTCAAGCATCGAAGCCATCGAGAGGCCAGGAGTGGTGTGGCCATGATATTGCACCTTGATTTCAGGGTGTTGTTTCTTGATATGCTCCACGATGCGGCCCAAGCTGACAGGGCGACCCACACCAGCCATATCCTTCAGGGCGATTTCCTTGGCGCCAGCCTCGATGAGTTGGTCGGCGATGTGCATATAATACTCAGCGGTATGCACCTGCGAGTAGGTGATACTCATGGCAGCTTGCGAAATCATGCCCGCTTCGTTGGCCCAATGGATGGACGGGATGATATTGCGCACGTCGTTGAGGCCGCAGAAGATACGGGTGATGTCGACGCCTTGGGCTTTCTTCACTTTGTACATCAGTTGGCGCACATCAGCGGGCACGGGGTTCATGCGGAGCGCATTCAAAGCTCTGTCGAGCATGTGACACTCGATGCCACCCTTGTGCAATGCTGCGGTGAAGGCGCGGACTGACGGATTCGGGTTCTCACCATACAGCAAGTTGACTTGCTCGGCGGCGCCACCGTTGGTCTCCACGCGGTCGAAGCAGCCCATTTCGATAATCAGGGGAGCGATTTGCTCTAATTGGTCTTTGCGTGGCACATATTTGCCTGACGACTGCCACATATCGCGGTAAACCAGGCTGAATTTGACTTCTTTTTTCATTATGATTGTGTGTTTTATGCGATTTTGATTGAAGCGGCAAAGGTACAAAATTATTGGCAATAAAAGTCAAAATCTCTCAATATGCTTGCATAAATGAAAAAGTTGTATCTTTGCCTCGGTTCTTATGGCGGAATTTTGCCGCCGACATATAGAAACACGAAGCGTTATGCTCGTCTTGTGTCCGTAAACGTGAGAAATTTTCGTAGACAAGTGAGTATAGTGGTTCGCGCATTTTAGCGTGGACTGTTATAGTTGCAACTTTCTACAAAGGTAATTCTCACGACCTACGGACAGAAATGTGGTATATCAGTGCCACGCTTCTTTTGTATAATTCTCCTTTTGGGTGCTGAAAAGGAAATTAAATGTTGCTCCCGACACGGATTTAGGGTATAACAAAATGAGAATCACTTATCGAACCATTCCATTATTGTTTTTTATGTTGGGAACATTGGCTTTTTCGGGATGCAAAACCGTTTCCATGTTTGATATGAAATCAGAAGGCGAAATGTTCACTTTATTAACTAAAATTACTGAGACTCCTGATGCTGTTAGCCCCTTCGGAGGCGACAATGATGGCCCTTTGTTTTTTGCCTATCAGGCTGACGGGAAGGGCCAATGCAATATTTATAAAAAAGACAATCCTTTGTCAAATTCGATGACGCAAATGACAGGTGTGGACGTGGCAATTGTACCTACATATAGTAAAGTTGTGGACAAGATTGCATTTAGAATGAACAATGACATATATACTATGCCTGCTTCGAAGGGTAAGGCTCTAACCCAAATCACAAGTACCAATGACTGTAAGGAGGATCATCCTTGTTTCAGTCCTGATGGGAAATATATTGTGTATGATCGCATCATGTGGGGGTCTTACAATGGAGTATACAACTATTTCACTGATAGGTCTGAAATATGGATTAAAAATTTAGAAACGGGAGAAAATATGCTTATTGGTAAAGGTTATACTCCATCATTTTCGCCAGATGGTAAGAAAATAGTTTATTGTAAAGTTGAAAACATGAATGCATCAATATGGGTTATGGATTTCGATGGTGACAACCAGAGTAAAATAACAGACAACAATACATTAGAGAGTGCGCAACGTCCTCGTTTCAGCCCTGATGGCAATCAGATTATATTCGATGCATCGGACAAGAGTGGTAATATGGACTTATATGTCATTTCTGTTGATGGTGATAATCTTACTAGGTTAACAGTAAATAAATCTAGTGACACACAACCTTATTGGTCAACAGATGGATATATTTATTTCGTGTCCGACCGAGGTGGAAAAGCGAAAAATTATAATATTTGGAGATTCAAATACTAATTGTACGTAGTGTTCACAAGTTCTTTTTGCTTTTTTATTCAAAATCCTTGAACATCAGCATTTCCAATGTAAACCAAAGAAAAGCCAGAAAGAGGGCGCGACACTTATGCCGCGCCCGCTGTGTTTAATCGGTTTTTTCCATTTTCTCCATAATTGGAATTTGCTCCAACAAATCCTCGACAACAAATTCCCAGTATTTGCCTTTCAGACATCTTATCTCTGTATAATCATCGAATGAATGGAGCCTTTTGAAACCGCCGAAGCGATGTTAGTTCTTAATCTCATGGCCTAAATACTTTTGAATATTGTTGTTCCTATTCTCCGAATTCCAACTGTCTTTGATGCCGCTTAAAACCTTGGTAATCTTTCTTTCGCCATAATATCGAATGGTTTCTTTGATTTCGCTTTCATTACCATATTCAAAAACCCTCTGGATAATCCATTCCGAATTGCGGTGCCAGTCAATGGTCTCAAAATCGGTGTCCCAAAACAAGGCTTTCCTGTATTTTGATTTGTCGGGTTGTGATTGCTCAGAATTATTATTCGTCGCGAGGAAAATCTCATAATTGGTTTGGATTTGGTAAAAGAAGCATTGATAGTTAATTCCTAATGCTTTTTCCAACCTAAGGGAATTGTCTGGAGAAATCCTTCTGCGGTTGGCAATAAAATCGTTGATTCTTTGGTAGGGTATTTCAGATCGTGATGCCAATTCACGTTGGGTGAGATGCTCTTTTGTCCTGATTCTGTCGAGCACTGCGCCGCAGGGAATGTGATGGTATGTCAGATAGTTTTCGTACATGATGTTGTTTTTCGGCTGCAAAAATAATAAAAATAACCAAATTTGGTTACAATTTGAACAAAAAATGTAGAGACGTGCCATGGCGCGTCTCTACAAATGTACAATTCAATTAAAACAATCCTTCAAGGATGCTGTCCTCCACCAAATTCGGCAAGGTGACCTTTAATCTTGGTTCAGCCTCCATGGCGCGTTTGATGGCAAAGGTGGCGCCTTCGTTGCGGGCCCAGTTACGGCGAGCGATGCCGTTGTTCACGTCCCAGTGCAGCATGCAGTGGAGGCGTCTGTCAGCATCAGCGGTGCCGTCTAAGACCATACCGAAGCCACCGTTGATGACTTCGCCCCAGCCTACGCCGCCGCCGTTGTGGATGCTCACCCAAGTGGCACCACGGAAACCATCGCCGATGACGTTCTGCACTGCCATGTCGGCGGTGAAGCTTGAACCGTCATAGATGTTGGAGGTCTCACGGAATGGGCTGTCGGTGCCACTCACATCGTGGTGGTCGCGGCCAAGGACGACGGGACCGCTCAGGCGGCCGTCGGCGATAGCCTTGTTGAACTCAGCGGCAATCTTGGTGCGGCCTTCGCAGTCGGCGTAGAGGATACGGGCCTGTGAGCCGACCACGAGGTGGTTTTCCTGTGCGCCACGGATCCACTGGATGTTGTCGCGCATCTGTTGCTGGATTTCGGCGGGAGCGGTGCGGGCAATGTTTTCAAGCACTTCGCAGGCAATGTCGTCGGTGACGGCAAGGTCCTCGGGCTTACCCGAAGCGCAGACCCAACGGAAGGGGCCGAAGCCGTAGTCGAAGCACATGGGACCCATGATGTCTTGTACGTAGCTGGGATAACGGAAGGTACCGTCTTCTTTCATGATGTCGGCGCCAGCGCGGCTGCTCTGCAGCAGGAAGGCGTTGCCGTAGTCGAAGAAGTACATGCCCTTGGCGGTGAGCTTGTTGATGGCGGCCACATGGCGGCGCAACGAAGCCTGCACCTTTTCCTTGAACAGCTCAGGGTTCTCGGCCATCATGGTCTTCGACTCCTCAAACGACTGTCCGACAGGATAATAACCACCTGCCCATGGGTTGTGGAGTGAGGTCTGGTCGGAGCCGAGGTCAACGTGGATGTCATGCTCGGCAGCATATTCCCAGAGGTCCACCACGTTGCCTTGGTAGGCGTAGCTGCGGGCTTCCTTCTTGGCGAGGCTCGCGTTGACATGCTTGAAGAGTTCCTCGATGTTGTCATACACCTCATCGACCCAGCCTTGCTGATAGCGTTTCTGTGTGGCAGCGGGGTTGATTTCGGCGGTGATGCTCACCACACCGGCTATGTTGCCAGCCTTGGGCTGGGCGCCACTCATGCCGCCGAGGCCAGCGGTGACAAACAGTTTGCCAGCAGTGCTGCCGCCGTGCTTGCGGGCTGCGTTCAAGACGGTGATAGTGGTGCCGTGGACGATGCCTTGAGGACCGATATACATATAGGAGCCGGCGGTCATCTGACCGTATTGCGTCACGCCGAGGGCGTTGTAACGCTCCCAGTCGTCGGGCTTGCTGTAGTTCGGGATCATCATACCGTTGGTGACGACCACGCGCGGGGCATCCTTATGCGACGGGAACAATCCCATCGGGTGACCGCTGTACATGGCCAAGGTTTGGTCTTCGTCCATGTTGGCGAGGTACTGCATCACGAGGCGGTATTGTGCCCAGTTCTGGAAGATGGCGCCATTGCCGCCGTAGATGATGAGTTCGTGGGGATGTTGTGCCACAGCAGGGTCGAGGTTGTTTTGAATCATCAGCATGATGGCTGCGGCCTGCTTGCATTTGGCAGGATATTCGTCAATCGGGCGGGCGTACATCTTGTAGGACGGACGGAAACGGTACATGTAGATGCGGCCGTATTTCTCCAGCTCCTCAGCAAATTCGGGGGCCAAAGTGGCGTGGAATTTGGCGGGGAAGTAACGCAAAGCGTTGCGGATGGCCAGTTTCTTCTCGGCCTTCGTCAGGATGTCCTTGCGCTTGGGCGCATGGTTGATGGTCGTGTCGTATGGCTTCACTTCCGGCAGTTCATCGGGGATGCCGGCAAGAATCTCTTTTTGGAAATCGTTGAGTGTGCTCATTATGTTTAATTGTTGATTGTTGAATCGTTTAATTGTTGATTGTTGTTGATTTTGGCTGCAAATATAGGGAAAATTTCCTCGTTTTTTTCACAAATTGTTTGTACTGTCATTAAAACATTATTCTTGTTGTTTATACTTCTGCCGAAAGTGTCTAAAAATTATAGTTTCGGCACTAATATAAATCATATTTCTGCCGAAAATGCAAAAATTAGTGGGTTTCGGCGTTACTATAATTGAAAAAATCGTATCTTTGTCGCGTTTAAAACTATATAAAAAAGATGACAGACAGGCGCATTATCGGAAGGGAATACGAACAGCATCTGCTGAAGGACATTTGTGGTGAAGCGGAGTCGCGACTCATTGCGATATATGGGCGTCGTCGTGTGGGGAAGACCTATCTTGTCAGGCAGTTCTTTCGCGACCGGTTCGACTTTTTCTTTACAGGAAGTTTTGAGACTCCAATGAAAGTGCAGCTTGCATTGTTTGGCGGTGCTCTTGCGGAATATAGTGGCGTTACAGGGCCATTGCCCAAAACATGGTTTGAGGCATTTGACCAACTGAAATCCTATCTTTCAGGATTGAAAAAGAAACGTTTGACGGTTTTCCTTGATGAGTTGCCTTGGATGGAAACCCCGAAATCCAATTTTCTAAAGGCTTTCAGTTATTTTTGGAATACATGGGCTTCAAGATGTGATGGGATGAAGCTTATTGTTTGTGGATCAGCTACTTCCTGGATGCTTGACAAGATTATTGGCGACAAAGGTGGATTGTATGGTAGGTCGTCACGATCTATTTATATTGCACCTTTTAATCTGTGTGAGGTGGAGCAGTTTTTGGCGCGGCGTAAGGGCATCGTTTGGAATAGATACCAAATACTTGAAGCCTATATGATATTAGGAGGCATTCCTTATTATCTCGATATGCTTGACAAGGGATTGCCTTTTGACAAAAACATAGACAATCTTTTCTTCCGCGAAGGAGCGCCGCTAAAAACAGAGTACAATTTCCTTTTCCGTTCGCTCTTCAAATCTTCTATGATTTATCAGCAAGTAGTGGAGACGTTGGCGAAAAAAAACAAAGGCTTGACTTTGATAGAGATAAAGGAAGCTTTGAAAAGCAGTGACAGCGGAACACTTTCCGAAGTCCTTGATAACCTATGTAAATGTGACTTTATTAGAAAATATGCTGCTTTTGGAAAGAAAAAGAACGGTGTTCTCTATCAACTGACCGACTTGTTTTCGCTATATTATCTCAAATTCCTTGGCGGACAGACTGGCCTTGACGAGCATTATTGGTCTAATGTCAAGGAAAGTACGAGAAAATCGTGGGCAGGCTATGCCTTTGAGCAGGTTTGTCTTCATCATATTGGCCAGATACGCAGTAAATTGAGTATCAATGGTGTACTGACCAATGTTTGCTCGTGGTCTTTGCCCAAGCAGATTGACAAGGACGGAACGGAATGGCCCGGAGTACAGATTGACTTACTGTTATGCCGTGCCGACCATGTCATAGACCTTTGTGAAATGAAATATTGCAACGCTTTGTTCACATTGACAGCTGATTATGAGCAGCATCTACGAGAACGGAAAGACACTTTTGCGCATTTCACCAAGACCAAGGATGCCCTCCATACGGTTTTAGTCACTACATACGGTTTGAAAGAGAACAAATACGCTGGAATCATCAACGCAACAGTGACGATGGATGATTTGTTTATTAAAGGAATGTAATGAGACAAAAAGATGTAATCATAATATGCGCAACTAAATAAACCCTTATAGCAATGAAACATTTCACAAAAACCTTGTTAGTCATACTGTCAATGCCCCTCTTGGCATTATCTCAAGTCACTGAAAAACACAGCTATGAATCAGCATTCCAATCAGCCTATCAAGTCTGCCCCGACGTTCCCCAAGGCCTTTTGGAAGCCATTTCCTTCACCAACACGCATTGCAACCACTTGACCGATGACAACTATTTCCACGACGGTCCCGATGCCATGCCCCGCGCCTACGGCTTGATGGGTTTGGTGAAAGACGGCAAAGGCTATTTTCGTGAGAACCTGCACCTTGTGTCGAAGCTTTCGGGGATTTCGGAGGCTGAAATTCTACAAAGTCCAGCAAAGAATGTGATGGCATACGCCAAGGCTTTTGACCGTTTGGTGAAAGCAAATAAAGCAACTAATATCCAAGGTTATCTTTCAGTCATTCAGCAGCTTTCGGAGTTGCCGATAGGGGAGGAGAAGGATGTTTACCCCCTGCAAAGCATGTTGTATTCCGTATGCCTTTTCATGAATGATGCGGAGCAAGCTGAAAAATATGATTTCCCAAAGTATGATATTGATTTGAAGTCGGTTTTTGCTGAGCATTACGACATGCTTACCGCTCCTGAGTTGAGCGTGAACCGCGGTGCCGACTATCCTTTAGCCATTTGGGATCCTGCACCCGAGTGCAATTTTAGCAATCGTACCAGTCCTGTCAGTGCTGTGGCCATCCACTATACCGAAGGCTCCTACGCAGGTTGTATCAGTTGGTTTAAGAACTGCGATGCGCAGGTGTCGGCGCATTATGTGATTCGTTCCTCTGATGGACAGGTGACGCAGATGGTGCGTGAGGCTGACAAGGCGTGGCATGCTCGTACCGCCAATCCTTATTCTATTGGTATTGAGCATGAAGCCTACGGTAATATTTGGAGTTTCTTTACTGAAGCGATGTACAAATCGTCGGCCAATTTGGTGAGAAACATTTGCTCACGCTATGCGGCTATTGATGGTCATCGAACATTTTACCGCGATACCTTAGATAACGGACAATGTCTCAACAATGGTGTCCATGACCTTGGCGGCGAGACGGCTTGCACCAAAATCCGTGGACACCAGCATTTCCCTGATCAGTCGCACACCGACCCAGGACCATATTGGGACTGGAACTATTATTATAAACTCATCAACGAAGGCACACCTGTTACCGTTTTGCAAGGCTCCGAGGGTCGCCTCGACCACCAGAATTATGGCGACGATGAACGTAAGATTTGGGTCATCCGAGGTCCTGAAATGTCAACCATACAGCTGAATTTCAGCAGTTTCGATTTGGAGCCCAATTATGACTTCCTTTGGATTTACGATGGCGATAATGTCTATGCACCAAAAATTGGGCGATGGAATACACGAACGCCTGGTACGGTCAAGGCTTCGGGCAATGTGATGTGCGTGGAATTCCGTTCCGATTGCGCCACGACCAATACGGGTTGGCAAGCCTCGTGGAAAGCGTTGTCTTCTGAACCGATAGAACCTGAAACGCCCCAAGAGCCAGAACAAGTCTTAGAATCGAGTGTGACCCCTAACCCCACTAACGGCAAGTTTACGGTCCAGTCCGATAGCGAGGGCTTTTCTGATGTGGTGGTTTACGACCTGTATGGCAATCAAATGACCCCTATCATCCGCTTCGTGAAATCGGTGGAAATTGATGCAAGCACATGGCCTTCTGGTGTTTATGTGGTCAATTACGGAACTCCAGTTACCATGGGTAAGGTGGTCAGGTTGGTGAAGCGGTAAAGCGTCTGATGAAACAATAATCGGCTACATGTTGCGTTCATCTTGAGAAATTTCCTATTTTTGCAACCTATTTCAAATTGGAATGAGAAACAATACCATCATACTTAAGTCATTACTGCTGCTTTGGGCTTTGACTTGCTCGTTTTTTGCGAAGGCGCAAGAACCTTGCGAAATCACTTGCAGTGCCGAAATGCCCATCTGTAGCCAGTCGGCGGTGACGCTTAGCGTGCCCAATAATTACCTTTATACCTACCAATGGTCGCCAGGTGGCAATACCTCCAACAGCATTACAGTACGTCCGTTCGCGACTACCACTTATCAGGTGGTCATCCGTGACCAAGACTCAGTGGTCGTTTGTAATCCAGAGATTAGGGTGGAGGTGATGCCACGTTTTGAAATGAAATTCCGCCAGCTGAAGCTGACTTGCAGCAACCATGAAGAGGAAAATGGTCGCAACGCTCAGGTGGTGGCAGCAGTTGATAGCACTGGTAGCGTCTACAACCCGCCGTTCGACTACCAATGGCAACTGAGCCCTCTACACATCGCCCCAGGTGACCCGACTTGGGCCATTGGCTTAGAGGCCTTTAAATACTATTACATCAAGGTGACGGACGGACGCGGTTGCGTGCAATTGGATAGCGTGAAGTTGAAAGCCTATCCCAACCCAGTTGTCGAAATCAGCACCGACCCAGGTGATACGGTTTATCTGCAAAATCCACATGAGACGTATTCATTTGAAAACCTTTCTGCTGACACCTTGCAAATCAGCAACTTCTATTGGGTTCTTAACCAACAGTACAATATCACTTCGACAGAAAACGAACCGCGTTTCACTTACGTGGATGTGGGTGACTATACCACGGAATTGAAGGTGTATAACCCTCAAGGGTGCGACACTTCCTATTATAAATCCATTAGGGTGGAGCCTGTAAGACTAAAGATCCCGAATGTCTTTACGCCCAATGGCGATGGCACCAACGACTATTTCATCATCTCCCTTGACAGCGGTAGCGATATGCCCCATGGAGGTGGCAACAGCGATGGCTCGAAAGGCAGCCGAGAATCGTCATTGGAATATGAAAACTATGAGCCATTGAGCCGGTATTATGAATCTTCGGAACTGACCGTTTTCAACCGTTGGGGCCGCATCGTTTATCATTCCAACGACTACCAAAATGATTGGGATGGCGACAACCTTTCGGATGGCACCTATTTCTATGTATTGAAATGCCATGGATTGAAGAATGATGCTACCTATCAAGGCTCGGTGATGATTGTTAAATCCAGAAGAGAATGAAAAACGTGTTGAATTTCAAATATTTGATGTTTGCAGCAGTTATGGCTGTGTTCGCTTTGACGGCATGTGACGGGAAAAACGAAGGCAAGCTTTCTACCGATTTGGTGACCAGTCCCAAGTCGGCTTCGGAAACCTCAGAAAAACAAGCCGTTATCAAGTTCGACAAGGAAGAACACAATTTTGGTACATTGTTGCAAGGCGAGGTGGTGACTTATTCCTTTCATTTTACCAATACAGGTAATATGCCGTTGATTATCAGTGATGTGAGCTCAAGCTGTGGCTGTACGGTAGGCGATTTCCCACGTGAGCCGATTGCTCCAGGGAAGGATGGTGCGATTAAAGTGACTTACGATAGCAAGGGACACCATGGCGTTCAAAGTCGTCATTTGACGGTCATGTCGAATACCAATCCCGCCAAGAACATCTTACGCATTAAAGGCACAGTGCAAACTCCTGACCAATATTAGTTGAGAGTTAATAGTTGAGAGTTTAGTGTTGAGAGTTTAGAGACGCTTAGCGTCACTGCGAGGAACGAAGCAGTCTAGAAAATAAATCTTAAATCTTTGAATATTAAATCTTTAAATCCCATAAAATGAACAACTTATTTATTTTGCTCCAAGACCAAGCCCAACCTGCTCAAGGCGGTTCCATGTGGTCAAGCCTCATTTTCATCATTCTCCTCATCGTCGTTTTTTGGCTGTTCTTCATTCGTCCGCAGTCAAAGAAAGCCAAGGAGGAACAGAAATTCCGTGATGGCCTGCAAAAGGGTGACAAGGTGGTCACCATCGGTGGTTTCCACGGCAAAGTGACCGAGGTGAAGGATACCACGGTTATGATTTCTTTGGCTCCGAATATGGAAGTCGAGGTGGAGAAAACCGCTCTCGTCCAGAACGGCAGCCGTGTCGGTCAGGCCTAATTTGTCGCTTCCGTCATCGCAAGAAGGCATGACGAAGCCATCCGGATTATGAACCAATTGGAAAACATCAAGGAGAAGGTGGAGCGCAAGAACAAGAGCTCCATCCTCACGTTTCTTGTCTTTTTGATCATCTCTACGGCAGCGTGGTTTTTGGTCAAGTTGTCGGAGAATTATGTCACGCAGACCACCTTTCGCCTGCAATTTGCCGACGTGCCCGCCGAGAAATGGATTTCGTCGGAGGAACAAGTCCTGAAAATGTCGCTCGACATCGACGGTTTCCATACCTTGCGGTACAAGATGATCCGCGAGCCGAATCGTTTTGTCACCATTTCCTTGAAGGATGTGCCCTATCGGCAGGAAAGCGGCAACACCTATTCTTTCAGTAGCCAATATGCAGCCGAAATAATTGCTGACCGTCTGGACATTAGCACCTCCGACATCACCATGAACGATGCAATGGTGTATTTCACTATGGACGCGCTGAAGTCGAAGGTGGTGCCCATTGTCTTTCATTCCGACATCAAGACTCAACGTCAATATGGCCTTTATGGCATCCCCACTATCGATCCAGCATCGGTGACCATCTATGGTCCTGGGGAAATCATCGACACGGTGAGGTCTGTTCGCACCAAGTTGGTTTCGAAAGCCAACGTGAGCGATGACTTCAGCGAGTCTGTCGGCCTTGATATGTTGGACGGTAAGATTCGCTCCAACACCAAGGAAGTGAGGGTCACTGTGGAAGTCGAGAAATTCACCGAGATGGATATCGAAGTGCCCATCCGGGTGTCCGACAGTTTGAGGGTGAGGTTTTTCCCCGAGACGATGTCGGTGAAATGTCTCGTGGCGATGAAGGACTATACCTCCATCGTCGCTGACGATTTCACTGTAGCCGTCGACAAGCAGCAGCTGAAGGCCTTGCAGCCTTTGTTGGACGTGCGCCTTGTGTCATGGCCCCAGTCGGTGCAGGTTTTGAGCACCCAGCCCGACAAGGTGGAATATCTCATTGTGCAATGAAAACAGTAGCCATCACCGGCAATATTGGCAGCGGCAAGTCGTGGGTTTGCGAGCTGTTTAGGCAGCACTTGGGCGTTCCCATTTATAGCAGCGACGATGCGGCCAAGCGGATGTATTTTCAGCCCGATGTACGCGATAAGTTGATGCAACGTTTCGGAAGTGATTTTTATCTTTCTGACACAGAGTTGAATAGGAAACTTATTGCTGACTTGATTTTTCACGATGAGACTGCGCAACACGACTTGGAGGCCATTCTCTATCCCGCTTTGTTCGTCGACTTTGCCCAATGGATGGCAAATCAAAATGCTCCATACGTTCTGTTTGAATCGGCATTGGTGTTTGAGAAGCGTTTGGAAAGCCGTTTCGATGCTGTCGTGATGGTTTCGGCTTCGGAATCGACTCGATTGCGCCGTGCAATGGAGCGTGACCACTGCGATGAAGCCATAGTCCGCGCCCGAATGGCCAAACAATGGCCAGAAGAGGGTAAAAGGCTTCTTTCGGATTATGTCATCTGGCATGAGCATGATGATGAGGACGATGCATTGCTGAGGCAAATAACCCAAATTCATTTACAACTCCAAAAATAGTTCGGGTTTTATAACTTTGATTTCTCGGACTTTTTTACATGGCATTGCTATGTAACATGCATTTCCAAGTTTTTTCCTTTGGTGTTATGTTGCATTTGTGACAATTTACTATTTTTGCACCAATGTAAAATCAAAGTTATGTTAGAAGAAGTATTAAGACAGTTATTCATAAAGTCATTCAAGAATTTGTATGGACAGGAACCGCCTGTGCAGCAGGTGAATTTCCAAAAGACGCGCCCCGAGTTTGAGGGCGACATGACCATCGTGGTGTTCCCCTTTGGGAAGCTGGCAGGGCGTAACCCTGAGCAGCTGGCCAACGAGATGGGTGCCGAGATGATCAAGGAGTCGGACATGATCGCCAAGTTCAATGTGGTGAAGGGTTTTCTTAACCTGTTGATTTCCGACAAGCTCTGGATGGATTTCTTCAAGGAGAATCATGAGAACCGCGAGTTTGGTCGCAAACCTGTCTCGGGAAAGAACGTGGTCATTGAGTATTCCTCGCCCAACACAAACAAACCTTTGCATTTGGGCCATATCCGTAACAACCTCCTTGGTTGGAGTGTCTCCGAAATCATGAAGGCCAACGGTAAGAGAGTAGTGCGCGTCAATCTGGTCAACGACCGTGGCATCCACATCTGCAAGAGTATGTTGGCTTGGCTGAAGTGGGGCAACGGCTGCACGCCCGAGTCGACGGGCAAGAAGGGCGACCATCTCATCGGCGACTTCTATGTGCTGTTCGACAAGAAGTTCAAGGAAGAGGTGAAATCCTTGCTGCCGGCCGACTACGACACCTTGGACGAGAAAGCCAAGGAAGAAGCCAAGGCCAAAGCGGAGTCCGAGTCCACGCTGATGCAGGAAGCCCGCGAGATGCTGGTGAAATGGGAAGCCAACGACCCCGAGGTGCGTCACCTGTGGGAGACGATGAATCAATGGGTGTACGACGGCTTCGATGTGACCTACAAGCGCATGGGTGTGTCATTCGAGAAGATTTACTACGAATCACAGACCTATCTGTTGGGTAAGGCTTTAGTGCAGGAAGGCCTCGAAAAAGGCGTGCTCTATCGCCGTGACGATAACTCTGTGTGGTGTGACCTTCGCGATGAAGGTTTGGACGAGAAACTCCTGCTTCGTCGCGATGGCACCTCGGTGTATATGACACAAGACCTCGGCACTGCCCAGTTGCGTGTCAAGGAATACGACCCCGAGAAGTTGATTTATGTCGTAGGTAACGAGCAAATCTACCACTTCGACGTGCTGAAGCGCGTGTTGGTGCGCCTCGGTCGTGAGTGGGGCAATGATATTGAGCATCTCTCTTACGGTATGGTGGAACTGCCCAACGGCAAGATGAAGTCACGTGAGGGCACCGTGGTTGATGCCGACGACCTCATGGACGAGATGGTGGCCACAGCCAAGGCCGTCTCCGACGAACTCGGCAAGGCCAAGGACCTCTCACCCGAAGAGGCAGACAAACTCTATCACACCATCGGCTTGGGTGCCTTGAAGTATTTCATCCTCAAGGTCGACCCGAAGAAGACCATGCTCTTCAATCCCGCCGAGTCCATCGACTTCAATGGCAACACGGGTCCGTTTGTTCAATACACCCACGCACGTATCTGCTCGGTGCTTCGCAAGGCAGAGGAACAAGGTATCAAGCTCGAAAGCGAGGTAAAGGTCAATGACTTGCAACCCAAGGAAAAGGAAATCATCGTGATGATGTACGGCTGGCCGATGGTGCTGAACCAAGCTGCCGAGAACCGCAGCCCTGCGATGATTGCCAACTTCATCTTCGACCTCGCCAAAGAATTCAACCAATTCTATCAAGAGTGCAGCATCCTGAAGGAACCCGATGCCAACCGTCGTATGTTCCGTCTGCAGGTGTGCGACATGGTGGCCGCCTTGTTGCGCAATGCCTCTGAATTGCTGGGTATTGGAATGCCAAATAGGATGTAATTCAAAATTTAATATTCAAAATTCAAAATTGCGCAAGCCCCCGACTCTTTTAATCTTTAAATTTAAATCTTTGAATCCTTGAATGTTTTCTACATACCCAATGCCACTGAAGGCCTGACGACCTTGCCCGAAGACGAGTCGAAGCACTGCGTCAAGGTGCTGCGCATGACCGAAGGCGAGCGTTTCTGCGTCACTAACGGCGAAGGCTTTCTCTTCGACGCAGAGTTGGTGGAGGCCTTGCCGAAACGGGCCACCGTCAACCTGACGAACCAGCGCAAAGGGTATGACCACTGGGGGTTCAAGCTCGAAATCGCCATCGCTCCAACCAAACTCAACGAACGCACGGAGTGGTTCTTGGAGAAAGCCACGGAAATCGGCATCGACCGAGTGAGGTTGTTCACCTCGTATCATTCCGAACGCCGCGCCGCCAATGTGGAGCGTTTCCAGAAGGTGATGGTGGCTGCGATGAAGCAGAGCATCAAGTCGCGGCTGCCGAAAGTGGAGGACTTGGTGCCGTTCGACAAGCTGGTGAAGCAACCCTTCGAGGGACAGAAGTTCATCGCCTGGATTGACGACGACGTGAAGGATTGTCTTTGCGACCTATATAATAAAGGTGAAAACGTCTTGGTGCTCATCGGCCCCGAAGGCGACTTTAGTCCTGAGGAAGTGGCTCTTGCCAAGGAGAACGGCTTCGTGCCGTGCAGCTTGGGCGAGGCACGATTGCGTACCGAAACGGCAGCCATCGTGGCTTGCCATACCATTCAACTCATTAACCAGATGAAATGAAGAAACTATTGATTGCCATATTGTTGTCGTTCTCATTTGTTGCCTCGGCCCAGCAACTTAACATCGCCTTGCTGAAATACCGTGGGGGAGGAGACTGGTACGGCAACCCGACATCGCTGCCCAACTTGGTGCGTTTCTGCAATCAAGAGATTGGCACCGACATCAATCCCAATGTGCCGACGGTAGAGCCGTCGTCTCCTGACTTGTTCAATTATCCCTACGTCTACATGACGGGTCACGGCAATGTGGTCTTCGATGCCGCTGAGGCACAAAACCTGCGCAACTACATGCTGGCAGGTGGTTTCCTTCATATCGACGACAACTACGGCATTCGGCAATACATTGAGCCTCAGATGAAAAAGGTGTTTCCCGAACTGGATTTCGTGGAATTGCCTTACACGCATGAGATTTTCCAAAAGCCGTACTCGTTTCCGAATGGCCTGCCGAAGATTCATGAGCATGACAACAAACCGCCCCAACTTTTTGCTTTGATTTACGAAGGTAGAATCGTATGCATTTTTACCTACGAATGCGATCTCGGCGATGGTTGGGAAGACCAACGCGTGCACCACGACTCGCAAGAGACGCGCGAAAAAGCCCTCAAGATGGGAGCGAATATTATGCGTTATGTGTTTACTAAATAGAATAATCTAAGGTCCCTGAGCTTGTCGAAGGGCCGACCCGAAATGACGGCGTTTCGACAAGCTCAACGACCTGCACCAACTGAATAACTGAACAACTAAACAACTGATAACTATGGAAGAAAGAAAATGCCTCTACTGCGGTGAACCTATCATCGGGCGCATGGACAAAAAGTTCTGCTGCGACTCGTGCCGCAACAGCTATAACTACGAAAAGACCCACAAGCAAGTCAATGTGATCCGAAGAATCAACGGCATCTTGGCGCGTAACCATAACATTCTACTTGAATTGAATCCCAATGGGAAAGGTTTCGCCAGCAGGCAACAACTCAAAGAGAAAGGCTTTGACTTCAAGTACTTTACGAGTACTTACACGACCAAAGCTGGGGCTGTATACCACTATGTTTATGACCAAGGCTTTGTGCCCAAGGAGAACAATCCCGACCAATTCCTTCTAGTGAAAAACTCTGATTTATAAACAATTAATACATGAAACAATGAAAAAAACGATCTTTACCCTTTTGCTTGCTACGCTGTTTTTCAGCACAATGCAAGCCAATCCTGTTGATGTCGCAACGGCCAAGTCGTTGGGCCTCAAGTTTATGAAGGCCAATACTGCTATCAAGGCGGAGGCTGCCGAACTAAACTATACGGCATTTGCCGAAAACGGACAAGCTGCTTTTTATGTGTTTGCCCTGCAGCCCAAAGGCTTTGTCATCGTGTCAGCTGACGACCGTGCGAAACCCATCTTGGGCTATTCCACCGAAAGCAATTTCACCGCACAACTTCCCGACGGTCTGATGACTTTCTTCGACAACTATAAAGCGGGCTTCAGCCAGATGTTTGCCAATAACGACGAGCGCACTGCGGAAGCCGTTACTGATTGGACAAGTCTGGCAAAAACAGGCATGTTGGGCTCCAGGAAAGCCAACCGTAGCGTTGAGCCTTTGCTGGCATCCATTTGGAACCAGACGGACCTTTACAACAACATGGCGCCCGAAGACCCTAGTTCGGTCTATAGTGGCCACTGCAAATCAGGTTGTGTCGCCAATACGATGAGCCAGATCATGCGATATTGGGAATGGCCCCGCTCGGGCGAAGGCTCGCATGGCTACGATGCCGTCGGCAATTATGGCAGTTATGGATGGCAGGAAGCTGACTTTAGCGCTGCTACCTATCGTTATGAGTTGATGCCTGACTACCTTGATTTTGCCAGCCCTCAGGTTGAGGTGGATGCCACGGCATTACTGGAGTATCATGCGGGTGTGAGTGTCAACATGGGCTATGGCGCCAATGCCAGTGGCGCCTATTCAGAGGATGTTGGCCCTGCCATGGAAAGCTATTTCAGATTTAGTTCCGATTATTGGCATACCTATCAAGAGTATTCTAATAGTTGGGAAGAAGACCTGATGTACAATCTTGACGGGGGAATGCCACTATATTATGCTTCTTCTGGTCCCGATGGCGGTCATGCCTATGTGGTCGACGGATACGACGATTGGTATTTCTTCCATGTCAACTGGGGTTGGGGTGGCTTCGACAACGGCTATTTCGCTATCGACGGATTCTATCTGACGTTCTACTCTTTCCCCTGGTGGCATAACGCTGTGTTTAACCTGCATCCCGTAGATGAGTATTACGATGCGCCTATGGCGGTGGAAAACTTGGAGGTTTCGGAAAATGCAATGAGTGTAAAAGTGGTTTTCAATCCAGTCTATGAGACCCGTGGCGGAAATGCTACGACGATTGATGCCATCTATATCATGCGTGACGGCGTGCTGATCGATTCCTTGATGAATGTGACAGAACCTCAAGTGAGTTATCAAGATGAGGTGGAGAAAAATGGTACCTATTATTATACGGTGTACGCCGTGAACGAAGCGGGGACGAGCAAAGTCGCCCGCGACACCGTCATGGTGGGCAACACCTGTGATGTCCGTTTCGAACTTGCCGATAGTGGCAATAATGGCTGGGACTTGTCGTCCATCGCTGTGCTGGATGAGGATGGCAAGGTTTCTCAACGTGTGGGTTTATGGGATGGCGGCTCCGCCACAGTTATCGCCCAATTGCCCAGCGACCAGACGGTGACTTTCTTTTGGACCTACGACAATACTTGTTATTCACATGGCAGCCTTAGTGAAGTTTCATACGAGATTTACGACTGGGACGACAATTTGATTGTGGCTTCATACGACTATCCGACGGTGGGCGAAATCACCGACTATGAGATGAATTGCGACCCCGATGATGTCGCTGAACTAAAGCAAACGCAAGCACTTTATCCTAATCCGGCCGCCGACTGCTTCACCGTGGAAGGCGATGTCAAGGAAATCAAGGTGTTCAATGCACTTGGCCAGTTGATGCATCAGGGCACTGAAAACACAGTTGAGGTGAGTGCATGGCCCGAAGGCGTGTATTTCGTCCGCATCGTGGATGAAAACGATTCGGTTTCTACAGTGAAATTCTTGAAACGGAATTGATTAGTTCTTCAGCAGCACTTCCGCAGCCTTCAAGGCTTCGGGCGTGACTTTGTCATTACTGAGCATCTTGGCGATTTCGCCGATGCGCTCAGCGGAATCCAACAGGCGAATGTGCGACTGCGTGCGTTCGCCTTCGTTGTCTTTGTAGATGAAATAATGGTGTTCGGCTTGGCTCGCCACCTGTGGAAGATGGGTGATGGAGATGAGCTGCAACGACTGTCCCATCTGCCGCATGATGCTACCGATTTTGGCAGCCACCTCGCCCGAAACGCCCGTGTCGATTTCATCGAAGATGAGGGTGGGGATGTAGTTGTAGTCCGAAACGGCACTCTTGATAGAAAGCATCAAGCGCGAGAGTTCGCCTCCCGAGGCCACGCGACGGAGGTCATCGACGGCAATGCCTTTGTTGGCGGAAAAGAGGAAACGGATTTCGTCGCTGCCTTTGCTGCCAAAAATCTCTTGACCTTCCACGCTGACTTGGAATTGGGCAAAAGGCATGGCCAACTGCCGCACCAATTCCGTGACTTTTTCACTGAAAGCCGTGGCTGCTTGGCAACGCCTGTCATGCAAGGTCTTGGCTTTTTGAGAAAGGTGTTTCATGCTCGCATCCAGCTGCTTTTGCACTTTGGCAATCTCTTCGTCGATGTTCTCGAAGGCATTCACCTTTTCCTTGAGGCTGTCCCTTAGGCTAATCAGTGCCTCAAAGTCGCTGACGTGATGTTTCATCATCAGGCGGCTGAGCAGGTCGTAGCGTTCTTGTAGGCTTTGAAGCTGCTCTTCGTCGAATTGGGTCTCATCTTCCTTGCGGCGAAGGTCGTATGCGATGTCTTTTAGTTCCACCTTTAGGTTCTCGATGCGTTCTGCCAATTCTTCTGTGTCTGGCAAAAGGTGTCTCAACCTTTGGAGCGAGGAGGCAAGGTCGTTGACTTGTCCCAAGATGGCGTTTTCCGAGTCGTCCATAAGGCTGTTGGCGGTCACCAAAAGCGTCTTGATTTCTTCGGAGTTCTCCATCACATGCAGCGTCTGCTCGATTTCCACATATTCCCCTTCCTTCAGGTTGGCTTTCTCAAGTTCCTCAAGTTGGAACTTCAGATAGTCATTTTCGGCGGTGTTTTTTGTGGCAAGTTCCTTCAGATCGTTCAACTTTCTCTTCAAGGTGTTGTAGTTGCCGTATTCATCTTGATAGTCGGTCAAAACCGCTCCGTTTTGCGCGATTTCGTCTAACAGCCGTAGTTGGAAATCGGCATCGGTGAGCAGGAGGGAGTCATGCTGCGAATGGATGTCAACCAGCTGGCTGCCAATCTCTTTCATGGTCTGCAAGGCCACGGGTGTGTCGTTGATGAAGGCACGGCTTTTCTTTTGTGGGTTCAGCTCGCGGCGGAAGATGCATTCGGTTTCAAAATCGAGGTCGTTTTCTTCAAAAAGCGACTTCAATGTATTGTCAGTCAGCACAAACTGGGCTTCAACCACGCATTTCTTATCCTTGTCGAAAAGCACATTGGTGTCGGCACGTTCGCCCAAGGCAAAACTCAAAGCGCCGAGCAAGATGGACTTGCCGGCACCTGTTTCGCCCGTTATGACATTGTATCCTGGTTGGAAATTGACCTCCAAGTCGTCAATCAAGGCGTAATTGCTGATGTGCAATTGCTTAAGCATAAAGCGTGGTTAGTAGCCAGGGGCTTGAAGAATGGCATCGTAACGCGACGACTGCGATGGGTCAATGGCCTTCATGATGTTGGCGGCTTCAACTCTGACTTTCTGTTCGCCTTGTGTGAAGATTTGGACGATTTCGTCGCGTTTGCTTTCAATAATCAGCTGCAAGAAGTAGCACATTGAATTGCGTTCATAAATGCCTTGCAACAAACGCAGCGACCTCAACACGGCTTCGCGGCCTTGGTCGGGATGCTCGGCCATGACATCAAGTCCTTGACGATGGTAAATGTAATAGAACTCATGCAACGGCTGGTAGCTTTGATTATTGACATCGTTGATGATGGCATAGCGGTTTTGGCGTCCCGTGGAGCTCCAACCGTTTTCGTTGCCGGCTTCTTGTGGTGCAGCATTGGCGATGGTCTCGGCAATGGCAAAGAACGGGGCGCCACCATTGGGTGAGAAGGAGTCAAATTCGAGGCCGAGGAAGAGATAGACGTAGAAGCCTATCGTGCTGGTAATGTTCGAAGAGAACGTGTTGGGGTTGAAGTCGAGGGCCTCGCCGTCAGTATATTCAAAGAAGAACTTGCGGTCGACGTAATTGAGCATTGGCGTGTTGTAGTTCGACTTGTAGACCGGTCGACGCAAGGCCATATTGATTTCGGCAGTGAAATAGTCGCCTTCTCTGCTCTTTATGTCAACCATCATCGAGCACTCAATTTTTTCGTTCGTCTTGATGTTGATGTCAGTGAATTTCGTGTTGTTGATGAATTCGTTGATGGCGGTTTGCAGGTTCTGGTATATGGTTTTGTCGCTGCCTTCCACCTTGTTGGAAATGACGCGCACATTGCATTGCAGTTCTTGCGCCTTCAAGCCGCTAACGGTCATCAAGAAGCCGAAAAGTATGAGTAGTATCGATGAAGCTCTTTTCATGGCGGATCAGAATGCGTCCTGTTGCTCCTTGGCGGGATTGCGGAAGTAAATTTGGTCGTGCAGGAACTCGTGGATGGCAATCAGCGTGGGTTTGGGAAGACGCTCGTAGAACTTGGCGATTTCGATCTGTTCCTTGTTCTCAAACACTTCTTCCAAACTATCGTTGGTGGCAGCGGCAAACGATTCGATTTTCTCGTTGAGCTCGGCTTTCATCTCTGAGGCGATTTGGTTGGCCCTGATGGAAAGGATGGCGACAGTTTCGTAAATGTTGCCGGTGCCTTTGTAGAATTGGTCTTTCTGACGGGTAACCACCGTCGTTTCTGTCTTAATCTTCTTAAAATCCATGGTTATTGTATGTTTTCTAATTTCTTTCTTGCTTTGGCGGCAATGCCGTTCACGTCTTGCAGGTATTTGCTGTCGGGGTAGAGATACGACAACGTGTTGCAATGCTCAACGCACGACTCGTAGCGTTCGCGTTGCTTTTCAGTGATGCTGTTTTCGGCATAGTCGTAATAAGTCTTGGCCATATCGAAAAGTATCTCTTCACGGTGCTCCGTGTTGGGATATTTCTTCAGCATGTTCTCGAATGAGGTGATGGCAGCACTGTAGTTTTCCATGCGATAGAAGAGTCGGCAAATATTGTAGTCTTTCTCTTCCAATTTGTTGTTGAGGTCGGTCAAAAGTTGGTTGGCACGCGTCAAGCTGTCGCTGTTAGGATAGTGCTCGATGAAGCTTTTCAACTGCTTGATGGCGCTGTGGGTGTTGGTTTGGTCCAGTCCCGACTCGGGCGAGAGCATGTAACTGCAATAGGCGTTCATGAAAGCGGCTTTTTCGGCATCTTTCGAGAAGGGATAGGTTTGGGTGAAGCGGTTGAAGTAATACCCCGCAATCTCATAGTCGCTTTGAAGATAATAGCATTGCGCAGTCCTGTAGTTGATGGCTTCGCCCTTCGGTGTGTTGCGGAACGAAGCTTGCAACAGGTCGAACAACTGCAAGGCATGGTTGTAGTCGCCACGGTCGTAATAGTCCATGGCCACTTCATACTTCATCTCGTTGTCGGTGCTTTTCACCATGCGGTTAAAGTCGTTGCACGAGGTGAGTGCCACAAAGCCACAAAATGCCAATATCAAAAGTCTGTTTTTCATCAGGCTGCAAAATTACTGATTTTTGCTGAACTAACGATTGCTTTCCGTTTTTATTTTTCGACGACGATTTTTTCGACGTGAATTCCTTGCTCTCCAGTAAGTTGAAGGAAGTAAATGCCTTGGCTTAGTTGCTTGGCATCGATTTGCGTTTCATCGCTGAAACGACCCGAAAGAACGCGTTGCCCCAAGCTGTTGCATAACTGGTATTCCATCTCGCCTTGTGCCTTGATGGAGAAGCTGCCTTGGGTAGGATTGGGATAG
Organism: Bacteroidales bacterium; assembly: GCA_016290215.1. Taxonomy (GTDB): domain Bacteria; phylum Bacteroidota; class Bacteroidia; order Bacteroidales; family F082; genus Limimorpha. Next base: position 41,447 of record JAEETH010000008.1, read on the forward strand.
ATCAGTGGATGCTCTTCCGCTTCGTTAACTGATTGAGAATCATAGCAGCTGACATGGGCTTCCCAGCCAAGCTCATTTACGCCTCGGTCGGAATGGAAGCGGAAGGTGAGTGCTCCTTGTGAATTGGAGGCAGTAACTGTGCCAGGACTATTGATGCCATCGTATTTGCCAATGAGTGTTGCGTTCGTCGAACTGCCATCGTAAATATAGAGAAAGTCATATCCTTCTTCGGTGTTGAAAACAAGGAACTCAACCCGAATCTTGTTGCCTTCAATACCAGGTTTGAAAGTCAGCGTGTAGTTTTTGTTGTTGTTGTAATTGTCGTCTGGCCCGCCATCGTCATAGAAATAAGCATTGCATGTCTCGATGTTGCCACTGTGCATGTTGTAGGCTTCGTAGGGAAGGACATGAATGAAATCGTTGTGGGTCAGCGTTTCACTGTTGCCGTAAACGTCGGTAACGGTAAGTGTGACATCGAAGTCGCCGGATTCGTTGTAGACGATGCCAGTCGGGTTTTGTTGAGCGGAAGTGGCTGGGGTTCCGCCTTCGAATTCCCAACTCCATGAGGCAATTTCTCCGAATGAGTTGTCGGTGAAGTCGACACTTTGCCGCAAAGGGATTTCGGTGGCAGAGGCGTTGAAAAGAGGTATCATGCAATAGCCAGGCGAAAGTTGTATGTCCAAATGAAGTGTTTCCCCATCGGCAATGGTGACATCAACCAGTTTCGTGCAATAGCCTTCCTTGCTGATGGCGAAGGTGTAGTCGCCGCCTTTGATGGGACGGTAGAAATCGCCCAAAGCATGGGTGCTGACCTGTGAGCCGTGGTGGTCGTGTCCACAGACGGTTATCATAGCGCCACTGATGGGTTCTGAAGTAATGCTGTCGGTAACGATGCCTTGGACCCCTTTTGTGGCTTGCTCGATAAATGTCAACATGCTGTTGTGGTTGTAGTCCCAGAAGCTGGGTAGACGCGAGGCGGAAGGCGTTTTGTCGTTGGAACACTCGATGGTCACTTCACGGCATTGGGCATAATAGTTCATATAGTCTTGACGGCTACCCGTGATGGTGTACCAGATGTAGCCATTGATGATGCCATTTTCGGCATTTTGATGAGGCATGTTCATGTAATTATAGTCCCATTCGTGACACAGGTCGGCGTATTCGTGGCAGACTAATTTCCACCAAGCATCATCGGCATGTCGGGGCTGGTAAGTGTCCCAAGGATAGTTCAATACTTCCGCGCCGCCGTGATAGTTGGCACTCATCGTAAATAGGTGCTCTTGGGCTAAGTCCATCATCCATTGGCACTCGTCTTCATAATGGTCGGCGTCATCGGGATGCGGACCGTCATCGAAGTCGGGGAAATGGCGGTTTAGGTCGACATCGTTTCCATTGTTGCGTGTGGCACCTGAAACCGTGTGGTTACCGCTATGGTAGGTACCATCGGGGTTGGTGTTGGGGAAAATGAAGAGGTCTACGTTGTCCAAGATGTTTAGGATTCGGGCATCGTTGCTGGTGCAGAATTCGTCAATGAGGCGGAGCATGAGGATCATGCCAGTCACCTCGTCACCGTGCATGGTGGAAGTGTAAAGGAATTTCACCTTGCCATCGGGACTGCCATTGCCGAGACGGACGCCCATCATCTTTCTACCGCTGGCTAAAGTGCCTAATTCGAGGTAGGTGCAACGGTCAGGATGCTCAAAGGCAAAATCTTGCATCATGTCTTCGTATTGTTCGTAGGTGAGATACGAGTCCCAATCATAAGTGCCGCGCGATGCGTCGTACATGACGGGTGTCTCGCGCAACGAAGGCGGAGTCAACAATTTGAGTTGATAACCTTGTTGGATGAGTCGGTCGTACTCTTTTTGGTTGGCGTAGGCGATAACGGTTTTGCCATCGCTGCCGTCAACGGAGCAAATATCGCTGATGGCTTGAATGTCAGAGCTTTTCTGAACGGTGAGCGAAAAATAATACTCGCCTCTTTCGCGCATAAGTTGCTCCAGTTCTTTTTGACTCTTTTGGGCGTAGATGCTGCCGCAAACGATGGCGGCTAGAAGAAGTAGAATATAGCGTAGCTTTTTCATATTGTAAATGTATTAGTGTTTTGGTCGGGCCTTCGACGGGCTCAGGTACCTTATTTTCTTCGTGAAATCTATGATCCTTGAGTCTGTCAAAATGCTGCGTATGCAACGTAGTTAAAAGCCGACTTTATATTATAATTTTCTTAGTCGTTCCCATTCTTCGATAATGTCTGCCTCCACTTTTTCGTTTGCCTTTACCAAAGGGAGCCTTAACACGTTCTCGCACAGTCCCATGTGGCTCATCAGGCACTTGATGCCGGCAGGGTTGCCATCGGCAAAGATGAGTTGGTTCATCTTCAACATGGCATAATGAAGGCGTAACGCTTCGTCGGTACGCCCCTCTTTCATGGCGCGCATCATGCGACTGAAAGGCTTGGTGTAGGCATTGGCAGCCACCGAAATCACTCCTTGTGCGCCAAGGGCTATCAAAGGTTGGGTGATGCCATCGTCGCCCGAAAGCACATCGAAATCTGCGGGCTTGTCGCGCAATATCTCCATGATTTGCTGCAAGTTGCCTGAAGCTTCTTTCACGGCGATGATGTTGGGATGCTTGGCCAGATCAACGCAGGTAGCGGCTTGCAGGTTGACACCCACGCGCCCCGGCACATTGTAGACCACCGTGGGGACTGGGCAGGCATCGGCGATGGCTTCAAAATGGGCTTTCATGCCACGCTGATTGGGCTTGTTATAATAAGGTACAACGCTCAAAATGCCTTGAATGCCCGTGAAGTCTTGTGCTCTGACGGCATCGATGACGGCTTGTGTGTTGTTGCCGCCCATGCCGAGCAGAACAGGCAGACGATTGTTGTTGGCTTCAAGTATTGTGTTGATAACCAATTTCTTTTCTTCTGCTGTAAGGGTGGGAGCTTCAGAAGTCGTTCCCAAGACCACCAAGAAATCGGCGCCATTGTCGATGACATGGTTGACGATTTTGTCCAAGGCCTCAACGTCAACGGAATGGTCTTGCTTGAAAGGAGTAATAAGGGCAATGCCTGTGCCTTTAAATATGTTGTTTTTCATTGATTTCGATAAATTTAATTCTTAATATGTCTCTCCGCCCCTTGTCCTTAGTCCTTCGTCTCTCGTTCCTCGTCTTTCGTCCCCCGTCCTCCGTCTTAAGTTATTGTTGCGGCCCCACCAAAGCTTTCAGGTAGTTGTGCAAGACGTGGATGTTGGAAACAGGGTCGGTGCTTCTCGGGTTATCAATGACTAAATCATAGATTTCCACATTCTTGCTCTGCTGAAAGCTGATTCTGAAATCTGATTTCGGCAGGGTGCAAAGATAGTCGCTGATTTCAGGAGTCTTGCCGGCCATGTTGATTATCATTGTGCTGTAAGGCAGCTTCTTAAGGAATTCGTGCTTGTCAGGTTTCAGCACGCTCATGAACCCGAAGTCCTTGGGTGTAATCTCGCAGTAGAGGTCACTTTGCAATATGGTCTCCGACATCTGGTTGCAGAGAATGATGAAGCCGCAACGTCCGGCACCAAAGAGGGCTTTCACGCTGCTTTCAATGTTCTTATGTATGCTCTTGTCGTGCTCGTCGAGGATGACCAATACCGAGGTAACTCGTTGAAGATTGGGCATTTTGGCTGCCGTCTTTTCGGCGAGAAACTGCTCGAAGGCACGCGATAAGGCTCTGTTTCTGAGATAAGAAGAGATTTTCATGCCGCAAATGTAGGGAAATTCTATGAAATGGAATAGTATTTTGCCTAAAATCGCTAAATTTGCAGTCGTATTCTCTTGGCGCATTTCTGATGCATGCGAAAGGTAAAAATATGATTGTTACAGTATTAGGAAGCGGAACTTCGCAAGGCGTGCCTGTTATCGGCTGCAATTGTCCCGTTTGCAAGTCGAATGACCCGCGCGACAAACGACTCCGCACCTCCATTTTGATTCAGACCGACGAGGTCACGGTGGCCGTGGATGCCGGTCCCGACTTCCGCCAGCAGATGTTGCGCGAAAACGTCACCAAGCTTGATGCAGTGATTATTTCACATGAGCATAAGGACCATATCGGAGGTCTTGACGACTTGCGTCCGTTTATTTTCAAGCAGGAAAAGCCCATGACGCTTTATGTGGCCGACACGGCACTGCCCGAAATCAAGCGCGAGTATTCCTATGCCTTCGACGAGCATCCTTATCCCGGCGCCCCGACCTACGACATCCGCCGCCTCGACGAGACGCCGTTCGACTTCGGCGACTTGCACATTGTCCCGATAAAGCTGAAGCATTTCACGCTGACTTGCTATGCCTTCCGTATCGGCAACTTCGCATACGTCACCGACCTGAGCGAGATTTCCGAGGAAGCGATTGAAAAACTACAGGGCGTTGAATACCTGATTATTGAGGCATTACAAAAGAAGAAGCACTATTCGCATCTCACCTTGGACGAGGCGATTGAAATATCAAGAAAGGTAGGAGCGAAGAAAACTTGGTTCACGCATTGCAGCCACAGCATGGGTCTCGCTGCTGACGTCAACCGCGAGCTCCCTGAAGGCATGATGCTTGCTTATGACGGACTGAAAATAAAGATATAGCTATCAGCCATCAGCAGTCAGCTATCAGCTCCGATTTAACCTAGCTGAAAGCTGACGGCTGACAGCCAAACAATTCAACGATTAAACAAATAAACAATTCAACAATAATGAAATCCACCTATTCCCAAAGATTAATCAAACTCGCCGACCTCAACCACCACCAAACCTTCTTTGCAGGTCGTTGCTCCGAGTACTTTTTAGAGAGTTCCTATTTTGCTGTGGCGCAGTATGTTGATACTAAGGATACAGTTCTTCTCGTCCTCCACGGCATCGACTTCAAGTTCCCGATTTTCGCGGGCGACATCGTCACCTTCGAGAGCAAAGTCATTTCCGTGGGTCGCAGCACACTGACCGTTTACACGAAAATGTACCGCAGCCGCGAACCCGAAAAAATTGCCGCTGACGGCTTCGCCACCTTCTCCTATTTGGACGAAAACCACCATTCCCGCCCGCACGGCATCACGCTTGAGCTGGAGACCGACGAGGAAAAATTCTTGCAGCAGCAGGCACTTGAAGTAATGGAAGATTCGAAAAGGAGGGCTCTCGCAATGAATTCCGCTGAGAAAAAGAGAAAGGACACACTTTAAGATGTTATGAATGAAAGTGATAATATTATTATTAAGTAACTTTCCATAATTAAGATAACATATCTTTTTGACTTCGGAACTCGGGACTCCGGGACAAGTCAATATCGCCTATTCTCACAGTCTCGTAGTCTCGTGTTTTTTATGTAAACTAAATTTGCTCATCCACTTATCCAAATAAATCCAACTTTTTGCAAATTCTTTTTAATTTCTTGACACACTTTGTGTTTTTCAAATACACGAGAAAACTATTTAGCGGAAATCTTCCATATTCAATTTCTGGGGCGAATCTCTTCAAATTTTTCCCACAATACAGAAAAAATGGTCCGTCCCATGGGCAATCCTTGTCAACGGCAACTGATTTATGTGAGTCTATTATAGTGACTTGTAGTCTCTTTATCTCATTTATTGGTAACTGAAATTCATTAACCCAATGGGCTTTTCTAATCAAAACCAGTTTTGTTCCTTCATTTAGAAAAAGGCTATTGTGTGAAATCGAACCTTCCGTGGTGGCCAACACTTTACAATGCCTTAAAACATAAATTAATTCGTCCAATTCCAATTTTTCAGGAGAAATAACATGATAACCCATTTTTTGAAATGCATCTTCAATGCTTTTCTCACCATAATCTTTGTTCCCCCAATTTGTTCTTGAAAAATAAATCTTTTCATGTATTGGAATTTCCAATTTAGGAGTAGGGATGACCGAATTGTCGTATAACCGAGCAAATTCTTTTGTGTAGTATCTTTCCTCTTTGATAGCAATAAAAGATTCGTCAGCTAGATACACTCTTTTATATCTTGTAGGTTTCTCAATTCTAATGACGTTCCGTGTGTTTACGCCCCATTTCCTCAACAACTTCCACATATTATGACTCTCACAAAGAGTTTCGCTCCAAATTTGACTATACACCCATTTGTGCTTTTTTAAGTAATCATATTCGGGATGAGAAAGAAACCATAGATGTTTAAGATTATCCGTCAAACAATGTCCCCAAACATCTAGCCACATCCCAATATATACCACCTCTTCATCTGAATTGACAACGTCAGTCTCATCAAACTCATATACTCCATTAGTATCTTTAAGATAAGGTGATTGCGCTAACAATTTCCCATTAGATAAAACTCCACCACGAGCCGCATTGTCTCCAGGAAGAATAATAGCATTTGCAATTGCATTAACATGTAAATCTACATCGCAAATATGCTTTCGTCCACATTTAGTCTTAGTTTCCTTTTCGCATTTCTTATCTATATAAAAACTATAAGATACTTCTTTCATATTTCCATGTTTTAAACTGTTTCTGCAACAAAACATTGCAATAAAGTGCAAAGGTAAACATTTTATCGAATATACTATACTCTGCCAGTATATTTCCTTGCTTTATGAGGCAAGAATCCTCAAAACTAGCCGCGAGATAGGCGGCGAATGCTATGTGAAATACTTCGATGTATGGCAGAACATAGTCATGATTCTCTGGTCATTGAGTGCTTCGACTCTCTGCATGAGATTATGGTGTCTCTTTTGGCCGAGGCTCATCGAGCGCAAGTGGAACTTCTCGGAACAAGTTGCATAATGTGATGTGTTTCCTTGAGATTTGTTTGTTGCCAATTATTTGGAAAAGAAAGGCATAGATGCCGAATTGGTTGTCAGATGAATAGGTTTTGTTAGAAATTCCAATTCTAAGACGTTCGTCACGGAAATCGCCAAGCAATTGTTAGTTACCCTCCAACTCCTTCGGATAGCAAATGAAATGCTTCACCACGGGCTGTGAGAGCACCGAGATGTTCAGCTGGTCGGAGGCTTCGCTGATGTCTTTCATCGTGCCGTCCTTGTATAAGATGTTGATAGCCGGCTTCTTGGGATGGTAGGCGTGGTTCGATGAAACACCCTGCAACAACGCGAAATCCGCTTCCTCTTTGGTCCAGCCGTAATACTCCGCAATCTTATTTCTTATACCCTCGATATAATTCGAGTCAAATTCTGAGTCACGCATCTCGATTCTGAACAAATGTCTGTCCGTCAGCCGCCTGCATAGTTCAGAAAGGACGCGATCCTCGTCGTCGCACCAAACTTTCACTGCCGTCATCACGTCGAAGTCGTCGAGCTGGCAGAACTTGTCCAAGACGAAGTCGGGGTTGCCGTCTTCGAAGGGATGTTGGTGTTTCAGGAAGAACGACAGGGCTGGGGTGGCAAACAGGTCACGCTCCTGGCTGAGCATCTTGGCCCTCTTCAGGATGTTGCGCAGCATGTACTCGGCACTCAGCACCGCCTTGTGCATATACACCTGCCAATACATGATGCGGCGCGCCACGATGAAACTTTCCACGGAATAGATGCCTTTGGCCTCGATGGCGAGTTCGTTGCCGACTACTTCCATCATCTCCAACAAACGCTCGGCATTCACGCTGCCCTCGGCTACGCCGGTGAAGAAGCTGTCGCGCTTCAGGTAGTCGATGCGGTCGACGTCCAACTGGCTGGAAATGAGTTTGGTGAGGAAGCCTTTTTCATATTCTCCCTTGAACATTTGGGTGGCCATGTCGAGTCGCCCGCCATGGATTTTGTTGAGCTTCTGCATTACCATCAGCGAGAGTTCCTCGTGCGAGATGCCTTGCACTATGCTATTCTCCAAGGTGTGCGAAAACGGCCCGTGACCGCTGTCGTGGAGCAGGATGGCCAACGAGGCGGCTTCAAACTCCTCATCCGTAACTTCATAGCCCTTGCCTCGCAGTAGCTGAATGGCACGCCGCATGAGGTGCATGGTGCCGAGGCTGTGGGCGAAACGCGTGTGGTTGGCACCCGGATACACCAAGTTGGTCATGCTGACTTGCTTGATGCGTCTAAGGCGCTGGAAATAAGGGTGTTCGATGATGTCGAAATGCAACTCGTCGGGGATGCTGACGAAGCCATAGATAGGGTCGTTGAAGATTTTCTTTTTGTTGGAGGAATTGGCCATGTAGAGCGAAATTTGCCGCAAAGGTAATGCTTTTTTCGTAAAGTATGACGCCTTAGGGTTGCAGGCCTCAACAGGTATGTCATCCCCAGGAAGGCTGGTGGGCAAAGGCAAGGGATCTATAGCTGTTGAGGCCGTCATGCTAAGGTTATTCCCCTTTGCGCAGCCTCCCATAAGATTCCCGCTCACGCACACGCCTGCGTTGGAATGACATGGGAGGCTGGTATCGACCTCTTATTACAGTTGTTGCAGGCCTCAACAGGTATGTCATCCCCAGGCAGGCTGGTGGGTAAAGGCATGGGATCTATAGCTGTTGAGGCCGTCATCTTGAGGTTTTTACCTTTTGCACCGTATCCCATAGATTCCCGCTTACCCACTTGCCTACGCAGGAATGACATGGGCGGCTGGTTTTGACCTCTCAAAAAAGTTCATCCTTTCAAAACAAATTGCTTATTTTTGCGTTACCTCCATATAAACACACAAACTATGGACAAAACCACCATCCTTTGGGCCGACGATGAGATTGACCTCCTGAAGCCCCATATCATGTTTTTGGAACGGAAAGGCTATGAGGTAGTTACGGCCAATAATGGTTCCGATGCCATCGACCTCGTGCGCCAACGCCATTTCGACATCGTATTTTTGGACGAACAGATGCCTGGCATTTCTGGAATCGAAGCCCTCGAAGTCATCAAACGAGAATACCCTAACTTGCCCGTGGTGATGATTACCAAGAGTGAGGAAGAACGTATTATGGAAGACGCCATCGGCTCTAACATAGCGGATTACCTCATTAAACCCGTCAACCCGAACCAAATCCTGCTTTCGCTGAAACGCAACCTTGAGAACAAGAAACTCCGCGACGAGAAGTCGACGATGGGCTACCAGCAGGAGTTCCGTCAAATCAGCATGGACCTCAACAACAACCTGAACTTTGATGAGTGGGTTGACCTTTATAAGAAATTGGTACGCTGGGAGTTGGAACTGCAAAAATCGACCGACGAGGGTATCAAAGGCATCCTTGCCGACCAGAAACAAGAGGCCAACACGCAGTTCACACGCTATATCGAGCGTAACTATGTGGATTGGATCCAAGGCAAGTCGGAGAAACCCGTCATGTCGCATACCGTGGTGCGCGACAAGGTGATTCCTCGCCTTGACGACAGCGACAAACCGCTGTTCCTCATCGTCATCGACAACCTGCGCTACGACCAATGGAAAGCCATCCAGCCGTTGATTGAGACTTATTTCCGCGTGGAGGCCGACGACATCTATTACAGTATCTTGCCCACTACCACGCAGTACGCCCGCAATTCACTCTTTGCGGGACTGATGCCACTCGAAATCCGCCGCCGCTACCGCCAATGGTGGGTCGACGAGGACGAGGAAGGCACCAAAAATCAATTCGAGGGCGAACTGCTTGGCGAGCAACTGAAGCGATTCGGCAAGAACATCAAGTACTCTTATAATAAGGTGTTGAACTTTCAAGCAGGCAAGAAGCTCTTCGAGCAGATGGCCAACCTGATGCCTAACAAGCTGAATGTCATTGTGTACAACTTCGTCGATATGCTCTCTCACGCCCGCACCGAGATGGAAATCATCCGTGAGCTGGCCGACGACGAGGAAGCCTACCGTTCGCTGATGTACTCGTGGTTCGAGCATTCCAGCCTCTTTGACATGATGCGTTTCATCGCCGAAAAGGGCTGCGACATGATTATCACCACTGACCACGGTTCCACCTACGTCGAAAAACCTGTCCGCATCCTTGGCGACCGCGAGGTGAACACCAACCTGCGCTACAAGTATGGTAAGAACCTGAAATACACCCCGAAAGAAGTCTTCGAGGTGAAAGACCCGGAGAAGATTTTCCTGCCGAAGGCCAATCTCAGCACGACCTTCGTTTTTGCCGGCGAGAGCGACTTCTTCGCCTACCCGAACAACTACAACTATTACGTCAGTTATTACCGCAACACCTTCCAGCACGGCGGCATCTCGATGAGTGAAATGCTGATTCCAGTGACGCACCTCACGGCGAAATGATTGTTTGGGCACGCAGAATTCGCAGAATTATATGAAGCGCAAAAGCGAAAAATAATATGCGTCCGAAAAGCTTCTGCGATTTCTGCGGATTCTGCGTGAAACAAAATCACTATCTTTGCGGCGAAAAACGTTTGCCATGAAGGATAAACAATTCAAAATAAGCAATGTGGAAGCCTTGGGCGAGGTCTCCGAATACCTGATTTCCCTGCGTGAGGAGGCCGACATCATAGCCTTTTACGGTTCAATGGGTGCGGGCAAGACCACGCTCATCAAGAATCTCTGCCACAAAATGGGTGTCACTGATGAGGTGAACAGCCCGACTTTTGCTATCGTCAATGAGTACATTACTGAGAAAGGAGAGTCGGTCTATCATTTTGATTTCTATCGTATTAAGAAATTGGAAGAGGCCTACGACATAGGCTATGAGAACTATTTCGACAGCGGTAACCTCTGCCTCATCGAGTGGCCCGAAATGATTGAACCATTGCTGCCCGAAAAGTATATTCGCGTGGAAATTCAGCATGGTGAAATGGATGATGAAAGGTTGATTCATTGTCAAGTAGTCGAAGAATGAGAAAAATGATGGACATGGCCCTAACCTCAGAAAGCATAGATTCCCACCAACGCACTGGTCAACCTTGGAATGACATGCTTCCTGAAGCCTTAGAAAGTATGTCATCCCCGCGTGAGGAGGTGCGGGGTATGGGATCTATACTTTCTAAGGTTTCTCAAGTCTTCATCCTCACCGATGAAAACGTAGCCCCGTTTTGGCTGCCCGAAGTAGAGTATGGGTTGAAATGCGAAAAAGCTGTTGAAATTGTCATCAAGCCTGGCGAACAGCACAAAAACCTGCAAACCGTCCAACGTATCTGGAAAATCTTGATGAAGCATCATGCCGACCGGAACTCCTTGCTAGTTAACCTCGGTGGTGGAGTAATCACCGACTTGGGAGGTTTTGCGGCCTCGACTTACAAACGTGGCATCAAGTTCATCAACGTACCCACGACTTTGTTGGCTATGGTGGATGCGGCAATAGGAGGGAAGACAGGCATTGATTTTGGTGGCGCGAAAAACCAGATTGGCACCTTCGCTGAGGCTGAGGATGTGTTGGTTGACCCTGTGTTTTTGTCGACTTTGCCCCGAAGGGAAATCCTCTCTGGCTTGGCTGAAATGCTGAAGTATGGTTTTGTCGCTGATGCTGACTTGTTGAAATCCAATTTGAAAGACTATCAGCAATACATCAGTCGTGCAGGTGAAATCAAACGCGAAATAGTTGCAAAAGACCCTATGGAAAATGGTTTACGCAAAATTTTGAATTTTGGCCATACCTTAGGCCATGCCATCGAAAGCCATTGTTTGACAATAGATTATCCCTTGCTTCACGGCGAGGCAGTGGCATTGGGTATGGCTGGAGCTTTATGGCTATCTGTGAAACGATGTGGCCTTGATGAAAAAGTTCTGAAAGATTTCGAGAAAAAGCTACTCGTGTTGCTTTCGGAAACGGAAATCGCTTTTGCCGATGCCGATGTCGAATCTGTCATGGGTTATCTTGCTCACGATAAGAAAAACCAAGGAGACAAGCCGCAATTTGTGTTGCTTGAGGCCATAGGAAATCCTGTTTGGAATGTGGAAGTGGAGCCAGATTTGGTGAAAGCATCTTTGTTATATATTATTAAGGTGTCACGTCGATGAAATTGTACTGCGACATCACCTTACCCGCCAGCAAAAGCGAAAGCAATCGCGCCTTGATGATTGCGGCGTATGGTGGATTTGCTCATGATTTCCAGAATCTGTCGGATTCTAAGGATACTAAAGTGCTGTATGAAGCTTTAGTAAGCATAGATTCCATGCCCCGCACTGTCCCATGCTGGAATGACATGCATACTAAAGCTTCATTCATTGACATTGCTGATTGCGGTACTGCGGCCCGTTTCATGGCCACCTATTTGGCCTGCCATCCTGGCGATTGGCTTCTGACAGGAACGGAACGGATGCAACAACGCCCGATGGCTCCTTTGGTAGACGCATTGAGGTCTTTGGGCTCCGACATTCAATATGTTGAAAACGAAGGTTGTCTTCCTCTGAGAATCAAAGGAAATCCTGTTGCGGGTGGGAAGATTTCGGTGGATATGACACAAAGCAGTCAATTTGCCTCATCTTTGCTGTTGGCTTCACCAATGTTTTCGCAAGGTCTTGAAATGGAGCTGCTTGGCGAACTCAGTTCCTTGCCATATCTCGATATGACCATTGCTATGCAGCGACACTTTTTTGCACAGGTGGAAAGACAAGGCCGGATGGTCGTCGTGAAGCCCCAGCCTTACCAGCCACGACCTTTTTCGGTCGAACCCGATTGGAGCGCGGCTTCCTATTGGTACGAAATGGCGGCTTTGAGTGAGGATTGTGAGATTAGATTGTATGGGTTGGGCGGCCCGTCGTCCCATCGGCCCTTCGACGGGCTCAGGGGCCGTAGGGTTTCACGGACCACATGCCTTCAAGGTGATGCCGTCATTGCTGAATGGATGCAGCAATTGGGCGTCGGTACGTTCGTTGATGGGAATGACGTCGTTTTGAGGAAGATACCTTTTGAAAAACGTCCCCTGCATTTCGATTTTTCCTTCAATCCTGACCTTTATCCTACCATGGTTGCCACATGTGCCGGTTTGAATGTAGAAGCCACTTTTACCGGCCTTGACAATCTTGCTCTCAAAGAGTCGGATAGGGTGAGAGCCATGCAGAAGGAATTGGCCAAGTTGGGTAAACCATCACTACATTTTTGCGCCCATAACGATCATCGCATCGTCATGGCCTTAGCACCACTCGCATTGCTCTATGGCCCAGTCACTTTCGACTATCCCGAGGTGGTTGAAAAATCCTACCCAAACTATTGGATAGATGCTTCATTTTTACCCGTTAATAGGTGAAAATGATTGTTTTTTTGAAAAAAAGGCTTCTTTCTAATAGAATTTCCGTACTTTTGCGCGGTATTATGAATCATAGGCTATGAAAGTTGAGTTGTTCGTGCCCTGCATCATTGATCAGTTCTTTCCCTTTGTGGCATCCAATACCATGAAGGTTTTGGAACGTGCTGGCGTTGAGGTGGAGTACAACCCCGAGCAGACTTGTTGTGGTCGCTTTGCGTATCAGGCGGGCTTTATGGAGGAGGCGAAAGATTTGGGTGATAAGTTTCTCCATGACTTTTCATACGACGGCCCGGTTGTGGCTCCTTCTGCGGCTTGTGTGCATTATATCAGGAAGCATTATCCTGAGTTGTTTTTTAACACTGCCAATCACTTGAATTTCAAGAAAATGGTAGCGAATATTTTTGAGTTGACTGATTTTTTGATCAACAAGTTGCATTTTGATGATTTCAATGCAGAATTTCCCCATAAGGTGACCTTCCACGACAGCTGTAGTGCTTTGCGTGGCATGGGTCTTGGGAAGGAAGCACGTCAGCTGCTTTCGAAGGTGAAGGGCTTAGAGTTGGTGGAGATGAAGCAGACCGATATGTGTTGTGGAGCCGATTTCTCGTTACAAGTCAATCAGGAGACTTTGGCAGTGGGGATGGCAAGTCATAAGGTCAAAAATGCTTTGAATACTGGAGCGGAGTACATTGTCTCGACCGATATGACCTGCCTGATGCATCAAAAGGCATATATTGAAAAGGAAGGCCTGCCTATCAAGGTGATCCATATCGCTGATGTGTTGGCCTCGGGTTGGGAGTAATGGCCCCTGAGCCTGTGGTCCTTGAGGCCACTCGAAAGGTCGAAGGGCCAAAAGGCCGGTTATTAACTAAAACTGTAAACAAAATGAGTGACTACTATATACACGAAAGCAGTTATGTCGATGACAATGTGAGCATTGGCAAAGGAACTAAGATTTGGCATTTTTGCCATATTCAGTCGGGTGCCGTGATTGGCGAGAACTGCTCATTGGGCCAAAATGTGAATGTTGGCAACAATGTAAAGATAGGCAATGGCGTACGCATCCAAAACAACGTGTCGATTTATGAAGGCGTTGAGATTGAGGATCATGTGTTTTGTGGTCCGAGCTGCGTCTTCACCAATGTGACTACGCCTCGCTCACATTTCCCCGTACACGGTGTCTATGCCAAAACCAAGATTTGCGAAGGTGCTTCTTTGGGAGCCAATTGTACCATAGTTTGCGGCCATACGGTGGGCAAATGTGCCCTTATAGCCGCAGGTGCCGTGGTGACCAAGGACGTGAAACCTTACGCATTGATGGCTGGTGTTCCCGCCCGACGACTTGGTTGGGTCTGTGAATGTGGCAAACGTCTCAATGTCACTCTACAATGCGATTGTGGCAGAAGTTATAGCGAGAGCAATGGCCAATTAACCCCTAACTATTAACTCCAAACTGAACAATTGCAAACTGCAAACTGAAATAACGATGCAATTCAGAGATCTTAAAACACAATATAACGTACTGAAGGACGAAATGGACAAGGCCATCTTAGAGGTGGTTGCGTCGTCGGCCTATGTTATGGGACCGAAAATCAAGGAGATGGAAGCAGCTTTTGCCGACTATGTCGGCGTGAAGCATTGCATAGCCTGCAATAGCGGCACCGATGCCCTGCTGCTGGCCTTGAAGGTTTGGGACGTGAAAGCTGGCGATGCTGTTTTCGTACCCAGTTTCACCTTCTTCGCCTCTGCCGAGGTCATTGCCATGCAAGGTGCGACCCCCGTTTTCGTCGATGTTGACAAAGATACCTTCAATATGGATGTCGCCGACCTTGAGCGTAAGATTGAGCAAACCTTGAAAAATGGGAAACTTTCACCTCGAGTCATCATTGCTGTTGACTTGTTTGGCCTGCCTGCAGACTTCAAAGCTATCAGAAAGTTGGCCGAAAGATATCATCTTTATGTGCTTGAAGATGGTGCCCAAGGCTTTGGCGGTCGCATCGGAGAGCAAAAGGCCTGCACTTTTGGCGATATTTCCACTACTTCATTCTTCCCTGCCAAGCCCGTGGGTTGCTATGGCGATGGTGGTGCGGTGTTTACCGACAATGACGAATGGGCCAAGTTGCTTGAATCCTATCATATCCATGGCAAGGGTAGCGACCGTTACGACAACGTGCGCATCGGCATGAACTCACGCCTGGACAGTATCCAAGCGGCCATTCTCTTGGTGAAGCTCAAGGCTTTCAAGGAATATGAACTCGTTGACGTCAACAAAGTGGCGGCGCGTTATACGGAGAAGTTGAAGGACGTGGTGAAAACGCCTGTCGTTCCCGAAAGTTTCTATTCGAGTTGGGCTCAATATACGATGCAAGTTGAAAATAAAGAGGTTAGGGCTAAACTGCAAGCTGCTTTGAAAGCTTGCGACATCCCGACAGCCATCTATTATCCAATCCCGATGCATCGTCAGACAGCGTTTAACTATCTGAACTTTGACGAGAACCGTTGTCCAGTTTCCGATCAGCTGGCCGACACGGTTATCTCACTTCCGATACATCCTTACCTTTCGGAATCCGATCAGGATATGATTTGTAAGGTGGTTTGTGATTGTCTCGGTAAATAAACACCTGAATTCATGGGAATTAGGGCATATCTCAGCGATTGGGCTTCGCGCGACAACTACGACGAAGTGATGGAGTATTTGGCCGTCACTGAAACGCAGCATGCCCCGAGGTTTGAGTTTGATGATGCCCCGCAAGAATTAAGGGAATTGATTACGGTGGCCGAAACGCCCAGAAGTCCAGAGCGTTCACAATGGCTGAATGACTTTGCAAAAAAGACTTGGGCGGTTCCTGATGGCGAGGCTGAAATTGTTTTTGCCGAAGACCACCTTAATGCCATTCGTCATCTGAATCGTTATTTGCGCAGTGCCAATGCCAAATTGAAGCAAGACGGTTACTTCGTTTGTGCTTTCGATACGTCGCAGAAACACCGCGCCCAAATTTTTAGCCGTTACCCCAAAATTATTGCATATATTGTTTATTTCTTTGATTTCCTGTGGCATAGAGTGTGTCCTAAATTGGGTTTGACTCGTCATTTTTATTATTACTGCACAAGGAAAGTGAGGAAGGTGTTTCCGAGACCGGAAGTGTTGGGCAGGTTGTATTACTGTGGCTTTGATGTAGTAAGTGAGCAATACATCCATGACCGTTATTGTGTTGTCGCGCAGAAAAAACGTCAGCCGAGCCAAGACCCGCATACCTATGGTCCCCTAATCAAACTGAGAAGGATTGGGAAGGATGGAAAAAAGTTTAACGTTTTCAAATTCCGAACCATGTATGCCTATTCGGAATACCTGCAGACTTATATTTATGAGAACAACGACTTGGATATTGGTGGAAAATTCCGTGACGACTACCGCGTCACCGAATGGGGACGATACCTTCGCAAGACATGGCTCGATGAGTTACCAATGTTCATCAACCTATTGAAGGGACAGATGAAATTAGTTGGCGTTCGTCCTTTGAGTCAGCAGTATTTTGATTTATATGATAAAGATTTGCAAGAACTTAGAATAAAAACTAAGCCGGGACTTTTACCGCCATTTTATGTTGACATGCCCGAAACTTTGGAGGAAATCCAGGATAGCGAACGTTGCTATTTAGAAGCCTATCTGGAGCATCCTTTCCGCACCGACTGGAAGTATTTCTGGAAAATTGTCGGAAACATTCTTTTCAGAGGGAAGAGGTCAAAATAAAATTGTCTTGTTTTTCTTGATATATTCAATAAAAATTCCATATTTTTGCAGCGGATAAGTGGGCTTCTGCCCCAAGGGTAGAAGTTACTTATTCGGCTCTCTCCGTTTAATGGGAGAGGCAAGATTTTGAATTACTGATAATTAAGGCTTTCGTATGGGAGTCAGAATAGCGAAGCTATAACTTTTTAGAATTGAAAAATGGCACAAACTGTATCGGAAAATGAAAATTGGAGCACCGTCATCAAGCCTCGTAACAAGCTTTTTGAGGTGAACCTTAAGGAAATATGGGACTATCGTGACTTGTTGACGCTGTTTGTGAAGCGTACCATAACAGTGGCTTATAAACAGACCGTCTTAGGGCCGTTATGGTGGGTTATTCAACCTGCCTTTACCGTCATCATGTATATGGTGGTGTTTGGAGGCATCGCTGGCATTCCCACCGATGGTATCCCACAGCCTTTGTTCTACCTTGGCGGTGTTGCCATGTGGCAGTATTTTTCTGATTGTTTGGGGAAGTCCTCAAGCACGTTTGTGAGCCATGCGGGCATTTTTGGCAAGGTCTATTTCCCGCGTCTTATCATGCCATTAGCGGATACCGTTAGCAATCTGGTGCGTTTTGGCATACAGCTTGGATTGTTTGTATTAGTTTATTTGTATTATGCAATAATTGGTCAGGCGCCGAGTCCTAATTGGTATCTATTGCTGTTCCCATTATTGGTGGTGATGTTAGCAGGATTGGCTTTGGGTTTTGGCATCATTGTCTCGTCGATGACGACCAAGTACCGTGACCTTCAGATTTTATTTTCATTCTTTGTGTCACTGTGGATGTATGCTACGCCTATCGTCTATCCTTTGAGTGAAGTGAAAGGGAAAATGGTGAAAGGTTTTGACTTGTACAAACTCATGCACTTCAATCCTATTACTCCTATCATCGAGACTTTCAAGCATGGTGCCTTGAGTGCTGGCGAATTCATCGGCTGGGGTTGGCTGGCTTATAGCTTTGTGTTTATGCTCATCGTGTTGGCTCTTGGTATCTTGATATTCAATAAAGTACAGAAGAGTTTTATGGATACAGTGTAAGATTGTCAAATCTAAATAGAATGAGCTTTTTCAGTAATTGAAAGCGTTGCTATTCGACAAATCGTATGAAGGTAAATTTCAACTACATATCACGAGAACTGAGAGAATGTAAAGAAATTGGTGTATCGATAAAACATAGGAGAGACTTAAAACTCGGCGTTACAGAGTTGCATCATGGATATGTGTCGACGTTTGTGAATTGGGATGCTTGTGGAGGGGCGATTACATCTGAAAATGAATGTGTGGTTGATGATCCGTGGAAAAATGACGCATCATTCTTTGATTTTGATACTGCTTTTGTTGAACATAAGAGAGTTATTTATCTCGGAAATGTAGTGAATTGTTTTGGCCATTTTTTTACCGACAATCTAAGGAAAGTTTGGTTTTTAAAAACGACACAAGGCAAAAAGCTTATTGAAGAAGGTGCTGAGATAGTTTATACAACAGATCAAGCTCCTCTTATCCCTGTCGCCTTTGAGATATGGAAAATGGCGGGCGTAGATTTGTCTCGGGCCCGATTAATAGATAAACTTACTAGGTTTGATGTTGTTTATATACCAGACAATTGCTTTTTTGAGATAGAAGCTAAGTTGTATACCCCCGAATGGGCTGAATTGGTTGAAAGTATTAAAGAAAATGCCATTAAAAGCAGGCCTTATTCGAGCGAATTTGGCAACTCATCGAGGAGGGTGTATTTAACAAGAGTTGGAATTGATAACAGAAGCAAGACGGAAATAGGCGAAAGGGAAATTGTTAAGGTATTTAAAAGGAGGGGGTACGAAATTGTCTCTCCGGAAAAGTTGAGTATTTGCGAGCAAATTTGCCTGATGGATGGTTGCAGTCATTTGGTAGCGACAGAAGGTTCGGTGGCGCATCTGAGTTTGTTTTGCAAGCCCAAGACGGAGGTCGTAATACTTTGTAAAGCCAACTATAATAACGATTACCAAAATGTAATTAATGAATATGCTGATTTGAATGTGACTTATGTGGAGTCACACAAATCTGTAATGGCTTCAAAAGAGGCTCCCTGGGGTGGACCGTTTTATTTGTGTGTGACGAAGTATCTTGAACAGTATATTGGGCATCCCATTCTTCATGTGCCATATTGGCTAAAGCCATCGTATTGGAAGTATAGCCGAAATATCTTATATGGAAGTTATTTAAGAACCAAGAAAGCAATCAAAAGAATTGTTGGCTGATTATTGATGTTGTGTAATAGTTGCATGGGAAAAGAATCCCTTGGCCTCTATTATTGTTCCTAATTTATGATAAAGAGTTGTGCCTTCCCCGTTGTATTGACAGCATTCTCAGGCAGAGTTTTACTGCCTTTGAGTCGCTGCTCATTGACGACGGCAGTACTGACGGCAGTGGCGCAATTTGCGACTTATATGCCGAGAAAGACAATAGTATCCGTGTTTTCCATAAGGAGAATGAAGGTTCAGCAGATACAAGATAGTATGGATTTGTATTGGCTATTGGGGAGTATATTGCCGCCTCGACAGACTATGTTGAGCATATAGAGGGCAACGGCATCGCCA
The DNA here is from genome assembly GCA_016290215.1 of Bacteroidales bacterium. Taxonomy (GTDB): domain Bacteria; phylum Bacteroidota; class Bacteroidia; order Bacteroidales; family F082; genus Limimorpha. The sequence goes on from JAEETH010000008.1 coordinate 60,937, forward strand.
TCAGCATGGACAGTCGGGGGCTGCGCCTTGGACGACATCTATACAGTGTAAATGAAAAATGATAAGGTAATTAATGGAGTTTTGTTATGAATCCTATAATATCAATATTGATAATTACGCATAATCAGCGGTATCTGTTAGAACGTTGTTTGGATAGTGTATTGAATCAAAAAATTGATGTTCCTTATGAAATAATTGTATCTGATGATGGAGCGGATGATGGCACAAAAGATTATATCCAACAGCTATGTTGTTCAGAACGAGTTTTAGGGAAAAAGAATCTTATCGAATTAAAATACGTTTATTGTTCTAATGAAATGACCTTTGGAAGAATCGGTTGGAACAAGCTCTCGGCCTACAAGCAAGCGCGCGGTAAGTATTTTGTGAATGTTGATGCCGATGATTTTTTAATTGGTGAAGATTTGTATCAGGAAGAGTATGAAATGTTGGAGTCTCATCCTGAGTGCTCGATGGTACAGACACGTCTTCTCATGTTAGATGATGGAGATAATATCGAAAAAATAAGGAAGGGCTATCCTTTTAGCGAAAAGATTGAAAATGGGGTGAAATATTCATTGCAGGATTTTATTCGATACAAGTTGATAGGCCAGCACCAAACCTATATGTATCGACGTCGCCCTCAAGACGACATGGAACAGTTATTAGGTTGTGGGTTTGACGATTATAATATTACATATTATCATCTTCAATTTGGCCCAGTTGTCTTTTTAGACAAGACTGGCTATGTATGGGTGCAATATCCTAATAGCGCTTCGCAAGGTAAGACTAATGATGAGAATGTATTTTTTACATTGTTGCTACCTTTGAGGCTTTCAATGCAGAAGGCATTCGAAAAATCAAAGTATGTGCTTCTTTCTGGTGGATTTTGTTGGTTTACGTCTTTGATTAAAATTCCACCTTATTATCCGAAATTGGGTGACGTTAGAAATAAAGAAGAGGCGGCTCCAGATATCTTTATATGGAAGTTTTTTTCAGGACATCATCATAGATTTAGATCTTGGGTTAGATATGTGTTAATTTGGCTATTGTTGCAGGTAATGAATCGTTTACAAATTAGATCCAAGTTCTGCCTTGAATTATTATATAAGGCTATGGTATGAGGGTGGTATATTGTACCCCAAAATTGAGAACATGAGTTAAGGTGAAAAAACAGTAGTTTTGCAGAGGATAAAAAACGTTAGGATTGCTTCGTCCCTCGCATTGACGTATGACAATAAAACGAAAGAAATTCATAAACATATTCAAGGCCATGGTCGCCTTGGCCGCGATAAGGGAGCAGAAGATCCAGTCAGACCATCAAACGCGAGTACATCTACCTGAATCCTTGTGATAATGCGATTGAGTTGCGGAAGGGAATTGAGAAGTTCATGTAGTATTACAACACTGAACGGCTCCATCAGTGCATTGAAAACGAAACCCGGAGCGCAAATACGAAAACGACAACAAATTATTAATCCGTACCCATAAAGCTGCTTGATGATTCAGATTGATTCATTATACTTGCAGTCTCAATTAATGGGGTACAATATAGAAAAACAGTTATGAAGCAATTAATCACTATAGTAATTCCAGTCTACAACGTAGAATCATACATTTCCGATTGCCTTCAATCCGTGATGCGCCAGACCTATAAAGGTCCGTTAGAGTGCATCTTGGTGGATGATTGCGGCACGGACAAGAGCATTGAGATTGCGCAGAACATGATTGCGGAATACAATGGCCCGATTGAGTTCAAGGTTTTGCATCACGAACACAACAGAGGGGTTTCGGCAGCGCGCAATACAGGTATAGATGCAGCAAAGGGTGATTACGTGTGTTTTTTGGATAGCGACGACTGGATTTCGGATGATTGTATTGAGAAGTTGGCTCAACCGCTTCAGAATGAGGTTTTTGATATAGTCATTGGAGATTACGAATTAGTAGGATATATGCCTTACCCTTTGGTGTTGTCATTGCCAGAAGGTTCTTATCACGAGGGAATCAGCGAAGTGTTTAGCAACCACGGTGTTTATATTATGCCCTGGAATAAACTGTATTCCAAAGAATTCCTGAATAGAAATAGATTGCGATTCGAGGAAGGCAAGAATCAAGAAGACGAGATTTTTGCTTTTGAAATTTCGTGCATTGAGAAGTCGTTTTATGTGGTCAAGACGGTGACTTATTATTATAGGATGAGGGAGGGTTCCATTGTCCATACTAACGACAAAGTATTACTCGCCAGGCATGCTGATGTAATCAATGTGCTGAAAGGGAAGGTGGAACAACGATACAAAGATATTGAAGGGATATTCGACTTCTATATGTTTTGGGTTATTAGAGTGTTTAGTTGGACTTTTGGTTTAGAGATGGATGAGGAAATGAAAGCTTTTTTCGAGAAGCAAACGAAAGGCTTTCTTGAGCCCATTCCTAATGTTTGCTATTTGAAGAGTAAGCACTATAGGCTGCTTTATTTTGCCTGTAAAAGGGATCAAACCTATTCGCGGTTTCTATATGTTTATAATGTGTACCCTGAAAAGTTGAAAGGACGAGTCTTACGGAATGTGCTGAATCTGCTTCCATATAAAAGAAATGTTATATGAAGATTTCTGTGATAGTTCCTGTATACAATACTGCCCAATTCTTGCCTCATTGCATTGATAGCATCCTTAGCCAAAACTTTTCTGATTTTGAGTTGTTGCTCATTGATGACGGTAGCACTGACGGCAGTGGCCAGATTTGTGATTCCTATGCTGAAAAGGACAACCGTATCCGTGTGTTCCATAAGGAGAATGGAGGAGTGAGTTCTGCTAGGAATATGGGATTGGATAATGCACAAGGAGAATGGATAAACTTTGTGGATAGCGATGACTGGCTTGAGCAGGATTTTTTTGTGATTGGCAATAATGAAAATGTTGACTTGATATATCAGCACAGGGTTTTTGCGGATGGAAAATGTGATAGTATTATACAACCAGGTATATTTAGAGGAGAGGATTATCTGGATTTTTTGACAGAGAATAGTCAAACTAATTTATTCTTAATGTGCTATAGCATGTTGCTTAGAAGTGCTATTTTGACAGATAATCATATCCGATTTGATGAAAATCTGCGATTTGGTGAAGATAGGATATTTATAATGGAGTATCTCATCCATTGCAGTTCAATACAGGTGTTGGCAAACTCACGTTATGTTTATAATCAATGTGAAAACTGGAATAATAAATTCGTGTTATCTTTCCATGAGGTTGAAAATTTTATGGATTCTTTCATGAAGATTTGCGATAGGTTTCCTTTGAAAACCACATGGATAATTCACAATGCTGATTTTATTTTGAATTTTATTGATAAAAATGAGAAAAACGTGAGAATCAAGAGGGCTATATCGAAGCCTATGTTAAAATATCGTAAGGCGTTATTCGGTGAAAAATCGGTAGGGTTTAAAATTAAATATTACATTTCAAGGATTCTAATAATGTTCTTACATGAGTAAGATTTCCATCATCGTCCCTATATACAATACAGAGCAATACCTTCCGCGTTGCATTGACAGCATTTTAAGCCAAAGTTTTACTGACTTTGAATTACTACTTATCGATGATGGCAGTATTGATGGTAGTGGTGCCATTTGCGATGCATTTGCTGAGAAAGACAACCGAGTCCGTGTGCTTCACAAGGATAATGGAGGTGTGAGTTCGGCGAGGAATATAGGTCTTATTGAAGCAAAAGGCGAGTGGATATGCTTTGCGGATTCCGATGATGAGTTGCTTCCCGATGGACTGAAGGTGATGGCAGAAGGAATTTCGAAAGAGGTAAGTTTGGTGATGGCTGGATACGTTATTTGTGATGATAATGGAAAGTTAATCTATTCTATTGATAAATTGATTTCTTATTTGATTGACCCAAGGCAAGCAGTTAAGGAAATGTTTATCCCTACGGATTATGGATATTATGGTTATATTTGGTGTAAATTATTTAGGTTGTCCGAGATTAGGAAAAATAAGATTCGCTTTTCAGAAGATGTTTTTTTCGACGAAGATCGCTTGTTTTTGACGCAGTATATTTGTGCGATGGAGAAAAGTGCCTATTATAATACAAAACCGGTTTATATGTATTATGAGCGTTCGGGGAGTGCAATGATGTTGTTGAAAAAAAGGTTTAATCCCCAATTTGTTACTGATTTTGATGCACAAGTAATGATAACAGAGAGTGTGAGTTCAAGGTTTTTGGATGGAGAATTAAAAGAATTAGCTGATTATGAAGTGTATAGATCCTATAGGAGAATTGTAGGGATGATGGACGATTTTCAAGTTGATGATAAATCGCTTTTGCATCAGTTGCGTTCAAAACTCATTTCAACAATTGGGAGAGGGAAGTATATTAACTACGAATATCAGAGAGATAAAAGGCGAGTGCATAATAAGTTAAAGAAAATATTGTGTCATGGATAAACTTTTAACAATTGTTATTCCAACCTATAACATGCAAGACTACCTAAATAGATGTCTTGATTCCCTTGTTATTGAATCATCCTTGATGGAACAATTGGAGGTTTTGGTTGTCAACGATGGCAGCAAAGATAGTTCCTCTACCATTGCTCATGAGTATGAAGCCAAGTTTCCGGGTACATTTAGGGTAATTGATAAAGAAAACGGCAATTATGGCTCTTGTGTGAACCGTGGCTTGGCTGAAGCGAAAGGTAAGTACATCAAGGTATTGGATGCCGATGATTGGTTTGACACAGAGGAATTTGCGTCGTTTATGCAAAAGTTGGATGGTATTAATGGCGTCGATATGGTGTTGACGGATTTTCAAAGGGTTTCTAACAAAGGAGAGGTCTTGGAGACTTGTAAGTTTGAATTGGAATATGATACCCCTTTCTCATTCCGACAAATGAATAATATGGAGTATTATGCACATCATTCTATTACATATCTTACACAGTTGTTGAGAGACATTAGTTACCACCAAACCGAAGGCATCCCCTATACTGATAATGAATGGATGTATTTCCCTCAATTGTATGTAAACCAGGCTTTATATGCCAACAATAATGTCTATCGTTATTGTATTGGGCGTGAAGGTCAGACTATGGATCCACAGGTAAAGTCGCGGAATGGTAAACATGTGATAACCTTGTTGATGAATATGATAAGTTATGCTTCAATTATAACAAGTGATATAAAAGCTGGTTTTTCTTATAAAAGATTGGAAAGCTTTATAATTCATTCGAGCAAGGGGTTGTATAAAGATTTTTTGGTAAATATGGATGAGGGAAGTTTTGATGCTGATACTCTTAGGTTATATGACAATTTCTTGTTTAAAGAAAGAAAAGATATTTATGACATATTAGATAAGGAATTAAGATTGAAAGTGGTGCCTGTTCATTATGTGAGGTATTGGAGAAAGCATGGAAAACGTTTCCCTGTTGATTGGTTTCGTGAGGCTTATAGATCTTTTAGATATGGGAAATGAAAAATGTGTTCATCATCATGCGTATACGTGAATAGGATTGAGGCTAATTAGTAGAATGACGTTTTTGGGGTTTAGAAATGAAACATCATCGGTTAAGTTTTTATATCAAATATAGAAAGAAAACGGGCAAACGTGGTCTTGCATTATTAAAAAAAGTCAGCCATGATGTTATGTCTGAGCTTGTTGGAACGGCGTTTGAATTTTTGTGTAAAACTCACGTATGCAAACCATATTTGGTTGTAATGGTAGATGGGGGTATATGCTCTCAGATGAATCAGTATTTGTTAGGTCAAATCTATGCTCAACGTGGAGAAGACGTTCTCTATGATTTGAATTGGTATGAAAAAGTTGGGACGGATGTGGATGGGCATTTTGCCCGGACATTTGAATTGGAGGAAATGTTTCCTGACATCCATGTGCAAACTTTGGGAAAGCTGAAAAGATGGTTTTATCGTACTTTTTTAATGTATGTTTCTGCCGACCGAAATCAACCTGATCAATCTTCTTCAGTTTCTCCTGCTTATTTTGGTGGCTATTACGATATTGATGATGATGTCTTTTCGGAGCATTTTGACCGATTGTTTAATGATGTCAAGAGATCTGAGGTTCCTGATGTGTTGAAATTGTCATCATCCAATCAGTTTTCGTGTGCAGTGCATGTCCGTCGAGGTGATTTGGCACGTGGCGATAATCCCTGGTATGGAGGTGTGGCAGATGACTATTTTTTCCGAGCCATTGAGTATGTGGAAAGGCTTTATCCTCATACGCGATTCTTTTTCTTTTCGGATGAAATGGCGTATGTGAAAACTAATATTGTCCCGAATTTGTCTGTGGATTATGTATTGATACCCGAAACGAATAAAGCTTTTGAAGATTTATTGCTTATATCAAAGTGTGATATTATAGTTGCGAGTCAGGGTAGTTTTGGTAAATTTGCTGCAATGTTGAATAGGAACAGTATGCTTGTTCTCTGTGATAACGGATATGCTAAACCTTGGTTGACTCGGAAAAAGAATACGGTGGTATTGTAGCGTTAACGAGGTTCAGACTGATTGAATCATGTTGATTTCATTTATTATTCCGGCGTTCAATGCCTCAGGTACAATAAAACGATGCTTGGACAGTATCTATGGCTTGTTTGTTAACCAATTTGATTTTGAAGTAATTGTCATTGACGATTGTTCAACAGACAATACAGTTGAAGTGGCTAAAGACTACGCCTTGCAGCATCCTAGCTTGGTTTTGCTATGCCAGCCTGAGAACCATCGGCAAGGCGCGGCGAGAAATAGAGGCGTTGCCTTGGCCAAAGGAAAGTATATTGTGTTCGTTGATAGTGATGATGAATCTTCAAAGGGTGTAATATGTGCAGTCCAATTGGCAGAGAAGAATGGGGCGGATATGGTGGCAATGCGTTATTCAAAGGTCGGTAATGATGGAAAAATTGATGGAGAGGTAAGTTTACCCTACAATAAAATGTTCACTGGAAAGGAGATGCAAACAGAGTTCCCGTTTTGGGGTACAGCGCCTTGGTCGTATATTTATCGAAAAGCATTTTTGGATGAAACTAATTATCCATTTGCAGAGGATGTGCTTTTTGAGGACTCTGATTTCGTCAATGTTCATTTGTTTTTTGCGAAACGAATGATGTATTGCGATGAATGTGGATATGTCATGCATTATAATGCGGAATCAACAACTCACACGATATCGTACAAGCATCTGGCAGACTATGCGTTGTTGGGGACTAGGATGTTGCATTTTTACGAAAGTCTTGATAATAAGAATGATAAATATGCCGAAACAATACTTGAAGGCGGAAGTTATAATATAATGAAGGCTTTGTACAAGTTGCCACGACTGAAGTCTCGTACAGAGGTAAGCGCGTTTTATGATAGGTTTGATGCTTTTTATGATCGAAAATTGTTACTTGGATACCGAAAACCTGCTTACTGTTGGACCCATTGGACTCGGAATTGTCTAAAACATCGGGAATTGATTACTATGATTATGGGGATTGTTATTCCATTGGTAAAAAGGAGTTAAAAGTAAATATAAAGGAGTTAAAATTAAATGAAGCTATACAATTACCTCGTCGTTGGCTCCGGACTTTACGGTGCCACTTTTGCCCATTTTGCCAAGCAATTGGGTAAGCGATGCTTAGTGATAGACAAACGACCGCATTTGGGTGGCAATGTGTATTGTGAAAACATAGAGGGCATCAATGTTCATAGATACGGTCCTCATATCTTCCATACCTCTAACAAGGAAGTGTGGGATTTTGTGAATAGGATAGTGCCTTTCAATCGCTATACCAACTGTCCTGTGGCGAATTATAAAGGTAAACTCTATAATTTGCCTTTCAACATGAACACGTTCTACCAGATGTGGGGCGTAATTACGCCCGAGGCGGCTAAGGCCAAGATTGAGGAACAACGATTTGAGGCAGTGAAGGCTCTGCAAGGTCGTGAGCCAGCCAATCTTGAGGAACAGGCGCTGAGTTTGGTCGGAAGAGATATCTATGAGGTGCTCATCAAAGGCTACACGGAGAAACAGTGGGGGAGAAGTTGCTCCGATTTACCTGCTTTCATTATCCGTAGACTCCCACTTCGATTTGTGTTCGACAATAACTATTTCAATGATCTCTATCAAGGTATTCCCATTGGTGGCTACAATAAACTGATAGATGGCCTACTTGATGGTGTTGAAACACAAGTCAGTTGTGACTACTTTGAACATCGTAGTGAATTGACTGCCTTGGCGGATAGAATTGTTTATACCGGACAGATTGATAAGTTCTACAACTATTGCTTTGGCCATCTTGATTTTCGCACGGTGTCGTTTGAGCAAGAAATATTGGACAGACCCAACTATCAAGGTAATGCTCTGATAAACTATACTGAACGTGAAGTGCCTTACACTAGAGTGATAGAACATAAGCATTTCGAGATGTTCGGTCAAATGGTGTTTGATTGCCCGAAGACGATCATTTCGAGAGAATATAGCACAGAATGGAAGCCAGGGATGGAGCCGTATTATCCAGTGAATGATGTAAAGAACAATGAACTATACTTGAAATACAAGGCCTTGGCTGACAAAGAAAATAATGTTATCTTCGGTGGGCGTTTGGCCGAGTACAAGTATTATGATATGGCGCCTGTCATTGAGCAGGTAATGAAAATGAGAAATATTATTTAAATTATGCCAGTAGCAATAGAATTCAACAATGTTAGCAAACTCTACCGTCTGGGTTTGGTCTCAAGTGGAACGTTGAGTAGCGATCTTCAGAGGTGGTGGGTTATGAATATTTTGGGTAAGGAAGACCCTTTCATGAAAGTTGGCTCGATTAATGACCGTTCCAAAGCTGCCGACAGTGATTACGTATGGGCCTTGAAGGACATTGACTTTAAGGTGGAACAGGGCGATGTGGTGGGCATCATCGGCAAAAATGGAGCAGGAAAGAGCACACTGCTCAAACTGCTTTCTAAAGTGACAGCTCCAACTGCTGGTACGATTCGGGCTAAGGGTCGTATCGCTAGTCTTTTGGAAGTGGGTACAGGGTTCCATTCAGAATTGACAGGACGCGAAAACATATATATGAATGGAACAATCCTTGGCATGACCAAAAAGGAGATTGATAGTAAGATAGATGAAATAATTGATTTTTCCGGTTGTGAGCGCTACATTGATACACCAGTAAAGCGTTACAGTTCGGGTATGAGCGTACGCCTTGGTTTCGCCGTGGCAGCTCACTTGGACCCTGAAATTTTGGTGGTAGATGAAGTGTTGGCGGTAGGTGATGCTGAATTCCAAAAGAAGGCTATTGGGAAAATGCATGATGTGAGCAAAGGTGAGGGAAGAACGGTACTTTTTGTGAGTCATAATATGACGAGTATCAAGGCTCTATGTAAACGTGGTGTGATTTTGAAGAATGGTTTGCTTGTGGATGATGGCCCCGTAGATACTATTGTGACGCATTATTTGCGCGGTGACAATGAAGTGGATAATTATAAGTGTTGGGAAATACCTGAGATTAAGGGCGGAGAGTTTGAATTACTGGAAATTGGGGTGAGACGCAAAGGTGGAGATTTTTCGGATGTAATGCGTATGGATCAAGATATAGAAATTGTGATTAAATATCGTTTGAAAAAGCCTATTGAGAATTTCTGGATAACCATGCACATGAAAAACGAACAAGGAAATAAGATTTTTTCATTTGGTGGTGGTGGGCGCTGCTATGACAAGCATCATGAAGCAGGCGAATATTTGCAAATATGCACAATTCCTGCCGATTTTCTCAATTGGGGAAGTTATGCCATCGATTTTGTAGCAATAAAACAGGATCCGAATATTAATCTTATGGTGGTGGAAAACGATGTAGTTTCGTTTGTCGTTTCAAATAAAATTGTTGCCATAGGAGACTATATGGGCAAAGAACCTGGAGATGTTACTCCCAAGTTTGACTTCGTTGAGGAAAGAATGAAATGAACCTCTTGTGCAAGAGAACAATGTTGATGATATAAAGATAAGAAATTAAATATGGCGGTGTTGGATGTCATTAGAATAGGGGTCATTTGTCCATCGGAGATTGCATTTCGGAGGTTTTTGCCAGCGCTTACCCAAAACGAGTTGGTGAATAAGACATTTCGCTTTGCAGGTGTCGCTGTGGCAAGTCCGGAAGAATGGTTTGGAGATCTGTCTGATGTACCTCAGGAACAAATTGAATCCCAGCAAATCAAGGAATTAGAAAAAGCACGATTGTTCATAGATGGTTATGGAGGGATGGTGTTCCATGGTTATGAGAGTATTATCAAGTCCGAAGAAATAGATGCCATTTATATTCCGCTTCCTCCAGCATTACATTATAGATGGGCCAAAATGGCACTTGAGTGCGGCAAACATGTTATGGTTGAGAAGCCATCGACAACGTGTTTAAGAGATACACAACGCTTGATCGAAGTTGCTGGGAAGAATGGCTTGGCACTCCATGAGAACTATATGTTCGTGTTCCATAACCAGATACAGGCTGTGAATCGTATTGTCGCAGATGGAAAGTCGGTAGGCATTCCATGGTTGTATCGCATTACATTCGGTTTTCCCAAACGTGCACTTACTGATTTTCGCTATAATAAGAAACTAGGAGGTGGAGCTCTTCTTGATGCTGGCGGCTATACCATGCGTTACGCTTCAGAGTTACTCGGCCCAACGGCCAAAGTGACTACGGCACAAGCAAATTATGAACCTGATTTTGAGGTTGATGTGTTTGGGACTGCTACGATGGTCAATGCTAACGGCGTGACAGCTCAACTGGCTTTTGGCATGGATAATGACTATCGGTGCGACATTGAAGTGTGGGGAAGCAAGGGAACGCTTACTTCCGGAAGGATACTCACTGCGCCTGCGGGCTATACCCCTAAGTGCTTGCTTAAGCAGAACCGGGAATATACAGAATACGATTTGCCTGAAGACGATGCGTTCGGCAAATCGTTACTTCGCTTCGCGGCTTGCATTAATGACGAAAGGACTCGCTTTGAAAATTATGAAATCCTTGAGCGTCAGGAGTCGTTGTTGCAACAGTACAAAGACCTGGTAGGGATTTAAAGCATATTGTAAATAACTAGAATAAAGCACAATAGCGTGATACGCTCATTACTTACAACTGATAATTCCATCAATAGCACCGAATCGCTGAGGCAATGGATTGAACAGCGCAATCGCGACGTTCAGGTCGATGTCGAGCTTATTCCTTTTGAGAAAATGGAAGGCTGGCATATTGATGACGACGGAAGTCTGCATCACGATTCAGGTAAGTTTTTCAGCATACAAGGCATTCATGTTGAGACTGATTATGGAAGCATCTCTGCGTGGGATCAACCTATTATCTGTCAACCAGAAATCGGTTATCTTGGAATCATCACCAAAGAGATTGATGGGATGCTGTATTTTTTGATGCAGTCGAAGATAGAACCTGGTAATGTCAATTGTGTTCAAATCAGCCCCACAATTCAAGCGACGAAGAGCAATTATTCCAGAATCCACAAAGGGAAGAAACCTGCGTATCTCGACTATTTTTTGAATGTCAAGCCTGAAAACATATTGCTTGACCAACTTCAATCGGAACAAGGAGCGCGCTTCCTTAGGAAACGCAATCGCAACATTATCATCAAGGTGGATGATGAAGTTGAGGTGCTCCCTGACTTTCGGTGGATGACACTTGGACAGATCAAGTCATTCATGCATGAGAACAATAGGGTCAATATGGACACGCGTACTGTGTTGTCGGGAATTGATTATTGTGATTATTTGACACCATTGACAGATTTGAGCGGGATGAGTCCATTCGGGCGAGATATGATGAAGTCGGCGCATACAATTGAGGGCTTGCATTCCATGAAGCAGATTTTGAGTTGGCTTTCTGGGCTTAAATCTCGCTATGACTTGTCCGTGAGTAGTAAACCCATTGATGAATTGCTGGGATGGCATAGAACAGCTTGTGAAATAGCCAATGACGAGGGTAGGTTTTTTAGAATTGTCGGAGTTAAGGTAAGCATTTCAAATCGGGAGGTCACAAGTTGGTGCCAGCCTTTGGTGCAACCTCTTCAACAGGGTTTGTGTGCTTTCATCATCCGAAAAATAGACGGCATTTATCATTTTTTGGTGCAAGCCAAATTGGAGTGTGGCAATTATGATGTTATGGAGTTGGCCCCAACGGTTCAGTGTTTGACAGGCAATGTATATGATGTGAAACCAGAATTGCGTCCACCGTTCGTTGAATATGTGTTGAATGTCCCCAAAGAACAAATAAGATATGATGTGCTTCAATCTGAAGAAGGTGGACGTTTTTTCCGAGAACAGAACCGAAATATGATTGTGGAAGTTGGTGAAGACTTCACTCAGGAGGTCCCCGAACATTATAAATGGATGACACTGAGACAAATCAATCATTTTCTGATGTTTAACAATTACCTTAATATTCAAGCCAGAAGTATTCTTTCGGCTATCAAATACATCTAAGTATGGCTAACAAACCAATTTATGTTACAATGCCAACCTTGGCTCCGCTGGAGGAGGTCAATGAGATTATGAAGGGTATTTGGGAGAGTGGCATCATGACACATAACGGTCCGCTCGTTCAGCGTTTTGAGAGAGAAGTGTGTGAACACCTTGGCGTGCCCAAGATGGTGGCATGTAGTAATGGCACGATAGCTCTCCAAATGGCTATCAAGGCATTAGGGAAGACGGGTGAAATCATCACAACTCCGTTTACCTTTATTGCTACCATCAGTTCCATCATGTGGGAGCATTGCACCCCTGTTTTTGTCGATATTGATCCGGAAACGTTGAACATTGATCCAAAAAAGATAGAAGAACGCATCACTTGCCATACAGTGGCCATCATGCCGGTACATGTATTCGGCAATGCCTGCCAGATAGATGAGATTGATGCCGTTGCAAAGGCTCACAATATCCCTGTCATTTATGATGCCGCTCATGCAGTGGGTGTCAAATATAAAGGTAAGTGTATCATGGAGTATGGGGACTTGTCGTGTACAAGTTTTCATGCCACCAAAATGCTGAATACCGCAGAGGGTGGTGGCGTTTTCACCCTAAATGAGGAGCTTGATGAACGGTTGCGTCGGATTCGATTCTTCGGCTTTGAGAACCATGCGGATATTGTGGAGGATGGCTTTAATGGCAAGATGACCGAGGTGCATGCCGCTTTGGGACTGGCTAATTTGAGGTATCTCGACAAGGCACTTGCTGACCGTAAGGAAAAATATGCCTTGTATAAAGAAATGTTGAGTGAAAACCCTGAAATTGGATTTCAGAAGATTACCACAGATTGCAATTACAGCTATTTCCCTGTTATCTTTAGGGACGAAGAGACCATGCTGAAGGTGACGGCTGCGCTGAATGCAGAGAATGTCTATCCTCGTCGGTATTTCTATCCGTCAGTCAACACTTTTACCAAGATTGTTCCATACATACCCATGCCGATGTCAGAAGACATTGCTAGTCGAGTTCTATGTTTGCCCTTGCATGTGCGTATGACGATGCAGAATGTGGAAGAGATTGCGCGATTGGTATTAAAAACTATTTGATTATGGGAACATCTTATTATTCACAAAGTGAATTGGTAGGGCTTGGTCTTAAATCCTATGGTCAAAATGTGTATATTAGCCGTTTTGCTCAGTTTTATGGCGCCAATAGGATTTCAATAGGAGATAATGTTCGTATTGATGACTTTTGTGTGTTTTGCGGTGATGTGACCATCGGGTCAAATATCCATATTGCGCCATATTGTATATTGTATGGTGAATATGGGATTCAAATGGATGACTATTCTGGCTTGTCAGCTCGAGTGACGGTATACAGCGCTATTGATGATTTTAGTGGAGAATGGGCGGTGGGGCCAATGGTGGATGAATCATTAAGGAAACTGACAAAAGGGAAAGTGCATATTGAAAAATATGTGCAACTCGGAGCTGGATGTGTCGTTTTTCCTGACTTGACAATTGGTGAAAACACATCAGTTGGAGCCATGTCGTTGGTTAACAAGACATTGGAAAGAGGAGGGGTGTATGCTGGTATTCCTGCTCGAAAGATAAAAGACAGAAAAGATAGAAATATTCAGATTATCAACGATTTTATGTCGTGAAAGCACCCAAAGTTTCCGTTTTGTGTATGGTTTACAAGCATGAGGCATATCTTCGCCAATGCTTTGATGGCTTTGTCATGCAAAAGACCACATTTCCTATAGAAATATTGGTCAACGACGATTGCAGCCCCGATGGCTCGGCTGACGTTATGCGTGAATATGAAGAAAGCTATCCTAAATTGTTCCATTGCATATATCAAGAAGAGAACCAATATTCGAAGGGGATAATGCCTTTGTGCGAAACCCTTTTCCCAATGGCTCAAGGCGAATATATAGCGATTTGTGAAGGTGATGATTATTGGACAGACCCACTGAAGCTGCAAAAACAAGTTGATTTTTTGGAAGGGCATGAAGAGTATTCGATGTGTTGTACTGGTTTTTCTCAAACAATTGAAGGTGATGAAAGCGAGAAAAGCCCCATGGTTTTCGATTTGGATGATATCACAGTTGAGCATCTTATTAAAGGTCAATGGATAGGAACGCTTACGGTGGTTTGCCGAAGAGAATTATTGGTTGATTTTAAACCGCCTTTTCCTTCTCTTCCTTTTGTAGATGTGCCAATGTGGTTCCATTTGGCTCTCAAAGGAAAAATAAAATACTTGAAAGACATAACCGGTAATTATCGTAGATTGAATGAATCGGCATGCCATTTTTTGGATAAAAAAAAGGAGTATTTGTTTGGGCTTGATGTCATGCGTGTGAGGGAGTACTATGCTATGTTAGTTGATAAGGTAGAAGTTGCACAGCCCATGTTTTCAAAAGACTCCCATTATTATCTTGAACAATGCTATCAGAATCAGTGGTTCGATTTCCCTATAGATACCTTGTGGCATTTTGTCAAGGAGTATGGACATCCTTCTGGATACGATAAATTAAAGTATTGGGGAATGAAATCAAAGCTAAGATACAGGTTTTCCAAAGAGGTTCTCTCAATAAAAAAAAAGTAAGATAGTGACAATTCCAATCATATTTGCCATTGATAATAATGTGGTAATGCCATGCGGTGTCACCATCACTTCGTTGTTGAAGAATGCGAAAGCAGATACTTTTTATGATATTTACGTCCTTTGCAATCAATCAAAGTTGGATGTGGATGGGAGGAAAAAGCTGAATGATGCTTTTGCGAATTCTAGCCAATGTAGAATAACGTTTGTGGATGTTAGTTTGGACGAGGATTTCAAGGAAACCGACTGGCAAACTACGGGTCATCTTACCACCGCAGCTTTTTATCGTTTAGCTATCCCTTTGCTGTTTCCGCAATTTGTGAAAGTGATATATGCTGATGTCGATATGATTTTCCAACAGGATTTGTCAGAATTGTTTGTTAATTCTCTACAACAACAAGAGCTTTTAGCAGCGGTTCTTGATTTGGCTATTGACGATAAGTATTATTTCCAATCAAAACTACCATCGATGATTGGGAAAAGCGTCAAAGATTATTTCAATTCGGGCTTTTTGGTGATGAATCTCAAGCAGATGCGTGAAGAGAACATTGTGGAACAGTTTAACGAGCATGCTAAAATTAAGTATGATCAAAACGACCAGGACGTTCTTAACGTGGTGTGCAGCGGTCGCGTGCAGATTCTGCCGACAATGTATAATTTTCAAATGAATCATTTTGCCAGTTTTATGTGGGGGAGAACGTCTACTGACATTCATTTTGGAGAGTTGTTCAAGTATGCAACGCTTCATTATACTGGGAAATTCAAACCTTGGAATTCATTGGAATGTGTGGCGAGTGACACTTGGTGGCATTATTACAAGATGTCGCCATTTTATGATGATGTGTTTTATTTTAAGAGGCAGTACGACTTGATAGAGTCACATAAAAATGATTATCGTGTGAAATCCAACAATCAGTTGCTGACTCGGGTTATGGTGAATATCAAGCATAAACTGTTCGGATAATGGTAAAGATTTCATTTGTTTTGCCTTGTTACAATGTAGAGCGATTCATTGCCGACTGTTTGAACAGCATTTATGCGCAAGATCTTCCCGAAGCTGACTTTGAGGTAATATGTGTTGATGATTGTTCCTCAGATGGAACTTGTAAGATTATTGAGGAGTGGCAGTCTGTTTATCCGAATCTACAATTGATACGCCATCCAAAAAATATGCATGTTGGTATTGCTCGTAATACTGGGGTTAAACATGCCATCGGTAAGTATGTGTGTTTCGTGGATGCAGATGACTATTTGCCGGAAAAAATAATGAAAAAAATAGCTTCAGCAGCGATTGATGAGGATGTGGATGTCTTGCTGTATAATAACGTGGTTGATGTTAAAGGAGAGTACATAACAGAACGGATAATGTATCCCGATTCGTGTGTGATGTCGGGCGGCGATTTTGTTGAGAATTGCTTGAGTGGCGACATTGGCAAACTCGGTTCACCTTGGGCAAAACTGTTTAATAGGTCTTTTTTGTTGCAGCATTCTATTTGGTATAGTGATTTGGTTTATTCCGAGGATGCCGCATTTGTATGGGAGGTGATTATTTGTGCAAAAAAAGTAAAGTCTATTTCTGATATTGGATATGTTTATCGGGCGAATGATACCTCTTTTTCGGCAGATATAAAAAAACCATTCGTTTTATATACCAGTTCGATTTTATATCCAGAAGTGCTTATAACTATTTTGAATAAATATGGAAATGCAGTTCCTGGTGTTATTCTTTGGGGGATTGTGAATGAAATCAGAACGGAAATAAATGGTTTCTTTGGGAAATATTTAAGTTATGGGGAAGAAGGCAGAAGGGAGATATATTCCATGATTCGACACACAACCGCACCAATATGGAAATTGTACGAATATATGAATAGAAAACAAAGGATGGCTTTTTTGTCACGAAAAATGGGCTATGGCATATTTGAGGCTGTCGTAAAGAAATTGTATAATAATTGAGTAAATAATTGTGGATTAAATTATTGTGATTATGGATAGAAAAGAAGTTGTGAATCGTATTGCTCCAATGGCCAGAGAGGTGTTTGAGAAACCTGATTTGGAATTGTGCGATACGTTGGATGCGACCCAAGTCGATACTTGGACTTCGTTTGCATTTATGCAACTGCTCGGAAAAATTGAAGAAGAGTTCGGCTTCAGATTTAAGATGATGGAATTGATAAAAATCCAGAATATTGGGACATTGGTTGATGTGGTCATGCAGCACTAATGGTTTTTATGGAAGAGAATATCGTAATTCAAACCTATTCCGTAGCCGATCTGAAGAATTGGCTGTTGCACAATCGTGCAATAACTGGTCTTTCATCTGAGGTGATTGCTCCTACCAGAGCATTTGCCATCATGAACAATCCTTTTGTGACTGATGAAACGCGCGTGGTCTGTGCGTTGTTTGTAAATGACAAATTGGCTGCCTTTACCGCAGCGTTTCCCGAGGTGCTGCAAAAGCCAGAGAATCGTTTGGCATGGTGGTTTACCACACTTTGGTGTGATGAGAAATATGAAGGTAGAGGCTTTGGTCTTGTAGTTATAGGAACCTTGTGTGAACTGATTGGAGAAGGGAATTTCTTTGATGTGGAAGGTGCTAAAGAAACGGTTGAAATTTTTAGACTGCTTGGCCTCAAATGCAAGTACATCCCTCGCTATGAATTTTTTAAAAGGAAAATCCATGCGGATACGATTCGCGGAAAACTAGCATGGTGTCGCGAGGCTCTGTCGCAAATGAGTTGTGAGAGGAGAAGAAAAGTTATGATGCATCAAAAAGGTGGCGATTCTAATTATACTGTTGAATATCCTCGATTTGTTGATGACGAGACCTTTGCTTTTATTGTGGCACATTCTGACAAGGATGTGTTGCTAAGAAAACAAGAGATGTTTAACTGGATGTTGCAATATCCGTTTGTTCAGGTTTCTCCTCTCCATGATCATACACCTTTTGATAATAGGTTTTCTTCAATTGTAAAGGATTATTTGTTTGTGTGCTGTAAGATTGTAATGGATGGTAAAATAATTGGTGTTACTATTCTATCTGTTTCTAGGGGGTGTATGAGTGTTAGATACCTTTATTATGAGCAGGAATCAGCCAAAACTGTATTTCGGGCCATTGTTGATCATATATTGTCATTACGGATAAAAGGGTTCGAAACCAACGATGTGAAACTCGCTGATTATGTAATACCTTTGAGGATTTTTACGAAAAATTACATATTGCAAAAGTCATTTTCCTATCCTCAAGATTTTGTTTTCTCGAGCGATAGCGGGCTTCAGGCTGGTGAAGGAGATATGTTTGTTTGATTAAAAGCATTGCGCAACCGATTGTGCAGATTTGTGGGAAACAATTTAAAAGTATGATTGAAAAAGTATCAATCTTAATAGCGAATTATAATAACGGTAGATACCTTATGGATGCTATCGACAGCATCCGTCACCAATCGTATCATAATTGGGAAATCGTTATCGTGGATGATCATTCCACGGATAATTCTGTTGATATTTATAAGAAGCTGGAGGGTGATGACAGAATTCATATTTTCTTCAACAGCGACAATATGGGCTGTGGCTACACAAAACACCAGTGTGTGATTCATGCAAGTGGAGATATTTGTGGATTTCTCGACCCTGATGATGCTTTGACAGAAGATGCAATACAGATTATGGTAGACGAGTACGAGAAGCATCCTGATGCTAGCCTAATCAATTCAACCTGTTTTAACACAGATGAACACCTAAATGTTATTTCTATCAGTTCATATGGTTGTTCAATTCCTCAAGGTCATTCGTTTCTTACGTATAGGCAAGGTATCACGGCCTTTGCTACATTCAGGAAAAAGTGTTATGAACAAACGGAGGGTATTGATCCTTTAATGTTAAGGGCAGTTGACCATGATTTATATTACAAATTGGAAGAGGTGGGAAATGTATATTATATAGATAAACCTCTTTATTATTATAGGCAAAACACATCTAACAATATTTCTTTGGGAGAAGTGAATATGCTAAAAGCTCATGCTTGGGACGTCTATGCAATGGTGAATGCTTGCAGACGTAGGGGTGTTTCCATAGAAGAAAATGCACTCAAGAATGTGGATGTTTTTGTGAAATATGGAATTAATATGGGCGCAAGCCAAGTTAGGAACTCAAAATCATATAAACTTGGGCGATTTTTGTTGCATCCCATGGACTCTATTCTAAGACGTCGGAAGGATTAATGTGGAAGATTTGGGACGGTATGGTATCTGTTAATTCAATAAAAAGGAAATGGACGAGATTGCGCTTAAGGCCTGTTCGAGTGTTTTGTTTCCATCATGTGAGCGATGTGTTTGAGCCTGAAACCATGTGGGAGTGCGATTGGATGCAAACCGAAGTGTTCAAGAAAAGGATTTTGACCTTGAAAGAAAAATACACTTTTATTTCATTGGAAGAAGCTCATGCTCACATTGCGAATGACAGATTTCGTGTTAACAACTTTGCGGTTTTGACTTCCGATGACGGCTGGGCCTCATTGAAAAACATTCTGCCTTGGCTGGCTGAAGAGAAGATTCCTATTACTTTGTTCCTGAATCCTATGTATATGGATGGAAAGCATTTTCAGAGTAGGGATTCGGAAGTGTTTCTTACCAAGGAGGAAGTGGCCGATTTGACAGAACGATATGAGCCATTCATAACCATTGCTTCGCACGGATGGTCGCACGAGGATTGCTTAAAAATGTCTATGGAATCTTTCAAAGACTCTGTCAGTAAATCTGAGGAGTATTTGACGCCAATGAAAGGTAAAGTGCCATTTTATGCCTTTACATTTGGTAGACACACCACCAAACAGTTGGAGTTTTTAGAACAGCATTCCCTTGTCCCGGTTTTAATAGATGGAATAGTGAACTATGACGATGCGTCATGTATACATCGAGAATGTATTGATGATGGAAGGATAAGTTAATTATTTTATATTTAAAACATTATGAATCAATATGATAATATTCCTGCCCAGCAAGGATTGAGACAGAAAGAGCGTTGTAAGGTTTCGGTGATTGTACCAGTTTACAATCAAGGCGAGTTTTTGGCTGAGGCATTGGACAGTGTCCTCCAGCAAACGTATTCAAATTGGGAATGCGTTATCGTTAACGATGGTTCTACAGACAATTCAGAGGAAGTCGCCAAAAGCTATTTGGATAAGGACAACAGATTCAAGTATCTATATCAAGAAAATTCAAGGCTCGCAGCAGCTAGAAACAATGGCATTAGGCATTCCGATGGCTATTTTATTCTCCCATTGGACAGCGATAATGTGTTGTGCCCTGCATATTTGGAAAAAGCTGTGAGCTATTTTTTGCTTCATCCTGAAACGACCTTGGTATATGGAAAAGCAGAGTTGTTTGGCGATAGGAGTGGAATTTGGAATTTGCCTGAGTATTCGTGGGAAAAGATTATTTGGTCGAATTGTATTGATGCTTGTGCTATGTACAAACGCAGCGATTTTGAAGCCATAGGTGGTTATAGAGATGTATTAATGGAGGATTGGGACTTTTGGTTGTCATTGTTGAAGCCTGATAGCGTCGTTTATCGGTATGATGATGTTTTGTTTCGGTATAGAGTGAGGACGGAATCACTTGGAAGTGGTGCTTCAAATAAAAATAAATTAGAAGCGACAACAACTCAGATATGTGAGAATCATAAAGAGATATACGCGCCATATCAATCAAAGATTTTGTATTTCGGGATTAGTAGGTTGATATATGAAAATTATTACGAAGACATGAAGAAAAAATATGAACATGTTTTGGATACTAAGGCATATCGGTTGGGGAAAAAGTTGTTGCAGCCTTTGATGTGGCTTAGGGATCGATTGTAGAATAATGGTTGTGGAAGAATAGAAAGGGTGGGTCATTTAGCATTTAGCTATTGTTGAAGAAACAGTTGATATTGCTCTTTTTTGTGTTGTCATTGAATGCCTGAAAAGCAAAATCAAATACTATTGACGTTCATCGTTCCGTGCTACAATGTTGAGAAATACGTCCAGCGTTGTTTGGATAGCATTTTTGCTTGTGGTTTGGAGGAAGATTGTTTTGAAGTGCTTTGTGTGAACGATTGTTCTCCTGATAACACGATTGTTATTCTGAATTCGAATCAAAAGAGCCATAGCAATCTAAGGGTTATCAATCATGAGACGAACAAGGGACTTGGTGGGGGACGAAATACTGGCATTAGGGAAGCGCGGGGAAAATACCTGTGGTTTGTTGATTCGGATGATGAGATAACCCCGGATGGTTTTGCGGATGCTTTATCTAAGGCTATGAAAGACGCTTTGGATGTTTTGTGTTTTAACTATTGTAGGATTGATGATGAGGGTAAACCCCTGTCTAAGCATATAGTATTTGGAGAATCGTCAGTTGGAAATGGCTTTTCTTTTGAGAAGGAGGTCTTCCAGCATGGGCTAGTTAATCATATGGGATATGTTTGGCGATTCTTATATCGAACAGAGTATCTAAGATGCCACGATTTATTCTTTCCAGAGCAAGTACATTGGGAAGACACGGTGTTTATGCCGAAATCCATTTTGTTGGCTGAACGTATAGCTTCTGTCTCTCAAGTGTTTTATGCCTATCGTGTTAATCCCGATTCAATTTCAGGTGTTTTTGGCAAGGCTTATCCTGCCAAGTCGATTTATGATTTCTCTTTTTGTGCAGGGTGGGACCTGCTCCGCTTCTCAGAAGAAATCAAGGACAATGCGCTTAGAGATTCTTTTAAGAATATAGCTATTCAAAAATACATCAATGGATTTGCAATTCATCTGCTCAGGACGAGCAAAAAGGAACGCAAACGTTTTTTTGGATTGATATGGGAAAGAAAAGAAGAAGTAAAGTCTTGGAAACAGTATTTGAATCTTATAAACAGGATTATGCTTATACCATTATTTGGCCCATTGGTCACGGATTTAATGGCTAGAGTTTATTTAATGAAGAAAAAGAATGGGAATAAAGTCTAAGATTAGAACTCGAATTGGAAGGGCTAGAAACAGTATAGGATTATTTACAACATGGATGGAGAATGAAATTCCTTCATACCGTCATTACAGATTATATAAAACATACTCTTCTCGATATAAGCATTACATAGAATTACAGCATTTCGATAACAAGAAAGCAGAAGGTGAAGATGCATATTTGCAGAAATGGAAGGTCATAAGTTCGCGTGTGGACCCATATTCATACAGGTTTCTTAGTAATTATTTGGGACACACCCCAAACATTGTTCCAGAGGATATAGGGCATTTTTATATTGAGGATATCTTGAATCCCCGTGCATTTCGACCTTTTTATTATGACAAGAATCTTTTCCCTGAGATTATTGGAAAAGAGTATGTCCCTCGGACTGTGGTCTGTAGAATAAATGGCAGTCGATTATTGGATGCAGAATATCGGTTAGCCGAAAAGGAACTGTCTGAATATATTGGCGAGACTGACAATCTCATATTAAAGCCAAGTGGAGATTCCCGTTCTGGCCGAGGTGTTATTAAGTTCATAAAGAAAGGTGATGCATTTGTTTCAATGGATGGCAAGATAAATCTGTCAAAAGCATTCCTTGATACTTATCGTGAGGATTTTTGTCTGCAAGAAGCTATAGCCCAACATGATTTCTTGAAGATGCTCTGCCCGACAGCAAACAATACTATCCGATTGTTTTTATATCGTTCTGTGAAAGATGAAAAAACAAGGGCTACAGCATCAGTAATACGAATAGGAAAGAATGGTACATTTGATGACAATGCTTGTGCAAGCGGAATGTTCATTGGGGTAAATGTGGCAACGGGTGAAATGGGGAGGTTTGTTGTTGATCAGTATGGAAACAAAGGGAATGTTTGGAATGGTATAGATTTTTCCCAGAATTCATTTGTTGTTCCCCACTGGAAAGAAGTTATTGCGTTCGCGGAATATGTTGGGAATAGGATCCATCATCAAAGGTTAATGGTGCTTGACTTGGTATTGAAAAATGATGGGAAACCAATTTTGACAGAGTGCTATTTTGATTGGTTTGGATTTTGGATTTATGAGTACACGAATCAAGAAGTGTTTGGTGAATTTACAGATGAAATCATAGCTTATTGCAAAAAAAGAAAAAGATGAGGGTACAATAAGAATTTAAACAACTGAAAAATGAATGTTTAACTAAAATAGCAAAAAACTCTAGTTTATGAATCCAAGTGAGAGAAAAAACTCAATTCCGCTTATTAAATACATACCAGGACCTCGGAAAATCAAGAGACTGTTTTTTGAAAAGGTAAAATTGCCATATTTAATGCGTTTCAGGAGTTGGAAATATGCTGATTATCTGTTCAAGAGGAGATTCGGCTATTCGATTGATTGGGAACACCCAAGAGACTTGAACGAATGGATGAATTATTTGGAACATAAAACTGACACATCGGAATGGACTCGGTTGGCAGATAAGTATGCAGTTCGTAAGTTCGTTGAAGAGCGTGGATTGGCGCACATCCTTTTGCCTTTATACGGGAAGTGGGAGAAACCTTCTGACATTGATTTCGATAAGCTACCGACCAGTTTTGCTATGAAGACAAATGGAGGCTGTGGAGATGTGGCTCTTGTCGAAGATAAAACCAAAGTTGACCCGGAAAGCATCAGAAAAAAAATGAGTCAGGCTATGACTCAAAGAGACACTGTGTTTTTAAGGTCGGGAGAACCTCATTATCTTGGAATCAAACAACTTGTTATTTGCGAACAACTTCTTACCCCCAATCCTTTAGAGTATAAGGTTTTTTGTTTTCACGGGGAACCATTATGCATTTTGGCATGTAGTGAACGGGATCTGGTGGCGCATACGGTGAATTGGGTGTTATATGATTTGGATTGGAATAGAAGGTTGGATTGGATGGCTCCTGCATTCAGAAAAGACATAGAAATACAAAAACCTTCTCGTCTTAGTGAGATGATAGAGTATTCTAAAGTGCTTTCAAAAGGGTTCCCACATGTTCGGGTGGACTTTTATGCACCGGATGATCATATTTATTTTAGCGAAATGACGTTTACATCAACTGCGAGTAGAATCAATTGGTGTACGCCAGAGTTCCTAAAAACTATGGGAGATAAGGTCAGAGAAGGCATGAAATAGGAGGGTAAGTGATAGTTGTAGAGAGGAAACAATAAGAAAAATGTCAAATATCCCAATTCTCCTTATAACATTTAATCGCCCTGAGCATACTCGACGGGTGCTGGAAGCCATCATGGCTGCCCAACCGCAAGATTTATACGTCTTTCAAGATGGCGCTCGCAATGGCAATGAAGATGACCTCAAGAAATGTGCAGAGGTGCGGCAGGTGGTCGAGAGAATGATGGCAGGGGAATCGGTTCGGTTGCATACAAATTATTATGGGAAGAATTTGGGGTGTGGTGCTGGCCCAATGACGGGCATCACATGGTTCTTCGAACAAGTGGAGATGGGCATAGTCATGGAGGACGATTGTTTGCCGCATCCTGATTTTTTTGGTTATTGCGAAGAATTGTTGGAACGGTATAAAGATGACGAGAGAGTTTGCTTCATCAATTCTACCCTCTACGATGACCGATGGAAATGTAATGCCTCGTATGATTTCTCTCATTACATGGTTACGGGAGCTTGGGCAGGCTGGCGCAGGACTTGGCAAGGCTTTGACTTGGATTTGATGACTTTGGATGCCAAGGCTTTCCGCAGGCACGTCTTGCAACTGACGGATAACAGGGCAGAAGCTAACTGGTGGTTTTCCATCGTCAGGGAAATACAACAGGATACAAGGAAAAAGTCGTATTGGGACTACCAAATGCAAATCCATTTGTTTGGCAACAGTGCCATGACTATTCATCCGCAACGTAATTTAGTGAGCAATATCGGCTTTGATGGTGCAGGAACACATACGTTAAGCAATTACGACAACCGAGGCAATCGTGATGTATTTCCAATTTTGCCTTTGACGCATCCGGAAAAGTTAATTGTTGATAAAAAGCGTGATGCCTATTGTTGGGCGAAGGCAAATAGTGAAGGTTGGCTGAAAGATGAGATGGATTATCTTTACCAAAGTTTGCTTTGGTCGGATGGCTTGGGACACGAGTTGTTGATGGCATACAAGAAATTGAGGGGCAAAGGAATCAATTCCAGGAAAATATGGGCGAGCGACCTTTGAAAGTTTTATCCGTGAGCACTTCCGATACCGGAGGTGGCGCTCCTCGCGCAGCATATCGAATCCATCAAGGCGTGCGGGAATTGGACATTGATAGTCGCATGTTTGTGAAGAATAAGGACACTAAGGATGCCAATGTCATGGCATTGGATGAGTTTGTCCCTCATAATCCAATATATCAGGCTTTCGACTGGACTCGCAACAAGGTCAAGAACAAAATACAGCATTTTCGTTGGAATCGTTATCCCAATCGGGAAGATGTTTTTATGTCTGACCTACGTGGGACGGCATTGCATGGTGCTTTAAAGAAGTTGGATTATGATGTGCTGCACTTGCATTGGATCAACCAAAGGTTCATTCCATTGGAGGACTTGCCTAAGGATAAGCCCATCGTATGGACACTTCACGACAGTTGGCCGTTTTGTGGCGTCTGCCATTACTTTTTTGATTGTGATGGGTATCAAAAGCAATGTGGAGAGTGCCCGTTTTTGCATTCTGGAAAACAGAATGATTTAAGTTATAAAGTTTGGAAGAGGAAAGCTGAACTTTATAAGGATTTAGATTTGCATATCGTAAGCCCGAGCAGATGGCTGGCCAATTGTGCCAAACGGAGTAGCTTGTTCGGAAGATTTCCTGTAGAAGTTATTCCGAACTGTTTAGATGTTGAAGCGTTTCGCCCGCTTGGTGAAATGGAATTGTCGCCTAGATGGCGAGCTTTCCAAGAGAAAAGAATAACAAAGCCATTTGTCTTATACGGGGCAGTGAATGCTGCAACGGACAAGATCAAAGGTTTTGCAAACCTTTTGTCTGCACTGAAAATACTGGAGAAGAACGGCCATGCGGATGACTTTGAATTGATTGTATTTGGTGCGGATGAATCGGAATTGAATATGGATGTAAACATTCCTATCCATTGTGTGGGCTATATTGGCAATGCGAAGGATTTGGTTTCATTGTATAGTATTGCCAGCATGATGGTGGTGCCATCGCTTACCGAAAACTTGTCGTGTGCTATTATGGAAAGCCTTTCGTGTGCTACACCTGTAGTTGCTTTCGAAATTGGAGGTAACGGTGATATGATTGAGCATAAAGTCAATGGGTATTTGGCCAAGGAAAAGGATGATGTGGATTTGGCTGAAGGCATTCGGTGGTGTCTTGAAAATAATTCTGATAATTGTCTTGGCAATGCAGGTCGTGAGAAGGTATTGCAAAACTATACCTTCGATGCGGTTTGCCAGCAGTATAAGTTGTTGTATGAAAGTTTCATAAAACAATAGTTATGCGTCTTTCTATCATCACCATCAACCGCAACAATGCCGCTGGCCTTGAAAAGACCATGCGAAGTGTTGCTGCCCAAACTGCTAAGGAGTTTGAGTACATAGTCATTGATGGAGCCTCAACGGACGAAAGTGTTGCCGTAATTGAAAGCTTAAAGACAGAGTTTGCCTGCCTGAAGTGGGTGTCAGAACCTGATAAGGGCATTTATAATGCCATGAATAAGGGTATCCGCATGTCTTCAGGCGATTATATCCAAATTCTTAATTCAGCGGATTGCTTGGCGTCAGAACATGTTATAGAACGAATGCTTGCAGAAGTAGGGAAACTCGGTAATCCTTCTATCGTTTATGGCAATATGATTAAGTGTTTCCCAGATGGAAAAATGATAGTGGACAAGTGCTTTGCTGGACAAGAGATCACGATGTTAGGGATGTATATAGGCACTTTGAACCATGATCCAGCTTATATCAGTCGCGACTTGTTTGAAAAATACGGCTATTACGATGAAAGTTTGAAGATTGTTTCCGACTGGAAATGGTACCTGCAAGCCATTATTTTGGGTGGCGAGAAGCCAAAATATGTAGATTTGGATGTGACTTTGTTTGATATGACAGGTATCAGCGAAAATGCCAATAGTAAACTGATGATAAGAGAAGAAAGACAGCAAGTTCTGGATGAATTGGTGCCTTCGGTTTATTTGCGTGATTACCAGCAGTATGCCGATGATATTTATTTAATGCGACGTATTCATAGACATCCTTGGGTTTACAAATTGGTTTGGTTTGCCGAGAGGTGTCTGTTTAAAATGGAAAAGTGGAAAATAAATAATAAAAATAGGCAAGAATGGGGTTGAAATTGAGTGTCATAGTTCCTATTTATAAGGTGGAACAATATCTTTGCAAATGCGTTGATAGTTTGCTGAATCAAGATTTGTCCGAAGAGGAATATGAGATTATCCTTGTGGATGACGGTTCACCCGATAGATGCGGCGCCATTTGTGAGGATTATGCTATTAATCACCCCAATGTGAAAGTGATTCATCGAAAAAACGGTGGTCTGAGTTCGGCGCGTAATAGTGGCATCGAGGTAGCGCGGGGTCAATATGTTCAATTTGTTGATTCGGACGATTATTTAGAGCACAATGTGCTGAAAACGCTTGTTGATAAGATGGATGCCGATAAAGTGGACGTCCTTCGCTTCAACTATCAGAATGTCAATGAGCGTTATGAATTTTTTGAACCAAACAAGGTGAGTAAACCCTTCGTTGATTATCGCGACGAAATATGTAGCGGTTTGTCATTCTTGACAGAACGTTTGGGCTTCGGTTGCTATGCTTGGCAGTTCATGATTCAACGTGAGTTGTTAGACAATTGTCGCTTTCAGGAGGGCATCTATTTTGAGGATACGGAATGGACACCGCGCTTGTTGCATAAGGCTTCTTGTGTGACTTCAACGGATTTGATAGTTTACAATTATCTGATGCGCGAGGGCTCAATCACCCAAAGTGTGGATGAGAAAAAGAAAAGAAAGGTTCTGGACGACAAGTTGCGACTGATTGATTCTATGAATGAACAAAAGCAGGCTGTGGATGATAAAAGGTGGTTTGAAGGAATGGTTGCACAAATAGTGCTTTCTGTATTAGGCTATGTTAGTGAGCATTATTATGATGAAAGTGCAGCTATTTGTAAGAGTTTAAAATTGAAAAAAGTATTTCCTCTTTCATCCTATCATTCCACTAATGCTGCTTCCCGAAAAATAAGGATAGCGAATGTCTCTCCAAGGCTTTTGTGTTGGTTCTTGAATAAAAGAAAATAATAATGATTCCCCAAATAATACATTATTGTTGGTTCGGTAATGGCGAAATGCCGCAGTTGGCTAAGGATTGCATCGCAAGTTGGCATAAATATATGCCTGATTGGGAATACAAGCTTTGGAATGAGGATAATTTCGATGTGTATAGTATTCCATATACAAAAGAGGCGTATGAGGCAAAAAAATATGCTTTTGTGAGTGATTATGTGCGCTTGTATGTTTTGAATAAAGAAGGAGGACTGTATCTTGATGTTGATTTTGAAGTGTATAGATCTTTTGATAACTTGTTACATTGGAATGCTTTTGCAGGTTTCGAGGGCAGCAAACATGCTCCATTGATGATGGGTGTAATCGCGAGTTGTCGTGATGGCGTTTGGGTGAAAGAACAACTTGGCCATTATCAGGAGCGACATTTCGTGAATGATGATGGTTCGCTTGACCTGACCACCAATGTCAAGTTTGTCACGGAACACATGAGAATGAATGGCTTTGTGCAAAATGGTAAAGAACAAGATTACAAAGATTTACATGTGTTTCCAGTGGATTATTTTTGTCCAAAACAGACAACGGGAGAGTATTTTCGTACCGAAAACACCTATTGTGAGCATAAAGGGTTGGATTCGTGGGCTGGTCCGAAACAGGGATGGAAAGCAAAAATAGGAGAAATAGTTGGCACGAAAAACTTGGTTTATTTAATTAAGATAAAACGCAAATTGTTCGGCTAAAGAGAAAAACTATATTTTTGCAGCCGTTTAGTATAGAATTGATATGTTGACATATTTCCCTAGATTTTTTTCATCACGTGCAATTATTTGTTATGTGGTAACTTTGGCTTTGGTGAGTGCTATGTTCATCAATTACGCTTTGCCTTTCCAATTTATGTTGTTTGGTTTTGTCCCAGTGGTAGTTTTTTTTACCTATTCCACTCAATTGACAAAGGACTGGCAAAGATATGGTGAGTTTCTTTTTCCTAAGAAACTTTTTTCTACTGCTTTGACGATTCGTTTATTGTACGTGATTTTCATATATTTCTATTATATTGAAATGACTGGGTTGCCTCACATGTATTATGCTGGTGATGAAATGTTCTATGAATATATTGGTGCACTGTTGAGAGAAGAGGGTAGTATACGTCGTTTTGTGGAATTGTTGAAAGCGTATAACGTCGATCTTTCGGATTCGGGCTATTGTTGGTGGTTAGCTTTTGAGAATTTGATTATGGGTACTCATCCCCTGCCTTACAGATTTGTTAAATGTGTTATTGATGCGTTTTCTTGTGTGCTGATATATAACTTAGCCAAGCGAAATTTTGGAGAGTCAACCGGACGAATGGCAGCTATTTTCTGTATGCTTATGCCTAATATGTGGTATTATTGTGGCATAACCTTGAAAGAGACGGAGATGACATTTTTGGTTATTCTTTTCACCGAACGCGCTGATTTTGCGCTCCATTCTCCCAAGATTACCTTTAGCAATATTATTTTGCCGGGTATTGTCATTTTGGTCATGTTCACATTTAGGACAGCGTTGGCTGCGGTTATGATTGCTGCTTTGGCAGGATCCTTAATCTTGAGTTCGGGAAAACAAATGCAATCATGGAAAAAAGTGCTTTATGTATCAATATTCGCGATTTGGATGTTTTTAACTATGGGCGCAGAAATGGTTGAGGAAGCCCAACAACTATGGGCAGGTAGGACTGAAAATCAAAGTGTAGGTTATGAATGGCGTGCTCAACAGGGTAATACATTTGCTAAATATGCCTCTGCTTCTGTGTTTGCTCCGTTTATTTTTACTATCCCATTCTCTTCTATGGTGTATGTCGATGGGCAAGAGAACCAAATGATGATGAATGGTGCCAATTTTATCAAGAATATTATGTCAGGCTTCACCATTTTTGCAGTTATTTTGCTATTGGTTCGAAGAGATTGGCGAAAGCACGTCTTAACCCTTGCTGTGATGTGTGGATATTTGGTGGTGCTTGTGTTTAGTAATTTTGCCCACTCCGAACGCTTCCATTTTCCAGTTTTGGCTTTGGAGTTGATGTTTGCAGCTTATGGAGTGTCCCAAGTGACTAACAAGCACAAACGATGGTTTACGATGTGGCTTATTGGTATGTGTGTTGCGAACCTTGTTTGGGCGTGGATTAAATTGGCAGGAAGAGGTATGGCATGAGAGTACTTGTCGTGGCATCATTTAACAAGGGACGTTTTGCGCCTTTCATCATTGAGCAGGCGGAAGCCCTCAAGGAACAAGGATGTGAAATTGAGTTTTTCGGTCTGCAAGGTAAAGGATTGCGAGGCTATTTAAACAATGTCCCTCAGCTAAAACAAAAGATTCGAGAATTCCGTCCAGACGTCATTCATGCGCATTACGGACTGTCAGGCCTTTTTGCTAACCTGCAACGAGAAATTCCTGTAGTTACTACTTATCATGGTTCGGATATCAACGACAAAAGTGCATTGCCTTTTTCAAAAATGGCTATACGGTTGTCGGGTTGGAACATTTTTGTTTCACGTAAGATAATTGAAATTGCAAAACCCAAGAAAAACTATTCATTGTTGTCTTGTGGCATTGATTTGCATGAACTTCAACAGATGAATAAAAGCGAGGCAAGACAAAGAATGAATTTGGAGGCAAACAAACGTTACGTCCTTTTTTCAGGAGCTTTTGACAATGAAGTGAAAAACGCACCTTTGGCACGTAAAGCAATGGAAGAATTATGTGATCCTAGTGTTGTGTTGCTCGAATTGAAAGGTTATTCTCGAGAGGAAGTGACGCTCCTT
Organism: Bacteroidales bacterium; assembly: GCA_016290215.1. Classification (GTDB taxonomy): domain Bacteria; phylum Bacteroidota; class Bacteroidia; order Bacteroidales; family F082; genus Limimorpha. The sequence continues at coordinate 92,056 of JAEETH010000008.1, forward strand.
ATGTGCGCCGTTGATGCCTTGTTAATGACTTCCTTCACCGAAGGATCTCCTCAAGTAATCAAGGAAGCACTGGCTTGTGGCTGTCCGATTGTGAGTGTGGATGTGGGTGATGTGAAGGAACGAATAGATGGTGTGGATGGGTGTTATGTGGCTGAAACGCGCCATGCTACGGAATTGGCCAGCTTGCTACAAAATGCGATGGGTTTTGAGGGAAAAACAAAGGGTCGGGAAAGAGTGATTTCGGATCAATTCGATAATCGATTGGTGTCGCAACAACTCATGAAGATTTTTAAAATAGTATGCCGAAAGTAGTTGATTTTAAAGATATTGTCTCATCGAAATGGGATGCGTTGATTAGAGCATCCTCTGTCGCTACTTGGTTCCAAACCAAGGAAGCATTCGATTTCTTCGATAGTCTTTCGTTTTTAAAGGCATTTGCTTTTGGCGTTGAGAGGGATGGACGCTTGGTAGGTGTAGTAGTTGGCTTCATCCAAAAAGATGGTGGCAAACTCAAGCAGTATTTCTCAAGAAGGGCTATTATCAATGGCGGCCCTTTATTGGATGATAGTATCACCGACGAAGAATTGGCAATGCTTCTTAACGCGTTGAAATCGAGGTTGAATCGTAAGACTATTTTCATTGAGACACGCAATTTCAATGATTATGGCCGCTGGCGCCACGTTTTTGAAGCCTGTGGATTCGGATATGAGCCTCATTATGATGTCATAGTGGATACGACTTCGATGGAAAGCGTTGGTAATCGTTTGGATAGGAATCGAAGAAGAAATATCAAAAAAGCCAACGAGAACGGATTGATAATCGAACAGTCTGTTTCGGACGATGATTTATACCAGTTTTATCAAATGCTTAATGAATTATATAGGTCTAAAGTGAAAACGCCTCTGTTTCCTTTTGAGTTTTTCCAGAAGTTAAAAAACTTGGAGTCGGCTCGCTTTTTTATGGCTAAGGATTCAGAAGGTAAATTGGTAGGAGGTCTAGTTTGTTTGGCTTTGGAAAGTCGGATAGTCCATGCTTTGTTTGCATGTGGCGATGACCAAAACCACAAAACATTATCTCCTTCAGTTATGGTCAATTATGCTGGGATTTGTTATGCAGCCGAACATGGTTTTTCTAAATTTGATTTTATGGGTGCTGGCAAACCTGACGACGGTGGATATGGTGTGCGCGACTTCAAGTTGAAGTTTGGAGGTGAGTTAGTGGAATTAGGCAGGTTCGTTCATGTATGCAACTGTTTGTTGTTTGCTGTTGGCAAGTTTGGCGTGAAAATAATGAAAAAACTATGAACATTCTTATCGATATCAACCATCCAGCACACGTGCATTTATTGCGCAATGCTTATTTCAAGCTTTTGGAAAAAGGGCACAAAGTGCTTGTCGTTGTGAAGGAAATTCCTTCTGCAATAAAATTGTTGGATTTGTATGGTATTCCATTTACCTGCATTGGAAAAAAGAACGATGGAATTGGCAAAAAGGGATTTGACCAGTTGAAACACGACTTACGCATACTCAAGTTAGTGCGTCAGAATCATATCGATTTAGGTTTCGGGTCCTCAATCAACATCGCTCATGTCAGCAAATTGAGCAAGATGAAAAGTATTGTCTTGGATGACGATGACGATGAGGTGGAACCGTTGTTCGTCAAGTTTGGACATCCATTTGCCGACACCATTCTCAGCCCCGTTGATACTCCACGGAAGTCGAAGAAAACCGTATATGTCCATTCTTATCATGAATTGGCCTATCTCCATCCCAATAGCTTTACTCCCGATGCATCTGTTCTGACTGATGCAGGCGTTAAAGAAGGGGAACCTTATTTCGTTTTGAGATTCAATGCTTTCAAGGCGCACCATGATGTTGGCGTCGTGGGCTTGACTATTGAGAACAAGCGACGTTTGGTCAAGTACCTGAGCTCGAAAGGAAAGGTCTTTATCACGACAGAACGTGATATTGATGATGAATTCAAGCCTTATCAATTGAAAGTTTCACCCGAGAAGGCCCATTCGTTGATGTATTATGCCACAATGCTTGTCGGCGATAGCCAGACAATGACTTCCGAGGCCGCCGTGTTGGGTACGCCAGCCATTCGCTGTAACACATTTGTGGGTAGAATCCATTATTTGGAGGAGGAAGAACACAAGTATGGCCTTACCTATGGTTTCCGCCCTGAGCAGTCGGAAGAGATGTTTGCCAAGATAGACGAGCTGCTTGCCATGCCTAACCTTAAAGAGGAATGGCAACGCCGTCGCAAAAAAATGCTTTCCGAGAAGATAGATTATGCGCAATTCCTGACCTGGTTTATTGAAAACTATCCGGAAAGCCAGAAGATTATGCGGGAGAATCCCGATTATCAATTTAGATTCAGATAATTATGCGCCATATTACTCTTATTGCGGGTGCACGCCCCAATTTTATGAAAATTGCCCCTTTGATTCATGCTATTCAAAAGGCGGAGGAAGAAGGGAAAGATATCCATTATCGCCTTGTGCATACGGGTCAGCATTATGACCATCAGATGAGCGAGACTTTCTTTGAGGAGCTTAATATCCCCCAACCTGATGTCAATTTGGGTTGTGGTGGCGGCACACAGGCCGAACAGACGGCTGCCATCATGGTGGCTTTTGAGAAGGACCTGATGGAGCATCCCACCGATTTGGTTTTGGTGGTGGGTGATGTCACTTCTACAATGGCTTGCTCCATTGTGGCCAAGAAATTGTGCACAAAAGTGGCGCACGTGGAGGCAGGTATTCGCTCATGGGACTTGACCATGCCCGAAGAAATTAACCGAATGGTGACCGATAGTCTGGCGGATTATTTCTTCACTACCTCAGAGGTGGCAAATGCCAATCTGCGTCGTTTCGGGGTGGAGGAGAAGGATCTGTTTTTTGTCGGCAATGTGATGATAGATACTTTGTTGGCAAATCGTTCCAGATTCATTAAGCCTTTAGTGTATGACGAACTGCATCTTCAACCTAAGCAGTTTCTAGTGCTGACCATGCACCGTCCGGCTAATGTGGATGAGGCCGAGAAGTTGAAAAAGATGATGAATGAAATCGTTTCCAACGTGCATGGCTTGCCTATAGTTTTCCCCATTCATCCGCGCACAGCTAAGATTTTTAAGGATTTAGGTATTGAGGCCGACAACCTTCATATCGTTGAGCCGATGGGCTACTTGGAATTCAATTATTTGGTGGAAAAGGCTAAGGCTGTGATTACCGACAGTGGCGGTATCACTGAGGAAACCACTGTGATGGGTGTGCCTTGTGTCACTTTGCGAGACAACACAGAGCGCCCTGAGACATGCACAATTGGTACCAACGAGTTAATCGGAACGAATCCCGATAATATCAAGCCCGCGTTGGACAAGCTTTTTGCAGGGCAATGGAAGAAAGGAGGCATTCCACCGCTTTGGGATGGACATGCAGCGGAAAGAATAGTGGACATTCTGATAGAATTGTAGTATAAAATGTCAAAAGAACGTATTTGTCTCATTACAAACGATGTGGAAACCACGTCAATCTTAAATCACAAGTTGCGTGACAAGACGGGGGAATACGTGTTGAATCAAGGTATGCCCCGACTGCTCGACTTGTACGACAAATATGGTCTAAAGGCAACTTTTTTCTATACAGGGCATATTGCAAAGCTTTATCCTGAGGTGGTCAGAATGGCGTATGGGCGTGGCCATGAAATTGGGTCGCACGGCTTGACGCATGAGGTGAGTAAAGCTTTTGATGTGTTGTCGCCCGAAGAACAGCTTTCACATTTGAAGCAGTCAAAGCAAATCCTTGAGGATATTATTGGCGAAGAGGTGGTTTCATTCCGGGCGCCTGCCGCTAGGGTTGACAAAGGTTTCCCGCAAGTGCTGACTGAAGCAGGATTTAAAGTGGATAGCTCCGTCTCGTCGCAGCGTTTGGACATGATGTTTTCCTTTGGTGCTTTGAAAAAATTGCATTGGCTGACGGCACCTCGAAAAGCCTATTTCGTGCAAACAGATAATATATTTAAGAAAGGTGATTCGATTATTCTTGAAGCTCCCATTTCTGCATTTGGGTTCCCATATATAGGCACGTTTATGCGCATTGCTCCTTCGTTGAATCGATTCACTAGGCGTGTTTTGTATTGGGAAACTATGTGCAGTGGGAGGCAGTTCGTATTTCTCACTCATCCCAACGAGTTTATCGATGAGGTACAAGAGACGACAGAGATAGAACGACGTGGTAGCAATTATATATCCTATATGTTTGGGGATGTGATTCGCCATAAGCTAAAAATAAAGAATCTGGGTGAAAAAGCCTTGCCGATCTATGATAGGGAATTGGCTTTCTTCAAAGAAAAAAGATTCGAATTTGTCACATGTAAAGAATTGTATAATAAGAAGAAACCATGAAAGATTATTGGCCATTGGAAAAACGACCTCTGCCTAATCACAAGGAGAGAGGATTCTTCCAAGCATGTAGACTGTCGGCAAAGGAGCATGGCTACACAGGCTTTTTGGCAAGTGCAAGGTTTTTATATCGCCGCTATATGGATTATTTTTGGCAAGTGTTGGCTTTTAGGGTTATTCCATATAGCAAGATGCGTGTGAAACTGCATAAATGGCGAGGCGTGAAGATAGGGAAGAATGTGATGATTGGTCCTCAAGTAGTCATTGATGATGTGTATCCCAATTTTGTTGTCATCGAAGATGGTGTTTCGTTGGCTGCTAATGACTATATTTTGACACATAGTAAGCCGCTTGAATATCATCGGTATCTCACCGAGTCATACGTGGCTCCTGTCATTATCAAGAAAAATGCATGGATTGCTATCAGTGTGACAATTCTTCCGGGGGTGACGGTGGGCGAGGGTTCTATTGTGGCTGCAGGTTCGGTGGTGACCAAAGATGTGCCTCCATTTTGCATGGTGGCTGGGGCTCCTGCGAAAGTGATTCGAGAATTTGAAATGAAGGATGGCGTTCCTGTAGGCTTTAAGCACAAAGAGAAATGAACATAGATGATTTTTATATTGGACAGACAGCATCGTTGAAAAAGGTATTCAAGTCTGACGAAGTGATGGCCTTTGCTGATATGTCATTAGACAAGAATCCGATTCATATTGATGAGAATTATGCTGAACATGGATTGTTTGGCAGAAGAATAGTCCATGGCTTTCTGGTCGGCTCGTTGATTAGTGCGGTTTTCGGTACGAAGTTGCCAGGTGAGGGTGCTATATATCTTCATCAGGAAATGAATTTCCGAAAACCAGTGTTTCATAATGAAGAGATTACGGCAACGGTGGTTTTAACACGCATAAGAAAAGACAAGCCGATTTTGTACTTTGACACAAAATGTGAGAACGAGATGGGTGAGGTCGTAATAGAAGGAAAAGCCATTTTGAAAGTCTAGCACGATATGCGTGATTTCACTTTAAAATCATACCGTTCGTTGTTGCATGCTTTGCTGCAGGCGGGTTATAGGTTCTTGACATTTGAGGAGTTTTTGTCACAACCCAAAGAAGCCAAAACCATCGTGCTGAGGCACGATGTCGATGAACTGGCTTGGAATGCATTGGAGATAGCTCGACTTGAAAATGAAATGGGTGTCAAGGCTACCTATTATTTCCGTATTGTAAAACAGAGCAATGTCCCCGAGGTGATTGTTGAGATTGTCAGCCTGGGGCATGAGATTGGCTATCATTATGAGGATTTGGTATTGGCGGATGGAGATGAGAAAAAAGCGTTGGATACCTTTGAGAGTCATCTGGCCTATTTTCGGAATTATTATCCGGTAAAGACTGTTAGTATGCACGGCAGTTCGTCGTCGAAGTACGACAATAGGTTACTTTGGAAAAACCATGGATTGTCGGATTATGGTTTGTTAGGCGAACCTTATCTTTCCATTGATTTTAATCAAGTGTTTTATATGACAGACACAGGCTTCGCATGGGATGGTGGGAAATACGCTGCCAGAGATGTCGTTGAGAACGGCTTTGACATGAAGTTTCATTCCACAAGCCAAGTGGTGCGGTGTGTAGAACGAGGTGATTTCCCTGAGCATGCTATGATCCTTGCTCACACCCTGTGGACGGACAATCTTTTGCAATGGTACGGACTGCATATTCGGGAGTTCTTTAGGAATAACTTGAAACTCATTGCTAAAAGGAATCGTTTTATAGGCAATTTGTATGGGAAGATGGTGAAATGGTATTGGAAAAAATAAAATGGGAAAGAGAAGAAATCCATATATTTAGAATTTTTTTGTATTTTTGCACGATATATATAATGATTAAATATAGTATTTCTATGAGAATCAATAGATTGTTTCTGCTTATTGTTTTGGCTGTTTTAGCCTTGGTTTCCTCGTCATGCGTAACCTCGAAAAAGGTGCGTTATTTGCAGGATATGCCTATTCAAGGTATGCCTTTGAATGAGGCATTGGAAGCCACTGTTGCTCCATACGATGAACTGAGAATCCAAGTATTGAGTAATACAGGTAAGGATGATGAACTGATTAAACCATTTAATGTGTATAATAATGCGGGTGTGGGCTATTATCAAGGCTATCTTGTAGATGCAAATGGAAATATTCAGTTTCCTGTTCTGGGCGATCTTCATGTGCAAGGCTTGACGCGCTTGCAGTTGCAGGATACCATCGCTGCCCATTTGGAACGTAATGGATATATCAAGAATCCGTTGGTTGCAGCTCGTTTTTTGAATTTCAAGGTTTTCTTTTTGAGCAGTTCTGGTGGTAAGGTGCTTAATATAACTGACGAACGTTGCACTTTTTTGCAAGCTTTGGCCATGTCTGGTGGATTGGATTGGTACACGCGCCGCGACCGTATTGGCGTTATGCGTGAAGTGGATGGGAAGCGTGTTGTCCATTATTTGGATCCGCGTTCCACTTCTGTTTTTGAGGATGATTTCTTCGTGTTACAACAAAACGATATTATCTTTACCGAAGAGATGTCGTATAAGTTCTTCAGCACCAATTTGAATACTGTGTTGGCTTTGATTTCTTCGGCTGTCTCATTGGTTTCAGTTTATACTTTGATTCGATCATTCATAAAGAATTAATCTTGTTTTGGTTTTGTTTATTTTAAATTGACAAGAAAATGGCTACTGACAGCAATACCAATATTAATACCAATACTAATACCAATAGTGAAAACTTGAGGCCTAACGACATGAATGCGTTTTTTGACGAAAGCGCAAACAGTGGTTTCAAGTTTAAGGATTTGGTGTATTTGATTCTTCATAATTTGCCAGTGTTCCTTATTTGTGCTACAATAGGAGGCTTGATTGCATTTTATAATGTAAGAGGTCAGGAAAGAATCTATTCCAGCTCATCTTCGATTCTGATAAAGACCTTAGCTAATGGCGGCTCCGAATCGTTCCGTGGATCGGCTCCTTTGAATCTGATTTCTGGTCCAGGTCTTGTGGTGAGTACCGTCAATAATGAAATCATGGTTTTACGCTCGCAAAAAAATATGGAAAACATGGTGCGCAATCTGAACTTGTGTACAATGTATTCCTTTAAAACCAAGGTGTCGAGAAGAAACACGGATTTGTATAAGGATGCTCCAGTCACGGTATCGTTCCCTGAAATGGATGAGAATAGTAGTGCAGCTTTTAGTGTAAAACCCTTAGACTCAAAGTTTGTGTTGTTGGATGATTTTGGCGAGAATATCCCGTCTATGAAAGTAAAGTTGAATGATACTGTGATTTCGCCTATCGGTAAATTGGTGGTAACTCCTACTTGGAAATATGATGACTTCATTAATACGGCTATACTGGTCCGGCATGTTCCTTTGAGGTCCGTGGCTGGCTCTTATCGTGGGCGTATCGGTGTTTTAAGAGATAGTGAACGTAATGCTTTGCTTCGTTTGACTTTGAGTGACACATCTCCGCTTAGAGCTGCGGATGTCCTCAATATGTTGATGGAAGTGTACAATCAAGAATCTGTTGATGACCAGCAACGTATCTTGGATTATACTGAGAAGTTTATCAATGATCGTATTGACTATTTAATGGAGGATATTGAAGAATATCAGCAATATTCAGTGAATTTCAAAAAAGGCCATAACATCATCGATATGGGTAGTTATGGACAATCATACGTTGCCAAGAGTAATTCGAAAACAGAGGAGATGCAGCAACTGGAAGCTCAGAAAGACATGCTACGTTATTTGTTGAATTTTATAAAAAACAACCAAGACCAGATTATCCCGGTTGGCGTAGTTCATGTTACTTCGGAAGCTGCTTCTGTTATTGCAAAATACAATGATAATTTGGTGAAAATCGACAAGTATAGAGCAGATGGAACGGTTAACAATCCGGTTGCCCAAAGTGTGATGGAGGAACAAGTTGCGCTTCATGCCAGCATCATTTCTATACTTGAAACGAACCTAATGGGACTTGAAAACCGTATTGAGGCCGCCGATAGGGAAAGGATGATTGCTAATTCACAGATCCAGACTGTCCCGGAAGCTCAAGTGGAGTTCCAGTCTTTGGCTCGTATGCAGAATATCAAGGAACAGCTTTATTTGAATCTGTTGACAAAGCGTGAAGAGTTACTGATGACTAGCCCTCAATTGGAAGCTACAGGAAAGATTATCGATTATGCCTCGGCGAATTATGGTCCTGTCGCCCCGAATGAGAAACGCGCGACATTGATTGGCATATTGATAGGCTTGGCTATCCCAATTGCACTTATGTTTCTCCGCAGTATGTTGGATACGACGATTCATGACAGAATGGATGTGCAGAAGAGTTCCAACGTGCCGTTCTTGGGCGATATTCCCTATGATGGAAGTGTTAAAGGTCATGTCGTTTCGGTGAAGGAAAATGGACGAGACTCGCTTTCCGAGTCGTTCCGATTGATTCGATCTAGTCTGGAGTATATGAAGGATCGAAAGGACGGAGGCCATGTCATTATGTTTACTTCGTTCATGGTTTCCTCCGGTAAGACCTTTGTCTCTGCCAACTTGGCTACCAGTTTTGCCTTGGCTTCGAGGAAGACGGTCATCGTCGACTTGGATATCCGTAAAGGTACCTTGTTTAAGGTGTTTGGCGTCAATACAAGAGCGGGCGTTTCCAATTATTTGTCGGGCAAGACGGATAATATAGATGACATCATTCATTCCAGCGCAGATTCACCCAACCTTGATATTGTGTTCTCGGGTCCAGTGCCGCCTAATCCGGCTGAGTTGTTGATGAGTACTCGACTCGAGACTTTAGTTGCAGAATTGCGCAAACGCTATGAGTACATCTTCCTGGATAACGTTCCTGTTGGTATGGTGGCCGACTCTGATATTGTGAAACGCGTTGCTGATACCACCATCTTGGTGTTGAGGGCTGAAACGACCGATAAACGTTTGCTCTTCGATGTTGACAAGTTCTATCATGACAATAAGTTCCCGAACCTTTGCGTGGTGTTGAATGGCGTGAGTAAGAAGAAGCGTGGTTACGGCTATTACGGTTATGGCTATGGTTATGGCTATGGTTATGGTTATGGTTATGGCTATGGTTATGGTTATGGCTATGGTTATGGCTATGGCAACGAGGAGGAAGGAAAGAAGAAAGAGAAGAAATGGTACGAAAAATGGTACAAATGGGTGCTCAAAAAGCTTCATCTCAATCATCGTCACCATCATCATTCCCATAGTCATTTTAAGTCAGCTGATGACGGCAAAGAATAAAGACTTATGTTCAGTTTTTGGAGAAAACATAGTTTGCCTGAGGATTTCTTTCAAGGGGCGCATGACATTCATTGTCATTTGCTACCTGGAGTCGATGATGGTTTCCCGTCAATGGAGAAGTCGCTGCAAGCCCTGAAGAAACTTGAGGAACGTGGCGTGAAAAGGATGATACTTACGCCTCACTTTATGAATATTTATCCTAATAATAACAGAGAAAGTATCTCTGCTGAGTTTGAGTCTTTTCAGGCTGAAGTCAATAAGGTCTGTCAAATAGAGCTCCGATTGGCTGGTGAGTATATGCTTGAAGGTGGCTTTATGGAGCATTTCGGGGAAGGCTTTCTGACGTTGGATAAAGCGGGCACTCATGTGTTATGCGAGACTTCTTATTTGATGTACGAGTTGAATTACACCAATATGTTATACGATATTATGTGTGAAGAATTGCAGCCTGTCATAGCACATCCTGAACGATATGAGTATGCAAATACAGATGTTTATTTGCGCTGGAAAGACAAGAGGTACAAGTTCCAACTGAACTTGCTTTCGCTGGCTGGCGTATACGGCGAACCAGCTTTAGTAAAAGCGCACTATTTGTTGAACGAGGGGCTGTATGACTATATTGGTTCGGATATGCATAGCTTGGATAATTTCAGGCGTTTCTTGCCGGAAATCAGGCTGAAGAAGAATGAGATAGATGCCTTGGAGCAGCTGCTGGAAAACAACAAGACACTATTTGATTGATACCCCAACATCCGTTGGCTTTATAAAACAACAATCCCGATGAGCGATGCTCGTCGGGATTGTTTTGTTTTTATTGCTGTCCGCTAAAAGTCAAAGAGTAGTAGATGACGGGGTCGGAAAGCCAATAAATAGGCGATGAGGAAGGTTGCTTGGAAAAGTAAGCCCCCCTCAGTCAAACAGGGTCGGCTCTGGGGGTGA
>JAEETH010000035.1 GCA_016290215.1 Bacteroidales bacterium
CGTAATAGCCATAAAAGTCGTGATTGCCAAAGCAAACAATCACCTTTTGATAATGCTCTGACGCCCAATCCCAAAAAGAGTATTGCGAGTAAGTGTCCTGCTTTGAATCAGGCAGGTCGAGATAGGCCGTATCGCCAGCAACAAGTAAAATATCTCCTGTCACTTCCAAAGGATGATCCTCAAGCCATTTCCTATTCTGCGGAAACTCAAGATGCAAGTCGCTGACATATTGTATTCGAAGTGATTGCACAGACCATTCATTATTGGTTTTCGGCATAGCAATTCATTCTTTTGGTCAGTTCTTCAATAGCAATACTTTTTTCTCTTGCTCGGCCCATGCGCAAAGCATCCACGATTACCAGTAATTGGTAAAGTTCCTCATCACGCAAAGCTGCTTCTGGTACGGAGGGATAAAGCGGCTCAATGTGTTGACCTCGTGCAGTCCCTCTTACGTAATGCCATACATAACTTTCAGAACCATTGCTGATTGCATCACTGATGGGTGCAGCGCTCACATAAGTAGGCACCCCCCGACCGACACGCCCTGCTTCAACAGGAAACACGTATGCGATGCCATGAATCAAAAACTCTTGCAAAGCCAACACATTCACCTTTTTTTTATGGCGGTCGATCAATTGCGCTTTCTTACAACGCTCTAAACTCTTGCTCACATTTGACGCACTCATACCCAACGAATCGGCTATTCCACGACAGGACAACGCCTTCCCTTGCGCGGTCATTTTTTTTAATAAAACTACAATATCTTGTGGCAACATCATATTATATATCAATTATTTAAATTTAAACGTTCTCTGTTCGCGAATCGAGAACACTTGCTTTGAAAATGCAAAAATAAATATTTTCCTTGAATTTGGTGTTCCTAACAATAAAAACGCCCAAGAATTTCTTCTCGGGCGTTTTAGACTGCATTATTGCCATAAATCACTCTCTCACGAATCCCATGATGGCATGTACGTCCTGTCCTATGTCGTTAAGTTCGGCGGGATTGAGGAAGTCGATGGTCATATTTGTTTCGGTCAAAGTTGTGATGGTGCCGGTCATATCATATAACATCACTGTATCGTTGACCTTGTGACGAATGCCGTCTTTTATGATCATTTTGTCTCCCTTCAAGGTATAATAGCCGCCATCCTCTTCATTGTCGTCCGCGATCGCTGTTCCATCCTTCCTGAATTCGACGGTGTGGCCGACCACTGCCTCGTTATAAAACTCATCAAAATCATCGAACGACTCGCCACCTATGGTCACCGACACCTCGGTGATTCTCCATTTCCCATAGACCTGGGGTTGTTTGTTGCAGGATGTCATCGTTGCCATGGCTGCCACCACCAGCAGCAGGACCATGATTTTCAGTGTGTTTTTCATTGTATTGAGGTTTTGATTATTTGTTTGTTTTCCGTTTCGGTTTGTAGGGCTGTCGTACCACGACTGCTGCTGTGCCGTTTCAGCGTGCGACTGCCACGGTGTGACAGCCCTACAGGACCGCGATTAACGCACCACAAATTTCCGTGTCATATCGCCTACGGTGATGAAATACATGCCCTGGGGCAGATTCGTTACACCAATCTGTTGGGTTTCAGCAGTAAGGCTACCCATTAGGACGGTCTGGCCCATAAGGTTGGTGATGCGGTAGGTTTGTGTCGGTAGAGACGGTGCATGCACCATCTGTACAAACAAGATGCCATCGGTCGGGTTGGGATAGATAGCAGAATAATCCTCGTTCGTTTCGCCGAGACCGTTGAAATTGGAATAGTAGAAATCCCAATCTGTGATTTGCCCCAAATTATCGAATGTGATGTGTTGCATCTGATTGAATACCGGCACACTCAAATCAAAGTCGTCTAACCAATGCTCCCAAAACAACGAGAACCCCGATATGTTGTCGATGCTAATCGTACGGTCGAAAGTAAAATCAAAAGCGTTACTCACATTCGTCCATTGCTCCGTATCGTAATCATAACGCTTGTAAACACCGATGTAGGTACAGTTATTGTTTTCATCGTATTCCAATTCGGTCTTTTCGTAGTAATACCATTCATCGGAATTTGTTCTCAGCCGAAGAGAAACTCTGAACAACAGGTTGCCTGCATCGTCATACTCGTAGCGTTCTTTATAATATGCGCCCCATTCCTCAGTCCAACCTGGTTCAGTGTTGCGATAGCAACGAGTCATTTCGTTGCAAAGTCCTTGCGCGTTATAACTGTATAGGGTCTTCTCAAAGGCATAACTACCCAAATAACGCAACATGGATTGAGGCAGACCTTCCTCATATTCCCAGACCTTCTTTTCGTCTTCCGCCCAATGGTCATTTTCGTATTTGTATTGGACGAAAACCGTCAGGTTCCCTTCCCCATCATACTCGTAGTTGTACTTATGTTGGAGATGCCAATTGGTACCATTGAAATAGGATTGGACGACTTCCGACAGCAGGCTTTGTTCGTTATAGAAGTATTCCTTTTTTTTCACTGCCCCATCATCGTATAATCTTATTAAAGTTACGCGGTCAAGGTCGTCATAAGTATACTCACGGGTAAAACGCGTAATCCATCCCATGGTATCAATGATACCTAAGGTATATGTGCTTTGGAGCGTGCAGCGGAATCGGGCGTCGTATTCATACAGATATCTGGCATATCCATCCGTGGCGCTGTCTAACTTCACAGTGTAATTATTATTATACCGGTTCAGCCGCTGGATTCTCAAAACCTCAAGATCACCGTAGGTTTGTTGTGCCCCAAGCGACACAACGAAGCACATCAAGACTGCAAAAAGCATCAATTTCTTCATTTTCTTTGGTATTTAATTGTTCTGTTTTCCGTTTCGATCTGTAGGGCTGTCACACCGTGGCAGCCTCCGTTGGTTTTCCATGAGCGGCTGCCGTAATACGACAACCCTACAGAACCGCGATTAACGCACCACAAATTTTCGTGTTTCGCCTGCAAAGGTAATGAAATACATTCCCTTTTGCAAATTGGAAACATCAATTTGTTGGGTTTCGGCGGTGATTTGGCCTGACATTAGGATTTGGCCCATCAGGTTGGTGATGCGGTAGGTTTGTGTCGGTAGAGACGTGCCATGGCGCGTCTCTACAAACAAAACGCCGTCGGTCGGGTTGGGATAAACCGCAAACACATCATCCTCATGATCTTCGAGGCCGTTGTGATAAACCTTGTAAACGGCATCGCAATCTTCTTCGCCGTATTTGAAGAACAATTCGCCTTCGCGCCAGAAGCAGCGGATGCCTTCCACACGGTAATTCTTGCCTCGGGTCATCAGCCTTTCGGGGAAGAAACTGCTGAGGTGACCGATGCCGCAAACAATGGTGCCGCTGAATAGGTCTTGGTCGTCGCTCACTTGCAATATCTTAAAAATACGGCCGTCGTATTCACGGTGTTCTACAGCATCTACATGCATGGTAAGGCTTTCAGTACCGACTTTAATCTCCCACTTGTCCCCAACCTCAGCACCGAAGTCGTAGAGGACGGTAAACTCCTGTAAACTCTCATTCCACCAATAGACTATGCCATTTTCCTCATACACATATTCGCGTGTCACCTCGTTTCGTTCGCCCTTATCATAAAGCGTGTTGGTGCGAATGATGACGACCACTTCCTTGTGGTTGACAGTGGTGTCGCCGGCATATTCCAAATGCTGATAGGTGATTGTTCCGTTCTCGTTTTGGATTTCGTAGTACCATTCCGTGCCAATGAAAGGATACCCGACCTTCTCTATCCCGCTAAAGACAGGGAAGCCATCATTGACATGGTCATTGTCATATTCCCAACGGTGAACCATGGCAAGTACTGCAGGATATTGTTCCACCAGGGCTTCCGCACCTGTATTCAAGGCTTGGGCCAAATCGTGACCAAATTGCAAGCTGTCGAGACTCCATTCACCATAATAAGTGGTAGGCCAAAAAGCGCATGAGTGCTGTAGTGGTTCGCCTTCGCTTACTCCAGCATGGTTGTCCAAATGACCCAACCAATAACAATCGCTGAAATAGTCATTTTCTTGCTGAATATAGGCGATGGCTCCCTTAGTCTCTTCTCCCGTTATTACCTCTCCCGTGTTATACACATTCTGTATGGTGCAATTCCTAGTGTCCATGGTGCCGCCAAGAATGCCTCCTGCATATTGTGGGGCACTCACAGAACCTCTATTAAATACATTCAAAATATAGATTTCTTGGTCGATATCCCTTACTTCGCCCAAAATACCTCCTGCACTTCCTTCATCTTGATGGTTAACCACCACATCGCCAAAATTGCTACACTCCACAATATAACAAGCATTAATACGACCACAACTACCGCCAAGAATACCGCCTGCTGACGTCGAACCGTTGCAAGTCACTTGCCCATAATTATGACAGTTTTGGACAAATGAGGGACTACCACTGAATAAACAACCAACAATCCCACCACACATTAACGAACCTGTAACATCAGCATGGTTCATACAATTCCTGATATGTCCGCCAGAGTAAATCATTCCGCCTCGCGTACCACCAGCAATGCCACCAACATTGACACTATGACGTCTATCTGCGCTACAAACCTGACCATAATTAACACAATCCGAAATATCGTCATAAGCACCATAATCCAGCAAACCTATTATGCCGCCTACACATCCGCCAAGTGAGGAGGTACCACCAACCACTTTCTGATGATTCGTGCAACCTCTCACCTTACCATACCACATGTGGCCAACGATTCCACCTGCAGCCGCACTTCCCCCCACATAAAAAGGATCAGCAGTTCCCTCCATGGTGCAGTTAATGATTTCATATTGCGTATTGGCATACAAATCGCTGACCAATCCAACAACGCCACCAGCACATTCAGTACTCCGCACCTTCACTGCTTCCCTGACGACACAGTTGGCGATGGTGTAAGTCTCTTCGCTCGTTCCATTTTCGCCATACGTATAGCCCGCAAAACCTACCAAGCCACCTGCCACTCTATTGTCAGTCTCCGCACATCCATCATAAATGCTGCAATTGTAAATGTTTGTCAGTCCGGCGTAACCTACGAGAGTGCCCACATATTGGGCGCTTCCACTGACATAACACTGCGATAGATGGACATTGTTGATTTCGGCACCGTTGGTGCAGCCGAAAAGACCGCCTACAGGCTGTGCATCGCCATCGGTGATGTTTTGATGCAAGTTATTAATGCTATGCCCATTTCCATTGAAATGACCCGTAAACGCATGTGTTGTGGTGCCAATGGAAACCCATGGAATCATTCCACCAGTAAGGCAATTTGTCAAGTTGATATTGTCGATTAGCTCATAATAGGCATCGCCACCCGTGCCGTCATTGGTCTGCTGGGCAAGCAACGCCAACTGTTTAGAGGTCTTAATCTGATATGGATTCTCGGCTGTGCCGTCGCCACCAGCGTATGCTTCGGCTATAGTGCCGTCCCAGCAAGAACCATATTCGTCACAATCATATTCACCTTCATGGTAAAGCATCTCGCCATCAATGAGATAACAGCGCAAATAATCGGGATAAGGGCCACAAACAATGCCAGAAGAACAGGCCATCGGATCAGGAAACAAGCCCCTACTATACCCAATACCATCAATGATATAACCATGAAATGGCATTATACCCCACTCATTGTTCTCCGAGAGGACAAGCTGCACCCGATAGGTATGGACTTCCCATGTTACCTCCTCAACGGATTCCACCTGAATCTCAAAGGAGCAAGAATCGATGTCGCAAATCCAAGTGTCGCCTACCTCCGCATTGAAATCATAAAGTGTGGTAAAGGCTTGCAAAGTCTGGTTGTACCAATACACCACGCCGTTGTCCTCATAGACATATTGGTGATTGCCATTGCTTCCGTAATACTGCCGAGTAATAATGCTGCAAGTGTGACCTTGTATGACCGTGTCACCAAGCACTTCCATGTGATAATAACTAGGCGAAACCGACATCATACCGTCAACACTGAAATACCACTCCGCACCTTGGGGAGCGAAACTACCTTGCTGCGCCACGCTGCCGAGGGTAAAGGCGAGCAGGATTGCTGTTGTTAATAAAGCCTTTTTCATTTTTCTAAGTATTTGATTGTTTATTCATTCTATTCATTTTCAATCTGTAGGGCGGTCGTACCACGGCAGCCGCTTGTTGTCATGGCTGCCAAGGCGGCTGCCACGGTGTGACAGCCCTACAAGACCACGATTAACGCACCATAAACTTCCGCGTCGCCTCACCCATCGTAATGAAATACAGACCTTGAGGCAATTCTATGGTTTCTTTCCCATCAACCTCCCTAGTCAAAATTGTCTGGCCAAGAGTGTTGATGATAGTCAGAATTCCAATTCCTTCGATAGTTACTCGGTCTTTTGCTGGGTTTGGGAAAACGTTAAACTGACATTCGGACAGTTCACCCAAACCAAGATGTGTAGGAACGCGATTGGAGTATGAAAAATCACCAGAACTAAACACAGCAGCCACCACCGCATCGCCAGTGAAACTGTCAGGATTGTAATTGTAGATATTGACGAAATTACCAACTTCTTCAACAAGGGTTAACTCACCGTCAACACAATCGTAGATACGATAAGACTCAATTGAGGCACCATTTTCGGCCTCAAAGGAAGTCCATTGCAAGATATGGTTGTTTTGGCCTTGCAAATGATCGAGATGGATGGGGCGATTCCAATAACTTGGCACAGGACATTCCTCTCCATCCGCAGTCACACCAACCAAGTGATACTGCCACTGCGTCGCCTCGCTGCCAATATTGTCAAGGAAACTTCCTTCTAAATAGGGCACAGTGCCGACAAGATGATTATTTCTGTATATATTGACTTCGGTGATATAGACGGCCTGCGCATCATCGACCAACCAACTGATTTTATTCAAATTGGTTGAGAGGTCAGTCGTAGCAAGGCTAATTTCGACAGCATTTCGAACCTCGACACTATCGACGGCTTCTCCACAATTATTAAACAAACGCGCCCAATATACTCCTGGATCCGTCACTTCAATCTCTCTCTGATTTTCTCCTGTCGACCATTCATATTCCCAATAATAAGGATTGTTGGGATTTGGGGGTGCTGTAAGCGTAATCGTTTCTCCCGCATGTTTCCATTCATGTTCAGGGAACCATGGATCGGGGGCAGAAAAAGCTTTAAACCAAATCTGGAACCTGAACCAATTTCCCCCGAATGGTGGATAGGATTGATAATGCACAATTAAGCCGAAATACAAATGATCATCATTTGGAATCAAAGTAAGCACTGGTTCTAATACCTGATAGCCTTCAACACCCGAAACAGGATCCACTTCCCAATGTTCATTATATGAAAAGTTATTAATTGTGTCAACAATGACAATGCTATCATAATCCTGTAGGCAAAACTCAAATCTTTGGTCGGGTTCAATATCATTGATGTACATTAGAAGGTAGTTTTGCGCTTTAACGAGCAAGCAACTCGCAAGCATCATTGTCATTAGTAATGTTTTTTTCATGATTCTAATTATTTGATTGTTCATTATTTAATTCAAAATTCAAAATTTAAAATCTATACTGCATTGACAATTTCCTCAAAACTTCGCGTGTCTTCGCCGAGGTTCATCTTCATTTGCTTGATGCGGGTCTTGCGGCGGTAGTACGACTCGGTCTGGGTGTCCAAGAGGATGGAAATCACCTGGTTGGAGAAACCGTTCTTGGAGAGGCAGCAGATACGCACATCCCACTTGCCGAGTTTGGGATAGAGTTCGAGGAGGCGCTGCGAGAAGCCGTCGTACACCAAGTCGGTAAGACTGATGAAGTCGGCCCAGTCGTCATCGCTGAGGGCGAAGTTCATCGTGTCGGCGGTCACCTGTTCACCGAGGCCCTGCGCCGTGGTGTAGACCTTGTTGCGCCCCATGATCTTGCTCGTCATCAGCAGGTCTTTTTGCGAGAGCGTCTGACGGTCTCGGCGCAGGTCATCGTTGGTGCGGATGAGGTTTTCCATATCGCTTACCAACTCGTGGATGCGGTTTTGGTCGCGCTCCACCTGGCTGCGGAACTGCTCCACGGCCAACTTGTGGTCGCTCACCTTCTTTCTCACTATCAACACGATGACCAACAGCGCAATCACCGCTGCCGCAATGATGAGCCAGAGCTTGAGGCTACGGTTGCGGAGCAAGCTTTCCATCTCGCTCTTTTGGGCCTTCAGTTCGTACTCGGCCTTGAGGCGTTGCAGGTTGTCGGAGGCGTGTTCCTTGTCGGCCTGCATCATATTTTGCGTGAAGAGGTCTTGGTATTCCATGGCTTGCTCAAGATGGCCCTCGTTGTAGGCGATGGCGTAGAGCGTTTGGTACACCGACATCTTCAGTCCCGCGCGCTCGCTGCGGAGGGCGGCATCGAGGTAAGACTTAGCTTCAGCGTAGTTATCTGTGTAGTAGTATAATACACCCATTGTCATGTTGGCGATGTCGGTGTTGTTGTCGTCAAGTTCGCCCTCCAAAGCGCGGCGAACGCAAGTCATGGCTTCGGGATAATTGCCCACGGGCAGGTAGTAGTCGCGGCCCATCTCAAGGTAGATGTCGCTCTGCATGGCCTTATCGTTTAACAAGGTGGCAATGCTGAAGGCCGTGTCGTAGTAGTGCTTGGCTTGGGCAAACTGCTCCAGCGACTTCGCCACGCGGCCACAGTTGCGCATCGTGGTCATCACAGCGGTGGAGTCGTTGATTTGGCGGAAACATTCGATAGCTTCGCAGTGCATCTTGAGGGCGTCGTCGAAAAGGCCGTGTTTGTTGTACATCGCGCCAAGGTTGTCCTTGAGTTGGCCTTCGAGGCGGAGGTTTTCGGTGGTTGGATCGCAGCCATGCATCAGCGTGAGGGCTTGCAGAAAACGTTCGGTGGCCTCTTCCGAGAGGCGTTGCTGGCGCAGCTCGGCACCTTCTTCATATAAGGCACGCGCCTGCTGCACGCGTTTGGCGGGTGTGTCGCACGAGGGCAGCATCACGCCGAGCGCGAGGGTCGTTAGGATGAGTGATTTTAGTGTTGCTTTCATAGGCGTTCTTTTCTTGACTCGGGACTATTGACTGGGTCGTCCTACCTTTCACCCTTTACCGTCATGGCGGAGGAACATCCGCCATCTCCTGTACGCGAAGACGTATCCCTCTCGTTCAGGAGATTGACTACGTCGAATCTTCGATTTGCGGGTCAAGCCCGCAATGACGGTCTCAGGGGGGATTTCGTAAACCCCGGTCCCATGTCCGTCGATGCAAAAATATGCAGAAAAAACGCTTGTCAAGAGGTTTTTGGGGAGCCTCTCGGTTTTGTCCATGTTTTTTTGGATTGTCCAAATTTATTTTATTGACAATCAACGATATAATTTTCATATGGACAAAATATTGTCCCTATGATTTCTATGTGGTTTTTATTGAAAAAACATCAAAAAACACGAAATTACACAAAAGATGTTACACAAAAAGTGTTACATAAAAAGTGAAATCAATTGGTTTGCTGCAAGATTGTTACTCAAAATTTTTCTTACCTTTGCACCCCGAAAATTAAACACCTTATATTAATATGATCACCCAAGACCAACTTAAAGACTTATGTAAGAGGATTGATGCCTTGAGGAGGTATCTTTGACGTCGACAGACGTACCATTGAAGCACAAGAATTAGACGAAAAGACACAGGACCCGCAGTTTTGGGCCGACCCCAAGGCCGCCGAAGCCACCATGAAAAAGGTGCGTGAGGTGAAGGGATGGCTCAACGGCTACAAGGAAGCCGAAGACGCCGGCAACGACCTTACCGTACTCTTCGACTTCGCCAAGGAAGGCGAGGCCACAGAGGAGGAAGTGGACGAACAATACAACGCCACCCTCGAAATCGTGGAGAACTTAGAGTTCAAGAACATGCTGCGCGAAGAAGCCGACCCGATGAGCGCCGTGCTGAAAATCAACGCGGGTGCTGGCGGTACCGAAGCCCAAGACTGGGCTCAGATGCTCATGCGTATGTATATGCGTTACGCTGAAAACCACAAATACAAACTCACCATCTCGAACCTCTTGGAAGCCGACGATGCTGGCATCAAGCAGGTGACCATGAAGATCGAAGGCGACTATGCCTACGGCTACCTGAAAGGCGAAAACGGCGTGCATCGCTTGGTGCGCGTCAGCCCGTATAACGCCCAAGGCAAACGCATGACCTCGTTTGCCTCGGTGTTCGTAACCCCGCTCGTCGACGACACCATCGAAATCGTGATTGAACAATCGCGTCTGTCGTGGGATACCTTCCGTAGCGGCGGTGCAGGAGGCCAGAACGTGAACAAGGTGGAGTCGGGCGTGCGTTTGCGCTACCAATACAAAGACCCCTACACGGGCGAGGAAGAGGAAATCCTCATCGAAAACACCGAAACCCGCGACCAACCCAAGAACCGCGAGAATGCCTTGCGCCTCTTGAAGTCACAACTCTACGACCGCGAGATGCGGCACCGTATGGAGGAGCAGAACAAGATTGAGGCGGGCAAGATGAAGATTGAATGGGGCAGCCAAATCCGCTCCTATGTCTTCGACGACCGCCGTGTGAAAGACCACCGCACCAATTATCAAACCTCCGATGTGCAAGGCGTCATGGACGGCAACATTGATGCATTCTTGAAGGCGTATCTGATGGAGTTTGGAGGCAAAAAGGAATAAATTGTTTTTCAATTATTTACAAGTCATTTTCTTTTTATAAAACTTAAACATATCGGCATAATTTTTGTATTAAACTTAAACGATACCTTCCGCAATGTGGCTAAACTTTGCAGTGTTTCAAACAGTACCGTTCAAAGAGTAAAGAAAGAATTTGGACTATGATAATATAAAATTCTGTAATTTTGCAGAAACGATTAATCAATACAATAGCAAATGGAAACTATCAGAATTGGAGCAGACGAGCTAATCCTATGGCTCCGTAAAAATGAAAAGGCAGAAAATGTGCCTAATGATGAAATCACGGGGCTTGGAAGACGGATTTACAACCTTATTGTTTGTGAATTAGGAGGGCGTAAGCTTGAACCTTCGTTCCCGTGCAGATGGGAAACAAGCGATGAAGCACAATCAATCGACAAGTATAACCTTCCGAAAACCGCAGCACAATATGAGATAAGCATCAATCAGATAGGAGAAATGTATAGAATCTTAAATCAATGGTAATATGAAAAAGACATTCGTTATTTTACTAAGTTTGACAATTTTTGTTGGCAAAGCATCAGCACAACTCACTTTAGACCATACTTTTTCAGAGTTCGTAGTGAGTTCTTATCAATTTGTTGATGAACCTATTGGACTATATTATAATAGTGCAATTTTAAATCCTAATTCGTTTCATCTTTACAATTCAAACTATTCTTTGTACAAAACCGTTGTATTGAATTTGCCCTCGGGCTACACATTGTCAAATGTTTTTTCTTTGGGAAAGCATTTAATCAATACTGATGACAAAGCTGAGTTTTTTATAAATGCTTCTAATTCAAATTCTACATATTTGTCTAAAATCGTCAATGAAGACGGTGTTGTAATTCAAGAACTTGGGCAAGGTTCTTCTTCGTGTTCTGGCATTTACAAAGCGGGAACTCAATTACGCCTTAACATAACTAAATCTATCGTGGGCCAAAATTATCAAATCAGTTATCAAACAGATGTTTATGTATGCCATGGCAATTACAATGCGGTAGCATCTTTTGAAAATGAAAACACCACGATGCAGCCTTATCCTAACCCAACAACAGCCCTAATAAACTTACCTTATCATATTGATAAAGGAACTGTTTCAACCATAAATATTTACAACATCAACGGACAGCTTGTTGATAGTTATAATATAGGTGGTGATTTTGAAATGATAACCATAGATGTCAATAACTATGCTAAGGGCATCTATGTTTATGAATACAATGGTATTAGCAATAGATTTGTGGTACAATAACGACACGGTTTTTGCAAAAGAATAACCGATGAGCATTGTCAAACGATGTGTTATTGTTTGGTAAGAGCCATAGATTTTTCGTGTTCATCTGTTATAGCTAAAGTCGTGTACGCAAAAAGCATGCTTTTTGTTTTCATGGTGGATAACGCTTGAAAAAACACCCCACCCC
The DNA here is from genome assembly GCA_016290215.1 of Bacteroidales bacterium. Taxonomy (GTDB): domain Bacteria; phylum Bacteroidota; class Bacteroidia; order Bacteroidales; family F082; genus Limimorpha. The sequence goes on from JAEETH010000035.1 coordinate 12,123, forward strand.
CATACGCCCAACAAGTAGAATGGGGGTATTGGGCTGCTCAGCATTGACAAAAAATTCAAAGCAAAATCAAATTCCAAATATTTCATAAATCATTGATTGTTAATTATATACATCGTCTTTAGGTGATGTGGGGTTGTGCATTGAAATTATTCGATTTTTTCTTTTCAATTTTACATAGAAAAACAATAGAGTATTACAGAGCCAATTGGAGAAGATTTTCGTATTTTTGCAGTCGCTAACAAGAACGAGCCTTTATGCTTAAACAAAAACTTAAACAAAGGAATTGACTATGAATAAAATAATTGAAAATAAGATATTTTCATCGATTTCCTTAAACTATCTGATGGAGTTTGGAGGCAAAAAAGAATAAACTGGCACAATTATTGCAAATAAGAATTTATCACCAGATCATTAACATTAAACTTTTCAAATAATGAAAAAACTTATTCTCGCTTTCATTGCCATCGTTAGCTTTGGCTTTTCCACGGCAATGGCACAAAACACCAACACCAATCCTGCCATCACCCAGTTTGTGACGCAGCACTTCCCTAATGCCACTGTCCAAATGGTGATGCCTGACGAAGACGACATCGATGTCGTGTTGAACGACTACACTAAAATCGAGTTCCGACTCAATAACGAATGGAAAAAAGTCGACTGCGAGCACTCCACGACCTTCACTGCCGTGCCCGCCACAATCGTCCCCGAGCAAATCACAGCCTATGTGACCGCCAACTTCCCGAACGCCATCATCAAGAAATTAGAAAAGCAATTCAGAGGTTGGGAGATTGAGCTGAACAACGGACTTGAGCTGAAGTTCAACAGCAATTTCAGAGTAATGGAAATTGACGACTAATCAGAAGCAGTCATGAAAAAAATAGTCTATTTAGCCCTATTTCTAGGTTTCGCCCTGACCAACACTTCGTGTAATAGTGACAAAAAAGCACAGGCTATCAACAGCTTTGTTAGAGCTTACTTTCCTGACACAGAAGTGATTGCCAATATCAAGGACGGCCTTGACTGCGACGTCACCCTCAGCGACTACACCCAAATCGGTTTTGACGGTAACCTGTTCGGCAAGCTCGAATGGGATGAGGTGGACTGCAGACACGCATCCCTTTCCACAACGGTGCCCGCTGCATTGGTTCCTGCCGAAATCAGCAATTATGTGAACCGCATCCACGGGAGCCAATCCATCACAAAAATCGCCAAGGACAACCGTGGTTGGGACATCGAGCTGAGCAATGGCGTTGAAATCGAGTTTGACAAGAGATTCAATGTCATCGACTTCGACGACTAACACTTATCAGTCAAAGACTTATTTAGGCGGCTTGGAGGTTTTCAAGCCGCTTTTTGTATGTTTTTTGACCATAACCGTACATTTTGTTTTTCAAAAACTGTAATTTTGCGCCAATTAAACAGACAAACCTATGGTCACCTTTTTTATCGCTTTGGCCGTACTCGTCATCGGCTATCTCGTTTATGGAAAATTCGTTGAAAAGCTCTTTGGTGCTGACCCACAACGTGCCACGCCAGCCACCACTATGGCCGACGGCGTCGACTATGTGCCGATGAAACCCTGGCGCATTTTCCTCATCCAGTTCCTTAACATTGCGGGGGTAGGCCCCATCATCGGCGCCATCATGGGTGCGCAGTTCGGCACGGCATCTTTCCTTTGGATTGTGTTAGGTAGCATCTTTGCGGGGGCCGTCCACGACTACCTCGCGGGTATGATTTCGTTGCGCGACAAAGGCTGTAGCTTGCCCGAAATCCACGGCACCTACCTGGGTAACGGCGCCAAACAAATCATGCGTGCCTTCACCATCATCCTCATGATTTTGGTCGGTGTGGTGTTCGTCAACACGCCTGCCACTTTATTAAACGCCCACTTCACGCAAGGCTGGAACCCTTATATCTGGATTGGAATCATCTTAGCTTACTACTTGATTGCCACGCTGTTGCCCATCGACAAAGTTATTGGCAAGATTTACCCCATTTTTGGCATCCTGCTGTTGGGCATGGCTGTGGCCATTTTCATCGCTTTTCTCATCTACAAGCCTGAAATCCCAGAGCTGTGGAGCGGTATGCAAAACCGTCACCCTGACGCAGCCAGCAACCCCATCTTCCCGATGATGTTCATCAGCATCGCCTGCGGTGCCATTTCAGGTTTCCATGCCACGCAATCACCCTTGATGGCGCGTTGCATGGTCAATGAAAAACAAGGACGTCCCATCTTCTATGGCGCCATGATTACAGAAGGCGTCGTGGCTTTGATTTGGGCAGCTGCTGCCGCCTATTTCTTTGGTCCCGACAGCGTGGTGGATGTCACTGGCAAGAGCGGTGCCGCCATTGTGGGTGTTATCGCCAACACCTGGTTCACGCCCATTATCGCCACCATTACCATTTTGGGTGTCATCTCGGCTGCCGTCACTTCGGGTGACACAGCCCTGCGTTCAGCCCGACTCATCATCTCCGACTTCATGCACTACGACCAGAAGCCTATCAAAAACCGACTGAATGTGGCCATCCCCATGTTTGCGGTGACAGCAGCCATTTTGGTTTACAGCATCTCTGACGCCAAAGGCTTCCAAGTCATCTGGCGTTATTTCGCTTGGGCCAATCAAGTCTTGGCCACGGTCACCCTTTGGGCCATTTCGGTGTATCTTGCCAAGAACAAAAGTAAAATGTGGTATCTCATCACCCTCGTCCCTGCCCTCTTCATGACCATGGTAACAGGTTGTTTCCTCTTCGTGGCCAAGGCTGCCGACGGCGGTTTGGGCTCTATCCTGCCCCGCCCTGTCGGCTACGGCATCGGTGCAGCTATCACCGTACTGGGGTTGGTGCTGTTTATTCTCTTCTTGAAAAAACAGAAGAATAAGGAATTTGCTTCGCAAAGAAATCTTTCAAAATAGTTAAAAATCATTTAAAACCAACTAATTACCATTATTATAGATTTTTGATTAGATTTCTTGCCGAAGGCAATCAATAACAAAATGCCCGACTGGAAAACCAATCGGGCATTTGTTGTAGAGACGCATTGAGCGTCTCGGATGGAATTATATCATAGAGACGCATTCAATGCGTCTCTACAAACGGAATTATTTCGTTGCCTGAGCGTAACCAGCGCGAACGGCCTGGATATTGAGGTCGACAACCTCTTGGCCTTTCTTGCCGAAGATGTGTGCGATGGCCTCCTCGACCTTCTCCATGGAGATGCCGAGATAAGGCACCGTGGCACCCAGTAGCACCATGTTGGAACGTGCCTTCAGCTGCTTGGCAATCTCGTTGGCATTGAAGGAAACCACATGTTCCAGCTTGCCCAATTCAGCGTTAATCTTATCCATGTCGGGATAGTTGCTGATGTTGACAAAAGGATCGTTGTTGGTGATGACCCAGCCTTCCTTGCTCAGCCAAGGCAGGTAGCGCAGGGCTTCCATCGGCTCTGACGACAAAATGATGTCGGCCTGGCCTTCGGGAATGACATCGGCGAAGATTTCGTCGTCGGAGATACGGAGGTGTGAGAACACCGAACCACCACGTTGCGACATGCCGTGGATTTCGGACTGTTTCAGGTTCATGCCCATATTGAGAGCGGCATCAGAGATAATCTTGGCCACCGAAACGATGCCATCGCCACCCACGCCGCATAATACTATGTCTTTTTTCATTGTTGAATTGTTTACTGTTTAATTGTTTAATTGTTGACGCGGGACTTCGGGACACGGGACGCAAAACCTTTCTGTCTCGTGTCTCGCGTCTCGCTGTCACGTGTCTTATTTTTTCATGTGCTTTTTCAATTCCACGATGCAGGTGCGGTGCGGGATGATGACCGACACGCCGTTATAGTTCACCTCTTCTTCGATGATCTTCACGTTCTCCTCGTGGTTCTTGGGCAGCGGGATAATGTCGCGGATGTGCTCAGGTTCGACACCGAGGCCTTCGCAGATGCGGCGGATCTTGTTGTGTGCCGACGAAGGCTGACCGCCCGTCATGGCGGTGATGTCGTTGTCGAGGATCATGACCACAACGTTGGCTTTCTCGTTGACGCAGTCCATGAGGCCCGTCAAGCCGCTGTGACCGAAGGTGCCGTCGCCGATGACGGCCACGCTCGGGAAGATGCCCACCTCGCTGGCGCCCTTGGCCATCGTGATGGAGGCGCCCATGCACACGGTCGTGTTGATGGCACCCATGTTGAAGCCCAAGGTGTAGCAGCCGATGTCGCCGAACACCTTGCCAGCTTTATGCTTGGCCATGACTTCATTCAATGCGTTGTAGCTGTCGACGTGCGGGCAACCTTGGCAGAGCGCAGGCGGACGGTTGGTAACCACTTCCGGCACCTTATACATCACCGGCACATCCATACCAAGAGCCTTGGCAACCTTTTCGGCATTCAGCTCACCGTCGCGGCGGATGGTCTCGTCGAGACGACCCATGACGTTCTTGCCTTTGCCGAGGAAGCCCTTAATCAGTTCTTCCACAAACGGCTGACCGTCTTCAAGGACGAGGATCTCATCGCACTCGTCGTACAGTTTGTTGATCATATCGTAAGGCAGCGGATACTGCGTGATTTTCACGACAGGATACGGGCATTTGCCATCGGGGAAGTTCTCCATGAGGTAGTTGTAGGCAATACCCGTAGTGATGATACCGATGTTCTTCTTCGGGCCATCGATGTATTTGTTGAAGCCCGAGGTGGCCGAGGCCTCTTCAAAAGCGGGTTGCTTGTCGATGAGGTCGCGGTAGAGACGCTTGGCGTTGGCCGGCAGCAGCACGAACGACTTGGCGTCGGCGGGTTCGGTGAGTTCATTCTGCGGGCGGACGGGCTTGCGCACCACGCCAGCGCGGCTGTGAGCCAAACGGGTCGGGATGCGGTAGAGCACCGGCGTGCCGAGCTTCTCACTCAGGTCGTAGCCGTAGTGCACCATGTCGTAGGCTTCCTGTTGGTTGGAAGGCTCCAGCATGGGAATCATGGCCCAGTGACCGTAGAAACGGCTGTCTTGTTCGTCTTGCGACGAGAACATGCTCGGGTCGTCGGCCACCACGACGAGGACGCCCTTCGTGCCGATGATGGCGGCATTCATGAAGGGGTCGCCGCAGACGTTGAGACCCACGTGTTTCATGCAGGTCATGGCACGCTTGCCGGCGTATGCCACGCCAATGGAAGCCTCAAGGGCCGTCTTTTCGTTGGCGCACCAGTTGGCAATCACGCCAAGTTCCTTAGCCTGCTTAGAATTAATGACATACTCTGTGATTTGGGTTGAAGGCGTGCCCGGATAGCTGTTGATGGCCGAGCCGCCAGCATCGATGAAGCCCTGTGCAATGGCCTCATCGCCTAAAAGCAATACTTTCTCCATATCGTATAATTCAATATTTAAAATTCAAAATTCAAAGATTGGACTATGGCTGATGGCTCATGGCTTGCTTCACCCAAGGCGACAAAGACATTGCCTTTTACCAAAGCAATCCATTGGCCACAGCCTATAGGCCATAGTCAGATTTGGCAAAGATACGGTTTTTTTTGATACGGGCAAGAAAAAAAAGATGCTTTTTACCTCACGACTAAATTTTTTCACCTTAAGTTTTGTTTTAATTAATTAATGTAATAACTTTGCCCGCTTGAATCCAATATAGTTTTTAATAAAACACAAACAAAATAATCAACTAAATTATTAACAATCAAATCTTTAAGTTATGAGTAAAAGAATTACCATTCTTATGTTGCTGATGGCTCTATTCGTGCCGTGGGCAGCAAATGCACAGCAGACTGTGACGATTGGAGATGGGACCTCCCAACAACCCACTCTGCCAGTTCACATGGTGTACAGCTATTCCTTGTCTCAGCAAATCTTTACGGCTGATGAAATCGGGATAGCGGGAGACATCACTTCCATCGCATTCAATTACGCTTACACTGATTCATTCACCATGGAGGACATTCAAGTGTATATGATGCAAGTGGATAAGAGCATTTTCGCAAGCAACACCGACATGGTACCTCTCACCGATGCCACCAAAGTGTTTGAAGGCACCTTCTCGGCCAATGGAGCAGGTTGGGTGACCCTTCAGCTCAACACTCCCTTCCCCTATGACGGCGAGAGCAACCTCCTTGTTTGTTGCTTTGACCCCAATATCAGCAAACCAGGCTCAAGCTATAAATTTTACACCACTTCAACAACTGGGTACACGTCCATCGTCTATTTCGATAACAGCCGTATCCCCGACTTGACCAATGTAAGTACGCCTACCGGATCTAAGGCTTATTACAGGTACCGCAACAACATCCGACTTGTGATTGCTCCCACCAGTTGCCAAAAGCCCACCACCCTTGAGGTCAATGGTTCTACCCTAAGTTGGACGGGGGGCAGCGGCAGCTACAACGTGGAATACAGGAAGGCCTCTGAAACGAACTGGACAAGAGCCTATACCAACTTGGCTGCTACTACCTGCACACTGACGCTTGACCCCAACACTGACTATGAAGCCAGAGTGCAGAGCACGTGTTCGGGTGATGAAACCAGTGGATGGAGAACTATAAGCTTCACCACACCTTGCGGCGTCGTCACGGTTGACGCCACCCACTCATGGAGCGAAGGCTTCGAGAGCTACAATGACGGCACTTCCACAAGCAGTGGTGCCGCGGTGACTGACATCAGATGCTGGGAGCGTGTACAGATTAACAGCACTACAAACAGCCCGTTTGTGTACCGCAATTATGAATACGCAGCCAGTACAGGATCGGCTTCGCTTGAACTGAAAACCAGTAGCGGCACCCCTATCATGGTGGCACTGCCCGAGTTCACCGAAGCAATTGAAAACCTCAACGTGGCTTTCAATTACAACTGCACCAGCACATCATACACTTACACGGCTGAATTGGGCTACATCTCCGATGTCACCAATGCCAGTACCTTTGTCAAGCTGTTCGACATTCCAAAGCCTGTAGCCCGTTCTGGACATTCATCCTACTCACAAGATCTGTATGAAGCAGCGGCAGCAGCCAATGCTCCTGAAGGCAGCCGCGTAGCCATCAAATTCGCCACTACATCAACTAGCACGCCTTCCTGGAACCTCGACGACTTCGTGGTGAGCTATGTGTCGCCCTGCCGCAAGCCTTCTGGTTTAACTGTTGTGGCCAACAGCGTCACCACTCACAATGCCACGCTCACTTGGGATGCAGAGGCGGGTGCCACGTTCCAATGGACTATTGACGGAACCTGGAACGAAACGCAAAACAACACTGTTGAATTGACTGGTTTAACTCCTGAGCATAACTACACTTTCACCCTACGCAAAAAGTGCAGCAACACTGAATTCAGCAATGAAGTCTCTGTAAACTTCACCACCGCCATTGCCTGCCCCGCTCCCACCAACCTCACCGTAAGTAACATTACTGGACATACTGCCACGGCAAGCTGGACAGGCTCAAGCAACAGCTATATTGTGAAATATAGAACAGCAGCTTATATGAATGGAGTCGAAGAGAGTTTCAACAGCACATCCGTCCCTTCAGGCTGGCAAATGTACACTGGCTTGTTAAACAACGGCACTGCAACAATGGTCTCCGCCACCTCTGGATGGACCTTTGGCACCAGTAATGGTGTATTTGACAGCCATGCTAGAGTCAACATCTGGAGCAATTATCAAAGATGGCTTGTCATGCCTGCTTTTACAGTACCAGCTAACAATAATCTTAGTTTCGACCTCGCCCTTACAGCATACAGTGGTACCGATGTACCCGCACCTTCAACTACAGGCTCCGATGACAAATTTATTGTGTTGATTTCGACCGACAACATGTCTACCTGGAATACCCTTCGTGAATGGAACAACAGCGGTTCCTCATACGTTTTCAATAATATCGCACATACTGCAACGGGTGAAAATGTAAACATTAATCTTAGTGCTTATGCTGGACGAAATGTTCGTATTGCTTTCTACGCAGAATCCACCGTCAGCAATGCCGACAACAACCTGCACATCGACAATGTGAGTGTAGGCTTCCCAGTTCCCGCTGGCGAATGGCAGACCATCACTGTCAATGAGCCCACGGCCACAATCACGGGGATGGCTCCTGAGACCCTCTACGAAGTCATAGTGCAGAGCAACTGCGGTGACGATGGCCAAAGCTCCGAAACGGGCCCCGTTACCTTCACCACTGGTGTGGCCTGCACACCTCCCACCAATCTGCATACCACTGACGTCACTGCACACGAGGCTATGCTGCATTGGGACGGCTATGCCGAGAGCTACAATGTGAGCTACTATAAGACCTTCTTCTTCGACAGTTTTGAAGAAGACCTTAGCCAGTGGACCGTTTACCATGAAGGCGATCCCGAATCGTGGGAGTGGGCTATTGAAAACCCGCACGACAATAGTGCTGACTTGAACGCCCACAGTGGTTATTATGCCGCTGTAGCCTATAGCGATTTTGACATTCATGCTGACAGCTGGCTCGTCACGCCTCAGATTCAGTTCCCCAACCAAACCACGTTGAAGTTCTGGATCATGCGTTCCACCTACGATGATGCAAGAGACGAATATGAAGTGCGCCTCTCCACCACAGGCAACGCCATCTCAGACTTCACCACCGTTCTGAAGGAAAAGGCTGCCGCCAACTCGACTTGGACCCCAGTCACCATCGACCTGAGTGAATACGACGGACAGCAATGCTATATCGCCATCCGTCATGACTTTACTAACGGTTTCTTCATCATGGTTGACGACTTCGGTATCTATGGATGGTCGGAAGACATTGTCACCACCGAAAACAGCCTTCTCATCGAAGACTTGCTGCCCGAGACCGAATACCAATGGCATGTGCAAGCCAATTGCGGTGCAGAGGACGGTCTGAGCCAATGGTCGAGCATCAACAACTTCACCACGCTCAGAACCTGCCCGGTGCCGATTGGCTTGAACGCCTCCAACGAAACCGCCCATGGCGCCACCCTCGACTGGACGGGCTTGAGCGACAGCTACCAAGTCATGGTAGGTGAATTGGTTGGAAACACCATCTCCAACAATTTCGAAGACCATACGATTCCTTCCACCTGGACCAATAACAGTACCTATCCATGGACAGTGGTATCGGGAGGCCAAAGCGGCAGCTACTGCATCCAGAGTGGCAACGCGGGTCAGGCCAGCACCACTTCCAGCATTTCGTTCACCATGAACTTGACCAGCGACGGCACCATCGATTTTGATGCCAATTGTATGGGTGAAGGCACTTCGACTATGTGGGACAAGTGCATTTTCTCAATCGATAATGTTGCACAGTTTACCTATGGTGCCAACCATCAAGGTTGGAACCACTACTCCTACGAGGTCACTGCCGGCCAACACACTTTCACCTGGACCTATTCCAAAGATGGCTCAGTGGATCCTACGGGCGACTACTTCGCTGTGGACAACATCGTTGTTGGAAGCACCGAAGTCGCATCATGGACCACTTATACCGTCACTGAAGTGCCCTTCGTCCTCGATGACGCTCAGCATATCCACCCCGAAACCAGCTATACAGTGCAAGTAAAAGGCATCTGCGATGACGAAGAAACCGATTTTTGCGAGCCCATCACCTTCACTACCAGCGTTACCTGCTTGCCCATCGATAGCTTGAGTTTCACCAACCTCACCTCCACCTCTGTCAATCTGAACTGGGTGCTGTTAGACGAAACCCAAACCGCTTGGCAGATTTGCCTCAATGGTGACGAGAGCAACCTCATCGCTGCCAACACCAACGAAGGCTTCCTCTTGGGAGGCCTTGAACCCGAAACTGAGTACACAGTGAAAGTGCGTGCCTTCTGCGACCAAAACGACCAAAGCAGATGGAGCAACACGATAACCTTCACCACCCCCATTTCCTGCTATCCTGTCAACTCGTTGAGCTACGACAACCTGACCGCCTTCTCAGTCAATCTGAGTTGGGTCTTGCAAGACGAAACCCAAACCGCTTGGCAGATTTGCCTCAACGACAATGAGACCAACCTCATCGCCGCCAACACCAACGAAGGCTTCCTCTTGGATGGCCTTACGCCTAATGTTGAGTACACAGTGAAAGTGCGTGCCTACTGCGGTCAAAACGACTACAGCAGATGGAGTAGCACAATAACCTTCACCACACCTGAAGTCTGCGCCACTCCTACCGACTTAGCCGTCACCAACATCACTGCCCTTTCTGCCGACCTCAGCTGGATTGGTAGAGAGGACGTGGAAAGCTACACGGTGAGATACAGAACGGTTGAAGGCATGGTTACCCACTTCAAAGAAGACTTCAGCGACAACATCGACAGCTGGACCATGATTGATTGCGAGCCAAGAACCGGCCTCACGAACGGTGCCTTCGCTTTCTACCGTGTTACGGATGCAAGCAACCCCGAACCTCACCAATACCTGATTTCTCCTGAGCTCACAAGCTATATCACAAACAATAGCGTTCTCGAGTTCAAATATCGTGCTTATGCCTCAAGTTATGCCGAGACCTTCATGGTTGGCGTCTCAACCACCAACGATGAGGTTGATTCCTTCAGCTGGAGCGAGCCTATCACCGTTAGCACCAACGTGTATCAAACCTATCAGGCTAACCTGCCGGCCGGCACCAAGTACATCGCCATCCAATGCATTTCGTATCGTAAATACTTCTTGTTTATCGACGATTTCACCATTGGACATGAAGCTATCGGTGGACAATGGATGACAGAAACCACCGCTGAAACCGAGGCACAACTCATCAACCTCGATGGAGGCACACAGTATGAAGTCCAAGTGAGAAGCGACTGTAATCCTGATGGTTGGTGCGACCTGGCCACCTTCGAAACGGAGCTTAACGGCACCAAGGTGTTTGTCGCCGAGGGCGACTGGAACACGGCCAGCAACTGGATGCCCGAAGGCACTCCTACCCTCGACAGCAAGGTCATCATTCGCGCCGATGTCACCATTCCGAGCGGCTGCGTGGCCGAAGCCAACCGCATCCTCTTTGAGGGCACAACCCTCACCATTGAAAACGGCGGTCAGCTGAAGGTCAACAGCGACATCTCCGCTACGATTAAGAAGAACATTGAGGGCTACGGTGCTAACGCTGCCCAAACCAACAATGGCTTCAACCTCATCGCCATGCCTGCGACCACTGCCGTCACTACTGCCAATGCAGGTCTCATCACCGCCCAAAGCAATTATGACCTCTACACCTGGAACAGAACCGCCACCGATGAAGAATGGCATTACAACCATTCTGGCCTAAGCATGGCAAACGGCACAGGTTACCTCTATGCCAACGAGGGCGATGTGGAAATGAACATCACCGCCACATTGCAACGCAGCAGTCTGCCTATCACCATGACTCCTGCCTACGACGAAGAACACGGTGGCTGGAACCTCTACGGCAACCCGTTCCCCTGCGAAGCCTATCTCAGCTCCAACGACGACGTGACCTTCTATCGCCTGGTTGGCAGCGATTTCGTTCCTGTCACTGGTGCCATCGCTCCCATGGAAGGTTTCTTTGTCAAGGCTACGGCTGCAGGACAGACCTTCACCATCAGCAGGGAAGCTCCTGCCAAGTGATCAAGAATGTAAGTTTTAGTTGCATACTAACTTTTTCAAGGAAGGCCGGTGGCGCAAGCTACCGGTCTTTTTTTGATGAAATGAGGGATTCTACGCCTTTTCCTTGACTTTATTCCACAAAAAACATTAAATTTGCGCGCTTAAATATCCGATTAGTATACTAAGGTATGAATGGGTTATCATCAAGAGACGAACAACTATATTATTAACACATAAAAACTTTACTCTTATGATTAAAAAACTATCTATTTTGATGCTGCTAATGGCACTCTTTGCGCCTTGGGCAGCGAATGCACAGGAAACGTTGACTGTGCATAACGGGACAACAACCAATAATTTTGTTCCTGTTTACGGCTATTATGCCGATGCTTACCTGAAGTGCGAAATGGTGTATCCTGCCTCTGAACTTGGAGATATGGAATCAGGCACCATTACTGGCATGAAATTCTACGCCTCACAATCCAGCGTGACTTGGGGCAGTGCCAATTTCCAAGTCTTTTTGACAGAAGTTGGAAGTACTACCATCAGTACATTTTCCGGAACAGGTACAACCGTTTACAATGGTGCTTTAAGCATCATTAACGGCGAGATGAACATATCTTTCACCACGCCTTACGAATATAGCGGCGGCAACCTACTAGTTGGAGTGTATAACACTGTCGAAGGCGATTATGTAACTTCATCTTGGTATGGCGAAACTGTAACAGGTGCTTCATATCAGGGATACAGCTACAGCAACCTTAGCTCTGTGAGTGGTTCCCAGCGCAACTTCCTGCCAAAAACTACTTTCACTTATGAAGATTCCGGCTCGTCTTCCTGCCCAAGACCCACTGACCTAACTGTGAGTAATGTCACTTCAAATGGTGCCACCCTCACTTGGAACGGATCAAGCGACAGCTACCTTGTCATGGTGAAACAATCCAGCCAAGCTGAATCGGCCAATTATACCTATGACTTTGAAGATGGCTGGCAAGGTTGGACGACCTTCCAAGGCAACACAACTTCGCCTAACAGCTGGATGCATAACACCGCTTACCCCACCTCCAACAATGACTTCTCCACCGGCTACGGTTACAACAACTCCGATGGATTCATGCTCTCCGAGTCCTACATCTCCGGCTCTTCAAGTGGCGCTGGCCAGGCTGTCACTCCCGACAACTATCTCGTTTCACCGCAGGTTCGCTTGGGTGGAAGCATCTCCTTCTATGCAGGTGCCAGAAACACAAGTTATTGTGCAGAGAAGTTCTCTGTAATGGTTTCAACGACTGACAACACCAACCCTGCCAGCTTCACAACCGTTGGGACTTGGACTTTATCTTTATCCTCAGCTGGATATACCTCTTCGCCTTATACCGTTGACCTGAGCGCTTACAGTGGCATGGGCTATGTCGCCATTCGCCACTTCGATTGCTACGACCAATGGTTCTTGGCTGTTGACGATATCACCATTTATACCGGTGAAGAATCTCAATGGACTACTTATCCCGCTTCAGCATCGCCATTTACCATTAATGACCTCAACCCAGGGACCTCTTATGATGTGAAAGTGATAGGCATTTGTGATGGCGAAGAGAGCAATGCCAGCACCACCATTAACTTCACCACTGCCGTAGCATGTCCTGCACCCATTGACGTGAACGTGAGCGACATCACTGGCCATGAGGCTTTGGTCACATGGACTGGCAGCAGCGAAAGCTATATTGTGAAGTATAGAACAGCTGCCTATATGGATGGTATTGAAGAAGGTTTCGATTCGGGTAACCTTCCTTCTGGTTGGGAAAACAAAACTGGTCTACTCTCTACCATTATAGATGGAGGAGCGTTTAGTACTTCGACACAATGGTCTTTCGGCAACAACAATGGCGTGTTTGACTACCATGCTAGAATCAACATCTATGGTTCTTCTCGCTACGGCTGGCTCATCACCCCAGAAATCAATGTGGGCAACGACTTTGATTTAAACTTCGACCTTGCCTTGACCGCCTACAGCGGCACTGGTGCTGCTTCTGGCACATGCGATGACGACAGGTTTGTAGTCCTGGTTTATGCCGACAATGCATGGCACATTCTGCGCGAGTGGAACAACAGCGGATCCAGTTATGTATATAACGACATCCCCACCGCCGGCCAAAATGTCAGCATCGGCCTCTCTAGTTATGTTGGCAAGGTCGTGAAGATTGCTTTCTATGGTGAATCAACGACTACGGGCAACGGCGACAACAACTTGCATATCGACAATGTATTCGTCGGCTATCCTGTTACCGCTGGTGAATGGCAGACCGTCACCGTTGAAGACACCTTCGTCGCCCTCACCGACCTCGTCCCAGAGACCCTTTACGAAGTCGTTATTCAAGGCGACTGCGGCGAGGAAGGCATGAGCGCTGAAAGCGAACCTGTCACTTTCACCACTGAGGTTTCATGCCCCGCTCCTACTGGTCTCACCGTTAGCGACATCAATGGCCACGGTGCTACCGTGAGTTGGGAAAGGGTAGCTGATGCTGATCATCCAACAGTTTACTTCCAATTTGTTTGCGTTGAACATGGCGGAACTCCCGATTGGACCGATGCTCCTGTAGCTATCGACAGGCCAACCAATTCTAATCCACCTACTGGATTTTTCTTTGGTCTTGCCCCTGAGACCGAATACGATGCCTATATTCGCAGAATCTGTGGAACCATAAGTCCAAGTGGTGTGATTGACGGAGAATTTAGCGCCCCTGCCATAATCACTTTCACCACCACGGTAACTTGCCCTGCTCCCACTGACGTGACCGTAAACAACATCACCGGCCACGAGGCCACCGTCACTTGGACTGGAAGCAGTGACAGCTATAATGTAACATACAGAGAGGCTGGTGGCATTATTACCATCTTTTCCGAATACTTTGAGAACGATTTAAGTGACTGGACACTTCGTGATTGCTATGCGGCTACGGGAATTTCCACAACCAGCTCCTATATCCATTCTGGCAGCGGCAGCTTCACCTTCCACTACAGCGTCACCCCTCCCCAATACCTCATCTCACCAGTGCTCACGGGAGTTACTTCAAGAACAAAGTTAGAGTTCTATTATAAGAATGCCTCAACAACATGGTCAGAAACATTCCAAGTAGGCTTTAGTTCAACGAACGATGAGACATCCTCGTTCACTTTTGGTTCGACATACACCGCTTCTGACGGAGAATGGCATCTATACAGCGAAACCATTCCTGCTGGAACGAAATACATCTGCTGGAAATACACTTCCAACGACCAATGGTACCTTTGCATCGATGACATTGTTGTTGGCGTTGAAACTACCGGCGGCGAATGGCAGACTGTCACCACTGAGGAATCCACAATTACCCTCACAGGTCTTGCCTCTGAGACTTACTACGAAGTCGTTATTCAAGGCGACTGCGGCGAGGAAGGCATGAGCGCCGAAAGCGAACCCGTCACATTCATCACCGATGTGACTTGCCCTGCTCCCCATGATTTGACAACATCAGATGTCACCTCAAACAGCGCAGTGTTGCATTGGGAAGGCGATGCCGAGAGCTACAATGTAAGCTACTATAAAACCTTCTTCTTCGACAGCTTTGAAGAAGACCTCAGCCAGTGGACTATTTACAAAAATGGCGATGAAAGCTCATTTGAATGGGGCATTGAAAACCCGCATGACAATAGTGCTGACTTGAATGCCCACGGCGGTAATTATGCCGCCGTAGCCTATAGCGATACTGATGTTCATGCCGACAACTGGCTTATCACGCCTCAGATTACAATGCCCACCCAAGCCACGCTGAAGTTCTGGGTCATGCGTTCCACCTACGACGATGCCCAAGACGAGTACGAGGTGCGTCTCTCCACCACGGGCAATGCTGTCGAGGACTTTGACGTAGTCCTTCAGGAAAAGGCGGCTGCCAGCTCGACTTGGACCGAAGTTTCCATCGACTTGAGCGAATACGACGGACAGCCATGCTTCATCGCCATCCATCATGACTTTACTAGTGGATTCTTCATCATGGTTGACGACTTCGGCATCTTCGGATGGTCGGAACCCATTGCCACTACCGAAAACAGCCTCCTCATCGAAGATTTGTTGCCTGAAACCGAATACTTGTGGCACGTGCAGGCCAACTGTGGCGATGAAGACGGTTTGAGCCAATGGTCAAACATCGGCACCTTCACCACCCTCAAGGCCTGTCCCGTCCCATTCGACTTGAATGTCAACGAAATAACAGCCAATGGTGCCACCATCGCCTGGACGGGCTACAGCGAAAGCTACAATGTCTGGCTGGGACAATACGAAGTGTCTACAACTGGTTATGACTTCGAGGACCAAACAATTCCCTCAACTTGGACCAACGACGCCAATTATCCCTGGGTGGTAACGAATGCTTCTTCAAATAACGGTTCCTACAGCTTGAAGAGTGGCAACTATAACATTGGCAATTCAAGCTCTTCCATCCAAATTACTGTTGACTTCGAAGGAAATGGTACAATTAGTTTTGCCGCCAGATGTTCTAGTGAACAAACCAGTCAATCTAATGATTGGGATTATGGCACCTTCTACATTGATGGTATACAACAAGGCGATAAATTCATCAATAGCACAACATTTGACCTCCGCTCGTACGAAGTGGAAGCTGGCACCCACACTTTTATGTGGAGATACAAGAAAGATGGTAGTGTAAATAGTAACGACGATTGCTTCTATGTGGACGACATCACCATCGAAAGCAATGTCCTCTTATCGGAGATGAACTATACCGCCACGGAATCACCCTTCATCCTTAACGATGCCACGAACATCCTTCCCGAAACCACCTATATGGTGAAAGTGAAAGGCATCTGCGGAGACGAAGAGACCGAGTATAGCGATATCATCAACTTTACCACGCTTGACGAAAACACCAAGATCTTCATCACCGAGGGCGACTGGAGCGACGACTACAACTGGGTGCCCGCTGGCGTTCCTTCCATCGAGCAGGATGTCATCCTTCGCGCCGAAGCCACCGTCTTCGACGTCGCCGAGGCTAACATTATCACCATCGACGATGCAGGCGCACTCACCATCGAGGATGGCGGCCAGCTGAAGACCAACGCCGACGTCGAAGCCACCATGAAGAAGTTCATCATCGGCTACGGCACCGACTATGTAGAAACCAACGATGGCTACTACCTCATGACCCTGCCGATTGCCGATCCCATCTCTGCCGCCGATGCAGGTCTCATCACCGAAGAAAGCGAGTACGACCTCTACAGCTGGGACAGAACCGCCACCGACGAGGAATGGCAGAACAACCACGACGGCATTGACATGCAGAACGGCGCTGGCTACCTCTATGCTAACCAAGACGACATGGAGATGAGCTTCACCGCCACGCTCCGCAACAGCAGCGAATCTATTGTTGTGACTCCTGCCTACGACGAAGTGGAACACGGTGGATGGAACCTCTACGGCAATCCGTTCCCCTGCGAAGCCTACATCACCACCGATGCCGAAGGCATGACCTTCTATCGCCTGATTGGCAGCGATTTCGTTCCTGTCACTGGTGCCATCGCTCCCATGGAAGGCTTCTTCGTTAAGGCTACGGCTGCAGGACAGACCTTCACCATCAGCAGGGAAGCTCCTGCCAAGTAAATAAGAATGTAAGTTTTAGTTGCATACTAACTTTTTCAAGGAAGGCCGGTGGCGCAAGCTGCCGGCCTTTTTTCAATTAATTGGAGTTTTTCCCGCTCATTTTGCTGCCGTGTCACAAAAAAGTTTTAATTTTGCAGGCTGAAACTTTTTTCTAAAAAGCCAAATGCTCTAACTTTTTTAAAGAATTAATTCAATAAATCATTAACAAATAACACTTTATGCTTATGAACAAAAGGTTTACCATTATCATGCTGCTAATGGCACTTTTCGTGTCTTGGGCAGCGAAAGCACAAGAAACTAAGACGATTCAAGTTACACCCGACAGAGGAGGCGACAGAGGAACCATGACGGTTTATAAACGTGTGTCGTCACCCAGCTCTGGCAGTAACTACCTCATCGTGAACAGCGCAACAGCTAATTCCGACGCGTTGGCGTTGTCACAGGTATCGTCAACCGCATCGACTATTACCGCCAGTTTTGTGCATATCAATTCTGGCATCAGCGCCACCAGCAATGCCGCATACATAGCTGACGTGGCAGAACCCACAGCGGTATGGAGAGCAACAAGCGGCTGGAATTTCTCACACTCGAAAAGTGGGACAACATACTATATTAACGGTAGTGGCAACATTTTATCAGGCTACACTCTATCTGCTAGCACTTCTTCAACAAATTGGACATATTCCAACAATAGTTTATCTTGTGAGTGTGGTACTCTTTTCACTACTACTTGTTACATCACTCCTGGTACTAGTGGTTTCAGCCTTGGTACATCCTCGGCAAACGTGTATCTTTTCGAGGAAACGAGTATTACCACCTATAACGTCACTGCATCTGTTTCGCCCTCCAGAATCGGCAGGGTGACGGGTGCTGGACAATACCCTGCGGGTGCCACCTGCACACTGACAGCCTCGGCCACCAACAGTGAATATGCTTTCAGCAACTGGACGGTGAATGGCATCGTGGTCTCTACCAACCACGCCTATAGCTTCACCGTGAGCGAAGACATAGAAGTCGTAGCCAATTTTGAAAGCACCGCATCTTGTCCCTCACCCACAAACGTGACCATCACCGACGAAACCGCCCATGGTGCTACCATCTCTTGGGACGGCACCAGTGACAGCTACAGAGTTATGGTGAGTGAAACGGAACAAAGCATCACTTATTCATACGACTTTGAGGACGGCTGGCAAGGATGGACGACCTTCCAAGGCAACACCACTTCGCCACATAGCTGGATGCATAATACGGAATACACTGGTTATGACTCCAACGGAAACCAAATTGTTCCAGAGTGTCATAATTCTACTAGTGGAATGATGCTTTCCGAATCTTACATTTCCGCTACTACATCAGGAGGTTCTGATGCTCATGCTGTCACTCCCGATAACTACCTCGTTTCTCCGCAGATCCGTTTAGGCGGAAGCATCACCTTCTATGCGGCGTCACGAATGAGCAATTATCCTGCGGAGAAGTTCTCCGTGATGGTATCAGAGTCAGGCAACACCAGCGCAAGCGACTTCACTTACACAGAATTAACGGTGACTTTGTCTGATAACAGCTGGCATGAGTACACCGTGGACCTGAGTGCATACAGCGGATTGGGGTATGTGGCCATCCGACACTATGACTGCACTGACCAGCATTTACTTTATATCGACGACATTACCATTGAGAGCGGTCCCACCTCAACCTCATGGATGACCTACGATGTCAATGCATCGCCCTTTGTTCTCTACGATGCTGCAAACATCCACCTTGAATCCACCTATAGTGTACAAGTGAAAGGCTTTTGCGGCGATGAAGAAAGCAATTTGAGCCCGATCGTTAGCTTCACCACTACCATGGCATGCCCTGCTCCCACCAACGTGACTGCCAGCAACGAAACCGGTCACGGTGCCACCATCGCCTGGACGGGCTACAGTGACAGCTATTTGGTTATGGTAGCCGAAGCAGAAACCTCCTCGGTAACCACCTACGACTTTGAAGACGGCACCACGCAAGGCTGGACTATATTAAAAGGCAATACTGGCGATTCACCGAACAACTGGCACCATAGCACCACACATGTTTCTTATGACGGTAATACTGGTAACATACAGGATTGGTCATCGTTTGGCCACAACAGCTCTTCGGGATTCATGATTTCCGAATCATACATTTCCGCCACCTCGTCAGGCGGCACCGCCTACGGCGCAGTCACTCCCGACAACTATCTCGTTTCTCCGCAGGTACGCTTGGGCGGAAGCATCTCCTTCTTTGCAGGCGCCAGAAACACTAGTTACTGTGCCGAGAAGTTCTCCGTGATGGTATCAACGACCGACAACACCAACACGGAAAGCTTCACGACCGTTGAGACTTGGATTTTATCTTTGTCCGAAAATGGATTTAACCCTACTCCATATACCGTCGACTTGAGCGCATACGCTGGTCAAACGGGTTATATTGCCATCCGCCATTGGGACTGCTATGACCAATGGGTACTTTGCATTGACGACATCACCATTGAAAGTGGTTCCACCGAAACCTCATGGATGACCTACGAGGCCGAAGAATCGCCCTTCGTTCTTTACGATGCCGTAAACATCCACCCCGAGTCTACTTATAATGTACAAGTGATCGGCATTTGTGGCGATGAAGAAAGCCATCCGAGCGCAACCACAAGCTTCACCACTATCATCGCTTGCCCCGCTCCCACCAACCTTGCCGTTGTTGAAAACAGCGTCACTGGCCACGGGGCCACTGTCACATGGAATGGATCTAGCGAAAGTTACATTGTGAGCTATAGAATATCAGCGGGCACTAATGTTTTGTTTGAGGAAAGCTTCGAAAACGAAAATTCATTAACCAACTGGACCTTTACTAGTATGAATACGGCCAACAATATCGCATCAGGCTATGCTGGTCGCAATGCTAATGCTGCCCACAGCGGCTCTTATGGCTTCAGATTCTCTTCATATAGTAGTGCAGATGATTACAACCAATATTTAGTTTCTCCCAGACTTACCGTGTCGGGAGACCTCAAATTCTACTATAAGAAATATAACACCAATGATACCGAAAGCCTGAAAGTGGGTTATTCCACCACCACCGACGACATTGATGCATTTACTTGGACCAGTCTTTCTCTTACCACAGATTGGCAAACCTACACGCACGAGATTGCCGAGAATGTGAAATATATTGCATTCCATTATTATGGCGACTATGCCTATTATGTTTATGTGGACGATTTCACCATTAGTGAATTAGTTCCCGCTGGCGAATGGCAAACCGTCACTGCCGACTCGACGTCCATTACCCTCACTGGCCTTGCTCCAGAGACCCTTTACGAAGTCGTCGTTCAAGGCGACTGCGGCGAGGAAGGCATAAGCGCCGAAAGTGAACCCGTCACCTTCACTACCGACATTTCATGCCCCGCTCCTACCCCGCTGGATGCCACAGAGGTCACCTCAAACAGCGCGGTGCTGAATTGGACCGGCGATGCCGAGAGCTACAATGTGAGCTACTATAAGACCTTCTTCTTCGAAAACTTCGAATCTGATGAAGACTTCCACAGCCTGTGGACCGTATACCATCAAGGCGATCCCGAATCGTGGGTGTGGGAGATTGAAAACCCGCACGATAACAGTGCTGACTTGAGCGCGCATAGCGGATCTTTTGCCGCAGTAGCTTATAGTGATCAAAACATTCATGCTGACAACTGGCTCGTCTCACCACAGATTCAGTTCCCCAACCAAACCACGCTGAAGTTCTGGGTCTCGCGCTCCACTTACGACGATGCCCAAGACGAGTACGAAGTGCTTCTCTCCACCACAGGCAACGCCATTGAAGACTTTGACATAGTCCTTAAGGAAAAGGCTGCTGCCAGCTCGACGTGGACCGAAGTCTCCATCGACCTGAGCGAATACGACGGACAACTGTGTTACATCGCCATCCGTCATGACTTTACCGACGGTTTCTTCATCATGGTCGACGACTTCGGCATCTTCGGATGGTCGGAAGAAATCACCACCACCGACAACAGCCTTCTCATCGAAGATCTGCTTCCCGAGACTGAATACCAGTGGAAGGTGCAGGCCAACTGCGGCGAAGTAGACGGCTTGAGCCAATGGTCAAATATTGGCAACTTCACCACGCTCAGAGCCTGCCCTGTGCCCTTCGACTTGTCTGCCACCCAAGAAACCGCATACGGTGCCACCATCGCCTGGACAGGTTACAGCGAAAGCTACAATGTTTGGGTGGGACAATACGAAATGTCCACAACCAATTATGACTTCGAAGACCAAAACATCAGCGACTTCACCACCACAACCACCGACTATCCCTGGACAGTGACCAGCAACGACAAACATTCCGGTAGCTATTCCGTGAAGAGTGGTGGCGCTGGAGTAAACAGTGCAACTTCCGACCTGAATCTTGAGGTTACCATTGAGCATGATGCCACCCTCAGCTTCTGGGCAAGAATTTCCTCTGAATCATCATACGACAAGGGATATTTCAGCATCGACGGCGTCAATCAGTCTAGCCTTAATGGCATCTCTGGCAATGGCTCGTGGATCAACTACACCTACACGCTTGAAGCCGGTTCCCACACCCTCCGCTGGTATTACACAAAGGATACCAGTGTGAATACTAACGACGACTGCTTCTACGTGGACGACATCACCATCGAAAGTAATGTCCTCTTATCGGAGATGAACTATACCGCCACGGAATCGCCCTTCATCCTTAACGATGAAAGTTACATCCTTCCCGAGACCACTTATCTTGTGAAAGTGAAAGGCATTTGCGAAGACGAAGAGACCGAGTATAGCGAAGCCATCGCCTTCACCACTTTGGACGAAAACACCAAGATCTTCGTCATCGAGGGCGAATGGAGCAATGGCGACAACTGGGTGCCCGTTGGCGTGCCTACCATTGATGAGAACGTCATCCTCCGCGCCGAAGCCACCGTCTTCGACGTTGCCGAAGCCAACAACATCACCATCGAAGGTAACGCTACCCTCACCATCGAGGACGGCGGCCAGCTGAAGACCAACAGCGATGTTACCGCCACCATGAAGAAGTTCGTCATCGGCTACGGCACCGACTATGTGGGAACCAACAATGGCTACAACCTCATGACCCTGCCAATTGCCGTTCCCGTCTCAGCCGCCGACGCAGGTCTCTTGACCGAAGAAAGCGACTACGACCTCTACAGCTGGGACAGAACCGCCACCGACGAGGAATGGCAGAACAACCACGACGGCATCGACTTGCAGAACGGCGTTGGCTTCCTCTATGCCAACCGCGACGACATGGAGATGCTCTTCACCGCCACGCTCCGCAACAGCAGCGAGCCTGTCGTAGTGACTCCTTCCTACGATGAGGTGGAGCACGGCGGATGGAACCTCTGCGGCAACCCGTTCCCCTGCGAGGCCTACATCACCACCGATGCCGAAGGCATGGCCTTCTACCGCTTGGTCGACAACCAATTGGAGCTTATCGAAGGTGCCATCGCTCCTTTGGAGGCCTTCTTCGTTAACGCCACTGCTGCCGGTCAGACCTTCACCATCAGCAGGGAAGCTCCAAGAGAATAAAAAATTCCTACAATCGTAGCGAAATATCAAATTATTCTCTATCTTTGCAGTCCGATGAAGTACTTAAACAAGCCATCGGAAAAGATTATCACCACGGAATCAACGGGTTCCACAAAATTGAATTTCCTACTTTTTCATATTGACGGTCGCTTTGTCGACCGTCTTTTTTTTGCCAAGTTCAACATATTAAACCGATAAGCCTATGTCAATTTCACTGAAAAACCGCAGCCTGATTTCCATCAGCGACTACACGCCTGAAGAAATCTGCCATGTCCTCGACATCGCCGAGGACTTCGAGAAAAACCCGCACCAGAACCTGCTGAACGGGCGCATCATCGCCTC
>JAEETH010000036.1 GCA_016290215.1 Bacteroidales bacterium
TTCCGAAACGGCAAATCACCGTGGTGACGGGCGTGTCGGGGTCGGGAAAGTCATCGTTGGTGCTGGATACCATCGCAGCTAAGTCGCGGCGGGAACTCAATGACACTTTCCCTTCCTTTACGCAACAATATTTGCCCAAATACGGTCGTCCGCATGTTGGCGACATCGAGAATCTGCCCATCGCCATCGTAATCGAGCAACGCAAGCCGACTTCCAATTCACGCTCAACGGTAGGCACCTTTACGGACATTTATGCCTTGCTGAGATTGTTGTTCTCGCGTATCGGGCTGCCTTTCGTGGGTTATTCCGACGCTTTCTCGTTCAACCACCCTTCGGGCAGTTGTCCACGCTGTGCAGGATTGGGTGAAATTCGCGAGTTGGACATCCACAAACTTGTCGACTTCGATAAGTCACTCAACGACGAGGACACCATCCACTACATTGCCTTCGGCAAAGGCGGCTGGCGCTGGATCCGTTATGCCCATAGTGGCCTCTTCGACTTGGACAAGAAAATCAAGGACTACACGCCCGAAGAACTCGATTTGTTCCTCAACTCGCCGCAAATCAAACTGAAAAACCCACCGTCGAACTGGCCCAAAAGCGCCAAATACGAAGGCCTCATCCCCCGCATGTACCGCAGCATTATCAACTCGGAAGAAGGTCTGCTCCACGCCGCCGTGCTTAACCCCATGCTGACGATGGGCACCTGTCCCGACTGCGGCGGCACCCGCCTCAACGAGAAGATACGCTCCTGCAAAATTAAGGGTATCAACATCGCAGAGGTGACCGCCATGAGCATCGCCGACTGTCGTCAGTGGATGGAAACCATCGACAATCCTCTTGCCGAGGACATCAAACATGCCACCATCGAAAGGCTGGCTGCCTTGGAGGAAATCGGCCTCGGCTACCTCACCCTCGACCGCGCCATCGGCACGCTTTCGGGCGGCGAGGCGCAACGCTGCAAGATCGCCAAATACATCAACTCACCTCTTTCCGATGTTATGTACATCCTCGACGAGCCCAGCGTGGGTCTGCACAACCATGACATCTTGCTCATGCAGAAGTCGGTGCAGAAACTGAAAAATCACGGCAACACGGTCATCCTCGTGGAGCACCACAAGGACATGATCAAAATCGCCGACCATATCATCGACATGGGTCCAGGTGCGGGCATGAAAGGCGGCGAAATCGTCTTTGAAGGAAGCTATGATGAACTTTTGCACAGCCAAACCCTGACTGGCACCTCGCTTAGCGCAACAAGTTCCATTAAGGAACAAGTTCGTCAGCCCAAGATGTTCTTCCATTTGGAGAACGCCACGTTGCATAATATCAATAACCTAACCGTGGATTTGCCCTTGGGCGTGATGTGCGGCATCGCAGGGGTAGCTGGCTCGGGCAAGAGTTCATTGATGGAGTGCTTTGTAAAAAATGTTGAATCGTTGAATGTTGAATTGTTGAACTGTTCTCGCGACGACAGAACAACAATTAAACAATTAAACAACCCAACAATTAAACAGTCAGACATCGTTTACATCAGCCAGAAGAACATCGGCATCAGCCTACGTTCCACCCCTGCTACCTATCTCGATGTGGCCGACGATATCCGCAAACTTTTCGCCAAAGTGAACAAGACAAAGGCTGACTTGTTCTCCTTCAATGGCAAAGGCGGCTGTCCCGTCTGCCAAGGCAAGGGCGTCATCATCAGCGATATGGCTTTCATGGATGCCATCGAGACCACTTGCGAGGCTTGTGGCGGATTGCGCTATAGCAACGAGGTCTTATCTTATAAGGTCAACGGCATGAACATTGCTGAAGTGATGGACATGACCGCCAACAAAGCCTCAGAGATGTTTGCGGGCACCGTCATCGCCGAGAAGCTGGAGCCTTTGCGCAAGGTCGGGTTAGGTTATTTGCATCTGAACCAGTCGCTCTCGACCCTCTCGGGCGGTGAGTTGCAGCGCATCAAATTGGCCGCTTATCTTGTTGAATCGTTGAATGTTGAATCGTTGAACTGTTGTCGCAACAACCCAACAATTAAACAATTAAACAACTCAACAATTAAACAACCCAAAATCTTCATCATGGACGAGCCTTCCGACGGACTGCACCTCAACGACATCAAGCGCATCCTCGACCTCTTCGACACCATGGTGGAGGCGGGCAACACCATTTTCCTCATCGAGCACAATTTGGAAATGCTGAAGCAGTGCGACTACCTCATCGAGCTTGGTCCCAGCGGAGGTGCCATGGGCGGCAAGATTATTTTTGCTGGTACGCCGAAGGAAATGTTGGGTTGCAAAGGCTCGGTCACAAGGCCCTATTTCTTGTCCAACATGGACTAATTTGCGTCCAATCGGCATTTTTTTCAGATAAAACGAGGCCTATCCCTTACCAAAAATTCATATTTTTGCATTTTTAATCAAAATTTTTTGAATCACTCATTATGAAACGATTATTGAAACACGGATTGTTGCTTTTAATCCTTGCCATGGGATTATGCATCCATGTGAACGCTCAATCCACCCAGATGGTTGTCACGATGAATAACGGGACAGTGCAGACCTATTCGATGGATAACGATGCACGCATCTACTTTGAAGACAACACCTTCCTCGTCATCGAAAGCACGCTCGCCAAAGACATCGTTAGAATCAGCATGGAAGACATTAGAAAAATCACTTGCGAGGAGACTGTCGGACAAGTCGAAAACCACCTGAGCGAGGTTAGCATTATGCCCAACCCCACGCATAATGTCATGGTACTCCGCAACCTCGATGGACCTCAAACCGTTAGCATCTACGCCATTGACGGCCGCTTGATTAGGTCATTCGAAGCTATCGGAGACCAACCCATTGACGTTAGCGACATGGCCATCGGCCTCTATCTTGTGAAAACCCCATCATGTACCCTTAAAATGATCAAGCTATGAGAAAGACCTTGTTTTTATTGGCCTTCTTGCTTGGTTGCATAGGCTTAAACGCGCAAAACTACCACATCTACCTGCATAAAACGGGAACGGTGATTTACAACAACGATGTGAACACCATCAGCGATATTCATTTCGAAGGCAGTCAGCCCGCCAACATGCTCATCAACGCGGAAAACGGCGACATTGCCTTACCCATCACTGCTTTCGACAGCATCACTTTCGAGAGAAAGCAAGAACCACCTGCGGGCGACACGGTTTATATCACTTACAACGGTTCAAGCGTGAGTGTTATCAACCCTTTCGCCAACGATGGCGTGACGGTTTCAACGGATAATGCCAATGTAACGGTGAGTTCCACCAAGGCTAATGTGCCATACGTCGTTTCGGGCAATTCTTCCAACGGCTCGTTGACGATGTACAGCACTTCATCCTTCTATTTAGCACTCAGCTCACTCACGCTGACCAGCGGCAGCACCGCAGCTATCAATTTGGCATCTGAAGTTGCAGTAACACTTGCCTTAAGAGGAACAACCAATCTTGCCGACAATGCCAACAGCACCATCAACGGTGCCCTTTATGCCGCAGGCAGCCTCGCCATTGGCGGTTCAGGCATCTTGCGTGTCACGGGCAACAGCAAGCATGGCATTTCGGTTGACGGTAACATGACGGTCAACTCGGGCAACATTAACATTCTTAGTACCGACAGCGACGGCATACATGGCAGTAGCAACTTGGTTTGGAATGGTGGCACGCTCGACATCGCCTCGGCGGGTTCCGATGGTCTCGACTTTTCGGGCACCGTCTCCATCGGCAACGGCAACCTCAGCATCAACACCACTACGGAAACCCAAAGGAGCATTAAGGTGACTGGTGTCTTCACCATGTACGGCGGCTCGCTCAGCATGAATGTGACTGGCAACGACTGCAAAGGTATCAAGGGCGACGACAACGTGATTCTAAATGGCGGCATCATCGACCTTCAAGTGGCGGGCGAAGGCTCAAACGGCATCTCCAGCGATACCGACGTCACCATCAGCGGTGCCGACATCACCATCGTCTCGACGTCTGCCGATGGCAAGGGCATCAAGAGCGACAGCACCTTCCACATGAGCAGCGGCAGCCTCAACATCACCCATTCGGGCAACACCTCCAAAGGCATCGCTGCCGACAGCGACCTCAGCATCAGCGGCGGCACCATCGTCATTAACTCTAACGGCACCACAGTGGTAACCGACTACGACCCGTCCTACTGCACCGCCATCAGGAGCGACAGCAACGTGAACATCAGTGGCGGCGACATCACCATAACACTCCCGGCCTCCAACCAAGGTGGCAAGGGCATCAAGGCCACAGGCAACATGACGATAAGCGGCAATAACACCATCAACATCACAACGCATGGTGACGGCGCCACCTACACCGCCTCAACGGGCACCGACACCTATTCCAGCTCATGCCTCCGCAGCGAAGGCGACATGCAGATACTGAACGGCAACATCACGCTTACCTCTACTGGCAAAGGCGGCAAGGGCATCAAAGTGGGTACCCAAACCGCGACAGGCAGCGGCTGGGGTGGCACCACTTACACCTACTCAGGCACCTACACGCAAGGCAGCCCCGATGGCACCGGTCCTACCCTCACCATTTCCACCACTGGAACGCAGGTAGGTTCAGGTGGTGGTGGCGGTTGGCCTCCAGGACCTGGCGGTGGCGGTTCCTCGTCGGCAAGTGCCTCGGCAAAAGGTATCAAAGTGTGTGGCCTTGCGACAATTTACGGCGGTACCACCACGGTGACAACCACCAAAAGTGGCGCCGAAGGCTTGGAATCGAAAACGCAAATCAACATTGAAGGCGGTCAACATTACTTCAAATGCTACGACGACTGCATCAACTCGAAAGGCAAGATATTATTCAACGGCGGTGTGACCGTGTGCTTCAGCAACGGCAACGATGCCATCGACTCGAATGCAGGCACGGCGGGAGCCATCACCATCGGCGACGGCGTCGTGTTCTCTTACACTACTAAAGGTAGCCCTGAAGAAGGCTTCGACTGCGATAACAACAGTTACATCCGCATCACTGGCACTGGCATCGGCATCAGTGCAGGTGGCTCGCAAGGCGGCGGTGGCGGCTGGCCTGGAGGAGGCGGCGGGAACACCATTACTGGTGCTGTTCAAGGCTACTACTTCCACACCAGCAGCTATAGCTTCCAAGCGGGAAGATACTACACCCTGTCGAACACCAGCGGAGCAGGCGGCACCAACATGGTGACGTTCAGCTTCGAGGCCAACTGCTCAAGCAACTTAGCCCTTATCACGGCGACGGGCATGGCACATGGAAGCACCTATTACGTGAAATACGGCTCTTCGGCACCCACCAACCCGACAACGGCCTTCCACGGAATCTACCTCGGAGGAACTTCCTCTGCATCGACACAAGCCTTTAGCTTTACTGCACAATAAAAGCCAAAGACCACTTTATATCAAAAGTAGGGCTACCTTTGTAGGATAGCTCTACTTTTTTTCTATTTTTGCAAACATTATGACGAAACAGATCGACAAAAACCTAATCGGTTACATCGAACAGGAAATCCTGCCCCGCTACGACCACTTCGACGCTGCCCACCAACGCAACCATGCCGAGGAAGTCATCGAACGCAGTTTGGGGTTGGCCGAACAATACAATGTCGACGTTAATATGGTGTATGCCATAGCCGCATACCACGACACGGGACTTTGCGAAGGCCGCGACACCCACCACCTTGTTTCGGGGCGCATCATCCGCGAGGACACGAAACTGCACGAATGGTTCGATGATGACCAAATCGAGACCATGGCGCAGGCTGCCGAGGACCACCGCGCCTCAAGTGGCCACGAGCCCCGAAGCATCTACGGCAAAATCGTTGCCGAAGCCGACCGTCTCATCGCGCCCGAAAAAGTCATCCGCCGCACCATCCAATTCGGTCTTGACCATCATCCCGAACTCGACAAGGAAGGGCAATATCAACGTTTTCGCGAACATCTGTTGGAAAAATACTCCGACACGGGCTATCTCCGTCTCTGGATTCCCAAATCGGACAATGCGGCACGTTTGGAGGAATTAAGAGCCACCATCCGCGACGAAAATGCCATGCGCGAAGCTTTTGAAAACGCTTATTCAAAATTGCTTTAGGCAAGAAAAACGGCAAAAAAAACAGTATTTTAATATCTGGTTTCGATTTTTTCATATTTCTTGCGAAGCAATCCAAAATAAATCGGTATTTTTGCAACTTATTAAACATTACGAAAATGAAAAAAACACTTATTACCATGCTGTTCCTCTGCCTCGCAGGCTTTATGATGGCACAGGAAACAAACGAAACTGAATTCAAGATGGCTTTGGGCGACACCCTCGTTTGGAAGCCCTTCGACAATTGCGACATGAACGGTTACAGCATCTCTGGGCCTAAAGTCATCAGCTTCAAGGCTATCGGGATGGGCGAACAAATTCAAATCATTGCAAAGTCGGTTGGCAAGAGCAGCATCATCGCCACTTGCCAAAACAATGACACCGAGGCTGTGGCCAAAATCACCGTCGTCGACCCGAACGATGTTCCCGTAGTAGCCGAAAAGCCAGTGAAACCCCAAACATTGCCTTTCACCGAGACCTACAAATTCAACCCGCCCAAAGACAACTTCTTTATCACCATCCATGATACGGGTAGCGGATTCAACGACACCTACATGAAGCACGGTGACGACGAGGCCTACAACGACGGACAAAGCTTCGACCGCTTCTGGAACGTGAAAACCGGTAAAAACTGGTACTACAAGCCCGATGCACAAGGTTGGACCGATGATGTTGACTGGGAGTTTGAGCCCTTCGGAGAGAGTTTCCCCATCCTCAACTCTTTTGCCAAAGAGGTGGACACAGACAACCTTTCCAACTACTATGTCGGCAACGAAAAAGTCACGGTCGGTAACTCCCATAAACCCACGGACATCGATTGCTGGAAGTTTTTCGTTGACTTTGAGGACGGCTCTGTCATTCAATACTGGGTCGACCCCGCCAACGGCTGCACCCTGAAACGTCAAGTCAACACCGACCCCGCCAAGGTGGTCACGGTGTATGACCTCAAATACACGCGTTTGTATTTTGGTCCTTCATTCAAGAAAGGGCTGCATGATACTAGGAGATGAGTTAGGAGTTAGGAGTTTGCAGTTGTTCAGTTTGCAGTTAGGAGTTGTAGAGCTGTCACAGCGTGGCAGACGATAAACCCAGTTGAATTTTGAATATTAAATTTTGAATCTTTTATATATTAAATCTTAAATCCCATAAAATGGAAAACAACGAATTAAAGAAGACCCCTTACAATCAAATCCATCACGACTTAGGTGCCAAGATGGCTGAATTTGCTGGCTACGATATGCCGATTCAATACACCGGCCTCGTTGAAGAACACAACAACGTCCGCAACAACGTCGGCGTGTTTGACGTGAGCCACATGGGCGAGTTCCGTGCCAAAGGCCCCATGGCCAAACAGTTCATGCAATACTGCACCGTCAACGACGTGGCCGCTTTGAGCGACGGCAAGGTGCAATACACCTGCCTGCCCAATGGCAAAGGTGGCATTGTTGACGACATGCTCGTCTACCGCATCGCCGACGACCATTACTTCATGGTGCCCAACGCCGCCAACATCGACAAGGACTGGGCTTGGATGAGCCAGATTGCCGAAAAGTTCGGCATGACCCTCGGTGAAGACTTCAAGAACGAGAGCGAAGAATGGGCACAGTTGGCCGTGCAAGGCCCCAACGCCTTGAAAGCCATGCAGAAACTCACCAAAGCCAACGTCGTTGATATGGAATACTACACCTTCCAAATCATCAACTTCGCCGGCGTCGACAACATCATCTTCTCGACCACAGGTTACACCGGTTCAGGTGGTTGCGAGATCTACATCCCCGTCGCCCACGCCAAGGAGGTTTGGGACGCCGTCTTTGAGGCTGGCAAGGAGTTTGGCATCATGCCCGCAGGTTTGGGCTGCCGCGACACCCTCCGTCTCGAAAAGGGCTTCTGCCTCTACGGCCACGAAATCGACGACACCATCAGCCCCATCGAGGCTGGCTTGGGCTGGATCACCAAGTTCGTTGACGGCAACGACTTCCTCAACCGCGAAATCTTCGCCGCTCAGAAAGCCAATGGCGTGAGCCAGAAGATAGTCGGCTTCGAGATGATCGACCGTGGCATTCCGCGTAACGGCTACGAAGTGTGCGATGCCGAAGGCAACTGCATCGGTATGGTGCGCTCGGGCAGCCCGTCACCTTCGACAGGCAAGAACATCGGTACGGCTCTCGTGAAGAAGGCCTTCAGCAAGAAGGACACCGAAATCTTCATCAAGATCCGCAACAAGCTCATCAAGGCTGTTGTCGTGAAGATGCCATTTCTGCCTTAATCAAGTTTTTCTATCAAGTTCTTTTTATCAAGAATTTGGAGAATCTGAGGAAACAATCCCGTTCACTGTCCGTGAGCGGGATTTTTGTTTTTGCTATGGTTGGCGTTCTGCCAAAATTTCCGACTTTTGCAGCGGAACAATTCTTGATAAACCCAACGACATGGACGAAAAAGCAGAAAAAAGGAAGTTTTGGGGCAGCCTCATCATCCCGCTCATCATCGTGGCTTTGATGTGGTTGGTGAAAATCATCGAGGTGTCGTTTGGCATCAGCCTAAATCGATGGGGCATTACGCCCCATTCGGCAAAAGGTCTCATTGGCATCCTCACTTTGCCTTTCCTACATGGCAGCTGGGAGCATCTGCTTTCGAACTCGGTGCCCATCCTCGTATTAGGCACTGCCTTGTATTATTGCTACCCTACCCTTGCCAACCGAGTGTTGCTTATCACTTATCTCGCCAGCGGATTAATTACATGGTGCATAGGAGACCCTGAATCCACACACATTGGAGCCAGTGCGCTCGTTTACGGGCTCAACCTCTTCCTCATCGCCAGCGGATTCATTCGTGGCAACCGTTTGCTTATTGTCATTTCGCTCATCATGGTGTTCCTTTATGGTAGTTTCATTTGGGGAATGATACCCTCGTTGGCCATCCCACAAAACATCTCATGGGAAGGTCACCTCAGCGGAGCCATCATTGGTGTACTGCTGGCTGTTTTCTTGAGAAAAGAAGGACCTCAGAAAGAGGTTTATCATTGGGAAGAAGATGATGAAGATGAAGACACGGCCCTTCGACCCTTCGAGAGGCCTCACGGACTGCAAGCTCAGGGACCTGATTCTAACAATTCGACAGGCTCTGAAAGCGACGCTTCGACAGGCTCAGCGTCCGACGAAAAGCCCTATTGGGACGTGCCGATGCCCAGCAACGATGAGCTGACGGTGCAATACCGCTTCAGACGATGACATTGAAATCGGCCTTAAGCACTTCCAAAGTTTGGCGTGCAATGTCGTCCTGACCTTGAACATCGGGATGCCACCAATCTTTGTGGATATCCAAGTCGATGCATTCTATGTCATAGTGATTGGTAATGCGATGCACCGATTCAACAAGATTCAGCCGTGTTTCCTCGCTGATGCCGCCCGGACACGGAGAGGTCTCAAGAAGGAAATAAATCTTGGCATCAGGATGTTGCCGTTTCACATTGTCCAAAAGACAGGCAAGGGATGGACGGAAAGAGCACAATTGCTCTTCTGTCCAATCACTGTATACGAAGTCGCCAAAAGGTGCGTCTTGCCATACGTCGTTGGTGCCTCCAAGGATAAAAATCACATCCGGATTTCCCAAGTCATTCATACGTTTGAGGAAGGAATGACGCCCATAATAGCTCCCGCCTTCAAAATCACTAAAATTGGAAATCAGGGAACCCGAAAACGAGTTGTTTTGCTCCATAGACCATTCCATCGTAGTAGCCACCTTATGCCACCACATTTGCGAGACATCTGTCACGCCAATATCCTCATAGTGCCAACAATCGTTGGTTTCGGGATCGACATAGCCTTCAAAACTGGAATAGCTGTCACTCAAAATCGAGAAATGAATCTCGGTAGGAACATCGGTAGGATCCTCAGGCTTTACACATGATGACATCACAATAGTCAAAACTGCTGTCATTATTAAAAATAATCTTTTCATATTCAATCAATTACAATCATTTCTGTTCTACGATTCAAGGCTCGATGCTCATCGGTGTCGTTGGGAGCAACGGGGCGAGATGCACCATAGCCTTGGGCAGTCAACCGATTTCCATCAATACCATTGGATATCAAAGCATCGCGGACTGAATCAGCGCGTTCGGAAGAGAGTTTCAAGTTGTAGCTCTCGCTGCCCACATTGTCGGTATGACCTGCCAGTTCCACCTTCAAGTTGGGATTACGCTGTAAAAAGTTGGTCAGCATCTGTATGCCTTGCTGCGAGTCTTCGGTCAAGGCAGAGCTGTTGTACTCAAACTGGATGTTTTGCAGGACGACTGCATCACCTGGAGCCAGTTCCACCACATCCACAGTCGCCAAATAGTTGGCGGAATCGGAACGGATGTCCTCTGGCAATTCAAAGGTGTAAATGTCGTAGCCACCATTGCCGCCTTCCCGTTGCGAAGAGATGAAAGCCGTTTTGCCGTCGGCAGCCACAAAGAAGTTGATTTCATCTCCATTAGTGTTAATGGGGAAGCCCAAATTAACCGGCTCTTGCCATTTTCCATCCTCTCCCCTACGGCTCATGAACAGGTCGAAACCGCCCATGCCGATGTGCGTGTCGGACGAGAAATAAAGCGTGCGTCCGTCGGGATGCAAGAAAGGTGCCATCTCCGTGCCTTTAGTATTAATAGGTGTACCTACATTCTGCGGTTCTGACCAGCTACCGTCCGAATTTCGCTTGGCGCAAAAGATGTCGGCATTATTTCCCGAGCGGCGCGACACAAAGTAAAGTTCCTTGCCATCGCTACTCACGCAGGGCTGCGACTCCCAACTGTTTGTGTTAATCGTGCCTTTCAGGCTTTGAGGCATCGTCCAAACGCCGTCAATCCATTCCGAAACATATATGTCGCAGCTGGTGTCGCGTCTCCAGCCGCAACCCGTCAGGTATAGTTTCTTGCCATCGGCAGAGATGAATGCCGCTCCCGGGTCGATGTCCTCAGGAAAATCGGCGAAAGCAAGCTGTTGGGGCTCAGACCATTGTTCACCATCCCATTGGGAAGTAAAGAGAAACTCCTTTTGATAGCCGTTGTCCATGGGCATTTTGCGCGTAAACAACAGCTGCGAGCCGTCAAACGACAGCATGTTCACATATTCGTCATTGTTGGAATTAACCCCAACACCTAAGTTGTCGGGCTCGAAGGCGACAGGATGACACACCGCCCAGTCGCGGAAGGTGGCTTTTGCCAACAGTTCATTGGCCGTGGCATTATTGGGAGCGTTGTTGAAGCCTTTCGACAAGTACCAGCGTAGCAGGACCATTTCACGCTTGTAACTGCCACGCATGTCATAAAGACGTGCCAAGGTGATGGCCGCTGGCGGAAACAGCAGCGAGTCGGACGAAAGGGCGTTTTCATAACCCAACAAGGCCAAATCATAGTCTTTCGTTTCCATCCCGACCTCACCCTCCAAGAGCCAAGCCTCGGCATAGTTCGGGTCTTCCACCACGGCTTTCAACAGCTGCTGATGGGCTTTTTGATAGTCGCGTCTCTGAAAAGCTTCTTCCGCTGCCTCGTAGGCTTTCATCGCCTTCTTCGGATGCTGGGCAAAAGCGGTGGAAACTAACGCCACGAACAACAATATTATCGTTATACGCTTCATCTTCTCCTACTTTTAAGTACTTTGGCAATCCATTTTCTGAAATCCACCTCAAACAACCTTGCCGTCATGGTTGGTGAGGTCTCGGCGGTGACGAAACACCGTCCGTCATCGAAGATGCAGATGCCTTCGGTTTGCGCCCCAGCCAATTGTGGCATCTCGAAGCGGCGATGCGTGAGCTTCACTCCTGCCTCGTCGAAATCGAAGATGACATACATGAAGGGTTTCCAGATGGTTTTTACATAACCTACGATGACTAAAATATGGTTTTTCATGTCGTAGTCGGCACCCGTAATCAGACCTTGCGAGTCGAAGCCGTTGACCACTTCTGCCACATACTTCCCAGGTGTTTTCGGCAAGCGATACAGCCGTGTCGTGCCTGTCTCCCAGCCTTTACTGAGCAGATAAAGGTTATCATCGGTGACAAACATGGCTTCACAATCGAAATCGTGAATCTTGCGTTTCGAGAAGTCAGTTTGATCGCCAAAACTGAAAGTGATGGAATCCACTTTGATGGTCACATCCCCATTGTCAGGAATGGCGGAAAGAGGAAACGTATAGATGCTCAAGTCCTTACGGTTGCCCTTATTATTTCCCATATTGCCGACGAAGACCGTCTCGCCATCGGTGCAAACATCTTCCCAATCCTTGTTTTTCACATTCTTGAGCGTCAGTTTCTGCACTACCTGAAATGTGGTGGTGTCGAGGGCATAAAGTATTGGTTTGCCGCCGCTGTCGTTGTGCGTCCAAAGGCGATCATTATGAAAGAAAAGGCCTGACGTTTCACGCACCTCCTCTGGCAACTCGGCTTTCAGCTGCGGGAAAAACAGCGGCCAGAAGTCAGTCGTGTTCCTCTCCTGCGCCATAGCCGGCGAGAGCAACAACAATAGCAGACTAATGATAATTACTTTCTTCATAACAGAGAAATCTGACGCAAAAATAAAAAAAATGTTGGAACAGCAAAAAGCCATTCCAACATTTATTAAGCGAATGATCCGCTCTTATTTTACCACCACTTTCTGTACCTTCACGCTTTCAGCATTGACGAGGCGGAGCATGTAGATGCCGGAAGCAGCGTTGACGTTGACGTTACTGCAACCGTTGATGCTTTCGGTCTTCATAATGCGACCGTTAATGTCAACAACTTGTAGTGTGGCTTCACTTTCATTGTTAATAACAAAACTACCGTTGCTGAAGAAGGCGAAGTTGTCGTCGTTGCCGTTGTTGCCAGTGGCAAACACGAGCTTGAAACGGCTTTCATAATCCGTGGTCTTGGCCATGAAGCTATAGCTCGGGTTGGCGAGCAGGTCGGTCTCGATGCCAGTCATATTATCAATAAGGTGGAGATAGGCAAAGCTCACTTCTTCGTTGGTGAAGCTGAGGGTATAAGTGCCGTTGCTCTCGGCCTTGAAGTTGACAGGGATGGCCCCCATCTCTTCGCTATTGACCACGGCATAGTCGACATTGTCCTGCGGGATGTAGACCTTGGTGCTGCCACTGCGGAGTTTCATTTTTGGCAATTGGTTGCCTTCGTCGAAGCGAACGATGGCTCGATCGAGGAAACTGCCCCTGTTGTTAGAGAGGTCCAAGATAAGCTTGGAGACATTACCAGGAGCTGTGGTGCTGAAGGTCAGTATCTCCTCGTTTTCGTTAGCGACGACGAAAATGCCGTTCATGGCTCCGATGGGAGTGTTACCGCCGGTTTCGGGAGTGAAATCGCCAGCATTCTGCATGGAATAGAAGGAGCGTCCAGTGGGCAGATAGGCGTCATCTGTGAAAGGATTGCCCACAAGGTTCCAGTCGGGGAAGTCTAAACCATCCGTTTTATTTACCTTGGTCAACGTGACTTCACCGTTGCCGCTGTAGGGATAACCCGTGAAGGTCAGTGTCGTACCTACGCTGTTGGCATAGAGGTAGCCCTTGCCGGAAACAAGGTCGAACTGATAGTGGTTGCTTTCATTATTCTCCCAGTTCTCCCATTCCAACGACGCGGCCTGGTTGAAACGATAGAGGTCGTATTCGTTGACGAGAAATCCGTTCTCAACCGTAGGCGTTACCGCATCACTCAGCGGAGAAGCAATGAGGTAGTAGCCACCATCGCTCTCTCCGTAGCCCTCTATCACCTTTGTGTAGCTTTCGGGTATCATGAAATTCAAAACGACCGGATCCCTTAAGCTGCCCCACATTTCGTTTTCATACCATGTCAAGACAATATCGCACGAGTCATACTCCTCATCATTGGTTCTATCGTATAGTTTAAAAGAAATCTCCTCTCCTGGTTCACCTTGAACAGTAATCATCAACATATTTGTAAAGGAAACATTAGGTTCGTTAATTAACACCCATCCATTTTCCATGCTGCCAACTGCACGGCATACACCATTGCTGTTAAAAGCGCCAACTTCCCAATTGGCCCTATCTTCAATATTCACCCCATTTATTTGAACAATGGCGAATAACACGGCGTTACCTTGAGTAGCATGATCATCCACAATCCAATGGTTTCTGGAGGCAAACTTCAGCATAAAACGTGACTCCGCGTCACCCGCGCTGGCAACAAAGGTATAGCTCGAAGTCTCAAGCAGGTCGATGTCGTCACCTGTGAGATTGTCGACCAAGTGTAGATAACCCATCTCTATGTTTTTCGGATTCACACTGAGGGTGTAGCTGCCGTCGGTTCTTGCCTTGAAGTTGACCGGCACCTCCCCTTGGCCATCGCTGTGAACCATGGCAAAAGCTTCATCCCCTTGAACAATGGAAATATTGGTACTCTCCTCATCGAGCATGAATTTCTCCAACTGAAAGCCTTGGTTGAAGTCAATGACGGCACGGTCAATGACTCCGTTGCTCCTGTTGCTCGTGAGGTTCATCACCAAAGTGGCTGGATTGCGGTTAGGCACATCCGTTGAGAAGATCAGCGTCTCGGGGTTGGTTTCAGCGACAACGAAGATTCCTTCCATCGCATCAACTGCCCTGGTACTGGGACTTTCAACTATGATAATCTCCGAGGTAAACTCATTCATGTAATAGTATGGTTTAGTGATATAGGCGGGATCCGGGAAAGGATTGCCCACAAGGTTCCAGTCGGGGAACTCCAAACCTGGCGCTTCTTCTGTCTTGGTCAACGTGACTTCACCATTGCCGTTATATGGACGGCCAGCGAAGGTCAAGGTAACAGTGTTCTTTTTGGCATAAAGATAGCCCTTGCCATTGACGAGGTTAAAGCCATCCGCTTTATAGTTAATCCATTCCAAAACAGCACCCTGGTCGAAGGCATAAAGATCATAGTTGACGTCATCATCACCTGTGAGAATCATTCCATCGATTGTGGTAGGATCAACTTCGCTGGCAAGTGGAGAAGCAATGAGGTAATACCCCTTGGCGTTATCACCGTAGCCCACAATCAACTTATCGAAAGATGGAGTCGTAAACTCAAGGAGAGTAGGATTCAAAGCGTTACTTACCTGATCGGATGAACCAGTGGTAGTATATGTGTAAGGGCATTCAGCATATTCTATTCCGGTACTATGGTCATAACATTTAAAAGTGACGATTTCCCCGTGACCAGTAAATTGACCTTGCAATAATGCCTGATAAACCCTATCTTGATAATAGGGTTGGACTCGTGTAACGTACCTACAGGATCCATCAACAAACTCGGCAACTTCAATGTCATAAGAGGTCTGAGCGACACCGTCAATGCGAACCTCACACCAAAACATTGCTATGGAAGAGCCCGTCACTCCGTCAGGAGTGAAATAGTTTTCTTGGTTTTCTTGGGCATGCATCATGCCCATAAATAGAAATGATACGATTAGTAAGAACCAGTTTTTTTTCATTTTTTAAGACAGAATTTATGTTTATAATTGATTTTCAAAAAAGCGTGCAAAAGTACAAAATAATTCAATATCAATTCAATAGAAATTCATTTTTTTTCTAAAACTACAGGAAAATAAAAACTCTTGCTTTCTGAAGAAGTTGATTTATAGATGTAGCCTTTGCCTGGTTCAAATTTACTAAACGTGCCAATCCAATTGCCGTCGGAATACATGGCAATGCCCGTCATCGACTTAATGAAATCGCCGTTGTTTGGGACAAGGCCTGATAGAGCTTGGTTGAGGCTCATAGACTGCGCCAATGGGTAACCTATCCAGTTGAAGCCGGGTGCCAAAGTAACAGGATGAGTTGATGGGTCAATAGGTGTACCTCTTACGACCAGTTCCAACTCGGTGCTTGATTCCAACATATACATTTTTATTGGATCGAAGGTCTCCAAATTGCCATCCCAACCATAATTAGGCAAATACGAAATGGCACCATCCGAAGTAACCACACTGAGACCTTTATCACCCAAAGCCACCTTAAGTTGCTCCAAATCAATGTCAAGATAAGTCGACCACCAATTCCATCCACGAGAAATGGTGATGGTTTGCTCAACAAAGTCAGATCCTTCTTCAACCTCGAAATGATGAGGTTCAACGGCTCCAAAACTCGGTTGCGAATAGCGGTGACCCGACTCATCGGCTCCGTAGACATAATAATCCACAGATGATCCGTAATGGTAACCTTTGATATAGCCGACATATTCATACGGATTGCCCGTGGCGGTCATCTTTGCAGTTTGGTATGCGCCACCATCGATGCGGTAATACACCAAAAGCGAATCTTGCTTGAGGTTTTCTCCGCTGTAGGCGATGAATTTGGAAGTGATGGCGATGGAATCCTGCATGGGCTGTTCACCAAAAATCACATTGCGATGGTCGACAAAGAGCATGTCGAAGTCCATCACACCACGGGTGCGGCAATGCAAAGCATCCGTGTTTTGCCATCCTGTACTGTAATTGCTGTTGGTGACACCGATAATCTCATATCCAGGCAAAGCCTGCTGGTAAACAGCCAAAGCATTATTGTTATAGGTGCTGTTGCTGCCCAAAGGAACAAAAACCGTATTGTTGAGAATCAAACTGTTAGTATAGGGTGCCAAAGTGGATCCACCTGGTTCGTAAACACGGTAAACCTTATAAGGATAGCCCCAGCAGCAGTTGGTATTGGCAAAAAATTCAGCCACTTGCTCGTATTCATCATATTGGCTGTTGGATTCGGGCAGTTGGGCAATGAGAATCTTGTCGGGAGCCAACAGTTTGCCCCAGCAGTCCACATGGGCGATGTAGTCGCCTTGTGGGTCGATGGTGATGTGATAAGGATCGATGCCGAGGTAGTCACGCATTTTGTTACGGACATTGGTTTCGTTGTTGTTGTTTTCATTCAAGATAAGTTCATCGGAAACACCAACTCCACGACCATCCTCCATCATGTTACCACCCGTATGCGTCAGGTTCATACCATAAACAGTGAGTCCCAACTGTTGTCCCATGTATATTGGAACCATGTTGTCGTTTTGGCGGGGACGGTTATACACATTGTCCACAATGGCCGGTTCAAGGTCATTAAAAATGTACCAAGGTCCATAGTCGCGCACCCAATAAGAATCCGTCGACATATTATAATAGGTAATATTGTTCATGTTGCAACCAGCATTTTGGAAAGTGCTATTGGCACTATTCTGTTGGCTTGAAGTTACCAAAACATATACCTTGGTACGTTCAGAGAGTTGTTTTACAAAGCTGGTAGGAATGCCCAGCGGATAACGGATGGTGACCGCTTGCATAGGCTCAAACTCGGCAGGGAATCGGACATAGTCACCCGAAGGCGGGTTAGTCTCGTTAAAAAGGACACTGCGTTCTTTGGAAAGCATTTCCTCTTCCGAGAGATAATGCAACTTTTTCCAATCAGGTTTCTTTGTGTCTTGTGCAAAAATCAAAACATTGCCAAAAATCAAAATAAAGGCCAAAAAAATAAATTTCAGTTTTTTCATAACCAAATAAAAAATGCAACAGTGTTTGCTCAAAAAGAAAAAATGGGCTGAAGCTCACTTTGGAACTCCAGCCCTAAATCATTTATTTCACTACTAGTTTTACAAAATGAGTGGTCCCATTTCTGTCAGTGATCTTGATAGTATAGACTCCAGCAGTTGGCAAACCTGCCATTGAAAAACGGGTACCGGAAAGAGTTTCGGTACGGACCCTTGTTCCAAGGGCGTTAAACACCTCGACACTGGCGTCGTTAATCTCGATGTCTGCAGGTATCTCCATGCTGAAAGCCTGACCTTTGTCAACAGGATTGGGGAAGATGCTTAGGCTGTTGCTATTGACATGGAGAACGAAGGGGTTCTGCAAATCACCGACCAAAGCGTCAGCGATGAATACGATTTCCTCCTTCACCTCGCGTTGAATGTCACCGTCGAGAATCCTAAAGCTGATAGGCTCATTTGACTCGCCGTGGATAGTCATAAAGGCGATGTAGCGTCCCATCTCTGGAATGAGTTGTAGACGCATGCTGCCACGACATTCGTTACCAGCAAAAGCGCCAATCTCGATACCGTCATTAAAGGCCTCAGCCCCGTCAATTTCCACCACGGCCATCACATTCATGTTGTTCGCGAAGCGAGACGACTCAGGTGTCCAGTAGTTATCTTCAATTGTAATGCTGGCCTTTGCTCCACCTTCTCCGTTAGCCGGATAATAGAAGGTTTTTTCAGTAGAGGCATAGGAATAATACTTGTATCCTTGTCCAGGTTCCATAGTAAATTCGCTCAACCAAGAAGAGCCGCCCCATGTCGCCATTTGATTCTTAGACTTGATGATGTCACCAAAAGCTGGGGTAAGATTTGCGAGGGCTTCACTGACGCTCATGCTCTGTTGGACAGGATAACCAATCCAGCTCCAACCATTTTGATTGATAGTAACAGGAATTTCGGTGGGGTTGAGCGGTAAAGCGCTCAGTGTGAACTCAACTTCTTGACTCACGCTAATCTCGAGCATCATTGACGGGTCAAGAGCATTCAAATTGCCGTCCCAACCCAATCCTTCAAGATACGAAACCGAACCGTTTGTTGACAAGATGGTGTTGCCATAGTTGCCCAATGCTGTCTCAAGGTCGTTGAGGCTAATGTCGAGGTTGGTCGACCACCAGCTCCAGCCTTGTGACAGGATAATCTGCTGTTCAGGCTGTTCAGGCTCGGACACCACACCGCTCAGGCTGACGCTACCAATGAAGTTGTTGCCAGCAGTTGCATTGAGTGTGCCACTATAGCTGCCTGCCTCGAGACCCTCAGCCATGCGAACGTAGACCGTGGCGGGAGTGATGGTGACAGGCATCTCAATAGTGATGGCGGCATCGGTATCGAGCACGAAGTCGTCAACATTGATATAGAACTGGTCACTGCAATTGAAGTGACGCACAGCGATATAGCCAGTTTGTCCTGCAAAAGCACTCAGGTCAACTGAGAAATGCTTCCAATCGCCACTCGACAAAGTCCATTCGCCTAACATGGTGAAGCTGCTCGCGTTGGTATTTGTGGTGGAGACCAAAATAGCAAAATGCTCGGCAGGATAGGCGGCCTGTTGTGGATGTGCCCACATGGAGAACGAACCGCCAAGGGTTACCTGAGGTGAAATCAGCCAGTTGTCGGGGGTTAATACTCCAGCATTGTTGTCGTATGACTGTGAGTAAACAATACCCGTTGAGCCGTCATGACCACCAAAATCGGTGTTATGCGTCCAGTTGTATCCGTCCCCATCAGCATCAGCGACAGTCCAGCCTTGCAAACCATCTTCGAAGTCCCAGGTTTGCACATCACGGTTGCGCTTGCTCGTTTCGCGAGGAATAACAACGGATGAAGCGTAAGTGCCATTCTCGTTCAAGCTGATTTCGAAGTTGGCGGGAGCAGTAACGGTGATGTCATTGCTGAGGTCAACGCCAACAATGCCAAACTTGTAAGTAGCCGACGGGCCTTGGCCTTCCTCATAGCTGAAGTCGTCAATTTCATCAGGCGACACGGTTAGCGATTCGGCGCTGCCCGGAACCTTGATGGTGAACTTAATCTGGTTGTTGGAAGTAGAACGAGTTCCAGTGGTGCTTTCAAGTTGATTGGAGTAGCCAATAACACTGCTATAGTCAGTGGCACTATTGCCTGTACTATAGACATACATGGCTCTGTTAGCTCCAGTGCTATATGTGCTAAATGCCCTAGAATTATTACCTACCTGCGTAGTGGTTTTGTCCACGACGCAAATATTAAGATTGCTCGTGCCATCATATTCGAAAGGTGTATCTAAAGTGATGGTAGCCCAATTGTTAGTGAAGCTAACACTACCCGAATACACCTTGGCTACCGAACCCATGACCTCCCAATCCGTGGTGGAACTAAAAGCTGTCTTGTCAGTGTGAGCCATGTAAATGTCGAGATTACGGGTAACACTTCCATTGGCTTTGAACGCTATAGCGGTGATTCTACCATTATAACCAATCTCGGCGGCAGTGTAAATCTGCTGCGTAAGGGAATGACAAATAGTTCTCCTATAAACATAAGTTGGGAGATATGAATTTGTGCTAGTGCCGTTACCAACGGTTTGCTCATGCTCCTCTTCCGTCACGAAAACGGCCATCACGGTCACATCGCTTGAAGGCATAAAGAACCAACTGTTATTCACCACTGCGATCACATCCCTCGGGCTGCCGGTCTTATAAACATACCAGGCCTCAAAGACGCAACCATTATTAGGTGTAGCAGTCAAAGTAACAACATCGCCAGGTTGCAGTTGTTCAGTATGGTCAGCGCTTACAGTGCCATTAGGAGTTTGGTTCAGAGTGACCATGAAACCTTGTGAGAAGGCGGCAGTCACAGTCACATTGCTCTCAGGCATGGTGAACTGGTCGTTGGTCACCACAACAGTTTGGTTGTTGGCATCAACCACATTCCATTCCACAAAGAAATAGCCGCTCTCTGCCGCGACACTCAAGGTAACCACATCGCCAGGATAAGCTGTTGCCAGGTCAGCAGTGATGGTGCCACCCTCGACTTGGTTGACGGTGACATTGTACTGAGGTATCTCTTCGAAGATGGCCGTGTAAGTAGCGGCATTGTTCACTTGGAAAGTGTAAGGATTGGCTGTGGAAACGATGTCACCACCCAGCTGCCATCCAGCGAAAATATAGTGCTCGTTAGGTGTGGCAGTCAGCGTACAGTTGCTGTTTTCATAATAGGTGCCAGCGCCAGTGACATTACCACCCACTGCGGGACTGGCATTGACCGCGATACTATATTGTTCACCACTGCCAGGAATGACGGTGCCGATGAGTGCGACCGTGGCTGAAGTTGTGCTCGAAGTCAAGGTCAGGTTGCCGTTACATGTGCCAGGAGTGTTGGAGTTCAGGCGGACATATACATTGGAACGAACGCTACCGTTGGAAGGTGTCAATGTCAACGAACTATTGTAAGTGCCATTTTGCGTGGCGCATACCTCATAGCCATTGGGAGCTGTGATGGTAAGGTTGGTTTGGAGGTTGTTTCCAATAACGGACATGCTTTGCGGCTCGGAGGCCATGCCTGCAATGGCGTTGAAGCCGCTCAAACTCGTGGGTGACACAGAGAGATAGCCTTCGGCGCTCGGAACTTCTTTGGTAAGCATTATCTGGTTATTGCTCGTAAGAAGGTTGTTATTGGAGGAGGCGGAAATTGAGGCAGGATTAAAGTCCGTATCATCTTGATATGTATAGTGTGCTCTGTTTGCACCTGTTGAATACACATAGAAAGACATTTTACTGCTAACCCAAGAATCGGAGTTGTCGTCAACGGTGATGAGCAGGTTGTCCGTGCCGTTATACTCAAAAGGTGTGTCAAGAGGTATGACATTCCAGCCTGTCTGACCAAATGTC
Source organism: Bacteroidales bacterium (assembly GCA_016290215.1). GTDB lineage: Bacteria > Bacteroidota > Bacteroidia > Bacteroidales > F082 > Limimorpha. The sequence continues at coordinate 21,487 of JAEETH010000036.1, forward strand.
TGATAACCTTGAACGACACGATAGCTTGTGCCTTGTGCTACCCAGTCGGAGGTGGAGGAGAAACTATTCTTGGAAGTGTGCGACATATAAATGTCTATTGTCCTTTGATTAGGATTTGCTGAAACATAGAATGCAATTTGGGTGATTGTTCCAGCCTCACCTACCTCGGCTTTAGTATAGATTTGTTGTGTCAGACTAAAATCATAATAGTTATAGGTGGGAATATATTGGCTTGTACTCGTTCCGCTACCAATAGTCACATCGCCACCTGCTGGCTTGCTGAAAATGGCACTCACGGTGACAGGATAGTTGGGCATGGTAAAGCTATTGCCGCTCACGCTAACGGTGGTATTCACATCGCCAGTCTTATAGACAACCCAGCTTTCAAAGTTGTAACCGCTGGCAGGTGTAGCCGTCAGGTTGATAGTGTTGCCTTGAAGGGCATACACAGGGTCGGCACTGATGGTGCCATTCATCACCGAGGCCAAAGTGACTTGCAAGCCTGGGACGAAGGTGGCAGTCACAGTCACATCGCTCTCAGGCATGGTGAACTGGTTGTTGGTCACTGTGATGCTGTGGTTGTTAGCATCTCTCACATCCCATGCAGAGAGGCAGTAACCCATTTCGGGAGTGGCGGTCAGCGTTACCGTCGAGTTGGCATAGGCCTGTTCAGGGGCGCTGATAGTGCCGTGTTGAGGTTGGGTGCAAGAAATGTCGTATTGCGTGCCACCAACAACACTGATGGTGCCAAAATAGGGCTGGTATTGTTGACGGGTGACAACCACATAGAGTGTGCCATAAGTAGGAATGGCATTGGTGAAGTTCACGGTAGCAACGCCCGATGAATTGGCCTCGGCAACGCCGTAGATGACCGAGCTATTGTCGGTAACGGAGACATAGGAACCCGCCAAAGCGTTAACCGTAATGGAGGAAGTACCAGGGGTGACCGTACTGGGTATCGTCACGGTGTTCGTTTCCGGCTTGGTGATATAAGGCATAATAGAACCGTCACCAAAGGTGTGGTAGAACTGGAAGTAATAGTGAGCAGAGTTGTTGCAGTTACCATCAGTGATGCCACTAGTGGTGTTACCATTGGTGACGGCTTGCTGCACGGCGAGGTTACCGACATAAAGTAATCCCGATGCCGAGTTCCAGTATTGGTCTTGGAACATAACATCGTAAACGCCTTTCGATGAGGCTGTGTTTGTAGGATAATTGCCTGCCGAATATGAGTGCGCTCCGACTGCCCAGTAGAAGTCTTCATACCAATAGGAATAAGGAGAGCAACCTACGTAAACCACAGCACCTGCGTTAGGCACGCGAATCATCGTTTCTGCAAAGCAGGCATTGGTACCTATGGCAGAACCAGGTGAATAGGTGGTCATGGTGCTGTTGAAGTTACCCGTCAAGCAGCAGTTGCCGACACCAAAGAAATACTTGCCTGTGTTGGAAAGCGTGGCCACTTGGGCTGCTGTCATCAAAGGTTGAGTCCATTCCTGCTTGTCGCCATGGGCAGTGTAGTTCAAGAAGCACACACCGTTGTTGATGCCTTGGTAAACACCATTGTTGCTGCCACTGTAACCTTGAGATGACGATGTTGAAACCGTAGCACTAATGGTGCCGCTGCCAAAGCCACCATACGTGGTGTTGCTTGACTTGAAGTAATAGTTTGTACCGTAGTTGATGGTCGGTTTGGCAACTTTAGGTGTCCAGTTCGAATCCCAACCGCCAACGAGGATAACATTGTTCAAATAATTGCCACCATCAGAAAACTCATATTTTTCATAAGTTAACACCTTATTAATATAGTTGGTCAAGTGTGTGGTGTTCTCCACCGAAATACGGCTATAGTACATGTCGGGGAAGTAGTTGGTTGTATTGGAAGTCGTGAAGTTGACAGCAGCGTAGCCAAGGTCGGAAGCACAGTTTCCAATGTCGGAATCTATGTTTTTGTTCATGTATTGAGGAACCTGTCCAGTGTCACCAATCACAATCAGATAAGTGTAGGCATTGCCATCCGAGACAGATGCATTGTATTTTGTCTTGATGAAGTTTTGTATGTTAGTGGCTGTCGTTCCTGTCTCATCGGTATAGTGGATGTCAACATAATAGCCCTTCTGCAATTTCCACTCCAACCAGCTATTAAGAGCTGCGTTGTTCTTGAAGCCCGAATAGCAAATCACGAGCATCTTAACAGGTGTGTTGTAAAGATCGGGATGGTCGGTATAGACATCCGCTACAGCTCTGCCATTGAATAGCTGTGCATAAACGGGTTCAAAAGCTGGGCTGTAAGTCTTCAGCAGCATGTCTTCGGTAGCTTGTGTATCGGCGCCATCGAAGTGAACGGTAACTTCAATGTCATTGAACACACGGATGGTGTTGTTGACGGGGTCATAGCTCATGGGCTCGATGATCATCGTTCCAAGTTGGATGCCACGCATCCTGCCTTCCACATTGACAACCGCTGTGGGTTCAGAACGCAAGCCACGAGTTTGGTAAGCAGCATCATTCATGATGAATGGCACGTCTTCCGGTTTTTGGTCTTTACGCACAGAGGGTTGGCGCGGCACCAAAGTCTTCATGTCGTAGTCAGCAAGACGATAGTCTGTGACGCTGTAGCTCGTGACTTCAATGCGCGGGGTGGCACCGAAAGGAACGGCGATAAGTTCATTCACGACGGGAATCTGAGGATCACCCACATTGCCGCCGAGTACAGTGTTGGGCAGGCTGAGCCATGAGAAAGTCCCACGCTCACTTTCGTAATCCTGCGCTTCGATAGTAGAGAACGAAAACGAAGCCTTGAGGCTCGTCATGTCGCTCTTCACACATTCGGCCTTATTGGCTGAACGTAGCTGGAGAGTTTGCTGTGCCATTGCAGTGACGCAAAATGCCACCAACAGCATTGAAAATAACAGTCTTTTCATCATATTAATTATTAGAATTATTAGGTTAGTTTTTTTCAAGGGTACAAATGTCGGAATTTTTTATTGATTATCAAGGTGTAAAAGCTCAAAAAAATTCAAATTCTCGCATTTTTAATGTTAAAAAGCGAGAATTTGAACTTGTTCTCCATAAACAAAGGCGTATTTGTCTTATGACATATACAACCTTATTTTATTTAGGATAAATTTCTCCTTTGGCTGCCTTCAACGTGTTTTGCAGCAAGGAAACGATGGTCATGGGGCCCACTCCACCAGGGACTGGAGTTATCTTGGAGGCCACTTTGTAGACCTCGTCGTAGTCCACGTCGCCCATGATTTTGTAACCCTTCGGGCTGGTGGCATCTTCGATGCGGTGGATGCCCACGTCGATGACCACGGCACCAGGTTTCACCATGTCGGCAGTCACGAAGCCCTGCTTGCCGATGGCAGCCACAAGAATGTCGGCATTACGACAGATGTCGGGCAAGTTCTTGGTACGGCTGTGGCATAAGGTCACTGTAGAGTCGATGCCCTTGCGCGACATGAGGATGGCCATGGGCGTGCCCACAATGTTGGAGCGGCCCAAGACGACCACATTCTTGCCCACGGTCTCAATGCCAGAACGTTTGATGAGTTCCATGATGCCATTCGGTGTGGCGGGAATATAACAAGGCAAGCCCAACATCAAGCGGCCTGCATTGACGCTGGTGAAGCCGTCCACGTCCTTCTCAGGCTTGATGGCGGCGATGACCTTGTTCTCATCGATGTGTTTGGGCAGCGGCAACTGAATAATATAGCCGTTGATTTCGGGGTCGTTGTTGAGGAACTCGACCATATCGAGCATCTCTTTTTCCGTCGTGCTGACGGGCAAGCGATACACCGACGAAGTCATGCCCACCGAGTGGCAGGCTTTTTCTTTCGAGGCCACGTAGGTCTTGCTGGCGCCGTCGTCGCCCACGATGACCGCTGCAAGATGCGGAGCGGCGATGCCCCTATCAATCATTCCAGCGACTTCAGCCGCTATCTCTTTCTTTATCTGTTCAGAGATGATTTTACCATCAATAATCTTATCCATAATTATAAATTTTGAATCTTGAATTTTGAATTTTAAATCAACGCCGTTTCATCGCTCCAGCCATGCGCATCAGCTTCTTGCCACCACCTGTGGTCATCATACGCATCATCTTGGAGGTTTCCTCAAATTGCTTTACAAGACGATTGACTTCAACAATTGAGGTGCCGCTACCGTCAGCGATACGCTTGCGGCGCGTACCGTTGAGCAGTTTCGGGTTCTCGCGCTCGGCGGGCGTCATCGAATAGATGATGGCCTCGATGCTCTTGAAGGCGTCGTCGTCAATCTCTTCGCCCTTCAAGGCTTTGTCCATGCCAGGAATCATGCTGGCAAGGTCCTTCAGATTACCCATCTTCTTGATTTGCTGGATTTGTTTCAGGAAGTCGTTATAGTTGAATTCGTTCTTGGCCAATTTCTTCTGCAACTTGCGGGCTTCCTCCTCGTCGAATTGCTCTTGGGCACGTTCAACGAGAGAAACGATGTCGCCCATGCCGAGGATACGGTCGGCCATGCGCTTGGGATGGAACACATCGAGGGCATCCATCTTCTCACCGATACCGACGAACTTGATGGGCTTCTCCACCACCGAACGGATAGTGAGAGCCGCACCACCACGGGTGTCGCCGTCCAACTTGGTCAGCACCACACCGTCGAAGTCCAAGCGGTCGTTGAAGGCCTTGGCCGTGTTCACGGCATCCTGACCTGTCATGGCATCGACCACAAACAAGGTCTCATGCGGATGCACCGCTTCCTTGATGTTGGCGATTTCATTCATCATCTCCTCATCGACGGCCAAACGACCAGCGGTATCGATGATGACGACATTCTTGCCTTGACTCTGAGCGTGCTTGATGGCGTTTTGCGCAATCTGCACTGGATTCTTGTTACCTTCCTCGCTATAGACTTCAACCTCAACCTGTTGACCCAACACCTTCAACTGCTCGATAGCAGCCGGACGATACACGTCGCCAGCCACCAGCAACACTTGCTTGCTACGTTTACGCTTCAAATAAGAAGCCAACTTGGCCGAGAAAGTGGTCTTACCAGAGCCTTGCAGACCCGCAATCAAAATAATGCTCGGCTGGCCTTTCAGGTTAATATCGACGGCATCGCCACCCATCAGTTCGGCCAACTCGTCGTGCACAATCTTAACCATCATCTCGCTCGGTTTCACCGCAGTGAGAATCTCCTGGCCGAGGGCTTTTTCCTTAATGTTATTGGTGACATCCTTGGCAATCTTATAGCTGACGTCGGCATCCAAAAGGGCGCGACGGATTTCCTTCATCGTATCGGCCACGTTCACCTCAGTGATATAGGCCTGTCCTTTAAGGACTTTGAACGAACGTTCTAGTTTTTCGCTTAAACCTTCAAACATTTTTTCTGAAATTTTGGCGCAAAAATAATAAAAAATAGTTTTCCATATTGCACGGCATGGAAATTGTGGCTATCTTTGCAGCATAAATGCGATAAAAAATGAAACGCAAAAACCCTATTGATGAAGCGAGGCGGTATGTGGAAAATGCCCGTAAGACCTTGAAAGAAAATGGAGAACTTGATACCGAACTGAACATCTATCAAGATGACAAATATGTAAGAGCAGCGGGAAATTACTTGTGGCTCGGCGTTTTAATGGCTCTTGATGCAGTTTTTCATGTCAGGGAAGACCGCCGTACCCGTGTTGATATCAAAGACTATCGAGATGCAGTTGGGAAACGCGACAAAAAGTTGTTAGCCTTGATAAACAGCGGTTATGACGTCTTGCACCTTTACATGAATTATGACGGCAATCAGTCAAAAGGAGTCAGCGACGAAGGTTTTCGCCTCGCCAACAATATCATCGACCGTTGTGCGGTGTTAGTGAATTAAATGTGTCAGTATTATACTGAAAGAGCTTCAACTACAACGAGTTGAGGCTCTTGATTTTTTATAAATGAAATATTAAGTCCATGATAAAAGATAATATAGAGAAAATCAGGGCGACATTGCCCGATTCGGTAACCCTTGTTGCGGTCAGCAAAACCAAACCCGTCAGCGACTTGCAGGAAGCCTACGATGCCAACCAACGCATCTTTGGCGAAAACCATGCCCTTGAAATGCGAGACAAGCACGAAGCCTTGCCAAAAGACATCCAATGGCACTTCATCGGCCATTTGCAGACCAACAAAATCAAATACATCATCCCTTTCGTCACGCTCATCCACAGTATTGACTCGGCCAACCTGCTCGAAGCCGTCAACAAGGAGGCCAAGAAGCACGACCGTGTGGTGGATTGCCTGCTGCAATTCCATATTGCACAAGAGGAAACCAAATTCGGCCTCGACATGGAAGAAGCACGGCAACTGCTTGATTCAGAAGCATTCAAAGCAATGCAGAACGTGCGCATCTGTGGCGTGATGGGCATGGCCACCTTTACCGACGACGAGGCCGAAATCCACAAGGAATTCAAACATCTGAGAACGATATTTGACACCTTGAAGACGGAATATTTCGCCGACCAACCTCAGTTCAAGGAGATTTCGATGGGCATGTCGGACGACTATCCGATTGCTGTTGAAGAAGGTGCGACCTTAGTTCGTGTCGGCAGCAAGATTTTTGGAGCAAGAAACTATAATGTTTAAATAGGACGATGGCCTATAGCCTATGGCTTATGGCTTGCTTCACCCAAAATGTTGAAGTCAGCACATTTCACCTTAGCGAGCCATTGGCCATTAGCCATCGGCCATAGTCAGAAAAAGGAATAAATGGAATCCCTAATACCATTACTACTCCTCGCCGTGGGTTTCGTCGCCTTGATTTTAGGCGCCAATTGGCTCGTCAACGGAGCATCCAGCATCGGCGTGCGTGCCAAGCTGTCGCCGCTTATCATCGGCCTTACCATTGTGGCCTTCGGCACCTCGTTGCCTGAAATGATTGTCAACATATTCTCGTGCGCCAAAGGCAGTCCAGGCTTAGCCATCGGCAACATCATCGGCAGCAACACGATGAACATCCTGCTCATTCTCGGTGTGAGTTCGATGATTTGGCCCATCGACGTAAGCCGTGTCTCTATCCGCCGCGACATCCCCGCTGGTTTCATCGCTACGCTCGCCATCACCTTGATGGCCAATGACTTTTTCACTGGTAGCGCCTGCACCGTCAACTGGATGGATGGCATTGCCCTGCTGCTCATGGGCTTCGCCTATCTGCTGTTGACCGTACTGAAAAACGACCCGTTGGAAGAAATCGAAGATGTTCAAACAGCCATGCCATGGGGCAAGACGATAATTTCGTTGGTGGTCGGCATTGCAGGTTTGTATATTGGCGGCGAGCTCGTCTCACGCAACGCACAGGTGTTGGCCCGCAACTGGGGTATGAGCGAAGGCACCATCGGACTCACCGTGGTGGCCACTGCTACATCCTTGCCCGAACTTATCACTTCCATCGTCGCTGCTTTGAAGAAAAACTCTGGCATCGCCATCGGCAACGTATTGGGTTCCAATATCATGAACATCTTTATGGTGTTGGGAGTCAGTGCCCTCATCACACCCTTGCCTTTCGAGCCTATGATGAACCATCAATTGATGATCCTTTTTGCAGCCAACGTCTTGATGCTGCTCCTTGTCTTTATAGGTAATGGCCGTAAGATTGGACGCTGGGAAGGAGCCTTGTTAGCATTGGGATACATCGGGTTCATGTGGTTTTCGTTGGCCATGCAATAAATCTTTGTTTCCGACTGCCGTGACACGACAGCCCGACAACCTTTTGATGTGCAAGGCTGTCGCAATTTTGGCTGCCGCAAAAAAAAGACTCGCCCCAACGAGCGAGTCTTTCATTTTCTTTCATTTAAGTCTCTATCAGTCAGCCAGTTGGAAGGCGGTCTTCACTGCTTCGTAGTTGCTGTAGTCAACATCGCTGCGGTCTTTGTAGACAGTAGCTTCGATGGCCACAACCTTGAATCTGTGTGTGCCTGGGCGTACCTGCCACAAGTCGCTTTCCGTCCAAAACAGGCTCACTCCACCGTCACTAAGTGTGGCGACTTCAATCGAAGCTTCATACAGGCCTCCATCCAATTCATAGTAGTACGTCAACGGAACTTGCGACCATGCACCGTTGACATCCATGTAAACGAGAACTGCGCCATAGTTATACACATTGTTGTTGATGGCGGGATAATCGATGGTGACCACATATTGGCCTCTTTCATTACCATCGTCATCAGTATAAAAATGATTCCATTTCCAATCCCCATCGTAAATGGTCAACGTTGAGGAGGCCACATTGGCATTACCATCGTGACCAGCAGGACCTTGAGGGCCTTGTGGTCCGCGGCATGAAGCCAAGAAGGAGATAGCCAAAACCGTCATGCAGATTAAAGATAACTTTTTCATTTTGATAGCGTTTTAATTATTTGACATTTGATAAACTTCCATTTTTACGTTGCAAAGCTACAAAAATCTTGCCGAAATGTTCCAGTTCGGAAAAACAATCTCAAAAAAGCGTACTTTTGCGGCATGAAAAACAGAGGCTACATCGTTCATTTGGCTGGCATCGTCGCCATGATTTTCTGGGGCATGTCGTTTGTTTGGTCGACGCAAGTCTACCAAAACCTGAATCCCACTGCAACCATTTTCCTACGCCTCGTTGTGGCCACTATTTTCTTCACAGCGATTCTTTTCGCATTCCGCCTTAATGAAAAAGTCAAGAAAGAGCACCTGAAACTCTTTGCGTTGGCGGCCATGTTCGAGCCTTTCCTCTACTTCATCTTCGAGGGCTATGGGCTGAAAAACACCTCCCCTGTCATCGGTTCAGCCATTATCGCCATGATTCCCTTGGTGACGCCTATCGCGGCGCGCATTTTCCTCAAGGAGCGGTTGACACCCATGAACATCGTGGGATTCATTGTTTCCTTTGTGGGAGTCATCGTTTTGCTGCTCAACAAAGACCTTGAGTTCACTGCCTCGCCCAAAGGCATCATGTTTCTTTGTGGAGCCGTCTTAGTGGCCGTGGGCTATTCCATCGCGCTCATCAAGCTGACGAAACTCTACAAACCATTGACTATCACTTGGGTGCAAAACATCATCGGGATGATATATTTCATTCCGTTGACACTCATCATGGAACGGTTTCAGCCGTCCAACTTCGCCAATGTGGGCAGCTACATCATTCCGTTGGTTTGTCTCGGTGTGTTTTGCAGTGCCGTCGCCTATGCCCTTTGGGCTTTCGCTTTCAGTAAATTAGGGGCTTCGCGTGCCAATGTGTATTCCAACCTGATTCCCGTTTTCACGGCCATATTCAGCTATCTTTTAGCCATCGAAGAAATGACAGTGTTCAAAATCATCGGCATTGTCGTGGTCGTGGTGGGATTGGTGTTGTCGCAGATGAAATCAAAAAATGGCCAAAGCAAACCAATGGATCGCTTCGTTCCTCGCGATGACGCAAAACGCAACCCAACTGAACAACTGAACAACTGAACAACTTCCAACTGAAAATGATCACCAGCAAAACCAACCCAAAAATAAAAAACCTCGTCAAGCTGCAAAAGGCATCTGAGCGCCGAGAGCAGAATCGCATTCTCATCGAGGGACAGCGCGAGATTGAACGTGCCCAAGCCTGCGGTTTCGAGATTGAGCAGTTGTATGTGTGCGAGCCATTGTTACGCGAACCCGTGAAGATTAAGGCCACCTTCACCGAAACTGTCACAGAAGAAGTATTCGACAAGATTGCCTACCGCGAAGGCAGCGACGGATTGTTGGCCGTGGCCATACCCAAATACAAGAGCCTCGGCGAGTTCAAGCCCAAGAAGGATGCTTTGATTATCGTGTTGGAGACCGTTGAAAAACCAGGTAACCTTGGTGCCGTGATGCGCACCGCTGACGCGGCGGGCGTGGATGCCGTCATCGTGGCCGACCCCGCCACCGACCTTTTCAACCCCAACGCCATCCGTGCCAGCATCGGATGCATTTTCAGCGTGCCGGTGTATGCCTGCTCCACAGAGGAATGTATTAAATGGCTGAAAAAGAACGGCATAACCATCTATTGCACCTATCTCAAAGCCTCCATCGACTACCTCGATGCTGATTTCACCAAAGCCACAGCCCTCGTGATGGGCACCGAGGCCACGGGCATCTCCGACGCTTGGGTCGAGGCCGCCGACCAAAACATCATCATCCCCATGAACGGCATCGCCGACTCGCTCAACGTGTCGGTCACCACCGCCATCGTTACTTTCGAGGCTGTCCGCCAAAGGAGAAAACCATGAAAAAGGACTATTTCCTGCTGCATCTTTCCGTCTTCATCGCGGGTTTCACCGGCGTGTTGGGCCGACTCATCACCTTGGATTCGGCCATTTTGGTATGGTGGCGCATGGCCGCGGCGGCGGTGATTATGTGGGTTTTTCTGGCCATAACTAAACAACTGAACAACTATAAACTGAACAACTTATTACAGATGGGCGGCGTAGGCATGTTATTGTGCCTGCATTGGGTGTTTTTCTACGCCTCCATCAAGGCCTCCAACGTGAGCATCGGGGTGGTGTGTTTCTCGTTAGTGGGGTTTTTCACGGCATTATTTGAACCCATCATCAATAGACACAAATTCTCAGGCAGGGAATTCCTGTTCAGTCTGCTCACCATTTTGGGCATTTACCTTATCTTTCAGTTCGATTCGCGATACCGCTTGGGCATTGTCTTGGGTGTAATCTCATCTGCATTATACGCTTTGTTTGCCATCGCCAACCAAAGGGTGGGCAAACACTACGAAGCCAAGAACATGCTGCTGTGGGAGATGGTCGGCGGTCTCATCGGACTGACCTGCCTCCTACCTTTATATAATATGTTCATCCCCGTCGGGCGACTTTATCCAGTCGGGATGGATTACGCCTATTTGGCATTCATGGTAATAATCTGCACCATTGGGCTGTGCCTGCTGCAAATCATTGTGTTGCAGAAGATTCCCGCCTTCACCGTCAACCTGACCTACAACTTGGAGCCAGTGTATAGCATCATCCTCTCCATGTTCATCTTTAAGGAATACAAGGAGTTAAACTACTCATTCTGCATCGGCATCGCGCTGATTATTATTTCGGTGGTGCTGCAGACACTGTTTGAAATAAGACGCAGAAAAGTATCATAAAAAACAATCACAGTTTTACCCGAACAAACACCGGATAATGGTCGGAAGGATTGTGACGGATGTATTTATCGAAAGTGATTTCTTGCGGCGCATCGGTGCCTTTTAGTGCTTCTTCGGTTTCATCAGGTGTCCAATAGCTATCAGTAAGCACGCCGTAGGCTTTCACCGTGGTCGTTGGCGATACAAACACATGGTCGATGCGGCTTGTCGTATACAAATCCGTCTTGAAATTGTTGAAAGTGCCATTTTCCGCAAAGCGAATGCGAGCAGCCTCATAACTGTCCTTCAGTAGGCCCGAATTGGTAAAGATGCCAAAAATCTCATTAGTTTGGTCGACGTTGAAGTCACCGGTGATGAACACAGGGGCATCTTTGGCCATCTCACGGACACGCTGCACCACCAACTTGGCTGCCTCGCGCCGTGCCACCACGCCGATATGGTCCATGTGGAGGTTGAAGAAATAGAACACTTTCCCTGTCGCCTTCCTGCGGTTGAACAAGCCGTGACGCTGTGGCTTTTCTATCACTGCGAACTTGCCCCAAGTGCAAATGCGGAAGCAGACCGCATCCCAGCCCAAGCCAGGCTTGTCGGGGGTCTCGCTGAGCCAGAAATCGCCGTGGTCGAGCAACTTGAGTTTGTCTCTCTTATAGAAAATGGCTTCATGTTCGCCGCCATGCACGCCGTCATCACGTCCGACGCCGATGTAGTCGTAACCGTCAAGGGCCTTCTGCATGTCGTTAAGCTGCTCATACAGCACCTCTTGCGTTCCGAAGATTTCGGGGGCCATGAAATTCACCTGGTCGCAGATGACTTGACAACGTTTGGGCCATTGTTCGCCTTGCACGCTATCGTTCCTGTTCTTGTAACGGATATTGTAGGAACCGACCAACATATCTTGGGCGGAGAGTTGCAGGGATGCCACTACGATGAGGGCAATGAGGAGGAGTTTTTTCATTGTTTTATAGTTTTGTTGTGGCAAAAATAGAAATTTTTGTTTCAACGACAAAAAAACATCATCTCATCAATTTATTATACCAACTTCCAAACACAAACATCTCCTCGCTGAAGGCGAAGCCCAAACTTTCATAATACTTTTGCAGACGCGGTTTATCCTTGTCGACAAGCAAGGTAACCATTTGAAAACCATTGCTTAAAGCATAATCCACACGGTCACGCATCAGCATCTTGCCAACGCCTATGCCTCTGTATTCGGACAAAATGGCCATACTGTCTAAATAGAATTCCCCTGAACCGGTTTCCATTGCGTTGTGACTCAAATCCATGCCAGAAGTTTGCATCACGAGGCCGAAAGTCTTTTTGCGCATCTTCGCATAACCGGCGCCATCGTAGGCCACCAAAGCACCCACCTGATTGCCATCAATTTCAGCAATGCGCGTGTTGCGGTAACTATACAAGGTGTCGTCCATGCAACAAATCTCTATCAAATGTTCGTAGAGGTGACGTTGTTCATCGGGAAGAACAGCATCAAGGTCAAGCATATCGATGCCTGCCAATACCACACGCGCAATGAAAGGGGCATCCTCCGATGTGGCATCACGAATGTATATCTTTTTTCCCATAAAAAATCGGAGACGCATTGACTCCGTCGAATACTGTGTATTTCAATGCGTCTCTACAACGATTAACGTAATTTATTTCTCTGATAATGAGGCGTTACAACGACAACAAAAAAGACGAGCGACACCAACACCGAGGCCGAAGCCACCAAATAAGCCGCCGAGAACGAGAAATGTTCGGCTAACATACCGCCCGAGAAAATGCCGATACCGAGACCCAAATCCCAAGTCGTCAGATAGGTAGAGGTGGCCGTGCCACGTTGCGCATTGGTGCCCAGGTTGATGAACAAGGCATTGAACGAGGGAAAAGCCGCACCAAAGCCCAAACCACAGCACATAGCAATCAACAGGAACGCCACAGCCGTGTAGTTAGAGCCCAAGGCATTGCAATGATGGCACATGCCCAATCCGAACATGGCCAAAACGACAATGCCCAGACCCAAGGCGATGGTCTGCGTCACCTTACCCTTATCGACCATCTTGCCTGCAAATAGGCGCGAAGCAATCAGGCCGACGGCATACACCGTGAAGAACAAGCCGCTACTGATAGTCAGGCCCATCTCCTTGGCATAGAGAGCGATGTAATTGGAGATCTGTCCGTAGGCGAAAGCCAACAAGGTGAACGAAATGCCCGCCAGCAAGCCTTTCAACAAGATGAAACGGTCCAAGGAAATCGGAGGACGCTTGACGGGCGGCCTGACTT
>JAEETH010000037.1 GCA_016290215.1 Bacteroidales bacterium
TTGCTCCCCAGCAGAGCCTTCCTCCGTTTCAGCTCGCACTGCAAAGATACTCTTTTAGACTTATCTCTGCCTATCATATTTTGTCGTTTTTTGACCTCCGTCACCAACCATTTTTGGCAACATTACCTTTATTTCAACAACCAAAGGAAACCGCTTCGTCAGAGGCGGTTTTTTTCGTTCGGATAACCAATTTCTGTTCCCCTTTCAATGTGGTGGCAAACAAATAGGTTTCGTCGCCATCGCCGATTTTCAAGGTTTTCCGCAATTCAGCCACCGAAAGCGGGAAGTTGCGTACGGCAATGCTGGCCTTTTCAACATCGTGAAGCAAAACCTGCTTCACCTTTTTATTATAAGGTGCCCAACCTTCCACCTCGAAGATGCGGCCAGGAAAATCTGAAACCAATCGCTCTGAAGTGTATAGATTGCTGTTTTTATGTAATTTAAGCACATCAAAACGCTGCGTCAGCAATTTGTAGCACCCCGCTTTCATCACAGCCGGATTGGGTTCATAAAGATATTGCATAACACCATCGGCGAGCCGAATAGGACTAATGCGTTCTTCCTCTTGTGTGAAATGCAGCTCAGGCTGAGTAGTCAGCAGATTGACACAAACAAAACGTATTTCCCCTTGATAGCCTCGTTCCATGAGGATGTTCAACTCCTTGCACTCGTTGGCAACTGCCACCACATGAACCTCTCTCACATGATGCAAATCTTCCAGAGCTTTGCTAACGTCAAGCATCGGCGACAGCTTCACCATCACCTTTTCAGCTTTTTGGAGCAGCAAGTCCTGGATTGCCGTCACATCGGGCGTGCAGTCGCTGATGGAAACGGTCTTGCGGCCATGCATGTCTCTTCGGGCTGGGTCTATAAAAATACAATCTTTTGGATCACAATGGTTTAAATACTCCTCAGCCGTTTCGTTCCACACCTCAACGTTGACCTCCAGCACTTCAAAATTATGTTTTGCCAAATTGCAAAGCTCGGCTTGCCGCTCCACATAGTCAGCTTGCCCAAAGTGTCGTGAAATGAAATAAGTGTCAATGCCGAGACCTCCAGTGAGGTCGGCAAAGGTTTGGCCTTGCAGCAAAGTGGCTTTGTATTGTGCACTAGCTTCAGAGGAACATTGCTCGATGGAGAGATGTGCGGGGAAGAGCAGGTCTTCATTATCGCTCCACGAAGGCACTTTCTTTCGCAACAATTGTCGTGCTTCTATCTGTCGCAGTGCCAAGGAAACGTCAGTGCCGACGGGCGCCTTTTTCAAGGCGAGCGTCGGCACGTCGGCATTCAGGTTTTCCCTGATGAATTGTTTGGTAATCTCGTTCAATTTCCAAGTTTCTTCAGATTCGCCACCTCGAGGTCGGTGAGGAAACGCCACTCGCCACGGGGAAGTTTGTACTTGTCAAGACCGGCAAACATCACACGGTCAAGCTTGGTCACTTCATAGCCGAGGTGTTCGAAGATGCGGCGAACGATACGATTGCGGCCCGAGTGAAGCTCGATGCCGATGCTCTTCTTGCTGTCGTCGTCTTGGTCGTAGGCGACGTTGTCAGCGGCAATAGGACCATCGTCCAACTCGATGCCTTCGGAGATGCGCAACATGTCATTCTTGGTCAAAGGCTTGTCAAGGATGACATGATAGAGCTTCGGAACTTCGCTGCTCGGATGGGTCAACTTCTTGGCCAAGTCGCCGTCATTGGTAAACAGTAGCAGGCCAGTGGTTTGCTTATCGAGACGGCCCACGGGATAAACGCGCTCGGGGCAGGCATTCTTGACGAGTTCCATCACCGTGTCACGCTCATACGGATCGTCGGAAGTGGTGATGTAGCCTTTAGGCTTGTTGAGCAAGATGTAACGGAGCTTCTCGCGGTTAAGGGTCTGACCGCCGTAAACCACCTTATCTTCGGTCTTCACCTTATAGCCCATGGTGGTAATCACCTCATCGTTCACCATCACACAGCCGGCCTTGATGAGGTCGTCGGCTTCGCGGCGTGAGCAGATGCCACAGTCGGCCAAATATTTATTTAAGCGGATTTCGCCAGTGGCTTTCGGGCGGTCGTACAGCGGGTCTTTCTCGCGAACATAACCCTTGCGGCCACGGCGCGGTTCTTCTTCGTCATCGTAGCGGCGGCGCGGACGGTCGTCGAAACGGCGGTTGCCCCCACGCGGACGCTCATCATCGAATCTACGACGTGGACGCTCATCATCGAATCTACGACGTGGACGCTCATCGTCATCAAAACGACGTCTTGGGCGGTCGTCGTCAAAACGACGGCGGGGACGCTCGTCATCGTCAAACCTACGACGCGGTCTATCATCGTCATGGAAACGACGCTCACGCGGCTTGTCATCATCGAAGCGACGGCGTGGACGGTCGTCATCATCAAATCTGCGACGCGGACGGTCGTCGTCATGGAAACGGCGTTCGCGCGGCTTGTCGTCATCGAAACGACGGCGTGGACGCTCGTCATCGTCGAATCTGCGGCGCGGGCGGTCGTCACGACGGCCTTCGCCACGTTCTTCGTCGTCGAAGCGACGGCGGGGGCGGTCACCAAACTTACGGTCGCCGAACCTGCGGTCGCCACGGTTGTCATCAAAACGGCGCTCACCTCTCGGCTTGTCGCCAAAACTTCTCTCTTCGTGTCCTTCCTCGTCACCGTCACGGTGATAGAATTTGAAGGACTTTCTCTGTTGGAACTCTTCCGGTTCCCCAATTCTGGTGCGCGGACGCTTGCCAGATCTTTCGTTGTCAGTCATTTTGTTGGTATATAAAAATTGTAGATGTGATATTGGACTACGGGACGCGGGACTGCGAGACTCGCAAATTTCAGGTCCCATCGTTTCGAAGAATTGAGGTCCCAAAGTCCGATAATGGGCGGCAAAAGTACAAAGAAATTCGGAAACTATTGCGATTTAGGAAATAATTGTTACTTTTGCAGCAGAAACCATTCGGAAAAATGACGACAACAACTTTGAGATACGACGAAAACAATCAGATGGTGCTTGATGCCTTAGGAAATCTGATTAGCTCTGGATTAGCAACTGTTGACGAGACTATACCCGAAGGCAGCATGACTGTTTCGCAATTTGGCGCATTATTAAAAAACGAAATCAGAAAAAGTTATCGTGCATAAAATCATTCCTTCCAAAATGGTTATTTGGTAACGATTTTGTTTCTTCGCTCCCTCCATTCCGAAAAGCACTTAAAGAAATCGTAATCCAAAATATCACAGATTTTCAGCAGCAAATCAGTGTAAATCCACTTGCGGTTAAGAATCTTGTAAGCGTTTTGTCGCGAGCAACCGAGTTGCTTGGCCAACCACGTGATGCTGCGCCCTTGCTCGACCAGTGCTGTCTTGATGATTTTCCCTATATGCGGTTCTTCGTTCATCGGTTTGCCTTTGCGTGAGCCTTGCGCGGTGGGCAAACAAAACGGGCGGAACCGTTTTGATTGCTTACTTGAAACCGAAGGCTCGGCAAAGCCCGTAAACGCAAATAAACAACAAACAATTCACGCCCTAAGACGCGAACCATTCGCCACTTATTTCTCGTTTACTTCCAATTTGCCGATTTTCGGTTTAGAGAATAAGAGCGTAAAGCTCGGTGTGACTATCTCAATATTCTAATTGTACTATCTTCTGTCGATTTAGTTTGGGCAAAAGTAGGGATTATTTGAATTGGTTGCCACATTTTGACCGTTATTTTCATCAACAAAAGAAAGGAAATGCCATTTGACACTTCCTTTTCATCATAGATTATATACAATTTTCAAAAGCTATTGCTTGTAACATCTGAATATTTCATTGTATCCTGACTGCAACGCTTCTGTTCTCAGTTTGATTTCCAAATCATTGCAGTTTTTTGCTCCCCATGATTCAGGATCCATAGTTGTACTACCGTAATAGTAATTATCTGTAGCATCATATTCTTCACATTTGCAGTAAGAACTTTTGTTGCATTGTGAAAATAGCATTAGGCTGAATAATGCTACTGCAAAGATTAGTACTTTTCTCATAGTATTATGGTTTTACTTAACAATCAATATTCTATCTTTTCCAATTCCTTTTCCATTTCCTCTATCAATTTGAGTCCATTGCCACCATACCAAGTATTTGTATCGACATTATATGCTAAAGCAAGACCTCCCGAAATGCCAGCAGAGTTTTCTGTGATTATTCCACAATAAACCCATCTTTGTCCTTGGAATACATCAATCCACGGTGTATAACTAAAAGAAGCCCATGTATCTGTACCTGGCATGGTCTCTATAACAACATATTCATCAGTGTCAGGATCTTTCACCTTCAAATATGCTGTTGTTGGTGTACCACAACCAGATGAGGTCGGATTAGTCCATCTTAGAGTTATTTTGGTACTTGTTGCCGTATGACTCGTATAATGAACTGGGCAAGGACTATAGACTGTTGGTGTGTTATTGAAGTAGGCATACGAACTATAACTGCTCTCTCCAGCACTATTAACCGCCTTCACCTTATAGTAATTACTACCGTTCATCGGATTCCTATCATTATAATCGGTATACTCTGTTGTAGTAATCAGTGAATAACTACCATTAGCAGATGAGCTTCTATATACTTTATAGGACGTGGCATTTGATACTGAGTTCCAACTTATTAAAACCCATGTTTCACCCACAACACTATTATCGTGTGCCTCAACACCAGTGGGAGCATCAGGAACAGTGGTGGTACCCCCACCGCCGCCTCCACCTCCACCACCGGATGAATAATGGCAGTAGGCGTAAGAACTTAACTCACTTTCTCCATAGTCATTTATCGCTTTTACTTTATAGTAATTGTTCTCATAAGGAACATTGTCATAGATATAGGTGTTACTCGTTGTTCCAATTGTAGTATTATAACTATTACCACTTTCAGACCAGTAAACCTTGTAGCTGGTTGCATTGGAAACGCTATTCCATGACACTTTAATCTGAGAACCGCTAACTGTAGCAGACACACCAGTCGGAGCTGATGGCGCAGAACCTGTTCCGCCGCCACCACCGCCGCCACCTCCTCCTCCATTACCACCCCCGTTTTCGTTGTGATAATAGCATGATGTGGAACTATAGGAAGAACTTCTTCCGTATTCGTTTCTTGCGTAAACTCGGTAGTAATTGTATCCTTCGCTGGGCGAATTGTCGGTATATGAGGTGCTATATGCTGTTCCTATAGAATAGCCATCTCCGTCAGTTATTACATATGAATCAGCACTCTCAACACTATTCCAAGTTAGTTTGATTGTTGTTCCAGACACATATGCACTTACTCCTGTTGGTGCGGACGGAGCTTCTTTTTTCTTGCAAGCTACCATAAACAACACGGACACTGATAAAACAGCAAAAGCCACCAGAGTTCCTACCCAAATCTTTTTCTTCATTTTTTTCTTTCACCCAGTTCTATCCCATCGGGCGCGTCGGTTTTAAGGTTATTTATTACTTCGCAAAGGTAAAAACAACCCACCTATGTCACTCATCTTCAGCGTCATCCATTTGGCGCGAAATATTATCTTTTTTAGTTGTCGGAAATGTAAACGGATTGGTGACACCATCAGATATACATCAAAAATGGCATCATTTTGGTACCAACATGGTTGCAAATTGAAAAAATGTGTATTTTTGCAGCAAAAAAAAGAAAGGAAAACACCATGATTGTAGTCAGTAGCAGAGAATTCAGGACAAACATGATGAGTTATTTTACAGAGTCAAACGGAGATGATTTCATTGTCAAGACCCGCGACCACGGCGCATTCAAGGTCAGCATCAAACCCGTAAAGAGAGACGATACCATACTCAGCATTCCGCCAAAGTTCCGTCGCGACCCATACGAAATCAGCCCAAGCGGCGATCCCTTCTTTGCCGACCAAAGGAACATCGACATGTTGGAAAAACGGCTGAAAGAAGCAGAAAGTGAAGAGGCCAAATCCCATGAAATGCTTCCTGGTGAATCATTGGACGAATTCCTAACCAGAATTGAGCATGAGTTACAAGATTAAGTTCTTAGATAGTGCTTCAAAAGATGCGCTCAAATTGAAGCAGGAAGAGCCAAAATCATTTACCAAATTAATGAGAATGGTAGATGAATTGAAGGAGCATCCCATGACTGGTACTGGCAAGCCTGAATACTTGAAACACGATAAACGAGGTGTGTGGTCAAGGCGAATAACTCAGAAACACAGACTTATTTACAAAATCTACAATGATGTTGTCGTTGTAGAAGTGGTTTCAGCCTACGGTCATTATGGGGACAAATAGAATCTCCGTCCTTAATTATACAGGTTTTCCAAAACTACCCCTGGATAACACCACTGCATTTCCTTGATTTTCTTTTCCTTCTGAAATTCAAACTTTTGGAAGGCCTTGCTTTCGGGAAACAACGGCCTATGTTGCAGCATCTGCTTCAACTTGGCGGCGGCTTTCATGGCAGATTTTTCTTTAGGATCAACAGCGAAATCGACGAATCGTTCCCAGATGTAACGCACCGCCTGCTCGGTAGGATGCACCATGTCTTCCTTGTAAAAACGATAGTCGCGTAATTCGTCCAAGAGGATTTCGTAGGCGGGGAAATAATGGGCGTTTTCAAATTGCTTGCACACTTGGTCGACAGCAAATAACAAAGCAGCCTTGCTCAACTGGTTTTCGTGCAAACCGTCTTTCAAATGGCGCAAGGGCGAAACGGTGAAGATAAACTGCTTGTCGGAATGCTGTTGAACAATTCCTGAAAGGTATTGCGAAGACTGTTCTACCGATAGAAACTGCCTTTCAAACTGATGGGCAGGCAGTTTATGGCAGTTGGAGACCACTTCTTGTGTCTCCTTATTTCTGAAAACCCATGAGGTTCCCAAACTGATGACGACCCACTTGGAGTCCAAGAAATGCGCATGGGCTTCGGCCAAGCTCTGGTTCACTTGTTGCAGCAATGCCTCTTCAGTAGTGTTCCAAAACGCCGTATTATGGCTAAAAGTGCAGTATTGCCCCTCACCCACTCGAATTACATCATCATGGCAGAATGGCTTGCCACTATTCAGCCGCTCCACCGACTGCACGATGCTGGCGGGGTTGTAGAGCACGCCAAAGGGATTCACAAGGGCATCGAAACCCAAGCCACGGCAAAGTGCGCCCACCTCGTCAGCGAAACAGGAACCTAAGAAGAGCAAACCATCGCCATAATGGATGGTTTGCTCCAAAGGATTAATCTTTATCTCAGTTTGAAGGTTCATTTATGCTCAGCCAAAAACCGCTCCACTTCAATACCAGCCATGGCACCCGTTCCTGCAGCCACGATGGCCTGGCGATAGATGCGGTCCTGGCAGTCGCCGCAAGCGAAGATGCCCTCTACATTGGTGGCCGTCGACTTGGGCTTGGTGATGATGTAGCCTTCCTCATCCATATCAAGGATACCCTTGAAGGGTTCAGTGTTGGGTGTGTGACCGATGGCCTCAAAGAAACCATCCACATAAATGGTGCGTTCTTCTTTGGTGTCGCTGTGATAGAGCACAGCGCCTTTCAGCTTCTTCATAAAGCCTTGCTGCTCGCCAAACAGTTCCTTGGTCTGGTGCTTCCACAGCACTTCGATGTTAGGTGTGTTGAGCACACGATGCTGCATGGCCTTGGAGGCACGCAACACGTCACGGCGGACAATGAGATAGACCTTATTACAAAGCTTGGCCAAATAGGTGGCATCCTCGCAGGCCGTGTCACCGCCGCCAACTACCGCGACATCCTTTCCTTTATAGAAGAAACCATCGCAAGTGGCACAAGCTGACACGCCGCCGCCCTTGAATTCCTCTTCGGTGGGCAGACCCAAATAACGCGCCGCAGCACCCGTGGAAACAATGATAGAGTCGGCTAAAATCTCGCCGTCATATTCTGTTGTCACCTTAAAGGGACGTTGGCTGACATCAATAGCTGTGACTTCGCCTTCGCGAATTTCAGCACCAAAGCGCAAGGCCTGCTGACGGATATCTTCCATCATGTCGGGACCATTTACGCCCTTCGGGTAGCCAGGGAAGTTCTCGATTTCGGTGGTTTGCGTGAGTTGACCGCCGGGTTGCATCCCTTCGTAAACGACGGTTTTCACGTCAGCGCGGCAGGTATAAATAGCGGCTGTATAGCCAGCAGGACCTGAGCCAATTATCAGACATTCAATATGTTCCATTTTCTTAAGTTTAGAGTTTAGAGTTTAAAGTTTAAAGTTATTATCTGCAAAAATAACTTTTTTTTCGGAAAGTGGACATTTGTATGAAAAACATTCGTATCTTTGCAGCCGCAAATCGAGAGATTGATATGCAATCGGGGTGTGGTGCAGTTGGCTAGCATTCTTGCATGGGGTGCAAGCGGTCGCCCGTTCGAGTCGGGCCACTCCGACAAAAGAGCAGCTGATGATTCGGCTGCTCTTTTTGTTTGCCTACCATTCACTATGAAATCCATAAATCAAAAACGGCCACCTCAATTGAGATGACCGTTTCGTTTGAATAAAACCAAAGTTTAGTTTCCCTTGGAGGGCTCATACACCACTTTAAAGCGGTTGGCAGGGTCATCCGTCGTGGCTTTAAAAGTATAGGTTGGATTCTGGAGCAAGTCGATGTCGGCACCAGTTTCGTTGTCGATGAGATGGAGATAGTCCATGTCGAGGTTTTGGATGTCGACACTGAAGGTATAAATGCCATCTTGACTGGCTTTGAAGCTGATAGGAGTGCTGTTTTCATCATTACGAGCCACAACTGCGTAGTCATGACCGTTTTCAGCGATGTAAACTTTGGTGCCTCCTTCGTTGAGCATCAACTTCTCAAGAGTGCTGCCACCATCGAAGTTGATGATAGCACGGTCGATAACTGAGCCTGTCGAATTACCACCAAGCAGATTAATGACCACCTGACTCTTGCTGCCCGTAGAGGTCTTGGTGAAATGGACGGCCTCACCGTTAGGATTAGAGGTGACCACAAAGACGCCCTGCATCGGGCTGATAACCTGTGTTTCTGCTGCGATAATATCGTTGTCGGCACCATTCATGACATAAAAAGGACGTTGTTCTGCCAAATAAGCATTGCAGGGATAAGGATTGCCCACGAGATTCCATCCGGGTGCCTCTGCCTCAGAGACGTAGTCCAAAGTGACCGCACCGTTATGGCTGTTCAACAAACCAGCAAAAGAGAGAACAATGCTATTGCTGTTGGCATAGAGATACCCTTTTTCAGAAGCGAGGCTAAAGGTTCCCGACTTGTAGTTGATCCATTCCAAAGACTGAGACTGGTCGTAATAATAGAGGTCATAGCTGTTCGACAACATATTGGCAACCAAAGAGGGCCTAACGCCATTGACAGGTGCCGAAATCAACTGCCAACCGCCCAAACTGTTGTAGCCACCAATGCTTTTCTGCATCGTTCCATTCACACTGCCCGTAGCAACAAGTTGGGCACCATCGGCAATGATAAGACCTGTATTAACGGTGTTGGTGAGCGTCCCTGTAACCGTCAAGGTCTTACCTGATTGAAGGGTGAGTGACTGACCAGCAGATATGGTCAGGTCGGCAACTTCGACATCCATATCCAACGAGCAAGGCGCATCTATGAAGACCTCATCCTCTGCGGTAGGCAATGCCCCACCTTGCCAATTGGCAGCATTACTCCAATTGCCTTCTGCAACAAAATGATATTCCGAATCTACTGGCGTGATGCCAAGGAGAATATGGTTCTTCACCGACAACACCCCATGGTATTCAGAATAACCACTATAGTTGGTTGGAGGAGACATGGGGTTATAATTGGTGTTATCGGAATACACGTATATGGCTTGGTTGGCGTTAGAGTTATACACCGAGCAGGCCATGTGAGGACTATAGGAATAACCATTGCTGTTGTCATCGGCGACCAAAACAAGGTTGGAAGTGCCGTCATACTCAAATGGAGTGGTGAAAGTTATGAAAGTCCATGCATTGGCGGTCATAGTCACCTCGCCGCTAAACACTTTGTCGGAGGCCGATACGGTAATCCAATCAGTTTGGTTACTGAATGATGATTTCGTCGTTGCCATTAGATAGAAATCGTAAGTACGGGTCTTTTCTTCTCCTCCATTGTAGAAAGCGATGCTGTTGATGGTTCCTGCCATGCCAATTTCATCTGCAGTATAAATCTGCTGACTTAAGGTATACTTATAATAGTTGTAGCTGGGGAGATAATTGTTGGTTGTATAGTTTTCACCAATTTCTAAGGCATGGACGAAGGTGGCCACAAGGTTATGATCGTTGGTAACATTAAAGGTGTATGGATTAGCACTTGAGACAACTGCGCCATTCTCAGTCCAACCGGCAAACACGTAGCCATCGGCAGGTGTAGCGGTTACGGTGCAGGATTCACCATAACTGAACTCGCCGCCACCACTCACTGTACCATAACTGGCATTGCTCGAAGTGGCAGTGACATTGAAAACTGCGGTTGCGGCTGCACAGTTGCAGTCGAATTCATAAAGCACGCCGGCACTAGGGTTGGAGTTTGTTGCCATTTCGTAAATGACCAAGTCACCTTCCTCATACTTCACCACAAAGGAACACTCGTTGTCATAATTACCTTTAGTCCAAGTCAACGTGACATGAGTGCCGTTGCCGATTTCAATAGTTTGGGTAGCAAAATTAGAGCCGCTATTGATAGTGAGACTTTGCGAAGCGGTACCGTCATCAAAGCTGACCGTGAGTGTAGCGCCGTTCCAGCCATCGTTACCTGAGTATGAATCATGTAGTTCGAAGACCATATTGCAGGTGTTCTTTAAGGTCTCATTGCCTTGTGCCATGAGATCACCGTCGGCAGTCATCGTGAAGGTGACAGCAATCATCTCGCTTTCGGGGCAATTGGCCGCAATGGTGACATTGAACTCGCAGGAAACCTCCTCGCCCACCGCGATGACACCCACGTTAATAGGCGAATTGGAAACATTGACGTAATCGCTTGAAGAAGTCATAATAGCGATGGCGTTAGTAGCTTGGTAATGACCCTCGTTCTTGAACTTGGCGGTCAGGGTAAACGTTTCGCCAGAAGTAAAACTGCCGTCCCATTCCATGCCCTGATAGGTTAGTATGGCCTGTTGGGCGGTGATAGTAATTTCGTCAGTCCAGGTCTCAGTGCCACAAACCATTTCAACACCAATTTGGAATTGGGTACCGTCCTCCACCCCTTCAGCAATGATAAAGCTGAAGGCATCTTGCAGTGTGACGGTGCTACCAGAGGATAGCGTATTGAACTCAGCGATTCCATCGGTGATGTTGAGACGGTTGTCGTCGCAAGTCAAAGAAACGGTGGTGATGCCACTGGTTGATTCTGTACCCACATTCTTCAACGTCAAGCTCAAGCCTGTCTCTTGATTGACAGGAGCAGCTTCAGGCGTATAAGCCTCTACACTCAAATTGGGACCTTCAATAATGATTTCCTCAAAGTTCGCAACCAAGTTCCTGTTAGAAGTAATGACAAAGGTGTAAGTAGCTTGGTTGGAGACTACTGTTCCGTTTTCAGTCCAATTCAAAAACTCATAGCCATCGTTGGCCACGGCTATTAGAGTAACGTTGGAACCTTCGTTGTAAGTACCTGTGCCTCTGACGATACCGCCCGCACTCGGGTTGACAGTGGCAGTGACGGTATATGTGCCCTGCGCGAAGTTCGCCACACAGGTTGTGTTTTCCGTAACATAGAAGCTATAGGTGGGATCGGTCGAAGCCACACTTCCGTTTCTTGTCCAATTGACAAAGGTGTAACCCGCATTGGCCGTGGCAGTAAGGGTACACAATGAATGGGCGGAATAGGTGCCTGCTCCGGTTACTGTACCACCCGCCGTGGGATTGGCAGTAGCCGTGACGGTATATGAGCCTGAACCGCTACCGCCACCGCTGGAGTATTGGCTAAGCGAAACATTGGAACCGCCAGTGACCGTGGCATTAAGATAGCTTTTAGGACCATAAAAAACAGGTGTGCCGTTACTGACGGTGACACCGCTCTTGAGTGTCGGTGCGGATGGAGCTGAAACTACCAATCCAGAGGAATTGCCGCCGCCAGGACCTCCACCGCCAGGGTTCCAACCGCCACCTCCACCGCTACTAACGGTTGGGGTTAAAAAGGCTATAACGTTTCCTCCATAGGTCATTGAATACCAAGTATTGCTGCTCACCGATGAGGATTGATAACATGTCTGTGCGAGCGTGCTGCCCGATTCTAATCCGCCGACGGCAATGAGGACACCGCCATTGAAATGGAACTTCTTGTTTTCCTCAGAGTTGGCATCAATGGCCACTTCGGGCGATGCAGCACCGATGGCATAAATAAGGCCACCCTCAATGACCACATTGCCATTAGCGTCAATTCCGTCGTTGTTACTGGAACGAGAATAGAGATAGCCATCCGTAACATACAAGTCTTGCGCCGCGTTGATGCCGTCGTCGTATGCCTCAATCGTAGTCTCGCCACCTGTGACATTGAGATAATTCTTACTCTCGATTCCTTCGGCATTGCGACCAGATGTGGTGACATACAAACTGCCGCCGCTGATGTTGATGCCACCATAACAGATGGTAGTATTGCCCTGTTCATCCTTGTAGCCAGCCTTGATGCCTTTCGCCGCCGAATAGTATTTATTGTCGACCCAATCGGTGTTGGAAGTGTAGTTCGTGTTTTCGGTGCCGTTGCCGTTATTGTAATAAAGGCCACCTGTGGTAGAAACCGTAATGTTGCCTCCGCTGATGTTCAATACATTGTCGCATTTCATACCCTTGCCGCCAGAGCCAGTGGCTTTGAGGGTGAGGGTGCCACCGCTGATGTTGATGTCGCCGTCAGCACTCAATCCACAAGCGGCATTGGTCTCCTGGTCAGTTGAGTCCCATTCACCTTTACCCGTGGTGGTGACGTTGATGACGGGATCGCCTGAGATGTAAGCGTCGCCTTGGCATTTAATGCCTTTGGCAGCAATGGCATCGCTATTAATAGTGATGCTGCCACCGCTGACATAAACGTTGCCTGAGTCCTCGTCCTCATGGTCAACAGTCATACCAGTAGAGGTTTCGCCGTCGAGGTCACACTGTATGCCGTCGTCGCCCGTACCACTGATATTGACCGTGCCACTTTCCATGAGAAAATACTGGTTGCAAGATATGCCATCACCTACAGCCGAGGTGACATTAATAGTTGCATTTTTGACGGAGATATACTCACCCGCCTTGATACCATGACTCGTATTGCCCACGATATTAAGCGTGCCTCTTTGCTTAAACTCGGCATGGCCTTTCACGTAAAGGCAACCTTTTTGCGAACCATTGGCAGCATCGGTAAGGGTGTTGGTAGTGCCATCCATCAGCTTAATATTAATGCGTTTGCTGTTTTGGATGTGGATGGCGGCGCCACTGTACACTGGGGTCGTGTTGGTCAGCGTGAGTCCACTCAACTGAATGGTAGCCTTGAAGGAGCCCGACATGTAAAACTCGCCGTCAGTTGACATGCCCGAAAGTGTGTAGGTAATTTCTTCTGCAACATCGGCACTTTGAGCTATCGAAACATGTGCCCCGCTTTGCGTAACAGTCAGATACTGTGCCACGTTGTCATCTACAGTCACCGTCGCTGTCGTGCCGTTGTAACTCACAGTGACGTTGTTGTCAGCCCAAGTCGACAGGCAGGCAACAATCATCATTAATGTCAAAATTAATCTCTTCATTGTTGTTTGATTTTTGATTAGTCATTATTAAGGGGTGCAAAAATATTATTTCCCAAAATGACGATTTTAAACAACATTGCTAAAGAGTAGAAAAATCGGGCTAAAAAAGAAAAATGGAAGTTTTGCCAACATCAAACAAGTGGAAGAACAACCCATAAAAACGAAAAAAGGACACCCTCGCGGATGTCCTTTTCCTTTCGAATCTCAAACCATCAATATTCCCAAAGTCCTTCTTCGAAACTGATCATTGCGTTCTTGATGCGCTCCGATTCGTAGAGGGCGTCAATGTTGAATGCATAGGAATTGATGTAACGGTCATAGACGTTTTCCTCTTTGATGATGTAGCTGTCGAAGATACGCTTCTGCAACACTTCATCATAGGTGCGACGTTGTGCCGAGTTGTTACGGTTGAAAGCAAAAGCCTTGGCCAACACGTCACGGGAGTCCTCGTAAGGCACCCAGCAGACCTGTGACAGACCGCCGTCATCGTCAACGACGATGGGACCCAAGGCAATGATGCGGACGAGCATCTGCGACAATTTCTTGTCGAAATACCAGTCTTCCTTGATTCTCAGACGGGTCACATTAAGCATACGGTCTTTAAACTCAATCTCGTTCGGCACTTCCTCGCCGTCTTTCCAAATGACCGGCGGGTCGCCAATCTTTGTGTTTTCCTTTTCAAAGTCGGCCAGCGTCAACGGTGTCACCATGTCGTCGATGTTGTTTTCGACACGGTAAGGGGTGATGTCACCGCTTTGGATGCCGTCGTAGATGACCGTGATGAGGTTTCTCCAGTCCTCAGTCGGATTGATAGGATAGTAGAACACTTGATTGATCTTCTGACGGAAGTCGATTTCCCTGATAATCGTCTTCTTCCACATGATGTTTGACTCATCAATCTCTGGAAGCGGCGAAGGGGCCTTTTCGTTCATGATTTGCTGCTGACCGGAGATGATGCTGTTCTTCGGGGGCTTGATGTCGGTCGTCTGGGCGTTAAGGCTCAGGCTGCCGAAGAGCACCGCAAGGGTCAACATGGAAACAAGTGTCTTTTTCATCTTATAAGGGTTTTAAGTATTCAATTACTTGATTTCGATACCGATGGGGGTTTCGAGGGTCTTGGTCTTGCCGTCGTTACCTCTCACCTGGATGGCGGTGAACACGAACATGTCACCCACATTGGATTGGCTGATGGCAGTCCTGATCTCATCGGTGAAACCGCCAGCGTTAGCCTTGGCTTCCTTGGTGGTACCGCTCTTGGTCTTGTAACGGAAGGTATAACCGACCACATCGTAGTGAACACCGTCGAAGTCGAAGTCCTTCATCTCAGCTTCCACACGACCTGCGGCAAGCAATGCATTCTTCGACACCAAACCGTTCACAACATTACGAATAAGGGCTTCAGGCTTGGGAAGGTCTTTCACACGGAACTTCATGCTACCAAGGCTGGAACCAGCTGACGTGACGCTAATGGTCACTTCGTTGGCCTCACCCGGACGCAAGTTGTAAGTGCCGTTACCAGTTCTGGTCAACGAGCCGCTGCTAGCACTAGCAGAAATCTCGCCACCAACACCGCCACCAACGGCAATCGGGTTGTCGATACCACGATACACCACATTCATCTTGGTGGCCGAAACGCTCACCGCAGGAGGAGCCACGACAAATGAACCTTGGAAGGGGTATTCTTCCATTTGGTTGGTGGAAGGATCCAACATGTCGATGATACCAGTATAGCTGTGTGAGCCAACGCCGACGTTCCATTCCAACGGAATCACGCCTTGGGCATTGCTGGTGTATTCTTTCTCAGCACCACCGTCGAGTTTAACGCGGGCGGTCAGTTGAGAGTTCTTCCAAGCAGTCACCATGGCCTGGGCCTTATAGGTCTGGCCGGAGAGGAGGTAGCCGCTTTCAGCAAACACCTTGGCACCGATTTCATCAAAGGTGAAGTCAGTAGCGTGGATGTCCGACATTAATTCGGTAATGGCATTCAACTCTGCGGTTTGGGCTTCAGAGATAATCTTGTTCAACAAGGTCACGTCAGCAACCAACACAGTGTGGTGGAAGTTATGATATTCCCAGCTGTCTTGCACCATGTCGGTTGAACCAGGATAATAGCTAATCTTGGCACCATAGTAGTCACCATCAAAAGAAAGCTTCTTAAGTTGGCTCTCAGTGTAGCCATTTGCAAGCAAATAATCTTTCGAACCGAAGATACTATCAGTGATAAGACCGATTTGCTGAAGATGTTCCGGACCTGCGGCTTCAATCAACTTGTGGCGGAATCTCTTCATTTTTTCAGAAAGATCGTATGCTTTGCCACCATTGCCGGGACCCTCGGGGTTACCCATCATGATTTCAGTGGGTTGGTTGTAACCGTCTCTCGACTTCACCTTGGAGGTGTTGATGTCGTAGATAGTACGTCCATTGAGGGTGGTGTTAGAGTTCTTCAACAATCCTCTTTCATTAATAGCCATCTGGATTGCTTCTTCATCCGAAGTAGCCTTAGCGAGTTCAACTTGCTTCACCAAATCCCATTTCAAGGCTTCGACGTAGTTGATGAAATCCGTGGCTTCCTCTCTCAAAGCTTGGGCCTTTTCCCAATAGGGACCGACCTTCTCTTGATCGAGGCCATACTGCTCCTCAAAGGCAGCATATTTCTGGCTAATCTGATTCGAGAGGGTGATGTTTGTAGTTTGCACACCCGTATTCACTGTGTCGAAGGCATCCAAGATGTCCTTCGAGACATTCATTGCTAACAAGGCAGTATAGACCAGGTACATCATACCGATCATTTTCTGTCTTGGGGTTTCTTTATAGCCTGCCATAATTCTTACTCCTTTTTTATATTAAACAATCAGTTTCGAGTAGAATTATGCCTTGATATTCATTGCTGACAACATTCCACCATAGACATTGTTCAAAGCGGACAAGCGCTGTTGCAACTGGGTCAACTGCTGGTTGAGTTGACCGGCGTTCTGTGATGAAGCGTTGAGGTTTTCCATGTACTTGTTCATAGTTTCGGTCAACTTCTTGCTGGCAGCTGAAGTCTGCTCGGCACCTTGCAGTTGCAACTCATAGATAGAGTTGAGCGAAGTCATGCTGCTGGCAACTTTCTTGATGGTGTTGGCATCGAGAGCGCTGAAGTCGAGCTTGCCCAAAGAATCGGAAAGTTTCTGGTTGGTTTGGACGTATGCATTCGAGAATTCAGAGATTGACTTCGTGGCGCGGTCCATGGCAGTGGCATAGTTGGTAGTAGCAGCCAAAGCATTGGAGATGTCGGCCATCTGACCAGCATTTTCAGCCAATTTGTCAATACCTCTACCAAGTTTCTTGAAGGTGTCTTCAGAGACATTCATCTTTTCAAGCATCTTGCTCAGCATGGCATCTTCAGCGCCAGTGAGATTGCTGGAAGAGGCGCCTGTTGTGGCAAACTGAGTACGCGTTTTTCCATCCCATTCTTCGTCAAGTTCAACGAAAACGTTGTCCCATGCATATTCGACATGCTGTGGCTCAAAAGCCGACATAAAGAAGATCAATGCCTCGATACCCAGACCGAGAGCCAGCATAAAGTCAGCACCAGGAATGTGGGTCAGTTTGAAGTAAGCACCGATCATAACCACGGATGCGCCCCAACCATAGAGGTATCCCATAAAGGTTTTGAACTTTCTCGAAGTGAGGAATTGTTGGAATTTGCTAAGTTCTTTCTTTGCCATGACAATTTGAATTTAAGTTGATTATTTTATTTATTTAATTAATTGATTTCTTTGTTTGTTTATCTGTACACTCTCGACATTCTCGGATTGTCGCCCTTGTTACGGCCTAAGTAAGGCTGGATGCAACGGAAGCCCGTGTAGCAGTTGGCTGAATCTTGATATTGATAGTCGCGGGTAGTGACTTGCATATAATAGGAAATGTCCTTCCATGAGCCACCACGCACCACTTTACGCTTCATGACCGGCGGGTCGTCGATTTTTGCGTTGTAGGTATAGTTGGGGTTCATGTCCCAAGTGAAGTTATAGGAATTGGGATCGTAAGCGGTGTTGGTCCACTCGGCCACATTACCAGCCATGTCGTAAAGACCCCAGCCGTTGGGCGGGTAGCAACCCACGACGAGGGTGCGCAGACCACCGTCGGCAAGGTAGTTACCTCTTCTCGGCTTGAAGTTGGCCAAGAAGCAACCTTTGGCGTTGTTGGGGTTAGGACCGCCCCACGGATAAGGATTCAACATCTGACCGCCACGAGCAGCCCATTCCCATTCGGTTTCGGTAGGCAGACGGAACTCCGACACGTCAATGCCCTTACGCGTGCGCAGGTAGGCGTTGAGCAATTCGGTACGCCACACGCAGAAAGCGCGAGCCTGTTGCCAAGTGACACCGACCACCGGATAGTTGTCGTAAGCCGGATGCCAGAAATAACGCTCCGTCATCGGGTCGTTGAATGAATAGCTATAGTCGTGAATCCAGCACAGCGTGTCAGGATAAACGTTGATGACCTCGGCACGGGCATAGACCGAACGGTCGCTATAGCCCTGCTTACGGTTCGTCCAAGCACCCTTTCTGTCGACATTAATACCTGCATCGGCTTCGCCAATCGAATAATCGTTGCCCACCAGCTTGTCCTCAGAAAAGTCTTTCTTGGCAGCGGCGACCATGTCGAACCAGAAATAGGAGTAGTACAGTTTTCTCGTGTCGATTTCCTTTCTGCGGAAATATCTCTCATGTTCAGGAAGGTACATTGGTTCGAGAGCTTCACGAACTTCCTGTTCCTTGCTGTTCCAATCGAGTTTTTCCTTCCAATTCAACCTCGGCGGATCATACACCTCACCCGTCTTGCTCTCGGTGATGGCATATCTGTCCGGGAAGTTGTCAGCAAGGATTCTTCTTGCGATGGAGTCTCTCACCCAATAAACGAACTGACGGTATTCGTTGTTGGTGATTTCGGTTTCGTCCATGAAGAATGCCGAAACTGACACCGTTTTGGGTTCGTTCAGGAATGAGCCTGTGATGTCTTCACCACCTACGCCCATTGTAAAATTACCCTGCGGGACAAAAACCATCCCATACGGGTCAGGCTGATTAAAGGTTTTGTTGGACTTTCTTACTCCAACCAACTCGCCTTGATTTGAATTACCACAGCCTGCAAGCAGCAGCGCAATGGAAAAAACGAACAATAGTCTTTTCATCTTCTTGACAATGATATGATTACTATTTTTATTTATTTATTCTTGCTTTACTTTTGTCGGCCCGATTTCGCCATTTTCTACCGACGGTTTAGTATTAAAAACCGCCAAAATTAGAAAATATTATGTTCTATCGGCCCATTTTTTTCATTTTTTTTCGATTTTTTTATTCTCAATGCGAATTAATCCGAATTAAAACGACCTCAATTTCGCCCCAAATTCATCACAAATACCTAACGCTTCGGTAGTCTCTCGGGGTCCTGTCAAGGTCAAGTTTGAAACAATAACTTAGTGCTATCTCATGTGAGCCCGGCACACCCAAGCCCATGGTATTAATATCGTATGCATATCCAACTGTGATGTCCTTGATGGTGAGCCCCACCATGAGGCCAACGGATTCCTGCGGACGGTAGTTGACACCCAAAGAGAAGAGGTCCCTGTAGACGACCTTCATGCTGGCATTCAATTGTGTGGAGGCGATGTCGCTCATCACACTCACCGAAGGCACAAAAGTAAATGAAGGTATGTCCTCGAAACGGAAGGGCCAACCTGCAATCAAATAGAAGGTTCTGTCAGTAGTAAAACTGGCACTCGTCTCCGAATTGTCGCTAAGGGATTTGGTCATGCTTTGGAGCACGTTGACGACCGAGACACCTATATAAAACGACTCAGGAATTTGCCAGAAAATGCCCGCATTGAAATCGAACAGCAGGTCACTCTCCTCGCCCAAACCTTGGAGAAGCGGGTCGCCTTCGCTGGTGGGATGAAGCTGTGAGAAATCGACGGAGCGGTTGAGCATTGTCCCTGCCAAACCGATACCCAACACAGAGCCACCCAAATCCATGTGGAAGGAATAGCCCAATCCTACATTGACGTTATTCTCGAATCCGAGTTTGTCCTGCATCACCGAAAAGCCGAGGCCGCCGTGCAAAAAACGAAGGGGCATGTCACCCGTCAACAAAAACGTCTTTGGGGCGACGTCGTTGCCATCATTATCGACGAAACCTGCCCATTGCATACGATACAGTCCCATCAAATTAATCCCTTCACTCATTCCATTGAAAGCAGCATTGGCGTAGGCATAGGAATTGGAGAAGTTGGTGAAAATGGGAGCTTGTTGGGCCACGGCATCACCCGCCATCCAAAACACGACAAACAACAGGAGAATATGTCTTATTTTGCTTTTCAATTGCAACATCGTTGACGAGATTGAAGCCGCTAAAATACAAAAAATAGTATTCTCTCGGCAATTAATTTTGACCTAAATTATTAATTCGCTGATTATTAGTTTTCTAAAATTCAATATTTAATTCCATTCAAAATTTCGGCCTTACAACCTACTTGAAGAGCCTGATAATATCATTGCCATTGGCTAAGATGACCAATCCCAACACGATGATGAGACCCACGGTTTCGGCCACTTCCATAAACTTGTCACTGGGTTTGCGGCGCGTGATAATCTCAACCAACAGGAAGAGAATGTGGCCTCCGTCCAAAGCAGGAATGGGCAGGATGTTCATCACGGCGAGGGCGATGGACAAGAAGGCCGTCATGCGCCAGAAGATGCTCCAAATCCACTGGTCAGGGAAAATCTTTCCGATGCTGATGAAGCCACCAACACTCTCGTAAGCCTTGGTCTTGGGAGAGAAGATGAGCTTGACCTGCTTCCAATAGTCATTTAGCTCGTCGAAGGTCTTTGAGAAGCCAGCGGGAATGGCCTGGAAGAAGGTGTATTCCTTGGTCTCAATCTCATAATAATCAGGCAGATAAGTCCTGCAATAGGCACCTATCACGCCCTCTTCGGGAAGATGCATGGCCAAGGTGACTGTGTCGCGGTCGCGCAACACAATGACTTCAATATCTTGATTCTTGAACTGCTTGATGTTTTTTACAAAATCCTGATAATAAGGTGTTTCTATCTCATTAATGCCGATGATAGCATCGCCTTCCCTCAGCCCACCGACCTGAGCGGCAGAATTGTCCATCACTTGGTCAACCACGAAGGGGAAACGATATGTGATGAAATTGGGATCCTGCGAGCTGAGCAGCTTGGTGACCGCATCTTCGGGCAAATTAATGACCGTATCTCTTCCATTACGTTTCACCTCAACTGCCTTGGCCTTGTCGAGGATGATTTGCATGGGGATGTCCTGGAATCTCTCGATTTCTTCGCCATCGACGGACAGGATCTGGTCGCCGTCGCGGAAGCCCAGCTCAAAACCCAGGCTATCGACGCTGATACCATACTTGTTGACTTCGGTAGTAGGAAGATACTGTTCGCCTTCCTTGGTGAGCAGGCCGATATAGATGACGAAAGCCAGCATCACGTTCATAAACACACCCGCAACCATGATGATGAAACGTTGCCAAGCGGGTTTGGAGCGGAACTCCCAAGGCTGAGCGGGTTGCTGCATCTGCGACTTGTCCATCGACTCGTCGATCATGCCAGCGATTTTGTTGTAACCACCCAGCGGGAACCAGCCGATGCCGTATTCTGTCTCATCACTGCGGCGCCAGTCGTCCTCGGACAAGGTGCTAAGGTCGATGGGCTCGTAGTTTTTCTGCTTCTTCCCTGCGGCGTCTTTGTATTCAGTGACTGTGTATTTCTCGGGGACATTCTTCGAGAAAAACTTGAAGCGCCATTTGCCGTTCACCTTCTTGCAACGGAAGAGCGAAAAGCCCCAATCGAAGAAGAGGTAGAATTTTTCCACGCGGGTCTTGAAAGCCTTTGCGGCAAGGAAATGGCCCAACTCGTGGACGAAAATCAAAATAGAGAGGGAAAGGAAGAATTGTAATACCTTAATTAATATAGTCATTGTTTAATGTTGATTTGTTGACTGTTTAATCGTTTAATTGTTGATTGTTTAATTGTTTAATTGTTGACTGGCTTCGGGCTTCGGGGCCTTCGATACTTCGACAAGCTCAGCACTCAGGCACTCTCTGCTTTTGTTTAAGGTCCCTGAGCCTGTCGAAGGGCCGTCTCTTATTGCCAATACATTATCTTATAGTTCTACAAAAAAGTGTGCAAAGATAAGGATTTTTAGTTACCGTTGGGATTATTAATCGTCATATATTCAGCGGGATTAATGGCGATGCCACTGCGCCACAGCTCAAAATGCAGGTGTTCTGATTCCTCCGCCTCACCCGAGCGACCCAAAATGGCAATGGCCTCCCCTGCCTTGACGTAGTCGCCTTCCTTCTTTAGCAAGGTCGCATTATGCTTATACACAGAGAAATAGCTATCTTCGTGTTGGATACCGATGCAATAGCCGTTGTTGATGCTCCAAGTGGAAAACACCACTGTGCCATCCAAGGTGGCATTAATAATCTGGTCGCCGTCGGTGACAATGTCGACACCAAAATGTCCATCATCAGGATTAAAGCCCTTAATAATGGTGCCAGTGAGCGGGACAAAGAAGTTTTTCACCAATGAACTTGGTTTGGCAGGCGGCAGATAGTCGTCACCGAAAAGGTTATATTGGCTTTGGGCCTCATACTCCGCACGAAGCAGGCTGTCCTGCACGGACTTTTTCAATGTAATCGTGTCAGTAACACCTTTAGGCAGCGGTTCATAGATATTAATCGATGCCAAGGCACTGTCGGCGGCGAAGTCATAGCCTTCGACGATTTTTTTCAGATTCTCAAAATAAACGTCCTTTTTCATCATTTCATTTTCAATCGAGTCGGCACGAAGGTTGAGTTCATACACTTCTCGGTTGAGGTTGGTATCGGTATAGCCCGGAATGTATTCGCGCAAAGGCGTGAAGGCAATAATGAAGGTCGTGATGATGATAAGCAGCAGGGCAATGCCGATGATGACGAGAATCAGATTCAGCAAATTCAGCTTGAAGCCCAATATTTCCTTTTGGGATTCGTCATGCCTCAACAAAAAGTCGTATTTCCGATTCAGTTTCTTCAAAGAAACATTGCGGAGGTTGGGTTTCCTATGCTTATTATTTTGAGGGGTTTCTGACATTTTGCTATGTGATAGGTCACTTCATTATTAATAATCGGCAAAATTAGGAAAAAATTGCGGAACAGCTGAAAACTTTGATAATCTACCGCAAAAAAGGAAAACGAAATGCCACAAAAAAGGAAAATGAATTTTGTAAATAATTAAAAAATAAGTATTTTTGCAGCCGAAACAAACCACAAAAAAAATGGTTTATCTACATCGCACATCTGACATCATTTTGAAAGAAAGGCTTGAGGCCTTCGGAGCCGTATTGATAGAAGGACCAAAATGGTGCGGCAAAACAACCACCACCGAACAAATCGCAAAAAGTGTCATCAAACTGCAAGACCCCGATATGCGCAACGAGTATCTTGCCACGGCTGCCTCAAAACCATCGTTGTTGTTACAAGGCGAAACACCACGGCTTATCGATGAATGGCAAGACGCTCCCGTCATTTGGGATGCGGTTCGTACAATGGTGGACAAGCGAAACCTTCCCGGGCAATTCATTCTGACAGGATCGAATGCCGTTGACAAAAAAGCCATCTTTCACTCAGGCACAGGCCGTATTTCCCGAATGAAAATGCTTCCCATGAGCCTATGGGAATATGGTGAATCGAATGGGAAAATCTCACTTCAACAGTTATTTGACGACCCAACATTGGACATTGATGGCATCACTTCTGATATGCAGGTGGAAGACCTTATCTTCGCCGCATGTCGCGGAGGATGGCCTGCAACCATCAATATCAAGTCGGATAAGGCAAAACTCTTTGTGGCAAGGGATTACGTTGATTCCGTGTGCAAAGAGGACATTTCCCGAATCGACGGCGTACAACGCGATGAAAGAATTGCCAAGAAACTGCTTCGCAGTTATGCCAGAAACATTTCGACATTGGCCAAACAAACTTCCATCCTCGCCGATATAGTTTCCTCGGGCGAAGTTTCGCTGACCAAACCGACTTTTGAGGATTACGTCAAGGCGTTGGAAAGGCTCTTTGTTATTTGCGACATCGACGCTTGGTGTCCAGCCATCCGAAGCAAGACTGCCATCCGAAGCGGCCATAAACGGGCGTTCATCGACCCATCCATAGCAGTTGCCGCATTGGAAATTACTCCAGAAGCCCTGCACACCCAACTCAAGACTTTCGGTTTCATCTTTGAGCAAATGTGTGTCAGGGACTTAAAAGCCTATACTCCTGATTTCGATAGCCATTTGTCTTATTACCGCGACCGTTACGGATTGGAGGCCGACCTTGTCCTTCACCTGAATGACGGGCGATATGCTTTGATTGAATGTAAACTTGGCAGCCAAGAGATAGAAGAAGGAGCTGGACATTTGCTTGAATTGCAAAGTCTTGTCCGTGAGTATAACAAAAAGGAAAAGCAAGTTCCCCTTCGCGAGCCTGACTTATTAATCATCCTCACGGGCGGCAAAATGGCCTACACCCGCAACGATGGGGTGAAGATTATTCCATTGGCGGTATTGAAGCCTTGATTTATTCTTTTGAATATAAGCAAAAAGGCCGACCGCTTTCGCAGTCAGCCTTTTGCTCGTTTCCATTATGTGACTTGGGACGCGGGACTAAAAGACGCGGGACACGAGACTACCTTGTTCGCAGGTCTTTCCGCATTCCTAATTCCGCATTCTGCATTCTGCATTCAGAATTACATCATTCCGTCCATTCCGCCGCCCATGGGCATAGGAGGTGTAGGAGGCGTAGGCTCCTTGTGATTGCTGATGACGCACTCGGTGGTCAACAGCATGCCAGCGATAGAAGCAGCGTTCTCCAAGGCGACTCTCGACACCTTAACAGGATCGATGACACCAGTGCTGAGCAAGTTCTCATAGACCTCAGTACGGGCATTGAAGCCGAAGTCGTTCTTGCCTTCCATGACCTTGTTGACGACGACCGAGCCTTCGAGGCCGGCGTTTTCAACAATCTGACGCAGCGGCTCTTCCAAGGCGCGCTTAATGATGGCGATACCCGTGGTCTCGTCCTCGTTTTCGCCCTTCATCTTCTCGATGGCCTTGATGGCGCGGATGAAACCGACACCGCCGCCAGGGATGATACCCTCTTCGATGGCAGCGCGAGTGGCGTTCAAAGCGTCCTCGACGCGGTCTTTCTTTTCCTTCATCTCGACCTCAGAGGCGGCACCCACGTAGATGACTGCCACGCCGCCGGCCAACTTGGCCAGACGTTCTTGCAGTTTCTCGCGGTCGTAGTCGCTCGTGGTGGTCTTGATTTGGGCCTTGATTTGGTTGGTGCGGCCTTCGATGTCCTTCTTGGCACCATGACCGTTCACGATGGTGGTGTTGTCCTTGTTGATGCTGACCTTGTCAGCCTGACCCAACATTTGCAGGGTGGCATCCTCAAGTTTGTAGCCCTTCTCTTCGCTGATGACAGTGCCACCAGTCAGGATGGCGATGTCTTCCAGCATCTCTTTACGACGATCACCGAAGCCAGGAGCCTTGACGGCTGCGACTTTCAGCGAGCCACGCAGACGGTTGACGACCAAGGTAGCCAAAGCTTCACCGTCGATGTCCTCAGCGATGATGATGAGGGCACGACCGGTTTGCAAGGTCTTTTCGAGCACGGGCAGCAAGTCCTTCATCACGGAGATCTTCTTGTCGTAGATCAAGATGTAAGGATTCTCATAGACGGCTTCCATCTTCTCGGTGTTGGTGACGAAGTAAGGCGAGATGTAGCCACGGTCGAACTGCATACCTTCGACGACGTCGACGTAGGTGTTGATACCCTTGGCGTCCTCAACGGTAATGACGCCTTCTTGTTTCACCTTGCTCATTGCCTCGGCGATAAGGCCGCCGATTTCGCTGTCGTTGTTGGCAGA
Organism: Bacteroidales bacterium; assembly: GCA_016290215.1. Lineage (GTDB taxonomy): Bacteria > Bacteroidota > Bacteroidia > Bacteroidales > F082 > Limimorpha. Next base: position 25,687 of record JAEETH010000037.1, read on the forward strand.
GATGGTAGCCACTTGTTTGATCTTCTCGTTGTCGCCATCGACCTTCACCGACATCTTCTTCAACGAAGCGACCACAGCGGCAACAGCCTTGTCGATACCACGCTTCAGGTCAAGCGGGTTGGCACCGGCGGTGACGTTTTTCAGACCCGTGGCCACGATGGCTTGAGCCAACACGGTGGCAGTAGTAGTACCATCACCAGCGAGGTCGTTGGTCTTGGAAGCCACTTCCTTCACCAACTGAGCACCCATGTTCTCAACGGGGTCGATGAGTTCGATTTCCTTGGCGACCGTCACACCGTCCTTGGTGATTTGGGGAGCGCCATACGACTTTTCGATGACCACGTTACGACCTTTGGGGCCGAGGGTCACCTTCACTGCGTTTGACAATGCGTCGACACCTTTCTTCAGGCCGTCACGCGATTCGATATTGAAAAGAATGTCTTTTGCCATGATATTTGTTGTTTATTTGTTGACTGTTGAAGTGTTTAATTGTTGTTTGACACGGGACTGCGGGACTCGTGACGCGGGACGGTCTCGCGTCCAATAGTCTCGTGTCTCACGTCTATTTAGATGATTGCGATAACGTCGTTTTCACGCATAATCATGTAATCCTTGCCGTCGAGATGGAACTCGGTGCCAGCGTATTTGCCATAGATGACAGTGTCACCGACCTTCAGGGTCATTTGGTTGTCTTTCGTGCCAGGACCCACAGCTACGACGGTTCCTTGTTGGGGTTTCTCTTTGGCGGTGTCAGGGATGATGATACCGCTAGCGGTTTTCTGTTCGGCGGCTGCGGGCTCGATGACCACGCGGTCGGCCAGAGGTTTGATTGATAATTTTGCCATAATTATTCTGATTTAAAATTTAATGATTCAAAATTGACTTCGTCGAATGCTTTGCATTTCAAAGATTGAACGGCGGGGGTTAGTCACATTTCGTGCCAAAGTGGAAAATGGCAGGGTTTTGTCAGTCGGGGTGACAAAGTGACACAAAAAGGGTTTATCTTTGCACTCGAATTCGACGACCATGTCAAACATCAACGACGAGCGGAAAATCAACGAGCGGTACAAGATGATGACAGAACAGCCCGTCAGGCGGCTGATCCTCAAGCTGGCTGTACCCACCATCATTAGCATGCTCGTGACCACCATTTACAATATGGTGGACTCGTTTTATGTGGGTCATTTGAGCACCGAGGCCGTGGCAGGCGTAGGCGTTTCGTTTGCCTACATGGCCTTTATTAATGCCTGCGGATTCTTTTTCGGGCATGGCTCGGGCAACTACATCTCGCGGGCTTTGGGGGCAAAACAGGGACAGAATGCAGGTCGTATGGCGGCCACAGGCTTCTTCACACCATTAATTGTAGGTGCCCTTGTGGGTTGGAGTTGTCTGCTGTTCATCTCGCCTCTATCGCGGGCCATGGGCGCCACCGACACTATCCTCCCCTACGCCAACAACTACCTGCGGTTCATCCTCCTTGCCACGCCTTTCATGATGTCGTCGCTGACGCTCAACAACCAGCTGCGACTACAAGGCAACGCCCGCTTCGGCATGATTGGCATCGCCTCAGGCGCCATCCTCAACATCATCCTCGACCCCATTTTTATCTTTGTACTTGACTTGGGTGTCAGTGGAGCTTCGTTAGCTACAGCGGTGAGTCAGTGCTTCGGCTGGTGCATTTTGCTTTGGGGCACTTCGCGACCTGGCAATGTCCACATCAAATTCAAGAACTTCACCCCTACCCTATACTATTACAAGGAAATCACGCGGGGCGGTTTGCCCTCTTTGGCACGACAGGCTTTGTCGGTGGTGGCCACCATCAGCCTCAATCGTATGGCGGTGCATTATGCCTTGCCCGGCAACGAAGCCTCAACGGTGGCTGCCTTTACCATCGTGTCGCGCATCACCATGTTCTGTTTTGCCGTTGTCATTGGGTTCGGGCAAGGTTTCCAGCCCGTGTGTGGCTATAACTATGGCGCCAAACTCTATGCGCGTGTCAAGGAGAGTTATATGTTTTGCATCACACTTTCCACGGCATTTCTGATTGTCTTAGCATCGGTGGTCTACATTTTCGCTCCCGACATCATTTCATGGTTCCGTGGCGAGGACCCCGAGCTCATCCGCGTGGGCAGTCAAGCTTTGCGCTGGCAGTGCATCGCTTTCCCGCTGATGGGTATGTGCACTGCGACCAACATGCTGTTCCAAAACATCGGCTACACCTGGCAAGCCACCTTGCTCTCGATGTGCCGTCAGGGCTTGTATTTTCTGCCTGCGGTCTTCATCATGTCGTGGCTTTGGGGCATCACAGGCCTCGAAGCCGCCCAAGCCGTCGCCGATGTTTGCACCTTCTTGACCTCGCTGCCATTTGCTATTTGGATTAGCAGGGAACTTAGCGCGAAGTCACAAAAGTGTCCATAACTCGAAATTTTGTTGAGATATGGACACTTTTGGGTGTTATTGTCGAAATAATTTGGCCGTGACAACCATAAACAAACGGCTGCCACGGTGCTTCGACAGGCTCAGCAACCTTGTGACAGCCCTACACCACCCTGCCCAGGCTGTAAGGCTGTCGTACCACGGCAGCCGCATGATTCATTCGCGCATTGCAAATGTTGATATTCAGGACTTTTGAGTTGCAAAATTCGGAAAAACAAGGAGAACAGGATATCTCCCGAGAACCGCTTCTTCCGCCTTGATGCGGGATTCCGCCTGATGGATGGCCAAGTCCATACCTTCCTGGCTTTTCAGACCTATCGGTTTGTTTAGCGATTATTGTTAGACAATCCGTCGAGGACATCAATGCGACACCCTCGACGGATATGAAGTCAAATGTATAGGAAATCTATCAACCTTTGAAGGTCTGATTGACTTGATTGACGACATTCTTCACTTCCTTCTCGAAGCGGTTCACACCTGCCAAGGCGACGATATGAGCCAAACCGGAGACGATGATGGAGATGCCGATGAGGGTTGTGAGCGTCTTGGCAGTGACGTCAAGATTCTTGAGGCCGAAGAAGCCGAGGACGGCACCAACGATACCCAGCAACAGGATGGCCCACCATGAGGGGAAACCCACCTTCTTGTAATCAAAGCTCTGGACAGCCACACTAATACCCTCGATAATCACCCAAATGGCGAACATGACCGGGAGTGACACGGCGGCACCAAAAATGTTGAACAATATGAAGAAGCCGAAGAAGATTTCAAGCAAAGCCATCAAAATGCGGGAAGCACTGTTGGGCATGAATGCCTGCGTCCTGAAAGTGAACACCATTCTAAAGATACCCGAGAAGAGGGTCAACAAACCCAGAATCCATGCCGTGGAAAGAAGGGTAATGTCGGGTCTCATGATGCAGATGACGCCAAGGGCGATGAGAAGGATACCTGAAATGCAGAGCCAAATTTTTTTACTTGTCTTCATAATTTGAACAATTTAATTTGTTGATTAATTTGATATTAGATAATTTTCGTCTTCATTGTTTATTGAAATCGGCGATAAAAATACAAAAAAACCGCAGATACGGACACTTATAAATCACAAAAAGTGTCCATAACTCGATATTTTGTTGAGATATTGACACTTTTGAGTGTTATTATCGAAATAATTTTGCCGTGACGACCATAAACAAAACGGCTGCCACAGTGCTTCTACAGGCTCAGCAACCTTGTGACAGCCCTACACCACCCCGCCCTTGTAGGGCTGTCGTACCACGGCAGCCGCATGATTCATTCGCGCATTGCAAATGCTGGTAATTCAGGCTTTATGAATTACAGATTCGGAAGAACGGGTCTATGTTATCAAAGATATATTCGTTGCCTGTTACCATATAGTACTATAAATCTTTAATACTCGAATATCTCATCGCCTAATAAATCCTTTATAACCGGGTGTTTCCAGTAGATATGAGTTACTTCTTCTGTTTCGCAAGTACGAGGGTCTATTATTTCACTGTTAGTCTGTCCACAACCCACTATTTGTAGGTTTGTAGATTTAGATAGAAGTTTTGCAGCTTCAGCAAGATAAACATCGAGTTTATCCTTTTCATTTGTGTCATTGTCATCGCAATCTTGGTAAGCCTCACTAATCTCAGCCATCTTCGTTTGAATGTCTGGCAAGTACCAATCGGTCACTGACTGTTTTTCTTCTACAACAAGCCCCGATGAACTATTAATGCTGACTATTCTTTGGTATGGATTATAACGAGGGTCACCATGGCTATTATAATCCATTGGCATAAACAAGGCAATGTCGAAAACCTTTCCTCCTTGATTGTCCGATTTGAAATTCAAGTCGAAGACATCCTCCATCTTTCCTGTTTCCTTATTCATCACTACAATCTTGTAAGGAATTCCGCTGTTGTTTTGCAGTTCGTCATAATCCTTAAGATGTTTGAAATCAATGTTGGTCGTGACATCAATACGGCATGGTTTGTTGTCAAGGAAACCTGAGAAATCGCACTTTATCCCATAGTCAAGAGATGGTGTCAGACCAAACTCACGTTGGTAACCTGTGAAGAAATCGAGTTCTGCCTTTAGGCCATACCATGCTGGTTTTGGCAAAGTAGTATATTGTTTGTTGAGATAATGGTAAGCTTTCCTTTTCCCATCCCTATGAAGGATAGCAAAAGTCATATTTTTGATTCCGTTATATAAATGCGCTGGATGTGCCATCTATTTTCCTTGTAAACGATTCGAATTTTATTATTTCCAGTATATTTCGATGCTATGACTGAAATGTTCTGTAATTAGATGAAACAATACCTAACTTATTTGCCACATCTTCGATATGCTTTATCTCTTTATCGTTGTGATATGAGAACTCCCACTGGGTTGTCGCATTCACACATTTTTTCACTTCAATGAAATAGGGCATGTCTACATCTGCTATTGAGTGACCTATCACCACCACCTCATCTACATTTGCCAGCCCATCAAAAAAAACATGATTCTTTCCTATTATCTGTTTCGTCTTCTTCTCCAGCCTGTTTATTGTTTTCACGATAGCCCTGTAGTTGGCTTCGTGGTCATAGAAGTCCTCTTTTATATTTGGTGGCATGGAGGCTGGGGTGTTATGCCCAACTATCAGCTCATCACCTTTCGACGCTCTTCCATGAATATGCACTATTTTATCATCAACAATCCCATATATCATTTCCAAGGTATCAGAATAGTTGAATGTCAAAAACACGTCTGTTGGGTCAAAACTAAAACGCTTCAACGGCGCAACGCCAGTCAAGTTTATACTCTCGCACCATTCCGTAAAGGTCTTGCTGAACTTCTCACAAATCTCCACGAAGTGATACTGCACCTCCGCCTCTACCTCTTCAACAGAGCGTGTCACATGATCCATATCCAAGGTGTGCCCTTCCCGAAGGAAGTCGTATATCGCTTTCACATTGTATTTTCCCAACGCCCCTTCCAAATCCGACCACAAAAGATTCGATGGGTTTCCTGACACATTGCCGAAATAGTATTCCAACATCCTCATCATCCACGCTTCGCCTTTCAGCTTCAGGAACTCATGATAATCCCAATAGCGAGTTGACAATCCATGCGCCAAGTCAAAACCATTACCAATAATATAAAGTTTCATACTATATAATGCGTCTCGAAGTTTGAACCACTGATATGCGAGGTTAGGGTGGTTTTCGTTTGCTGGTTAGCGTTTTAAAATATTTTGAATTTGCAGATTCACTACATTAGGAACAAAGCGAAGAATGCGCTTTCTCTGGCCGTTCCGATTTCTCCCGGAATGGCAGGGGCAAAAATAGGGAAATTTTCTTTTGGGTGGAGAGAAAAGAAGCAAATCTTTCACAAATCTGCCGAAAATACCGTTTCCATTTGGAGAATATTGGTATTTTTGCGGCGATAAAACAATGTTAGGAACATGACAGCATTAGAATTAAATGCGGAATTGTACCGCGCAATGGGTGAGATTGCCGATGATGAGACTTTGTTGGTCAAGGTGCTGTATTTTGTGAAGGGACTTGCACCTGCAAAAAAGTCTAAGGACAAAAAGCATGGTATGGATGAAAATGAAAGATTGGATGCCGCATTGGCAAGGTTTCACAAGGATTGGGGCGGCGATGGCAGTGCTCAGGAGATTGCTGATGAATTAAGGCACAATGTGGTAAACAATAGAACCATAGAAGATTGGTGACCATGCAGACACACGAGACATATCTTTTGGACACTTGCATTTGCATAGCTCTAATCAAGGGAAATGCTACAGTTGTGGAGCATATCAGACAGGTAGGGTACACCAACTGTAAAATTTCCGAAATAACACTTGCTGAATTGTATTTTGGCGCAGTCAAGTCAGGGCACCAGAAACACTTTGAAGATGTCTATGAAATCAAGGATCTCTTTGAACAATACCCCATTTCTAATAGCCTGAAGGAATATGGTGAAATTCGTTGGCAATTGGAGCGCACGGGAATGAAAATCGACCATTTTGACACGCTCATCGCTGCAACAGCTCTTCAGGAAGATTTTATTCTTGTAACGGGCAACATAAAACATTTCAATCGTATCCCTGGGTTGCGAATTGAAAACTGGATGGAGTAAGTTTGGGATTCCCAAATACCTCACCGCGAAGTCACTTTAGAATGCGTGACTTTTCCATTCTTCCATTTACATTCCACCACCTTGCCACCACGAGCGCAAAGCCCCTTAAAATAGCCATCTTTCCATACCGATGGCAAGGCGGGCAGTAATTCTAGTTCGCCATCATGGCTTTGCAGCAGCATCTCGGCAATACCCGCCGTGCCGCCAAAGTTGCCGTCGATCTGGAGAGGTGGATGAGCGCAGAAGAGATTGGAATAGGTGCCTGCTGAATGGCTTCCGTCAAGATGGAGTGCCGGCTCGAGCAGGTTCCTCAATAGATGATAGGCATGGTCGCCGTCGTGAAGGCGTGCCCAGAAACAGATTTTCCATGCCCTCGACCAGCCCGTGCCTTCGTCGCCACGGCGACGTAAGGTCTCGCGACAGGCATCCATTAATTCTGGCGTCTTCGATTGAGTCAGCATCGTGCCAGGATACAAACCAAAGAGATGCGACACATGGCGGTGCTGCGGCTCCACTTCCTTATAATCCTTCAGCCACTCCTGCAGATAACCCTGCTCGCTGACCTGCATCGGCGGAAAATGTGATTTTGCAGTTGTTAGGCTATCAACGAAAGATGCGTCAACACCCAATATGCTCGCAGACTGACAAACAGCATCATACAGCTCGCTGACAATCTGCACGTCCATTGTGCTACCCATACATACACTGACGGCGGTGCTATCGTTGAGCCAGAAAGCGTTTTCGGGTGATGTAGTCGGGGCGGTGACAAGCCAGCCGTGCTCGGGCTCCACTATCATCGCGTCGAGGAAAAACTGTGCCGCCTCTTTCATTAATGGATAGGCTTCTCGCAAAAATGCCGTGTCCTGCGTGAACTCAAAATGCTGCCATGCATGGAGGGCTAGCCAAGCCCCGCCTGTATTGGTCGCGCCCCATGAAGGATGCTCACCTGGTGCTGTGAAGCCCCAAGGGTTGCAGACCACATGTGCGGTCCAGCCTCGGGCACCGTAGAAGTCACGAGCCGTCTTTCTTCCTGAAGGCATTAATCCCTCAGCAAAGTGAATTAATGGCAGATGCAGCTCCGAGAGGTTGCAGACCTCGCAGGGCCAGTGGTTCATCTCCACATTGATGTTCAGGTGGTAGTCACCGTTCCAAGGCGTTTGGATAGTGTTGGCCCACAGTCCTTGCAGGTTGGGTGGCAGCAGGTCCTCGCGGGTGGAGCTGATGAGGAGATAACGCCCATAGTGGAAATAACAGGTAGGCAGCCAAGGGTCGTCATTGACAAGGAAGTCTTTCCAATGGTCTTCCAAGGTCAGGTCTTGTTTCTCTTTAGGGTCGCCAATCATCAACTCCACGCGGTCGAACAGCTCGTGATGGGCTTTTAGGTGGTCATTCTTCACCGCTTCAAAGCCTTTTGCCATGGCATTTTGCAGGTGTTCGTTGACGTATGTTTCTGGGTTGTCACACATGAAATCTGTTGCAGCGCAGAAATAGATGACGGTTTCATTGTTTTCGACAACTGTTTGTGCCTTAGCATAATATCGCATTCCTTCCATGCCTTCAACGTTGCTGTCCAGCTGGCCAAACATAATGACGCTGTCAGCATAGGTGAAAACCTCTGCTTTTTCAGGACGGGAGAGATTTACTTTTAGGGTCGGCCCTTCGACGGGCTCAGGGACCTTAGATTCGCCAGGCTCAGGGACCTTAACTTTTATCACCGAAACATCATCCTTGCGGGAAATGAAAGCCTCGCGCTCGTAGTGTTGACTACCTTTATCAAAAGAAACCTTGTGGATGGCATCATTGAAGCAAAGCGTTCGCTTATAATTGATTACGGAATCCGAATTTGGATATTGATATTCGATGGTCATATTGCCCAAGGTCTGGTAACAACCAAAAGGTACCTTTGCGCCTTGACCGTGGCCCGAACCTTGACCCCCACAGACGAAAGTCTCATACATCAGGTTTTGGGCTTCGTCGTTCTTGCCATCCTTCAACAGGCGTTGAATATCCGGAAGCGATTGCAAGGCCAAAGGATTGCTGTCGTCACTCGGTGCGCCACTCCATAAAGTGATGTCATTCAACACAATGGTCTCCTTTTCCACCCTGCCATCGGGCATCATGCCGAGGTGGCCGTTGCCCAAAGGGAGACATTCCTCCCAGAGCTGGGCGGGGGCAGTGTGGGTGAGGTTCCACTGCAGTTGTGGGGATTGCTTTTGGCAACCGCAAAACATGAATAAGGGGATAATGAAAAGAAGATGCTTCATGGCAATAGACAACCTTTATTTCGGAATCGATCATGGCAAAAATACACAAAAAAACCGAAACGGCGAATGATCGTCTCGGTTGGAGTCCTCCCCCATGTCGGCCGAACCAGCCAAACAGGTCCGACTCACAGGAAAACTATTTTTTCTTTTGAAAAACTAATTCTACTCCATGTTGAAATAAAGTCATTGTGTTCTTTTCCGGATCAAATTCAAATGTTGCCCCTATCGGGTCATACTTAAATTTGTCCTTGTCAACTGCTTCAAACGCAAAAACATCATCGCCAATCTGCGCAATCAATGTGTTTCCTTCTTTTGTT
>JAEETH010000038.1 GCA_016290215.1 Bacteroidales bacterium
GATAAGGTTCTCCATGTCGCTCACCAACTCGTGGATGCGGTTCTGGTCGCGCTCCACCTGCCGCCCGAAGTGCTCCATCTCCAACTTGTGGTCGCTGATTTTCTTCCTCACAATCAGGAGGATGACGAGCAAGGCAATGACAGCTAAGGCGATAATCAAGTAGAGTTTCAGGTCGCGGGTGCGGTGCAGGCTCTCCAACTCGCTCTGCTGGGCTTTCAACTCGTATTCCGCCTTGATTCTTTGCATGGTCTCGCTGGAGTGCTCCGCATCGGCTTGCACCAGGTTATCAGAAAAAAGCGTGTGGTATTTCACCGCCTGCTGATAGTCGCCTTCGCTGTATGCGATGGCATAAAGCGTTTGATAGACAGACATTTTCAGCCCGGCACGCTCGCTGCGGAGGGCTTGGTTCAAGTAGGACTTTGCCTTCTCGTTTTCGCGCGAGTAATAATATAGGATGCCCAAGGTCATGTGGGCGATGTCGGTGTCGTTGTCGTCGAGGCCGATTTCCAAGGCTTGGTTGACGCTCTCGATGCCTTTGGCGAAGTTGCCCGTCTCCATGTAGTAGTCGCGGCCCATCTCGAGATATAGGTCAGCAAGCATAGCTTGGTCGTTGATGAAAGTGGCAACGCGGAAAGCCGAGTCATAGTATTGCTTGGCTTGTGTGTATTGCTCTTGTGCCCGCATTGCCCGACCGCTGTTGCGGTAGGCGTTCATCATGCCAGTGGAGTCGGCGGTCTGTTTAAAACAATTCAGTGCCTGTTGGTGTTGCTTGAAGGCATCCTCGAAAAGGCCGTGTTTGAGGTACATGGCACCGAGGTTGTCATAAAGTTGGCCTTCCAATTGGACTGTTTCCGCTGTCTTGTCAGAACGCTGCACGAGCGCCAGCCCTTGCAGGAACTTCTCGGCGGCCTCTTCGGAGCGGCGTTGCTCGCGCAGTTGCACGCCTTCATTATTGAGGGTTTGGGCTTGCTCAAGGCGCTTGGTTGGGCTGTCGCAGGAAGCCAGCGCGAGGCAAGTGATGGCTGTTAAGATCAAAGAGTGTAAAAACGTCTTCATGACTTTTTCGTTTTTGTCATCGCAAAAATATAGCAAAAAAACGTTTGTCAAGAGGCATGAGGCTCCCCAGGGGGCTATGTCCCTACTTTTTTGGATTGTCCTTATCGGATTATACTGAAAATCAATAATATAATAGTCAACCTCAAAAACTAATGTCCTTACTTTTTTTGGCAATCATTGAGCGAAAATGAGGTCAAACAAAGAAAAAACCCCTGCCATAAGCAGAGGCTTTTTCACTATCTAATAATGTTAAATGGAGGGTTTAAGGGTCCTTGAGCTTGTCAAAAGGCCCTTCTTGTTTGAACCGGCCCTTCGACCCTTCGATTGGTCTCAGGGACCGCAGGCTCAGGGACCTTGCTTTTTAGAAATACAGGTCTCTCTCTCCCTTCTTGATGCGCTCGATGCGGCTCTTCAACTCGTCCAAGAACTTCGGATCGACGTTCTTGAAGTTGTTCTCGATGCACTTCCAGCCCTTGGCTGCGACTTCGGGCGTGGCGTAGTCCACCAAGTATTCGCTCAAAGTGAGGATAGCATTCGGCGTGCAGTAGCGCTTGATGAAGCCCGGCACGCTGAATTCCATGAAGTGTTCGCCCGTGCGACCCAGACGGTAGCAGGCCGTACAGAAGCTCGGGATGAAGTCGTGGTCGAGGAGCTTGTCGATGATGTCGCCCAAGGAGCGGTCGTCGCCGATCTTGAACTGTTCGCGGTGCAGGTTCTGGTCCTCCTGCTTGTCGCTGTTCTTCTCCTCTTCCTCATGGTGGTATTTGTAGTCGCCAATCTGCAGGTTGGTGCCGCCGTCGATTTGCGAGATGCCGTATTCGATGGCCTTGGCGCGGAAAGCGGCGTCCTCACGGGCGGTCAGGATCATGCCAGTGTAAGGCACAGCCAGACGGAAGATGGCGATGATCTTCTCGAAGGTGTCGTCGTCAACGAAATACTTCTTGTCGATGTTCAAGCCCGAAGCGTCTTTGATACGCGGGAACGAGATGGTGTGCGGACCCACGTTGAAGCAAGCCTCCAAGTGATTGGTATGACGGATCATGGCCAACACCTCATAACGCCAGTCATACAAACCGAAGAGGATGCCAAGGCCGTTATCGTCGATGCCGGCCTGCTGGGCGCGGTCCATCGAGGTGAGGCGGTAGTTGTAGTCGCCCTTCTTGGTATTAATGGGGTGATATTCGTTATAGATCTCGGGGCAGTAAGTCTCCTGGAAGATCTGGTAGGTGCCGATGCCCGCCTCTTTCACGATGCGGAAGCCTTCCACATCCAAAGGAGCGGCATTGATGTTGACACGACGGATGCTGCCCTTACCTTTCTTGGTGGCGTAGGTCACCTTCACGGTGTGGGCGATGTACTCAGGCGAGTATTTCGGCGACTCGCCATAGACGAGGATAAGACGCTTCTGGCCGTCGTCTTCCAGAGCTTCCACGTTGCGGATGAGCTCTTCATCGGTCAAAGTGGTGCGGACTTGTTCTTTGTTGGAGGAACGGAAACCGCAATACACGCAGTTGTTGACGCAGTAGTTGCCCACATACAAGGGGGCAAACAACACGATACGGTTGCCATAAATGCGGCGTTTCAGCTCGCGGGCGCCTTCCTTGATCTCTTCCACCAGCTCAGGGTCGGTGGTGTTGACGAGGACAGCAGTCTCCTCCATCGTCAGGCGGTTCTTATCCAACGACTTTTGGATGATTTCGCGCACACGCTCAGGGGTGCTCTTGGTGTTGTTGATGTAGTCCCAAATCTCTTCCGAGGAGATAAACGGGCGGTTGGGCTCGTCGGGGATACGACATTTTTCGGGATGGAATTGCATATCAGTTTTTAGTTTTAAGTTGTTCAGTTGTTCAGTTTTTGACTTCGGGACGTGGGACTTCGAGACTTCGAGACATTTTGTCGTCACGTAGTCTCGTGTCCTTTTAATAACGCCGACTTCACCTCGATGCCTTCGATACGGCCCAACTGGCCCGTGAGGGAACCAATCTCATCAGTGGTGCCTTCGAAAATGACGGAAATGATACTGTAAGTGCCTCTGGGAAAGCCTTGGCGGCAGATGATGATGCCTGCGTGACGGGATAGCACCGCGTTGACTTGTGGCGCGGCTTCACGGTTTCCCACATAAATAAGGACTGAGCCTATTCTCCTTTCCATTTGAATGTCCTCCGGATCAGATGATTATGATTCCCGCAGCGGCCTTGATGTCAACGCATTATCTTCATCTCAGCGTAGTGCGGCTTTGATTTTGCGGCTGCAAAGATAGTAATTAATTCAAAACAAATTGTATTAATCTATTTCGTTTTCCCAAGCCTCCCAATCAGTTTCAGCAAGGTATTGGGAAACATGACTTTGCAATTCAGGAATCTCATTGTGAATCACGCTGAAAACGACTTCACTATCCACTTGGAAATACTCATGAACAAGAAAATTCCGCATATCACTAATGCTACGCCATTCCACTTCTGGGTGAGTCGCCTTGAACTGCTCAGTAAGCATACGAGCTGCTTCACCTATGATTTCGATATTCTTCACAATGCCATAATAGCGCAAGACATCGGCTTCGAGTTCTTCTTCCGAAAGGTCACCCGCATAAGTCTGAAGGCGTTGAATAGCCTCAGCAATATGCTCTAACCGCATTTTATCTTTAATTCGCTCTCTCATAAAGCAATACTCTATCATTTTCTGCAGATTCTCGGGCAAAAGGTAAAAGCCCTTTTTCAGTTACCAAATCAACCTCTCGCGAAAGCAGGTCTTGCAAATCAAGTCGCATTCCACTTAATTTGAACAAACCAACATGAGCCTGACTATCAAGTACAACCATGATATCCACATCGCTGTCCTCACGCTGCTCACCACGGGCATACGAGCCGAACAACCATGCTTTCAACACAGGCTGTGTTGCAAAGTACGCTGCAATAATCTGTTGCAATTGTTGCTTATCCATTATAAAACCTTTTCTGTCCGCAAAAATAACAATTTTTCAATAATTCAATATTCTACCTTGTCCTGCTTCGCTTCCCAAGCGCGGAAAGTTTCAAGGGCCTCGTTGCGAAGTAGAGGAATGAACGGTACGGAGCGTTCTTCGATATGCTGCTCCAACTCCTTGTAGATGAAGTCATCGGCGAAATCGATGGCGGCGGCATCTTTTTTCGTGTTGCCGTAATAGATCCGCTTGATATGCGCCCAATAGATAGCACCGAGGCACATGGGGCAAGGCTCGCAGGATGTGTAGATGACGCAATCTGAGAGGTCGAAGGTGCCTAACTTGCGGCAAGCCTGACGGATGGTGTTCACTTCGGCATGGGCTGTGGGGTCATTATCACGGGTGACACTGTTTGAGCTGCCTGCAACGATTTCTCCGTCCTTCACAATGACGGCCCCAAAGGGACCGCCACCATTTTTCACGCTTTCGTCGGCGAGGCGGATGGCCTCGCGCATAAAGGTTTTATCTTGTTCGGTGATGTTCATTGATTATCTCGTCTATCCAACTGCAAAAATAACACATTTCTGCAAAATGACTTGGATATGACAAAAAAGTTATATATTTGCATTGATAAAACCAATACTAACTAAAAGTTGCGCCCGACACAAACTTAGGGATAACAAGATGAAAAAAGCACTAAAAGCTATGGTCATGCTGCTCTTCGTGTTTTCAATGACAGCATTAACTTCTTGCAACAAAGAAGCTGAAAACCTCATCGTTGGCAAATGGGAATGCACAACTGCTACCTATACTGATGAGGGCTCAACCTACTCTGTTCCTGAGCTTATTGGAATGATTTGGGAGTTTAAAGCTAATGGGGATCTTATCGGTACACTTCTGGATGTTGAAGATGATGATTATACTGCCGAAGCATCGTATGTCATTTTGGGCAACATTTTAACCATTACTTCTACTGATCTCGATGGTGATGTTGATACAGAATCGTATGTCATCAAAGAATTGACAAAGAGCAAACTAGTGCTTGAAGAGACTGACGAAGGGGATGAAACGGCCGTGTTAGAGTTCAAGAAAATATTATAACCTGAATCTACATCCTAAAACACAGAACCCGCAAGAGGCTATCTTGCGGGTTCTTTTTTTACTTCCTATACCTTGCTTCCAGTTCAGCCCGATATTTTTCAGCTATCTCTTTCGCCAAGGCTATGCCATCGCCTTTTGGTTCTGCACTAAAGTTGCCAAGACGCTCACGCCACCATTGGCCTTCATACTTGCAAATGCGCTCATGATAGGCCTTCTCATCAAAGGGTTGCCCCGCTTCGATGGCCGCATCCACGTCCTTGAAGAACTCCTTCCAGCGGTAAGCATAGTAGGTCGCAGTGAGGCCCGCCCAAGCGCGGCTGGCATATTCGTTGAGCAAGGCATCTTCCTCGCCCCAAGTAGTGATGATGTTGCGGGCATTGCTCTCGAAATAGTTCTTGTCTTCTTCCGTGGTGCCAATGGCACGTGCGTCACGAATCCAACGACCAACCAAGAAGGCACTTTCGGTGGCGAGAATCTTGTCCATGTCGTCAAGGATATTGGTCATGGTTTGCTCAATCTGATGCAACGTCTCGTAGTCGCCTTCGCGATAAGCCTTTACATAGTCGGCATAAAGGTCACTGAAATAGTTGCCCAACAACTGCCTCGTGATGTTGACCACATCGAAATGGCGTGTTCGGGTGTTGCAGTCGGAAGCAAGCAGCTCGTCCAAGGCATTCAACAGCGTGATGTTGTTATACAAATAGGTTGGAGCAATGTAATACTGGCGGTATTCGTCGATGTTGCCCATGGTTGGTCTTTGGTTGATACGGACGGTCTGACCCGGCGACGACACCTTATTATATACGCTGTCGGCCAGCAAGGTCCAGGCGGCCCTCATGTTCGAGTCTTCTTTGCCGCCACGTTGGTCGGCGAGGCACTGAACCCAAGCGTCCACATCCTTGGTGAGCGGGTTGTCCCAAGCCTTTTCAAAGACATATTCATACATGAAGGGGTTACAGTCGAAGCCTTCAAGCGTGGAGCCGATGCCAATGAAGTTGTCGCCTCCTTTTTCAAAGGCCCTTTCGATTCTCACATTCACCGTATCAAGGTTACCAGCCAGCATGGAGTTGCCGCCGAAGTTGCCAAGATAGCACCAAATGTAAGGCACGCCATAGTAGGCATTGGTGCGTTCCCACACAGGTTGCCGCTCGCAGTAGTAGTCGAGCATGATGTGCCTGTCTTTTGGCATGGAAGTGATGTAGGCCTCGATGCGGTTGTCGACTTCCCAATATTGGCGCTCATTCCAGAACAGCCATGCCATCTCAAGCCATTTGGCTTCGGGGTCAGCGGCTTCAAGAGATTCATACACCTGACGGCTCACGCGAGCCAGGTATTCAGGTTCCCAGCTCGGCGGGATGAGTTCGTTGAAGATGTCGATGCCATAAATATGGTCAGTGCCGTAGAACTCGGTCTGTTTGTCGATGAATTTCTTCTGAATTTCAGTATAAAGCGGGTCAAGCGGATCGAGGAACTTGCACCAGCAGATGCTGTCGAAGCCGGCCCAGTCGCCCAAAGAAGCCAATGGAGCATCAGGATAAAGTCTTGTTATACAAGGCGGAACATGACCAGCAAAACCTGGCAACACAGGCTTCATATTCAACTCACGCTCTCGAGCCACGATTTGCCTTTGCAAAGCCTTCTGATTCTCGATCCACGACATGGGCAGCGGTCCACCCCAACGGTCGATGTTCTGCATACGGTGCCAAGGCAGATGCGCCGGACCGGTAAAATAACTCCGAATTTCCTCGTCGGTGAGTCCCAAGTCACTCCACACTTCGTACCAAACGCTTTCTTGTCCCGTAATGGCCAAAGGCAAGTTGATACCGTTGAGTGCCATCCAGTCGATGAAGTGCTCCCACTGCGACCAGTCCCACCAAGGCAAGGTGTAACCGAAAGTGCAGTAGTTGAGGAAGAAACGGTCGGGCACGCGGGCACTCAGACTAACCTTTACGGGCACTGCTGGCATCGTGGCTGGAATCTGCAAAGGCTCTTCTTTGAACCAAGAATACTGCGCCAAGCAATAATACTTCAAATAATGGTTCAAGCCCACGGACATGCTGTTGGCGTTGTTGCCACGGATGACGAGGTTTTTGCCCTTTGTTTCGATTTCAAAGCGATCGACGGTGTCGTTTTCGAGCCGTTCGAGAACGATGTTTTCGGAAAACTCTGGCACAACGCGATTCACCAATCCACGCATGGCGATGACTTCGGGGTCGGTTTCAGCCTTCTTCGTGCAGGAAACACAAAGCACAAGACTAATCAAGGTAATGAGGTAGAATTTTTTCATTGTCAAGGTTTTAATTTGAGGCAAAAATATGGAATTTGTTGTTATCTTTGCCAAAAATTCAGCCCGATGAGAAAGAATTGGCTTTTGTTGGCTCTTCTGATGCTTACCTTTATTGCATGTACAAAAAATGAGGAGCCCTCGTCTGAGGGCGGCACTCCTCTGCCACATCATATCGACCCTGTTTATCAAGTCGGCGACTATTTCCACAACGACACCTTGGAAGGCATTGTTTTTCACACCATTGCAGGCGGTTTAAACGGTCTGATGGTTTCTTTGGATGAAATACAACTGCTTTGGTGCGAAACCAACTATGTCAACAGCCTGACAGGTGCCACCAACCCCTACGACGGCTGGCGCAACACCAACATCCTCATGTCGAACTACGACCTGAATCATTATCCCGCCATCCGATGGAGCCACCAGAAGAACACGTGGCATCTTGTGCATCAGAACCATCCCGTTACGAATAGGCAATGGTATGTACCTTCAAGCGACGAATTGCGCTACCTCTTGCTCAACCAAGAAGCCGTGAATGCCACTTTGTCCGCTATGGGCCGCCCAACGATGGAAGGCAAAACCTACTGGTCGAGCACGGAAATGGGCACAAGAAGTGCTGCCGCCCTGCACATGCAAGACAGCAGCATTGTCATCAGCGAATCTTTGAAAGACCAAGCCTTCTATGTGAGGGCCATCAGAAACTTTTGAATTATTTCTTCGCCACGGGGTCGCAAGTCAAGCCGATTTCTAATTTCTTGAAAATCTTATGGTCCACCTCACTGAGCATTACCGTGCTATGCACTTGACAGCCTTTGAGTTGGGGCAGACATTCCAAGGCTTTTTTGCAGTTTTCGTCCCAAAGGCTGAGCATTGAAAGGGCCACCAAAACCTCATCGGTGTGCAAGCGCGGGTTTTTACCATGCAGGTAGTTGACCTTGGTAGTTTGGATAGGCTCAATCATGGCCTGAGGGATGAGTTTCACTTCATGCGGTATCCCAGCAAGATGTTTGGTGGCATTCAAAATCAGTGCAGCACTGGGCCCCAACAAGGAACTGGTATGGGCGGTAATAATGGTGCCGTCCGGTAGTTCCATGGCAGCCGCGGCAGCACCTTCCTGCTCTTTACGCTCTTTCGCAGCAAGAGTGGTCTTGCGGTCGGCAGTGCTGATACGGGCCTGTTTCATCAACAAGGCAATCTTATTCACCTCGTTTTCAGATCCTTTACCTTTAGCAAGGTTGCACAAAGCCGTATAATACCTGCGGATAATCTCTTGTTTGGAGGCTTCGCAACATATTTCGTCATCGCTGAGGCAATAGCCCACCATGTTGACGCCCATGTCGGTCGGCGACTTGTAAGGATTCTCACCGTAAATGCTTTCGAAGATAGCATTCAACACGGGGAAAATCTCAATGTCGCGGTTGTAATTGACAGCAGTCTTACCGTATGCCTCTAAATGGAAGGGGTCAATCATATTGACGTCGCTGAGGTCGGCGGTGGCGGCTTCGTAGGCCACGTTGACGGGGTGTTTCAGCGGCAGGTTCCACACAGGGAAGGTCTCAAATTTGGCATAGCCAGCCTTGATACCTCGTTTGTTTTCGTGATAAAGCTGACTCAGGCAAACAGCCATCTTGCCGCTGCCCGGACCAGGAGCTGTGACTACCACCAAAGGACGAGTTGTCTCCACATAATCATTGCGGCCAAAGCCTTCCTCCGAGTCGATGAGGGCCACGTTGTTGGGATAGCCTTCGATGATACGATGGTAATACACCTTTATGCCCATGCGCTCCAGACGTTGGCGATAAGCATCGGTGCTGGCCTGACCATTATAATGGGTCACCACAACGGAGTTCACCATGAAACCACGACTCATAAACTCCTCGCGCAGACGGAGTACATCCACATCGTAGGTGATACCTAAGTCACCACGCACCTTGTTCTTTTCGATGTCGACGGCGCTGATGACGATGATAATCTCAGCTTCATCGATAAGTTGGGAGAGCATTTTCAGCTTGCTGTCGGGCTGGAAGCCTGGCAGCACACGGCTGGCGTGGAAGTCATCGAAGAGTTTTCCGCCAAATTCGAGATACAGCTTATCGCCGAATTTCGCGATGCGTTCCTTGATGTGTTCTGACTGGATTTTGAGGTATTTTTCGTTGTCGAACCCGTATTTTTTAGTGGTTTTCATAGTGCTTGGAATTAAAAATACGGGATGCAAAGTTACGCATTTTTCAAAAAAGCAAACTAAAAAAAGTGATTTTTACGAAAAAAAGTCGCCCCATTGGAGCGACTTTTTGACGTTTTTTGCCTTTGCAAAGTTTACCAAGCGAAGAGCGGATAGTCCTTCATCATCTTGTTGACCTCGGCGCGGACGGCGTTAATCTTGGCCTCCGAAGCGGTCTTGGTCTCAGGATTGATGTCGCTGATGACGTCGTCGATCAAGTCGACGATAACAGCCATCTTGTCTTGTTTCAGACCACGGGTGGTGATGGCAGGCGTGCCAACACGCAGACCAGAGGTCAAGAAAGGCGAACGGGTGTCGAAGGGCACCATGTTCTTGTTGACGGTGATGTCGGCAAGGACGAGGGTGTTCTCCACCATCTTACCGGTGATCTCCGGGAACTTGCCGCGGAGGTCGATGAGCATGGAGTGGTTGTCGGTGCCACCGCTGATGACATCGTAACCCTTATCCATGAAGGCTCTGGCCATGAAGGCGGCGTTCTTTCTCACCTGTTGGATGTACTCCATGTACTCGTCGCTGAGGGCTTCGCCGAAAGCAACGGCCTTGGAGGCGATGACATGCTCCAGAGGACCACCTTGGATGCCCGGGAACACGGCGCTATTGATCAAAGCTGACATCATCTTCGTTTCGCCCTTCGGGGTCTTGCGGCCGCGCGGGTCTTCGAAGTCATGACGGATGAGGATCATGCCGCCACGGGGACCGCGGAGGGTCTTGTGGGTCGTGGTAGTGATGATGTGGCAGTACTCAAGCGGGTCGTTGAGCAGGCCCTTGGCGATGAGGCCAGCGGGGTGACTGACGTCGGCCATGAGGACAGCGCCCACTTGGTCGGCGATGGCGCGCATGCGCTTGTAATCCCAGTCACGGCTGTAAGCCGAAGCACCAGCGATGATGAGTTTGGGCTTGCACTCGAGGGCAATCTTTTCCATCTCGTCGTAGTCGACGCGACCGGTTTCCTTGGCCACGTGGTAGGCGACGGGCTTGTAGAGCATACCCGAAGCGTTGACCGGGCTGCCGTGTGAGAGGTGGCCGCCGTGCGAGAGGTCGAGACCCATGAAGGTGTCGCCGGGTTCAAGCAAAGCTTGCATCACAGCCATGTTGGCCTGTGCGCCCGAGTGGGGCTGCACGTTGGCGAAGGTGGCGTTGAACAACTGGCAGGCGCGGTCGATGGCGATTTGCTCGCTTTGGTCGACGATTTGGCAGCCGCCGTAGTAACGCTTGCCAGGATAACCCTCGGCGTATTTGTTGGTCATGACAGAACCCATGGCTTCCAGCACTTGCTCGCTGACGAAGTTTTCAGAAGCGATGAGCTCGATTCCGTGCATCTGACGCTCTTTCTCTTGGCGAATCAGATCAAAGATTTTTTCGTCTCTTTTCATTATTCCGTATTTAAGATTTAAAATTCAAAGATTCAAAGATTCGATATTTCGCTGCAAAGTTGCGAAAATTTATTGAGGTAATGAAAAAAAAGGGGACTTATTTTTGCTGACCACTAATAATATCGCAAAAGTTACCGCCGAATCATCGCAAAAGTTACCGTTAAATTACCAAGAAAATATTGATAAAACACTGAAAAAGAAGCAAGTCCCTCTGCGTGAGCCTGATTTGCTCATGGTCATCACTGGAGGAGAAATGGCCTATACCCGTGAAGATGGAGTTAAGGTTATCCCTTTGGCTTGCCTCAAGTGGTGATATATGTCAATAATTGTATTACCTTTGTCACCTTAAAACACAAAAAAACCTCCTATGAAAAACACGTCTTTTTTCCTTATGACTTTAATTTTAGCCTTAGCCTCATTCTTATCATGCAACCGCACAATGCAAGAGGTCGAATCAAACATCAACTATTCCGACACCACCTTTTGGTACAGCTGCGGCGACACGACCAAGGCTGCCGATGTCTTCTATGTCTATCCTACCGTTTCGGCCATCTCTTTTGCCGATAACGACTCATCGTTGTTTGCCGACATCACCCTGCCCGAGGTGCGCGAGGAAGCCAACGGCAACCAACGGTTCAACAAGATGCTGTATGGCGAGTATAATTTCTATGCGCCCTATTACCGACAAATGATTTTTGAGGCTTATCAACAGCCTATTCCTGTGTTGGATTCATTAGCACAAATCGCGGCGAAGGATGTCAACGATGCCTTCCAATATTATATGGCGAACTACAACCATGGTCGTCCCTTCTTTTTGATGGGTCATAGCCAAGGCTCGCAGATGCTCATCGAGTTGCTGAAACACGGCATGACCGAGGAGCAACGAAAGTTGATGGTAGCCGCCTATTGCATTGGTTATCATGTCAGTGCAGAAGAACTGGCTTACTATCCCGAGGCTTTGAAACCTGCCACTGACAGCACGATGCAAGGCTTGGTCGTCTTCAATTCCGTGACCGATACGACGGCTATTGGCATGGTGTCGCGCGGCGATGTGGTGGGCATTAATCCTACGACTTGGACGATGGCAACCGATACCGTTCCTGCTGAATTCCATTTAGGTATGGCCAAATACAACGACACTCGCGACAGCGTCCTCATCGTGCCTTGCCCGACAAGGACCTATCTCTACAAGCACAACACGGTCTGTCCTGACCTCGACCCCGAAATGGTCTTCATCCCAGCATACGAAAAGATGTTTCCAAAGGGTAATCTCCACTTTGCCGACTCTTGGCTCTTTGGCGGTAATGTGGTGGAGAATATGAGATGCAGGTTGAGACATTTCGGCGAATAAGCCTATTATTCGCCGAAAATTATTCGGCGATTATGCCTATTATTCGCCGAAAAGCCCAAAATCTTTGTATTTTTGCGCCCAAAATAAACTAACTATCGATGAAGAATTTTGTTGAAGAACTCCGCTGGCGCGGAATGCTGGCACAGATTATGCCAGGAACGGAAGAACTCCTCCAGAAAGAAATGGTAACGGCTTACCTCGGCACCGACCCGACCGCCGACTCCTTACATATCGGTCACCTTTGCGGCATCATGATGCTGCGCCATCTACAACACTGCGGCCACAAGCCTATCATCTTGGTGGGTGGTGCCACAGGTATGATTGGCGACCCTTCGGGCAAGAGCCAAGAGCGCAACCTGCTTAACGAAGAGACCCTGCGTCACAACCAAGAGTGCATCAAAGCCCAGGTAGCCAAGTTCTTGGACTTCGACTCGAAGGAACCCAACGCCGCCGAGATGGTGAACAACTACGACTGGATGAAGGACTTCACCTTCCTCGACTTCGCCCGCGAGGTGGGCAAGCACATCACCGTGAACTATATGATGGCCAAGGACAGCGTGCAGCAACGCCTCAACGGCACCGCCCGCGATGGCCTCAGCTTCACCGAGTTCACCTACCAGCTCCTGCAAGGCTACGACTTTCTATGGCTCTACCAGCACAAGAACTGCAAGCTGCAGCTGGGCGGCAACGACCAGTGGGGCAACATCACCACAGGAACGGAGCTGATTCGTCGCACCTTGGGCTTCGAAAACGAGGCTTTTGCACTCACCTGTCCGCTCATCACCAAGGCTGACGGCAAGAAGTTCGGCAAGACCGAGAGCGGCAACATCTGGCTCGACCCGAAGCGCACCACACCCTACAAGTTCTACCAGTTCTGGCTCAACGTCAGCGACGAGGACGCAGAGAAATACATCAAGATCTTCACCTCGCTCGATAAAGAAACCATCGACGCCCTGATTGAAGAACACAAAAAAGACCCAGGCATGCGTGTGTTGCAAAAGCGTTTGGCCCAGGAAGTCACCGTATTGGTGCACTCGCAGGAAGCTTTGGATGCCGCCATCGAGGCCTCCAACATCCTCTTCGGCAAGTCGACCAAGGAAGGCTTGGAGAAACTCGACGAAGCTACCTTCTTGGACATCTTCGACGGCGTGCCGCAGGAACATATCGCCCGCACCGACCTCGAAGCTGGCATCCCGATCGTCGACTTCATGGCTGTCAACACGCAGATCTTCCCCTCGAAGGGCGAGGCCCGAAAGATGACCCAGGCCAACGGCGTGAGCGTCAACAAGGAAAAGGTCACTTTGGACAAGGTGATGACCCCCGCCGACCTCATCGACGGCAAATATATCCTTGTGCAGAAGGGCAAGAAGAACTATTACCTCGTGGTGGTGGAGTAATCATGGAAAACTCGGATAAGCTACACGGCCTTAGCCCTTATTTGTTTTGGGATTTCGATACGACCCAGTTCGACATCGACAAGAATGCCGCGTGGCTTATCCAAAGAGTGTTGGAATATGGTCAGATGAGCGATTGGAACATCATCGAAAAGCATTTTGGTGTTGATACAATTGTTTCATACGCTCTGAATTTCAGGACACTAAATCCAGTTGCACGTTCGTTTTTGAGCTTTATTTCAGGTGTTAAGAAGGAGGATTTCAGATGCTATCGTATCGCACAATCGAGCCCCACACTTTGGAACTCCTGAAATACTTGATGGCAGAACCATATTTAGACGATTGCCGCTTGGTGGGCGGCACAGCATTGGCTTTGCAATACGGACATCGCTCATCGGTGGATTTGGATGTTTTCGGCGTAGTTCCAGATAATGATGCAGCTTTGATAGACATATTGGAGGGTTTTGGACAAGTGCCTGGCAAAATGACCTCCAAATACATTAAATCGTTCATTGTTGATGGAATCAAGGTGGATTTTGTCAATTATGCTCGTTATCCTTGGCTTGATGAAGCGGTTATTGAGGATGGTTTGCGATTGGCATCGCCGAAAGACATTGCCGCCATGAAAACCTACGCCATACAAAATCGAGGTTCGCGAAAGGATTTCATTGACATGTTTTTCCTTTTGCAGCACTTCACCCTTGAGGAAATACTTGGTTTTTATGCTCAAAAGTATCCCAACTACTCCATGTTTAGGACACGGATGGCTTTGACTTATTTTGAAGACGCGGAAAACAAGGAATGTCCACCCATGTTCATCAAGGCTGATTGGAACGACATCAAAGAGTTTATCTCGCAAAAAGTCAGGGAAATTGATTGGGGAAAGTTTTGATAATCACCATCCTATTTCCTAAACAATTCGACCGAATAAAGCTACTGATTCAAGGAATAGATTAAGCCAAAGTAATCATCTCCTCCCCTTCGACTCCAAATACCGAATCAACAATTCCGGTCTGTCGGTTTGGATGATGGAAGTGCCGAGATTGAGTATGGTATCGTACACCGAAGCCGGATTGTCGCTATCGAAAGCGCGGTCATCGTCGTAGCCACCGCAGATCGAAGCCCAAATCGTATTGACCCACACCTTCGAGCCAGAAGCAAGGACGCGGCTGACCGTTTCCTCAACCTCGTCATCCAATTCATCAAAGCATATTTCATACGCCATCTGCGGTTCCTCGCTAATGATGTAACTTTCGAAAAGTGTGTGACTCCACTCAGAGCCGTTGAGCGTAACCACAGGCATATACATCAAGTTATGCGGATGCTCCACCAATTTCGCTTGAACCTCTGGCCAAAGGTGTCCACCCTTGATAAGCAACTGGTCGGTCACACCCAATTCCTCGGCAATTGCAAGCACCTGATCGTAGTACTCATAACCTTGGTCCACATTTACCGTGATGCGGTCCTTACACACCTCAAGTGCTTGTCTCAGTGTGGGAATTTTCAGTCCAGGAATAGCGATGCCATGGCCTCGTTTCAGGTCGAATTGCAGAAGTTCTTCATAGGTATAGTCGCTCACGGGGCCGTGTCCAGTGGTGGTACGGTCTAAAGTCCAGTCGTGACAGAGCACCAAAACACTATCTTTAGTCATCTTCAAATCCAATTCCATCATATCCACGCCCATGCGAATCACCGACTCAATGGCTGGAATGGAATTTTCGGGATAGTTGCGCCAGTCACCCCGATGGGAAACGACGACAACATACTGGGAATTAGGGTCATGCAAAGCCTCGACGACTTTTAGTACCTTGTTCTTTGGTTCCGCTTTCTCGGCAACCTGAGCATCCTTGGCTGCCGAACGGCAACCTGCCAAACCAAATCCTAACAGCAGAACGAGTGCGAAAAACCAATGAACTCTAGGCCTATTCATATCAAACTACTTCTTCAAAGCCTCTTCGGCCTGCTTAATGGTACCACGCTCACCATTGATGAAAGCAATGATAAAGGCATCCTTGAAACCCAAATTGCGCAGTTCATTCTGACGTGTCACAGCTTCAGCTTTGGTCAGGAAATGACCTGAAATATAACGATATGCACCGTTGTATTCATACACTGCCACCTCCTTAATGCCTTTAAACGCGGGGTCGGTGACGGGAACTTTCTTGTTCAGCGTTGAGAACTGGACAGCAAAATAAGTATCGCCCTTACCTGAAATGTTTTCATTAGCTTTCGGCTTGCCTGAAACATGGTTCTCGGCCTCAAACTCGCGCTTATATTCCTCAAAGGCACGGTATAACGACAAAGCCATCTGCGTCTGCCCCCGCTCGGAGTTGAGGAATTGTTCTTCTTTTGTGTTGTTGATAAAGCCCAACTCGACCAAGATACTCGGCATCGAGGTCTTCCAAAGTACCAAGAAACCAGCCTGTTGCACTCCACGGTCGTGGCGGCCCTTGCTGGCAAACTGCTTCTGCACTTTGTCAGCCAAGTCCAGACTCTGGTTCTGATAAAGGCTTTGCGAAAGCGAGAAAAGGATATAGGCTTCAGTGCTGTTGGGATCGAAGTTATCGTAAGCATCCGTATTGTCTTCCAATAAGATAGCAGCATTTTCTTTCTTAGCCACGGCCAAGTTTTGCTCGTTTTTCGATTCACCCATCACGAAGGTTTCAGCACCTATGGCCGAGTTGGCGACTTCGGTGGAATTGCAGTGGATGGAGATGAACACATCGGCATTATTGCGGTTGGCGATGGCAGCACGCTCACTCAACTCCACGAATTTATCGGTGCTGCGCGTGTAAATGACCTTCACATCAGGCAGGTTCTCCTTGATGTAGTTGCCAAACTTGAGCGCGACCGCCAAATTAAGTGCCTTTTCGGTGGTCACCTTACCCAATGCACCAGTGTCCTTACCACCATGTCCCGCATCGATGACAATAGTCTGTATCTTTTCGCCCTTCTGTGCCAAAGCGCACAAAGGCAGCATAAAAATCAAGAAAAAAACACCAAATCGGAAAATCTTTCGTTGTATCATATTGAGTTCGTTTATTAATGCGCGAAGAAAAACTATCTTTGCAGCGAATTTCAAGCGCACAAAAGTAATCGTTTTCACCTTGTCAGAACGCACGGCACATAAAAAATATTATACCAAAGCGGCCTTTTCTTTGTTTGCCGCCATGGTCGTTTTGTTTTGTGGGTGCAAACAACTATCTCATACTGAGAAAGATAAGCACGATTTCGAACCAACCAATGTTGATACCACCATTGCGGTTCAAGAGCGCATTATCGACACGATAACATTGGCAGCAGATACAACTGTCATGGCAGATACCATACCTGCTATGGATTCACTTGCATTTCGAGCACTTGATTCCATTAATCAAACGCAAGGCATTGCATCTCTACAAGATTCATTGCAGCACGACACATTGACGCAAAAAAAGCCCCGCCGCATCACGCCTAAACGCTCCGAGTCGGCCATCGAGACGAAGGTGATTTGCTCAGCCGTCGATTCGTCGTATCGCGACATGAACAAGAAAAAAATCTTCTACTATGGTCAGGCAGAAGCCAAATACGATGACATCACGCTTACAGCTGCCTGCTTGGAATTCGACCTTGAAACCAGCACCTGCCGCGCTTACGGTGTGCCCGACTCGTTAGGAAAGATACAAGGCCGACCCGTCTTCAAACAGGGCGAATCGACCTTTGAGGCAGCGGAAATGCTATACAATTTCAAGACTAAGAAAGGCATCATCACCAAGGTGTGGACCGAAGAACAAGGCGGTTATTTGCACGGAGAGCGCGTCAAGCGGATGGACGACAACACCATCAATATCCGCTCGGGCGGCTACACCACCTGCGAGCTCAAAGACCATCCGCATTACCAGTTCAAATTCACCAAAGCCAAGGTCATCCCCGACGACAAGATTGTCACAGGACCGATTTACATGACCGTTGCCGACATCCCGTTACCCTTAGCCCTGCCATTCGCTATGATTCCCAACACGAAAGGCAAGAAATCAGGTCTCATCATCCCCACCTACGGCGAATCGGCCAACCGAGGCTTTTACCTCGAAAACGGCGGTTATTATTGGGCTATCAACGACTATTACGACTTACAGGTGTTGGGCGACATCTATACCCGTGGCTCATGGGGCATCAAGCCGACCTTCCGCTACAACAAACGCTACAAATTCAACGGTTCGATGGCTTTGGGCTTCGCCGTCAACAAGATAGGCACGAAAGGTGCCGCCGACTATCAAGAAAGCACCGACTTCAAAATCCGTTGGACCCATACTCAAGACCCCAAAGCCCATCCTCGCCATAACTTCACGGCCAATGTCAACATCGTGAGTTCCAACTTCAACAAATACAACGCCCAAACCGTCAACGACCAGCTGAGCAACACCTTCCAGTCGAGTATCAGCTACCAAACTAACTTTGCTGGCAAGGTCTACCTCACCCTCAATGCCAGCCATAGCCAAAACACCTTGACACGACAGGTTACTGCTTCGCTGCCTGAGCTTACCCTTACGGTCAACCAGTTTTATCCTTTGAAGAATGTCGGCAAGGCAGGCAAGAAACGCTGGTACCAAAGCCTTGGCATGAGTTACACGATGAACGGAAAATTCTACATCAACGATGTGGACACGGTGCTGTTCCATGGCTTCTCCGAGGATTTCGCCAGTTGGGGCAGGGAGATGTTCCGCGACCATGCCCAAATAGGTATTTCACACCGTATTCCCATCAATGTCACCATCAAATTGTTCAAGCATATATCTTGGACTAACTCCTTCACACTGAACGACTACATGTACTTCAAGCACATTGAGCAACAATGGATTGATGACGATGAAACGGCAGGGCACCTGCAAACCGACACCATCCATCGTTTCAGCAACCTCGTGGACTTCATGGCCTCCACCAACCTGACCACAAAAATATACGGCATGGTCAACTTCGCCAATGGTCCCATCCGTGCCATCCGCCATGTCTTCACGCCAACCATCGGCTTCACTTACCGTCCCAACTTCGGCGACCCGAAATGGGGCGTTTATGGCTACTACACCGATGGCAATGGCAAAGAAAGGGTTTATAACAAGTTTGCCGGTTCACTCTATGGTACGCCATCGCAAAACCAACAAGGACTACTGACCTATAATTTCAACAACAACCTGGAAATCAAGGTGCCATCGAAAAGCGACACCATCACGGGTATGAAAAAAATCCCAATTTTGGAGTCGTTCAGTATCTCAGGTAACTACGACATCACGAAAGACTCCGTCAACCTCTCCCCCATCTCGGTCAGTGGGCGCACTACCTTGTTTAAGAAGTTGGGCATCAACTACAGCAGCTCGTGGGACCCCTACGCCGCCGACTCGATGGGGCATCGCATCAACCGCTTCGAAGTCATCGACAATGGACGACTGTTCCGCAAGACGGGTTCATCGTGGAGGTTCAGCTTGAGCTATTCCTTCAGCCAAAACGACCTCAAAAAACTACGAGGCGAGAAAGGCAGCCAAGACATTCGCAATGAAATCAATGAAAACGCCCGACAATCAGGCAACTACGACCCAGACGAACTCAATGAAATCTTAGGCAACCCCAACGCTTACATCGACTGGACCACACCTTGGTCAATTTCTCTCAGTTATAACCTGACTTACACTACCTCCTTAGCATACGCGGCCATCATGGGCATCGCCACCAACACATACGTGCATACCCTCGGCCTCAACGGCAACATCAACATCACGCCAAAGTGGAAAGTGACCTTCTCAACGGGTTGGGACTTCGTAAATAACAACATCACCTACACCAACATCAGTGTCTACCGTGACCTGCACTGTTGGGAGATGCGCTTCAACTGGATTCCCATTGGCAGCTACAAGAGCTGGAATTTCACTATCAACGTGAAGGCGCAGGCGTTGAAGGACTTGAAGTACGAGAAGAAGAAGGACTACAGGGATAACTAAACTATGGCCTTGACCATCGACAACAATTAAACAATTAAACAACCAACATTTCAACAAATTGTTTAATTTTGTAGCCGTAAACCTATTAAACAATTGTCTATGAAAAAAGTATTTACCCTCATCCTCGCGCTGGCCTTTGGTTTTGGCCTGAAAGCGCAATGCCCTCTCACGACAGCCGTCGACTTCACGGCTACCGACTGCCACGGCACCGAAATCCATTTGTTCGACATCCTCGACGGTGGCCAAGCCGTGCTCATCGACTTCTTCTACACCACCTGCGGCCCCTGCCAGCAGGCCACTCCGAAGATTGCCGAATCCTACACCATCATGGGCTGCAATATGCACGACGTGTACTACATGGAAATCACTCCTTACGATGCCAATGCGGCTTGCCAAAACTGGGTCAACAACTATGGCATTGAGTACCCAACTATTGGCACGACAGGTGGTGGCGCTGCCATTATCAACCAATACCAAATCGGTGCCTTCCCCACCGTCATCCTCATCATGCCCGACCGTTCCATCGTCATTCAAGACCTTTGGCCCATCAGCAATGCCCAGACCATCGTCAACGCATTGGGTCAGCATGGCGTCATGCCGCACGACTGCAACACGCCGAGTTACAACCCACAAGTGAGCATCACCATCGACCAAGTGCTGGAAACCGAGGTGACGGCTACATTTACGCCTAACGAGGATTGCGCCTCTTACGGCTATATGTTGGCCACCGAAGCCGAGATTCAGGAATCGATGGGCATCGCTGGCCTCGACTTGCCTGAATACCTTTGGACATACGGCATGCCCGGTTCGGGAGTCATCTCCAACACCTTTGGCGACTTGACACCCAACACGGAATACAACATCTATGCCGTGCCTGCCGACATTGACGGCAACCTTGGTGAAGTCGTTATCGAGCCTGTCACCACCACACCTGGCGGAGGCGACGACATCATGCCCGACTTCACTGCCACCGACATCGAGGGCAACGAAATCCACCTCTACGACATCCTTGACGCTGGTCAGGCCGTGCTGATTAACTTCTTCCTTACCGGCGACCCGTTCAGCGAGCAACCCATGCAGGATGTCGTCGAAGCCTACCGCCTTTATGGCTGCAACACTCACGATGTGTTCTTCATGGAAATCTCGCCCAATGGCCATGACGATGCTTGCCAAGCCTGGGCCGACCAGTTTGGTGTGCAGTATCCCACCATCAGCCGCGACGGTGGCGGCAATGACATCGCCCAAGCCATCCCCGTGGGCTACTATCCCACCATCATGCTCATCCGTCCCGACCACACTTTCGCCAATCGTGACATCTATCCGCCTTCGCTGGAACAAATTGTTAATGCCATGAACGCAGAAGGCTATGAACAGCATGAATGTCCAACAACTGGAGAATTGGTGATGAGCAACGATACGGTTTATATTGTTAATGAAGGTTGTTATATTGTACCTGGTGAAATTACCATAACTAACATGAATTTTGAAGCAATACAGATTTTGGAATACACTTCTGATGAATTCACAATTCAATGCCACGAAGGTGATGATCCTTATTATGGTAATGATATTGCTGGTTTGTTTATCGCCCCATCAGATAGTTTACATGTTTATGTGTCCGCCTATGGGATGGAAGAGAATGGCTTGTATTTAGGAACAATGCGTCTTATTACCTCTATCGGCAACTATGAAATAACCATTGTTTATGAACAGACTGTAGGTGTGGAAGAATCTCATCCAAATCATTGTTCTCTTTATCCCAATCCCGCCAACGATTTCGTGACCTTGAAGAGCGAAAACCTCGGCATGGTGCGCATCTTCAACGTCCTCGGCCAAAAGGTGGATGAATTCGAGGCCAACGGCAGCGAGTTCTGCATCAACACAACGAGCTACGAGAACGGCATCTATTTCGTCAAGACTGGCGAACAGACGCTGAGATTTGTGGTGAAACATTGATTTAATGTGGAATGCAGAATTATGAATGCGGAATATGGCAAAGCCTAACGTCGCTTTGCGCTATTCCGCATTCTGCATGCATAATTAATAATTAATAAAAATGAAAATCCTAATCCTTCGTTCCTCCTTCCAAACGGATGATTTCGTCCGCATCGAATATGCCGAACTGATTCAAAGGCTGAAACAAAAATGTCATGCCGAAATCAATATCATTGGTGACGAATCGGTAGAGAAGCGATTAATCGCGTCTCTACAAACGTTACCCGATGCCTTTATGATTGCCACCGGCGGCGTGGAAAACCTGTTCAAACGCATTTGGGAGGCTATCGATGTCGAAATGACATGCTCACCGCATCGCACAAAAATCGTGACGATGATTGCCGATGGGCGAAACAATTCATTGGCTGCCGCCTTGGAAATATTAACCTATTTGGGCAACAACGGCATGGAAGGACGCATTGTGCATGGGACGAATGATGAAATTGTTTCGACCTTGGTAGAGACGTACAGCCGTACGTCTCTACAAGGACGAATCGGATTATTTGGCCAACCTTCGGATTGGCTCATTGCCAGCGGCGTGGACCGTGATTTCTTACGTCAACGCTATGGCATCGAGACCATTGACATTGACCTGAAACGGGTTGAGGAAGGCATCAAAAACGCCTCGAAGGACGAGGCCGAGAAGATTGCACAAGCCATGCTGAAACGCGCCAAAGCCTTACGCGAGCCTTCGAGTGCTGACATGATAGAAGCCGCAAAAGCCTATCTCGCCATCAAGCGCATCTGCCAAGAGGAACGCTTGGATGCCATGACCATCCGCTGCTTCGACATCGTGAAAACCTGCGGCACAACGAGTTGTTTAGCCTTGGCCCTGCTCAACGACGAAGGCATCGTGGCTGGATGCGAAGGTGATATGCAAACGCTGCTTTCCATGTTTTTGGCTAAACGGCTTTGCGGCGAGGCCGCTTTCATGGCCAATCCTTCACAACTCACCGATGAGACCTCCATGCTGGCACATTGTACCATTCCCTTGACGATGTGCGATGAGACCGTAGTGCGCTCACATTTCGAGTCAGGCATCGGCGTGGCCATTCAAGGTTTGTTGCCTTTGACCGACTACACCTTATTTAAATGGGGTGGTCCGAAACTTGACCGCTACTTTGTCACAGAAGCAAAAGCCATCGAAACGCCTTACAGCAATCATTTCTGCCGCACGCAAATCACACTCAATGTGAATTTGAAGCCTTATCTGCTCCAACATTCCATCGGCAACCACCACGTCATCATCCGCGGGCGACATGCCGACGTAATTAAAGCCTTCATGCAGGCAAACGAGGTTTCAAAATGCTGAAAACAAAATGTTTAAACACAACAAAGGCTGCCCGAGCGAGCAGCCTTTGTTCTTATTTGCTATCCAATGGGCTAATTATTCCCAACGAAAGGCTGATATTGCCATAAATGGCATGTGAGGTGGCTATTGCACCAATTTCGACCCATCTAAAAGGACGCAACATCAATCCCACACCATAGTTGAAATGATGGTAAATGTGTTCGCGTTCATATTTGTGAACAATTCTACTCTGTTCTGCTGTGACATCATAGGCCTTTGTGATGCCCGTGGTTTCGTTGCTGTAGCCCACCACTGGGGTCACGAATAACCAGTGAAGTACAGGAATCTGATAGCCCGCATTGATAGTGAGAGCAGTGTGGTCGTTCCAATTGCCTTGACCAGGCGTCACCTTTGCATGACGATGTTCTGGGCTTTGGTAGATGAAATCCAAATATACACCTCCCACCGACAGGCATGCACCCATGCCAAAGTCGGCGAATCCAGGATGCACACCGTGAGAATCAAATTGATAGCCTACACTGCCAAAGTTAAGGCCTATTGATGCACGCACATTGTTCGTGAAGTCGAACCATTGTGCCTTTGCACTGAAAGTCATCAAAGCCAACAAGGCTATGAGAACAAAAGACTTTTTATTCATTTTATTGATTTTTAATTGGTTAAACTAAAGGGAGCCGTTTGAGGGCTCCCTTATGTGATGTTTTGATATGTTTGTGAATTACATCATCAAGAACGACATCATCACACCAGCTGCCACTGCCGAGCCGATAACGCCGGAGACGTTCGGGGCCATGGCGTGCATGAGCAGGTGGTTCGATGGGTCGTACTTCTGACCTTCCACTTCGACGACGCGGGCGCTATCCGGCACAGCCGAAACGCCAGCGGCACCAATCATCGGGTTGATCTTCTCCTTCAAGAAGAGGTTCATCAACTTGGCACCGAGCAGACCGCCAGCGGTGGCCACGCAGAATGAAGCAGCACCGAGGATGAAGATCTTGATGGAGCTCGAGGTCAAGAACACGGAGGCCTGCGTTGAGGCACCCACAGTCAGACCCAAGACGATGGTCACGATGTCAATCAACGGGTTGGAGGCGGTGTTCTGCAAACGCTTCACCACGCCCGACTCCTTGATGATATTACCGAAGAACAGCATACCCAACAGCGGCAGAGCCGTGGGGCTGATGAAGGTGGTCAGGATAAGGCCGACGATGGGGAACATGATCTTTTCGGTCTTGTTGACCATACGCGGGGCACCCATCTTGATGAGGCGTTCTTCCTTGGTGGTCAGCAAACGGATGATAGGCGGCTGAATCACGGGCACCAAAGCCATATAGGAATAGGCTGCAATGGCGATAGGTCCAATGAGGTTGCGCGTGCCATTCATACCATTGGCCAGACGTGAAGACAGGAAGATGGCGGTAGGACCGTCGGCACCACCGATGATACCGATAGCGCCAGCCTCACGCAGGTTGAAGCCGAGATACAAGGCACCGATGAAGGTGATGAACACACCCAACTGGGCGGCAGCACCGAGGATCATCAGTTTCGGGTTGGCGATGAGCGACGAGAAGTCGGTCATGGCGCCGATGCCCAAGAAAATCAAGGGCGGATACACACCAGAGGTCACACCGAAATACAAGTAGTTCAGCACACTGCCCTTCTGATAAAGACCCGTCTGAAGGTTCAGTTCTCCGCTCTGGAATACGCTCGTCATCAAGCCTTTCACGCTTTCGATGTCGTTGTTGACTAAGCCATAATCAGACATGTTCAGATGCTCAACCTGCTTTATGGCTTCGCTCAGCACCATGTGTTTGTCGCCTGGGTTATCACCAAAGACAGCCACCAACAGGGCTTTAGCCGTGTCCAAATCGAAATTGAGTGTCGCTGGATCTAATGCTTGTAGGTTGGCCATGGCATCGGCAAAGGTAACGCCGAAGCCTTGGAAGAACGGGATGTTACCCACGATGATACCCGTGCCAATCGGGATGAGCAACATAGGTTCAAACTCAAAGCGGATAGCCAAGAAGATGAAAAGGATACCCACCAAAATCATGATGATGTTGCCAATCTTGCAGTTGCGGAAGCCCGTAAGCAGCCAGAAGTTGTGCAGACCTTCACTCAGACGTTCTTTGGTAGTCATTTCCTTAACTTCCTCTTTCGCGGCATGGGCTTTGACGTTCTTGTTTTCCAAATTCGTCACGCGCTTGTCGAGGTTCTGGATTTGCTGACCCAATTCGGCTGACTTTTGCTGTTCCGCGACAATCGCGTCAGCCAACTCAGCCAGTTGGGCATTGCTTTCCTCTGGGGTCATCTCGCTCACTTGCTCGGTTTTGCCCAAGTCGGCAACCTTGGTGGCAAACATCGGGTTGTTGACCACCACAAGGTTGAGCAGCATCAGGAGCACCAAGGAGCCGAGAATGACCGCAGGTTTTCTGTAAATACTTTTCTTTCCTAACATGGTCTTATCCAATTACGATTAAAGTATCACCTTGCAGCACATTGTCGCCCTGGCGGCAGTTGATGGCGGTGATGGTACCGTCAGCTTCGGCCAGCAGGTTGTTTTCCATCTTCATGGCTTCGTACATGAGCAGCTTGTCACCCTTCTTCACGGTGTCGCCTTGCTTGACGAAGATCTGCATGATGGTTCCAGGAAGCGGAGCAGCCATCTTGTAGCCGGCGCCACCTGCGGCAGCGGCCGGTTTCGGAGCGGCACTCTGGGCAGGTGCGGCAGCGGCGGGCTTGGCGGCCGGACGGGCCACGGGAGCGATCACCGGAGCGGCTTGCTCTTCCATCTCCACTTGATATTCAGTGCCATTCACATTGACGGCAGCAATGTTGCCCTCAATGTTCTGGACTTCTACTTCGTATGGTTTCCCACTAATGGTGAATTTGAATTTTTTCATGATTGTTCGATTTAACGTTTCCAGTGTCTAACTCCGTAATTTTTGTCGTTCCAAGAAGTCACCCTTCTTTCGATGGTGATCACATTGCTTTCCTCGTCGTGAAGGTTGGTCGAGAGGTACAAGGCCATACCAATGGCGGCTTGCACCTCGGCAGGAATCTCGCCTTCAGCCAGTTTGGTTGCAGGCTTTTCCACAATCTTCTTCACCTCTTCCTTTGGAGCGGCTTTCTTGGCATCCTGCTTCTTGAAATAGGAAGCCACGCCACGGAAGATGCTCGAAAGGATGAAGAGGGCGATGACGACGATGAGAAATCCCGCGATGGTGACAATCCAGCCTTTGGTGTAGACCCAATCTTCGTGAGCCAACAGTAATGATATTTGTAACAGGTTCATCGTTTCAAGGATTTACGGTTACAGCGGGATGTTCGAATGTTTCTTCTCGGGGTTGGCGAGGCGCTTCGTCTCAAGCGTGCGCAAGGCACGGATGACACGGAAACGGGTGTTGCGCGGCTCGATCACATCGTCGATGTAACCGAACTTGGCAGCCTCGTATGGGTTGGCGAACTTCTTGGTGTATTCATCCACCTTCTGGGCGACGAACTCGGCACGCTCTTCAGGATTCTGAATCTCAGCAATCTTCTTGCCATCGAGCACCTCAACGGCACCGCTGGCACCCATGACCGCGATTTCAGCTGACGGCCAAGCGTAGTTGACATCGTTGCGCAGCTGCTTGCAGCCCATCACGAGGTGAGAACCACCGTAGGACTTACGCAGGGTGACAGTGACCTTCGGCACAGTGGATTCGCCGTAAGCATAGAGCAGCTTGGCGCCGTGGACGATGATACCGTTGTACTCTTGACCCGTGCCAGGTAGGAAGCCGGGGACGTCGACCAAGGTCACGATCGGGATATTAAAGGCGTCGCAGAAACGGACGAAACGGGCACCCTTACGCGAAGCGTCGCAGTCCAACACACCAGCAAAGAAGGCCGGGTTGTTGGCCACGATACCGACCGACATGCCATCGAAGCGGGCGAAGCCGACGATGATGTTCTTGGCGTAGTTCTTATGGATTTCGAGGAAGTCGCCGTTGTCGACGATGGCAGTGATGATGTCGCCAACGTTGTAAGGCTTGTTCGGGTTGTCGGGGATGATCTGGTTCAGGGCATCCTCCATACGGTCGATGGGGTCGTTGCACTCCACCAGCGGAGCATTCTCCATATTGTTCTGCGGGATGAACGACATCAAGCGACGGATGAGGCCGAGGCCTTCCTCTTCGCTCTCGACGGCGAAGTGGGCCACGCCCGACTTCTGGCTGTGGATGCGAGCACCGCCGAGGTCGTCGGTCGAAACGTCTTCACCGATAACGGTCTTCACGACTTTCGGGCCAGTGAGGAACATGTAGCTGCCAGCATTGGTCATGATGATGAAGTCGGTCAGGGCGGGAGAATACACGGCACCGCCGGCGCAGGGACCGAAGATGGCCGAAATCTGCGGGATGACACCCGAAGCATTGATGTTGCGCTGGAAGATCTCAGCGTAACCGGCGAGGGAACGTGAACCTTCCTGGATACGGGCACCGCCCGAGTCGCAGATACCGATGACGGGAGCGCCAACTTTCATGGCTTGGTCCATCACCTTGCAGATCTTGAGGGACATGGTCTCACTCAAGGCACCGCCAAACACGGTGAAGTCTTGAGCGTAGACGTAGACGACGCGGCCGTCGATGGTGCCGTGACCGGTGACGACGCCGTCGCCGAGGTACTGTTGCTTGTCGAGACCGAAATCGACGGTGCGATGGGTCACGAACATGTCAGTCTCTTCGAAGCTGCCTTCGTCGAGCAGGATGGCGATACGCTCGCGTGCCGTCATCTTACCTTTGGCATGTTGGGAGTCGATGCGCTTCTGGCCACCACCAAGACGGGCCTCGCCGCGCTTCTCCAACAATTCCTGGATTTTCTGTTCAATTAACATAGTATTGTGTGTTATGATTATTATATCTTTGTTGACCTTCAACACAGGTCTCATCAGACCTTTTTATCGTCATGGCGGAGGAACATCCGCCATCTCCTAAAGGAAGAGGGCACCCTTCTGTTGGGGAGATTGCGGGTCTTCGCCCGCAATGACGGCAAGGGGTGGTGTTAGTCCCGTGGTTTAGTGTCTTACTTATCCTTGTTCTCGCAAAGTTCGGTCAGCACGCCGAAGGTCGATTTCGGGTGCAGGAAGGCGATGCTCAGGCCTTCGGCACCGCCGCGCGGGGCTTGGTCGATGAGGCGGATGCCCAGCTCCTTGGCTTCTTCGAGGTGACCTTCGATGTTCTCCACAGCGAAAGCGATGTGGTGCATGCCACCACGACCGTTGTTGTTCTCGATGAACTTAGCGATGGTGCTTTCAGGGCTGGTGGGCTCCAAAAGCTCAATTTTGGTCTGGCCGCAGCGCAAGAAAGCGGTCTTCACTTTCTGGTCGGCGACTTCTTCGATGGCGTAGCACTTGGTGCCAAGCAATTTTTCAAAGAAAGGAATGGACTCGTCCAAACTTGTGACGGCGATTCCAATGTGTTCAATGTGAGAGGGTTGCATAATTATTCGAATAATTTATGGTTAAAAAAATACGTATTTATTAAATCGGTGCAAAGGTACGACAAATAATTGGGGTTTGCAAAGGAAATTCTTATAAAACAAAATCTGTGATATTATCTTGATTAATCACTATGAAATCGGCGTTGGGGTAGGCTTTTTTAAATGTCTCGGGCATTTTCGCTTTCGCTTTTGGGTTCCACTTAATTTCATAAGCATGGATTTTCCCGTCGGCTTCCTCCAAATAATCAATTTCCTGTTGTTGTTTGGTGCGCCAGAAGTATGTGTTTGCCCACATCTCATGATAGGCCAAGTGTTTCATCCGTTCAGAAATGACAAAGTTTTCCCATAATTGACCGATGTCCTGCCGCATCTCAGGAAGCGTGAAATCAGCAATTAGTGCATTCCGGATGCCGTTATCGTAAAAGAAGATTTTTCTACTGGTTTTTAATTCGTTACGAAGATTTCTGGCAAATGAGGGCAAGCGGAAAATGACAAAGCATTGTTCCAATAATATGATGTACTTTTCCACCGTTTTTGCGTCCATTGAGCAGATGTTACCCAACTCATTAAACGACACCTGCGACCCTACCTGATAGGCCAAAGCCCGAAGCAGGGTAAGCAGTTTGTCGGGATGCTTGATATGCTCCCAAGCAAGAATGTCCTTGTAGAGATAGGCATCTGTCAACTGCTTCAGCACCTGTTTTTCGTTGCCTTCAGAAGTTACCACTTCAGGGTAATAACCATAAATGAGGCGGTGGGGCAAAAGCCTTTTCTCCTTTATAAGTCCTTGATGTTGAACCATTTCCGAGAACGAAAGCGGAAACATTTGATATTGCCATTTCCGTCCTGTCAGCGGCTCGTTGACCTTGTTGGCCAGCTCAAATGCCGAACTGCCTGTGGCAATCAGTTGGATGTCCTTCATCTGGTCAGTGATCAGCTTCATTCGCAAACCGATGTCGCGAATACGCTGCGCCTCATCGATAACGACGATTTTGTAGTTGCCAAATTGTGTCCGAAGCCTGTCGGCAGAAGTGCTTTCAAACATTTTTTGCACATCCAGCTCGTCGCCATTCAGCCAAAGGCAGTCGTTCTGATCAGCAACCAAGTCATTCAATAACGTCGTCTTTCCCACCTGCCTTGCTCCAATCAATATCAGTGCCTTACCCGAAAACAATTTGTTTTTCAACACTTCTTCAAGTTTCCTTTGAATCATAGTTTACACATTTTTCGACTGCAAAGATATAACTTTTTCGGAATTAATTCCAAAAAAGTTATGACTTTTTCGGAATATAATCCAGATTTTTGTCAAAAAGACGTATGAAAAAAGAATGCGGAACACCCATTCAGCATTAAGCATTCCGAAATTTACTTATGTACCTTCCTGACAAACTCTTCCACCTCGGGCACGCCGCCTTGGTAGACAAGGGCATCCTTTGTTGCGCTGAAGAAGGTGGCGAAGCACCAACTATGAATTGGTTATAGAATAGATTCAGAAAGTCAATTGGACTAATGGTGCCTTGTTTCATTGTTTAAAATAAAGGCCAAATGATGAGTCCACCATTTGGCCTTTATTGATTATTACTTGTGCACCCTGCGGATGAAGTCTTCCACCTCAGGCACACCGCCTTGGTAGACCAAGTAGCCGTTGTAAGGCTCTCTCGGGGTGATTTCGCTGTTCACAGGCGTGAGCATGATGTTCTTCACCTCTTCGCGGTCGTGCGTTTGACCCAAGGCCCAACCCAACTTGATGTAGGCGGTCTCGGCGAGCATGTTGCCAGCGGGAATGATGCCTCTATCCATCAGGTCGCGACCGGTGTCGTAAACGAACATGTGGGCATAACCCCAGATGGTCTGCACGGTCATGTATTGGTGCACGCCCTTGTCGGTGGCGCGTTGGATGGCGTCGAACATGCCACGGTTGACGTGACCCAAGCCCGTGCCGTCCCAAACGATGCCCTGATAGCCGTTGTCGACCAAAGCGTCAAGCACGTCGGGTTTCATGCCGGGATAGTAGTAGAGGATGGCCACACGGTCATCGAAGGTCGGGATGATCTTCACGTCGCGGTCGTTGCGGCGGTGGTTGTAAACCTCCTTGATCGGCACCACGCCACGTTTTCTGTCCACGGTTGCTACTGGCGTGTCACCGATGGTGCGGAAGGTGGAACGATACGATGAGTGCATCTTACGCACACGCGTGCCACGGTGCAAGAAACCGTATTCATCGGAGGTGGGGCCAAACATGCAGACCATCACCTCGGCCACGTCGCCGTGACCGGCAGCAGTCATGGCGTGCATGAGGTTCAAGGCGGCATCCGATGAAGGACGGTCTGAAGAACGTTGCGAGCCGACCAAGACAATCGGCACAGGCAGATTCTGGCACATGAAAGTCAAAGCGGCGGCGGTGTGGGCCAAGGTGTCGGTGCCGTGACCGATGACGATGCCGTCGATGCCGTTCTGAATCTCCTCGCCAATCTTCTTGGCAAGGGCAATGTATTCCTTGGGCGACATGTTCTCGGAGAACACGGCAAACACCTTCTCGGTGTCGAGGTTGCAGATGTCGGCCAGTTCCGGCACGGCGCCATACAGCTCACCGGGCGAGAAAGCGGGAATCACGGCACCCGTGCGGTAGTCCAAACGCGAGGCGATGGTGCCACCCGTGCCGAGCAACTTCACATGCGGAAGTCCCTCGGTGTAAGGGAATTCCTTCTCGGGGATGTGGTAGTTGGCTTTCTTGTAGTCGGTCTCCACCATGCCCGTGATGGTGCTGATGTCGACACCAATGTTGTAGCCTGTGTTGACCTTCATGACGATATGCTGGTCGTCCTGGAAGGCGGCGCGAGGCAGGATCGTGCCTTTGAAGAGGCCTCCCGTGGTCTGGCATTCGGCCTGACTCCACACGCGGCAGTTGTATTTCTTGAGCACCTCAAGCGCGGCGCCCCAATATCCTTGGAAAAAATCTTCAGCCATAGTTTGCGGTTTAATTAAGTGATTTCATTTTAAATGAGGTGCAAATATAGGGTTATTTCCGATTGAAATCACAATGATGCGCAATTTTTTCGACCAATCCGATAAAGAAACGCCTCTCACTGGTACTGATGGCATGGTGAGAGGCATTTCCTTTGCGCAAATCTCATCTTCTAACTTACTCCAGCACGAGTTTCCTTGTGGCGACAGCCCCA
The DNA here is from genome assembly GCA_016290215.1 of Bacteroidales bacterium. GTDB lineage: Bacteria > Bacteroidota > Bacteroidia > Bacteroidales > F082 > Limimorpha. The sequence goes on from JAEETH010000038.1 coordinate 31,652, forward strand.
TTCTCGTCCGTAATGTGCAGCATATACACGCCTTGCGCCAGGCCTTTCAGGTTGATTTCGTTGGCGTTTCGGACGGTTTTAAGCAACTGGCCTATGGCGTTGTAAACCCTGACTTCAGCGGTGGTTGTGCCTCCGATGTGAACAATGCCGTTTGTTGGGTTAGGCAATACGGTGACACCGTCGTTTTCATGTTCTTCTACGACACCCGTTATGGTGGCCGTGGCGCAAACAGGTTCCGATTCTTCCTCGCCGTAAACTGCTGTGACACAATATTCAACATCGATGCCTTTCGAGAACTCTGTATCGGTGTAATAGGTTTGGAAAGTACGAGGAATCTCAGCAATCAGTTCATCGTCGCGATAGACGCGATAACCGGTTAGAATCTCGCCGCTACGGTTCCCTGATTTCGCCTCGCTTACTTTAGGACTGGCCAAAGTAGCGGAAACGCAGACATTGTTCCATAGTCCAAGTTCAGACAAGCTAAACCAACTCATATCGTTTGTTCTCCATAAATCGCTTTTCCATGGCACCACATTCCCATTATTCACACCCAATATCAGGGAGGATGTAATGGCGTAACCACCAATCCAATATTCGGTTCCCTCATTGATAACAATACTATCTTCAACGCTATATGTATTCCATTGTTCAGTAACATATTCATAAGTGGGCTGATCATATATCAAGACGAGATCGTCCATATTGCCCGTATATATTTTAATCCCATAATGCGTTGTTTGATTTGAGGGTGTCCAAGGCACGAAAGAAATGTCTTTAATAGTCCATCCAACAAAAGGCTCCAAATCAGATGGTTCAAAACGATTTGCCCCAACTTGTTCAACCACTCCGCCAGGAGAAAAAAGCACATCATCAATGTCCTCGTTGCTCCACGATAATCTGGCCTCAGTTATGCCCACGGGCACATTCCATGACAACAAAACCGAATCATTTTCGCCGACTTGTATATTTAACTCTGAAACGGGGAATAGACTTTGTTTATTACCAGAACTTTTTTCCGACGGTAATAAGGAAAGGGCGCGTTCTGTCTGCTTTCTGTGTATAGCGTCTGATTCGGGCTTGTATTGCAACAGTTTTCCTACCGCCTTTTCGCCTATAGTTCCTATTCTCATATACAAGTCCCCATGTTGCTTGCTTACTTGTGCAAAGCCCAAGAACGACAGGGAAAACATTCCCAAAAGGAGTAGTACTTTTTTCATAGGATATTTTTTTGTTTTCGCGGCAAAAATAATCATGTTTTTCAAAGAAAGCAAGAAAAGTGACTCTTTTTTGCCTATGTCTTTAAAGGAAAGTATTATAATGAAAACCGCCGCACAAGACCAAAAAGCCCTATGCGGCGATTCTAATAATTCGAATTAGAAAAACGCTATTTGATGTTGTTAGCCAATTCTTTCATTTCGATGTTGCCCATCGCTTCCCGCATTTGACCCATAATCCAGTTCATGCGGTCGAGGTCGGTGCAGGATTTCTTCTTCGGCGCAAAGCCAGCGCAAAGGTTGTCGAGCTTGGTCAAAAGGTCATCTTTAGCATAGCGCTTGAAGCCCATCTTGTTCAACACTTGCTCCATTGGCAGCGATGCGTCTTCGACCAATGAAGGAGCCATGTTCCAAGCCAGACGGGTGTCCAAACCTTGCTCTTTCAAGAAAGCGAAGAGTTTGTACAAAGTCTCGCCGTTGAACTTCGAAGCAGCGTTCTTGCCCAGCAGGTGCTTGAGTCTCATGCCAACAAAGCGACCCACGGTGCGGCCATCTACGCCGAGTTTCTCGACGGTCTCGGCCATGGCGGGGAACCAGTTCTTTGCGAAGATGTAACGGAAACAGTCCTCCGGCACGTTCCACTCCTTGAGTTTGTAGTAACGGTCGATGATCTCGGTAGGCATCTCGGCACGCAGGGCCTTGATGAAGGCGGGGTCGAGCGGGATGGGAGCCGAGTCGGTGTCGGGATACATACGGTCGGCACCAGGCAACACGCGCTCGAAGATGGTGATGCCGTTGCAGACGGCCTTACGGGTCTCCTTCGGCACGCCGTCCCAAGCCATGAGGCAACGCTCTTCGATGGTCTCGATGGCGGTGGGCATGTCGTTTTGCGGTCCCCACACGAGGATGAGGGCATCTTCGTCGGTGGCATGGACACGCTTGGCCAGCTTATGCCATTGCGAATGGGTCAGCACGGGTTCCAGCATCTCGTCATGGAGCATGTTGGGACGCTCGAGGCAGGCGATGACCTTCAGGCGGTCGGCGATTTCGTCGGCAAACATCTTGCCAGGTTGCGTGAAGTGCGACAACACACCACGGAACTTCGGCAACTTGACTAGTTTCAGTGCACCACCCTTGGCCTTGTTGTCGAGGATGGGCAGGTAGTCGGTCGGGAACGACACATCGGCCACTTCCACCTTCCAGCCTTCTTTGCCGACCTCGCGGTTGAGGCGCTCTTGCAGTTGCACCAGCGACCACTGTCGGAAGCACTCGTTGTGCGACAACTCGGGGATCCACTTGGCATGTTGCACACCCTTCAACTCGATACGGGTGCCACCCGTGCAGCTCACGTTGACGTCTTGGCGGCCAGCGCCCATACCCGTGCGGACCAAGCCCGTGCTGCGGCCGAGGAAGCGGATGTATTCGCAGGTCTCGCGCAGTTCGTCAGGGTTCTTGCAGTCGGGATAGGTGACGGTCTCAATCAACGGCACACCGAGGCGGTCGGTCTGATAGATACGGCGGTGGCCGATGTCGCTGATCTCGCGGCAGGCGTCTTCCTCGATGCTCAACTGAATCAGACGGATGTCCTTCTTCGGCAGCTTGAGCAGGCCTTCCACGCCCACGATGGCGGTACGTTGGAAGCCCGTCGGGATGGAGCCGTCGAGGTATTGTTTACGGGTGATATGCACCTCACCCACGATGTTCAGGTTGGAACGCAGGGCGATGATGATGGCGTTGTGCAAAGCCTCGCGGTTGATGGGGAACGGCGGGGTGTCGTCGATGTCGTAGGTGCAGGCGGTACCGTTCTTGATGCGGTAGACGATTTCCTTCTTCGTCTTGAACTCCATCAAGGCCGTGCCGTCGTATTCGCCTAACTCTGAAAGGGTGGGGCGCATGTGACGGATCAGCTCGGCATCGTAGTCCTCAAACTTGTTGAATTGTCTGGCGGGACAGTGGCAAAACAGCT
>JAEETH010000092.1 GCA_016290215.1 Bacteroidales bacterium
CTTGGCGTTGACGACCATACCATCGGTGTCTCCCCCGTGGGTTGCGCCGTTATGGCTTACGACTACTTCGACGTTGACTTCGTCGAGGCTGCCCACGGCCGCGCTCCGGCGTGCGCCACGGGTATCAAGCGCGTGTGGCCCGACAAGGTCGTGTTCTCCTACCAAGGTGACGGCGACCTCGCTGCCATCGGCACCTGCGAGACCATCCACACCTGCAACCGTGGTGAGAACATCACCATGATCTTTGTCAACAACGGTATCTACGGCATGACCGGTGGCCAGATGGCTCCTACCACCCTCGTGGGCATGAAGACCGCCACCACGCCTTACGGCCGTATGCCTCAGTGGCCCGACGGAACACCTAACAACGGTTTCCCGCTCCAGATCACCCAACTGTTGGCCCAACTTCCTGGCACCCGCTACGTCACCCGTCAGGCTGTATTCAGCCCCGCCGCTGTGCGTAACGCCAAGAAAGCCATCAAGAAGGCTTTCCAGAACCAGATTGAGAACAAGAACGGTGTCAACTTCGTTGAAATCGTTTCGAACTGCAACTCCAACTGGAAGATGAGCGCCGTCGACGCCAACAAGTGGTTGCAAGACAACATGCTGCCCGTCTATCCTTTGGGCGACCTCAAGGACAATTTCGAGCTGATTAAGAAATAACTAAAAACGACAAAGCAATGACAGAAGAAATTATTATAGCCGGTTTCGGCGGACAAGGTGTCTTGTCAATGGGTAAGATCCTTGCTTACAGTGGTATCATGCAGGACAAGGAAGTCAGCTGGATGCCTTCATACGGCCCGGAGATGCGTGGCGGTACGGCCAACGTGACTGTTATCGTCAGCGACGAGCGCGTGTGCTCCCCCATCCTCAACGCTTTCGACACTGCCGTCATTCTGAATCAGCAGTCACTCGACAAGTTTGAGGACAAGGTGAAGCCCGGTGGCTATCTGCTCTATGATCCCAACGGCATCACCCACAAGCCCACCCGTAAGGACATTCACATCTACAGCATCGAAGGCGCACAACTGGCCTCCGATATGGGCAACAGCAAGGTGTTCAACATGATCATCTTGGGTGCTTTCCTGAAGCTGCGTCCCATCATCGACAACAAGAACGTCGAAGAGGGTCTTCGTCACTCCCTGCCGGAGCGCGCTCACAAGCTCATCCCGCTGAACATGCAGGCCGTCCAGGTTGGCATGGACAATGTGAAGGCTGAGAACTAAGATTCGGGTATTCCGATGACGAAAAAGCCGCTCAATTGAGCGGCTTTTTTTGTGGCTATAACACAAAAAGAAAGGGACGAGAAACCTCGTCCCTTTTTAGTTCAATAATCGAATTGATTACTTCAAGCCATTCCAAGTGCCATAGATATTCTTGCACTGAGTGTAAAGAGCAGGGCAATTGAAGACTTTGTACATGTCGGAGCCCATGGGCTGCCAAATCTCAACACTGCGTTGGAAGCTATCCCAGCCACCGGGAGCCAAGATGTAGAGGTAATAAACCATACCATAACCCGTAAAGGTGGTTTCTTGAGGAGCGTTTGCCGAGCGACACATCTCAAGCGTATAAGGCTCGGTAGGATTGTAACCATTGTTCCAAGCGGCATTCTTCATGGTAACGGCCGGGAGGTAACGCTGGACGTACGGGTCACCATCAGGGCTGTAAGGAGAATAGTTGAATTTGGTCTTCAGGATACGAATGATACCAGCGACAGTAGCATCACTGTTGCAGATCAGGTTGAAGCATCTCTCACCAAGGGCAGCGTCACGAGCATACATTTCCATTGCCATAGGAATCATGGCTGCGGTGCCTTGCATTGACTTACCCAAGAATTGGTTGTACACGGCTTCAAACTCAGTGAAACCAGAAGGAATGTTGGTGAAACTGACAAAAGCGGTCGGGGTTTGGAAAGTAGTGGCATTAAGATCAATTTCGCCATTCACAGTGTACACGTGGTCGCCATATGTCATGGTGTTACCATTGACAACAGCCTCGTGTGGGGTCTCATTGATAAGATGGGCCCAAGAGTCATTCGAGGTGGGACCCGGATTCGGATTGGGATCAGGATCTGGTGTAGGATTGACGGGAGTCGGATCAGGCGTCGGATCGTCAGATGGATTGTTTGAGCAACCCGTTAAAGTCACTAAGCTGATGCCCAAGAGAGCAATCGCAAAGGTCTTACCCATTGTTTTGAAAAAGTTTTTCTTCATGATGTTTGGATTTTAAGTTAATAATAAGGTTTTATTTGAGTGTTTTTATGATTCTTTTCTGCAAAATTAGAAATAAAAAACAATACAACCATAGGTAAAATTACCTATTTTTTCATATTTTTTCAAAAGAAACACCAGAAAAGCGCATTTTCATAGGCAAAAACAAAAAAAAGGCTGTCCAAAACGGACAGCCTTCTCCATCTGTATTGAAAAAACATTACTCTTTCGTCTCTTCAGCGGGAGCCTCGGCGGGAGCTTCAGCAGGAGCCTCAGCCTTAGGAGCGGCCTTCTTGCTGCTTCTGCGGGTGCTCTTGGCCTTAGCAGGCTTTTGACCCTCGCGGGTGTAGACCTCGTTGTAGTCGACGAGTTCCATCAGAGCCATCTCAGCGGCGTCGCCTTTACGATTCTCAGGCATACGGATGATTCTCGTATAGCCACCGGGGCGAGAAGCCACTTTCGGACCCACTTCACGGAACAGCTCGGTCACAGCAAACTTGTTTTGCAGCTCGGCAAAAACGATTCTGCGGTTGCTCGAACCAGTCTCGGTGGTGGCGTTGTTCTCAGGCTTTGCCTTGGTGATCAGAGGCTCGACGTAGACGCGCAGCGCCTTGGCCTTGGCCGTCGTGGTGATGATGCGTTTGTTCAGAATCAGCGAAGAAGCCATGTTCGAAAGCATAGCCTTACGGTGAGCGCTTTTTCTTCCCAAGTGATTGAATTTCTTATTGTGTCTCATCTTTCTTATTCCTTATCTAATTTATATTTGCTGACATTCATACCGAACTCGAGGCCTTTGCTTCTGACCAACTCATCAAGTTCGGTGAGCGACTTCTTACCGAAGTTGCGGAACTTAAGGAGGTCGGCCTTGTTGAAGGCAACCAGTTCACCAAGCGTTTCAACCTCAGCAGCTTTCAAGCAGTTCAACGCACGGACCGAAAGGTCGAGGTCGACAAGCTTGGTCTTGAGGAGCTGACGGATATGCAACGAACCTTCATCAAAGTCTTCAGTCACGGTCTTTTCGTCGGGAACGAGGTTGATGTTCTCGTCGGAGAAGAGCATGAAGTGATAGATGAGGATCTTTGCGGCTTCTTTCAAAGCATCTTTAGGATTGATCGAACCATCGGTATCGATTTCGATGACAAGCTTTTCGTAGTCGGTCTTCTGTTCGACACGCCAGTTTTCCACCTTGTAGCTCACGTTGCGAATGGGCGTGTAGATGGAGTCGATGGCGATGGTGTCGACAGGGGCACCGGCAACCTTGTTCTCGTCGGCAGGCACATAGCCTCTACCCTTGTTGATGGTCAGCTCGATGTTGAGCTTCACGGAAGGCTCGAGGTTGCAGATGACGAGATCCGGATTGAGCACTTGGAAGGAGCAGAGGTACTTGTTGATATCACCAGCCTTGAATTGCTCTTGGCCTGTGATGGTGAAGCTGACCTTCTCGTGCATTTCGGTGGGAACAACTTGTTTGAGGCGGACTTGTTTGAAATTCAAGACCATGTCGGCGACATCTTCAATAACGCCGTCGATGGAGGCGAATTCGTGGGTAACGCCGTCGATGTGGATAGAAGTAATAGCGAAGCCTTCAAGCGAAGACAACAGGATTCTTCTAAGCGCATTACCAATGGTGATGCCGAAACCTGGTTCTAGAGGTCGAAACTCGAAAACGCCTTTGGTGTCGGAGCCTTCAACCATGATAACCTCATCGGGTTTTTGAAACGCTAATATTGCCATAATTTTATTTTTTACCAGGTTAACAATCAACAATTACTTAGAATACAATTCGACGATGAGCTGTTCGTTGATGTTCTCCGGGATCTCTTCACGAGCCGGATAGTTCATGAACTTGCCGCACATCTTGTCCGAATCCCATTCCAGCCAGGCAAAGTTGCTGCCCTGACGGCCTTCCAAGGAATTGGTGACGACTTCCAAGCTCTTTGACTTTTCACGAACGCCGACAACATCACCAACCTTCACGAAGTAGGACGGAATGCTGAGGACACTGCCGTTGACGACGATATGACGATGGTTCACGAGCTGACGGGCGGCGGCGCGAGTGGGAGCAATACCCAGACGGTAGACCACATTGTCAAGGCGTGATTCCAGAAGTTGCATAAGGATCAAACCTGTGACGCCTTCCTTACGGCGGGCGTGCTCGAAGGTCTTGCGGAATTGTCTCTCGAGAACTCCGTAGGTATATTTAGCCTTTTGCTTCTCCTTCAGCTGGGTGCCGTATTCCGAGACTTTCTTTCTTCTGCTGTTGGCGCCATGCATTCCAGGAGGATAATTTCTCTTTTCGAAGTACTTATCGGAACCGAAGATGGGTTCACCAAACTTACGAGCGATCTTCGTTTTTGGACCTGTATATCTAGCCATAATTCTACGTTTTTAATTTGTTCAACTTACACTCTTCTACGTTTTGGAGGACGGCATCCATTGTGTGGCAGCGGGGTGACGTCGATGATTTCGGTCACTTCAACGCCCATCGAGTGGATGGCACGAATGGCAGATTCACGTCCTGCACCAGGTCCCTTCACATAAACTTTAACTTTGCGTAATCCCAAGTCATAGGCAGTCTTGGCGCACTCTTCAGCAGCCATCTGAGCAGCGTATGGTGTGTTCTTCTTTGAGCCTTTAAAGCCCATTTTACCTGCTGATGCCCAAGAAATGACTTGTCCTTCATTGTTGGTCAGAGAAACGATGACGTTGTTGAACGAAGCCTTCACGAAAGCCATGCCCGTAGCTTCAATCTTCACAACACGTTTCTTTGTAACTTTGTTGTTTTTTGCCATTTTTTAATTGTGTGGTTTTTTAATTTGATATGATCCAACTACTTATTACTTCGTAGCTTTCTTCTTGTTTGCAACAGTCTTTTTACGGCCCTTACGGGTACGTGCGTTGTTCTTCGTGCTCTGTCCACGGACGGGAAGGCCTGCACGATGACGGACACCTCTGTAGCAACCGATATCCATCAAACGCTTAATGTTCATCTGAACCTCACCGCGAAGTTCACCTTCGGTCTTGTACTGTTCGGCGATGATGTCACGGACAGTCTTCTGCTCGTCGTCGGTCCAGTCTTGGACTTTCTTGGCAGGCTCGACACCGGCTTTGTTCAGGATTTCCTTGGACAGTGAACGTCCAATGCCGTAAATGTAGGTCAACGAGATTTCACCGGCTTTGTTGCTCGGGATATCTACACCAGCGATTCTTGCCATATTTTCTTTTCTTTAGTTTAAATTATCGACAAATTAACCCTGACGCTGATTCTCTTTAGGGTTCTTCTTATTAATCACATACACTCTGCCCTTGCGCTTCACGATGATGCAGTCGGCAGATCTTTTCTTTACAGATGCTTGAACTTTCATTTCAATATACTTTTGTAGTTTTGCTCTTTAACTCTTGTACCTGAAGGTGATACGGCCCTTTGTCAAATCGTACGGAGACATTTCTAACTTGACTTTGTCGCCAGGCAGAATCTTGATATAGTGCATACGCATCTTGCCGGAGATGGTGGCTATGATGACCAATCCGTTCTCCAACTCGACGCGGAACATGGCGTTACCCAATGCTTCCACTACGGTGCCTTCCTGTTCAATCGACAATTGTTTTACCATACTTTATTCGTTCAAATACTTAATAATGCGTTATTTACACTAGTCCTTTACTTCGTTGGACCCTTATTTAGGGCTGCAAAAGTACAAATTCTTTTCCAATTAAGAGGATTTTTTTGTCAAATTTATTCATCCTCACTGATTTGTTGTCGAATTTTGCCACTTTTTCGGGGAACCTTCGGTGTGTATCTCCGAAGGTTTCCCGAAAGTTTGGCTAACTTTGCACCAACGGGCAAAGAGCAATTTCAATTACATTCTGCCCACGCGGCCCTTGATACGACCCGTCTTGGTGAGACCATCGTAGTGGTGCATCAAGAGGTGGCTTTCAATCTGCTGCAAGGTGTCGAGCACAACGCCCACAAGAATCAGCAGCGAGGTGCCGCCATAGAAGTGGGAGAAACCTGTGGTGACGTTCATGAGCGATGCCACGATGGCAGGCATGATGGCCACGATGCCTAAGAAGATGGAACCGGGCAGGGTTATTTTCGACAAAATACCCTCGATATACTCAGCGGTTTTCTTACCAGGTTTCACACCAGGAATAAAGCCGCCGTTCTTCTTAATGTCCTCAGCCATTTGGTTGGGGTTGATCGTCACAGCCGTATAGAAATAGGTGAAGGCGATGATCATGAGGAAGAACACGAGGTTGTACCAGAAGCCGTTGACATTGGTGAAAGCAGCTGCGAATCCGGTCAAGGTGTCGCTCTGTCTGAAACCGGCAATGGTGATAGGCAGGAACATGATGGCCTGGGCGAAGATGATAGGCATAACGCCAGCGGCATTCACTTTCAGCGGGATGTATTGACGGACGCCGCCATACTGACGGTTGCCGACCACACGCTTGGCATACTGTACCGGAATCTTACGCGTGCCTTGGACGAGGGCGATAGTGCCCACCATGACGAAGAACAGCACAATCAGCTCGATGACGAGGACCAGCAGGCCAGTACCGCCTTGGCTGAAACGGGCTGCGCATTCACCTGCGAAGGCAAAGGGCAGACGGGCGATGATACCGATCATAATGATGAGGGAAATACCATTGCCGATACCTCTGTCGGTGATTCTTTCACCGAGCCACATGATAAACAAGGTGCCAGCCACCAGCAAGATCACCGATGAAATCCAGAAGAACATTCCGGGAGCATCGCCATTGAAGGGTGTGACAGCAGTGGCAGCGCCACCCATTCTGAACTGCTCGATGACGTTACGGATGTAACCAGGGGCTTGGATAATCACGATGATCACCGTCAGATAACGCATGATCTGGTTCAGTTTCTTACGGCCGCTCTCACCTTCCTTTTGCAGGCGTTGGAAGTAAGGCACTGCCATGCCGAGCAATTGGATGATGATGGATGCGGTGATGTAAGGCATGATACCTAAGGCGAAGATGGAAGCATTGCCAAAAGCACCGCCGGAGAACATGTTCAACAGTCCGAGAAGACCGCCTTCACTGCTCCTTTGGAGGATCGACAGCTGGTTCGGGTCGACGCCAGGAATCACGACAAACGAGCCGAAGCGATAGACCAAGATGATGAGGACAGTGTAAAGAATGCGTTTACGCAGTTCCTCGATCTTGAAGATATTCCTTATGGTTTCAATCAATCTGTTCATTTCGTTTCGTATTTGTCGCAAGTGCCGCCGGCAGCCTCGATCATCTCTTTGGCCTTAGCGGAAAATGCGTGAACCCTAACTTCCAATTTTGCAGTCAATTCACCCTTGGCCAGAACCTTAACGAGTTCATTCTTATGGGTGACACCATTTTCGACAAGCACTTCGGGGGTAACCACCGAGATGCCTTTGTCAGCGAGTTTCTGCAAAGTTGCGAGGTTGACAGGGCAATACTCAACGCGATTGAAGTTCTTGAAACCGAACTTAGGAACCAAACGCTGGAGAGGCATCTGGCCGCCTTGGAAGCCGACCTTACGCTTTGCGCCTGAGCGGGCTTGAGCACCCTTGTGACCGCGCGTTGACGTGCCGCCTCTTCCTGAACCTTGGCCACGGCCTAATCTTTTCTTTTCCTTTGTAGAACCTGCTGCTGGTTTTAAATTACTTAAATCCATGATAATGTAGATTTGATGAGTTCAACAATTAGATTTCTTCGATCTTGAGGAGATGGGCGATTTTGTTCACCATGCCGGCCATGACGGGGTCGTCCATGTCGACCTCGACTGACTGGTGCATCTTTCTCAGTTTAAGTGACCTTAAAGTGTCCTTTTGATCTTGTGGTCTTCCGATACCACTTCTGACTTGGGTGATTCTTACTTTTTTCATCGTTTCAAAAGTTTTATCCGTTAAACACAGTATCCAAATCCACACCTCTCAATTGTGCGACGGTGTAAGCATCGCGCATTCTGGTCAGCGCATCGAAAGTGGCCTTCACAACGGAGTGAGGGTTGGACGAGCCTTTCGACTTAGCCATCACGTTCTTCACGCCAACGCTTTCGAGGACGGCACGCATGGCACCGCCAGCGATAACGCCGGTACCGGGAGTAGCGGGCTGGATGTAGACGTAAGCACCGCTATACTTACCGTATTGTTCGTGAGGCAGCGTGCCGTTCAGAACGGGAACCTTCACGAGGTTCTTCTTGGCGTCATCAACGCCCTTCTGGATAGCGGCAGTGGCTTCCTTAGCCTTACCGAGGCCGTAACCGACAACACCATTCTCATTGCCGACGACAACCAGTGCTGCGAAAGTGAAAGTACGACCACCTTTGGTCACCTTGGTGACGCGGTTGATGCTAACGAGACGTTCTTTGAACTCGATTTCGCTAGACTTTACTCTTTTTACATTAACTTCTGCCATGACAATTAGAATTTAAGTCCTCCATTACGAGCTGCGTCGGCCAGCGACTTCACTCTACCGTGATACAAATAACCATT
>JAEETH010000039.1 GCA_016290215.1 Bacteroidales bacterium
GGTCATCAGCACCTCCATGTTGTCCAAGCGGTCGTTCAAGATTTCATACTGCAGCTTCATATACTCCAACTCACGCGCCTGCATCATCTCCTTCGGCGACTTGAAAAAGGTGAACAGCAAAATCGCGAACAAAAAAGCAACACCGAGAAAAGAGAGAAACACCAAAACGAAACGTAACAACGCCCTTGATTTGGAGGTCTTCATCACCTCAAGGTCTTGCGTCAACGGGTTGTTATTATATTGCTTCTGTGTGGCCATTTATCCGTTTGATTACGTCATAAATAACGACTCAAGTCAAAATATTGCGCAAAAATAGAATATTTACCGTAAATTTGCACGTTTTTTTGAAGTATTTTTTGAAGCAATAATTCATAACTCACTATAAATGAACGCATACGAAATCAGAAATAGCTTCTTGGACTTCTTTCGTTCCAAGGAACACGCCATCGTGCCGTCGGCACCCATCGTCGTCAAGAACGACCCGACCTTGATGTTCACCAACGCTGGTATGAACCAATTCAAGGACATCTTCTTGGGCAACCAGCCCGCCAAATGGAAACGTGCTGCCGACACACAGAAATGCCTGCGCGTGTCGGGCAAGCACAACGACCTGGAGGAAGTGGGCCACGATACCTACCACCACACCATGTTCGAGATGTTGGGCAACTGGTCGTTTGGCGACTACTTCAAGAAAGAAGCCATCGCCTACGCTTGGGAGTACCTCACCGAAGTGGTCAAGATCGACAAGGACCGTCTCTATGTCACTGTCTTTGGTGGCGATGAAAAGGACGGCCAGCCTGCCGACATGGAAGCCTATGGTTTTTGGAAGGAACATGTCAGCGAAGACCGTATCATCTACGGCAACAAGAAAGACAACTTCTGGGAGATGGGCGAGACAGGTCCCTGCGGCCCCTGCTCTGAGATCCACATCGACCTGCGCGACGACGAAGCCCGCAAGCAAATCCCTGGTCGCGACCTCGTCAATATGGACGACCCGCAGGTAATCGAAATCTGGAACCTCGTGTTCATGCAATACAACCGCATGGCCGACGGCCATCTGGTAGAACTCCCCGCCAAGCACGTCGACACGGGCATGGGCTTTGAGCGCCTTGTCCGCGTGCTGCAAGGCAAGACCTCGAACTACGACACCGACGTGTTCCAACCCATCATCCAAGCCATCGCCAAGATGTCGGGCATCGAATACGGCAAGGCCGAGAAGACCGACGTCGCCATGCGCGTCATCGCCGACCACCTGCGTGCCGTGAGCTTCGCCATCGCCGACGGACAGCTGCCGTCGAACAACGGCGCCGGCTATGTCATCCGCCGCGTGTTGCGCCGTGCCGTGCGCTATGGCTTCACCTTCCTTGGCTTCGAAGAACCGTTTGTGTGTCAACTTCTGCCCATCTTGGTTCAGCAGATGGAGCACAACTATCCTGAAATCAAGTCGCAACAAGAACTCGTCAGCAAGGTCATCCGCGAAGAGGAAGCCTCGTTCCTGCGCACCTTGGCACAAGGCATCAAACGCTTTGAAGGCTATGTGGAGCAACATCCTGGTCAGGACATCGACGGCAACTTCGCCTTCGAGCTGTTCGACACCTTCGGCTTCCCCATCGACCTCACCCAGCTGATGGCCTCCGAGAAGGGCATCAACGTCGACATGGAAGGTTTCAAGGCCAACCTTGAGGAGCAGAAGAACCGCTCGCGCAAGGCTGCTGAGAAAGCCAATGGCGACTGGGTAGTGGTGAACGAGAGCGAGCAGCCCACCGAGTTTGTCGGCTACACCGACATGAGCTGCGAGAGCCACATCCTGCGTTTCCGCGAGGTGGTGGCCAAGAAAAAGACCCACTTCGAAATCGTCCTCGACAAGACCCCGTTCTATGCAGAGATGGGCGGTGAGGTGGGCGACACCGGCACCCTGACCTCCGAAAACGAGACCATCAAAATCGTCAATACCGTCAAGGAGAACAACCTCGTCATCCATATCACCGAGCAACTGCCGCAGAACCCCGAGGTGACCTTCACTGCCGCCATCGACGTGGAACGTCGTCAGCGCATCGCCAACAACCACAGCGCGACCCACCTGATGCACGCCGCTTTAAGACAAGTCTTAGGTAGCCATGTCGAGCAAAAGGGTTCTTTGGTCGATGACCAGCGTCTGCGCTTCGACTTCAGCCACTTCGCCAAAATGACGCCTGAAGAGATTCGTCAAGTGGAGAAGATTGTCAACCAGAAGATTCGTGAGAACATCCCGAATGTTACCTACGCCGAAATCCCGATTGACGAAGCTAAGGCCATGGGTGCCACAGCGTTGTTTGGTGAGAAATACGGCGACAAGGTGCGCGTGGTGGTCTTCGACAAGGACTACTCCATGGAGCTCTGCGGTGGCTGCCACACCAGCGCCACGGGCAACATCGGCATGTTCAAGATTGTCAGTGAAGGCGCCATCGCAGCGGGCATCCGCCGTATCGAGGCCATCACGGGCGAGGCTGTGGAGCAATACCTCGACGAGCAACTGGACCTCATCGGTCGTCTGCGCGAGTGTGTCAAGTCGCCCGACTTAGTGAAGGCCGTCACCTCGCTCAACGAGCAGAACTCCGCCTTGAAGAAAGAGGTGGAACACCTGATGCAGGAAAAGGCGCAAAGCACTGCCGAAACACTGCTTGTTAAAGCGGTTGACTATGAGGGCTGCAAACTGATTGTCGAAAAGCTGACTGTTGCTGGTGACCAGTTGCGTAACATCGCCACGATACTCAAACAGATGAACGAGAGCACCATTGCCATCCTCGGTGCCGTTGCTGATGGCAAGCCTTCGCTCTGCCTGTTGCTTCCTGAAGCCTTCGCTGATGCCAAAGGCTTGGACGCCACCAAACTCATCCGTGAGGTGGCCAAGGAAATCCAAGGTGGTGGCGGCGGACAGAAGACCCTCTGCGTGGCCGGTGGACGTAATGCTGATGGGTTGGCTAAGGCGATGGAGCTTTTAAGAGAAAAGATTTGATTTTTTTCGGAAGCAAATCTGACATAAATCTTGCATTAATCATCTGCAGCATTTCTATCTCTAACCGAAATAACCCGAAATAAGCCGATGCCTTTCGGATACTTCGGATTGATTCGGTTAGAGATTGTTTAGCTTGGCATCAGCAGCCATGTCATCCCCACGTTGGTATGTGCGATGGCATAGAATCTATAGCTGCGGACAGTATCATCCATCGTGATATAAAAACCCGACATTGCATATCGGGGTGTGTTAAGGTCGTCCTTTCAGGACTTTGCTAAAAGATGCTGATTCACCCCAAATCCCTCAAAAACGCTATCAGTTTTTGCGTGGCGCGACCACGGTGGCTGATGGCGTTTTTCACTTCGTGGCCCAGCTCGGCGAAGGTTTGGTCGTAGCCGTCGGGCTGGAAGATGGGGTCGTAGCCGAAGCCCTCAGTGCCGCGCTGCTGCTCGGTGATGTGTCCGTCACAGCGGCCTTCGAAGTAATAGGATTTCCCGTCAAGGTTCAATGCGATGCAGGTGCGGAAGGCCGCTTTGCGGTTGGTCTGCCCTTTCATGGCGGCGAGCATCTTGTCCACGTTGTCCTGGTAGCTGCAATGCTCACCAGCATAACGCGCCGAATACACGCCCGGGGCACCACCCAAAGCCTCCACTTCGAGGCCTGTGTCATCGGCAAAGCAGTTCACGTGGAACTTGTTGGTGACAAAGTCCGCCTTGATTTTGGCGTTGCCTTCGATGGTGTCGGCGTCCTCGACAATGTCCTCGTGACAACCGATTTCTTCGAGGCTCTTGACCTCATAAAGGCCTTCCATGATTTCGCGCATTTCGCGCAGTTTGTTTTTGTTATTGGTGGCAAAGACGATTTGTTTCATTGGGTATTCAAAATTCAAAATTTAAAGATTCAAAATTTAAGATTCAAGATTGAGATTCCCCTTCTGGGAATGGAGTATTTTCATTGAGTTAAAATGCGGCGGCATGAAGATTCGATATTACGTAAACGCCACAAGCCGCCGCAGTAACAAAACAACGGCACTTCCATTCCCGAAGGGAATCTCCATTACCTTCAAGGCAATGACCAATCAATCGGTGTAATACCATGTTCTATCAAGTAATTATTCGTTTGTGAGAAATGATGGCAGCCGAAGAAGCCACGGCTGGCTGAGAGGGGTGACGGGTGTACCGACTTCAGTATCAAGTGCTTGAACGGGTTGATCAAGGCCTGCTTGGCGATGGCGTAGTTGCCCCAGAGGATGAAGACGAGATGCTCGCGTTGTTCCGAGAGGGCACGGATGGCGGCGTCAGTGAACTGTTCCCAGCCGTGGCGCGAGTGCGAGGCGGCCTGTCCGGCGCGCACCGTCAGCGAGGCGTTGAGCAGCAGCACCCCTTCCCTCGCCCACTTTTCGAGGTTGCCCGAACGCGCCATGGGCACACCGAGGTCGTCGTGCAACTCCTTGAAGATGTTCTGCAGGCTGGGCGGGAAAGGCACGCCATCAGGCACTGAAAACGAGAGACCATGCGCCTGTCCTGGGCCGTGATACGGGTCCTGACCCAAAATGACTACTTTCACCTTGTCGAAAGGCGTGAGGTTGAAAGCGTTGAAAATCAAAGGACCGGGCGGATAGACGGCATATTGACGTTTCTCGCTCACCAAGAATGATTTCAGGTCGGCGAAATAAGGGGCCTCAAATTGAGGCCGTAACACTTGGTACCAGCTTTCGTCGATATTCGGTTTCTTTACTTCCATCTTTTTCAGTTGTCAGTTGTTCAGTTGTTCAGTTGTTCAGTTATTCAGTTGTTCAGTTAAAACAGGTTGCTGAGCCTGTCGAAGCACCGTCTCAAAAACGGTCGGCCCTTCGACGGGCTCAGGGACCTTAGCTCGTTTGTTCACAAAAATCTCTGCAAAGATGGTAATAATTCGGGAAAAAATGCGTTACTTTGCAAATCAATTTTCATAGCTATGAAGAGAAAACTTGCCATTGCACTGCTAATCGCCTTTGTTTCAGGCATTATCATGACCTCCTGCGGGTCAAACAAGAGCTGCCCTGCTTACGGCGAATCGTCAAAGTACGTCAAGGAAACGCGCTATTAATCATTGGTGTTGGGAGGCATTGCGATGATTGCCCTCAGACAGCCGATTTTGCGCATCCTTATGCTCACGCTTTTTGTAGCGTGCGCTTTTTTGTTGCCTGCGCAAAACATTGACATTCAAAGCGAAGACGACAAACCCATCGAGGAGCGGTTGGTCTACAACCACCAAAACACCTTCAAAGTGGCCCTTCACTCGCAAGGTATCGGGTTGGGCTTCAAAATCGGAAGAATCAAGAGCATACATCTCACCCGAAACTGGGTAGGCGAAGCGGTGTCGCTGCGTTCGCTCAAGGAAATCAAGACCATCACCATCTCGCAGTTCAACTCGCGGCCATTCGTCTACGGCAAGCTAAACTATGCCTATGTGCTTCGCTTCGGTTACGGCGAGGATCGCCTTATCTATGGCAAACCTTATTGGGGCGGCATCGAAACACGATGGACCTATTCCTTCGGCGCGTCGTTGGCCCTGCTGAAACCTTATTATTACTATGTGGTTGGCTACCAGCCCAGCGCATCGGGCGGTTATGTCGAAACCATCGAGGAGCGCACCTTTGAGCAGGGAATCAACATCCTTGGCAAGTCTGCTTTCACCAAAGGCATTGGCGAAACCAAGTTCTCGCCTGGCGTAAATGCCTCGTTAGGTCTCAGTTTCGACATCGCGAAGACACGCACACGGGCACAATCCATCGACGTCGAAGTCAAAGCGGAGTGTTTCCCCTTAGGCATTTCCATCATGGATTCGGAGCGCAAAAAGCGGTTTTTCGTCACATTTATGCTGTCATACAACTGGGGCTCAAGGTTCAACAAGTATTGATAATGAACCAGTTACACAAACCAGCTTAAAGCCGACAAAAAAATCAGAAAAAATTTTCCTCTTTTTCGTTGCAACATTTAAAAAAAGCGTATTTTTGCAGCCGACTTCAGTGCCCAATGGTGTAATTGGCAACACGACTGACTCTGGATCAGTAAAGTCCAGGTTCGAACCCTGGTTGGGCAACAAAAAAAGCCGATCGTTTACGTTCGGCTTTTTTGTTTTTATTTGACTTCCAGTCACTTCCCTAAATGCATCCTAATTCTTGACGCCAAAATATCAACCACCACAGGGCTGGAGCCACGCGGCAGGATGATGTCGGCGCTGCGCTTGGTGGGCTCGATAAACTGCTGGTGCATGGGCTTGACGAAGGTTTGGTAATGGCGGAGCACGTCTTCCCAAGTGCGGCCACGTTCGGCGATGTCGCGGCGGATGATACGCATTAGGCGCTCGTCGCTGTCGGTATCAACAAACACCTTGATATCCATGCGTTTGCGAAGCTCTTCCTGGGTCAACACCATGATGCCTTCCACAATGATGACTTCGGTGGGATGCACATAAATCACCTCCTGCGAACGGGCACAGGTGACGTAGGTGTAGATAGGCATCGGAATGGTTTCACCCTTTTTGAGACGATCAAGATGGTCGATGAGCAGGTCCCACTCTATGGCGTCAGGATGGTCGAAGTTGATTTGCTTCTTCTCTTCAGGCGTCTTGTCGCCGTTGTCGTAGTAATAAGCGTCCTGCGAAATGACTGATACTGAGTTCTCTGGCAACTGTCTGACCAGTTCCTTAACGACGGTGGTTTTCCCTGAACCTGAACCGCCTGCGATACCAATGACTAACATAATCTTGAAGTTTTGAGGTCACAAAGATAAGGGTTTTGTTGAATTGTTGAGTGTTGAATTGTTGAATTGTTGATGGTTTTTTCGCTATTTTTGCACAAAATTTCAAAACCGAAGCAGATGAAAAACCACAAAACCTTTCTTTATGCCATGTTATCCATCGGATTGTTAGGCATGTGCAGTTGCGGCTCCAAAGTCAAATGGCCGGCCCTTCCCATTGAGGAAGCCACACCTTATTTTGTCGAAGCCGCCAAGACCAAAGCTATCGACACGGCTTTTTATGAAGTCAAAGACACGAAAGGCAACAAGTTAGGCACGATTTTATTCTCGTCGCCCTATTCCGACGGAGTGAAAGGCTTCAACGGCCCCACACCTTTATTAATAGCCTTGGATGCCGATGGCCGCATCAAAAACATCGTCTTATTGGAGAATCAAGAGACGCCTAACTTTGCAAAACGTGTAGTGGAAGGCGGTCTTTACGAAGCGTGGAACGGCTTCACCGTCGATGAAGCCTTGGGCAAGGATGTGGACGCCATCAGCGGTGCCACCTACACTTCCAACGGCGTGAAAAAGAGCCTCGTTGCCCGACTCAAAGCCTACCAAAAGCAGCTGAAGAAGTAAATTGTAATTGGTATGGTTTTTGTAACTCATTGGCCAACATCAAAATGATATTGACTATGAAAAAACCCATGCTCGCACTAAGCTTCCTCTTTGTGCTGTCGATGACGACCGAGGCACAAATCCGTCCACCTCATCCTCGCTATCGCCATCCCCACAGGCGGACTGTCGCAAGGCCCGAGCCACGAAATGTCCCTTGTGTCTACACCCCAAGGGGTGAATTCCGAGTCCATGTTATCGGCGATTTAGGCATGTGGGATTGGGGTGCCATCTTTAGGCATGAGATCCCTTACCATTTCAGCGTGGGCGGCATGGCTGAATATCAACTCGGGAATGCCACTAGCATCGGATTGGGTGCCGAGTATTATTCGAGCTATGGCCAGCATTGCCGCTTGTTCGAGAACATGCAAGAGACTTATATCCACACCGTTCCGATCTATGCCAGCCTGAAATTTGCAGTTCCCTATGTCCCCGTCAGCCCCTTTATCGAAGGGCGCATCGGTTTTTCAATTCCCGCAGGCCATGTGACATGCTACGACTACGATGGTGAACATCGTTACATCTCGACGGGCTTGTACACAGCCGGTGGCGTAGGCCTCAAAATCTACAGGGTCTACCTCAGTTGTGGTGTCTCTGTCATCGACGTTGTCGACAGTGCTTTGGGCTTCAACGGCGGACGCAAAGATGTGATTACGGATTTTTACACCAGACTTTCGTTCGCGTTCTGAACCATTTTCAAACGGAAACTGTCTTGCCTATTGATTCCCAAGGGAATGACATAATATGCAAGACAGTTGTTTATTATTCCTCGGAATCGTCATTAGAAGTGAAAGCAGATGCTCCCTCCAAAACGATGACGATTTCGCCTTTTATTTCCTTCTTGGAGAAATGCTCAATCACCTCGGCCAAGGTGCCGCGGGCGTTTTCCTCGTGGATTTTGGTCAACTCGCGGGAGACGCAGACCTTCCGTTCAGGGCCACACACCTCCGCTAATTGCTGCAAGGTCTTCAGCAAACGGAAGGGCGACTCGTAGAGGATGGTGGTATAAGGATAATCGGCCACAGCCTGCAACTTGGTCTGACGACCCTTTTTGTGGGGCAGAAAGCCCTCAAAAATAAACTTTTCCGCAGGCAAACCCGAATTGACCAAAGCGGGAACGAAAGCCGTAGGACCAGGCAGGCACTCCACCTCGATGCCACGTTTCACGCACTCGCGTACCAGCAAAAAACCCGGGTCGGAGATGGCAGGCGTGCCAGCATCGGTCACCAAGGCGAGGGCCTCCCCTGCCTCGATGCGGTCGGCGATACGTTCCACCGACTGATGCTCGTTGCGGATATGGAAGGCCGTCATAGGCTTGCTGATGTCCAAATGGCGAAGTAGATTACCCGAAGTGCGCGTATCTTCAGCAAGGATGCCGTCCACCTCCTTCAAGATGCGGATGGCACGCAAGGTGATGTCCTCAAGGTTGCCGATGGGCGTGGGAACAAGATAGAGCTTCGGCATGGCTTATTCATACTTGCGCGACACCAACTCCCTGAGCTTCTGATAAGCCTCGTTGCTGCTATTCCACTGCAACTCAATCTTCAACTCGTTCAAGTAAATCATCGCGCCGTTCAAGGTCTTCAAGTCGTTAAGATTCTCGATGGACTTGTTGTATTTCTCCATACTTCCGCCAAACAACTCATTGACGAACAAAAACTTATCATTGATTCCGATAAAAGATTTCAAGTCACGGCCAGGAGCCTGTTGCAACTTGGCGGCCAACGAGTTGTCGTTGCCCATCATCTTTTCGCCTAACGTTTCGCCCGTCGACAGCTCAAATTCAGCTTCGTCGTTGCCGAAGACATCCGGCACGCCTTCCGACGATTCACGGCCAATCTCTTCCCGCTCAGCCATTCTTTCCTCGTCCATGCGCGGCATCACCAAGGGATTGTCCGTCACCAAGTCGTCGCCATGCACACGGTCGCGCTCGGGGATTTCCTCCTCCGGGATCTCTTCCATCACATGCACCACCTTGCCTTCCGATGCCACAATGGGATGGTCTTCAACGGGTTGTTCTTCTTTCTCGGGAATATCCTCAAAGCGGAAAAGGAAGCCAAATTCATCACCCAAAGGCTTTTCCTCTGTTTTTTCTTCTGGCACTTCTTCCACCTGGTTGATGGGTTGTGTTTCAACAACAGGTTGCGGCTCCTCCACAGGTATTTCTTCCACAACAGGTTGCTCTACAACAGGTTCGACCTCTTGTTGTGGTTGAACTTCGGGTTCAGGAATTGGTTCAGGCTCAGGCTCGGGTTCGGGTTCAGGCTCAGGCTCGGGTTCTATCTCTGGCTCTGCTGGCACTTCCACCACCACTGGTTCCTGTTCCACGGTTTCTTCCTCCTCAGCGGGAGCCTCTTCCTCGACATTTTCTTCTTCTGGAGCCGCTCCACCAAAGAGGCCCGAGAATGCTTCGGCATCAAAAGGCAGGTCATCATCATTGATTTCTTCACCCAAATTGACTGAGCAAAGCAGGTCATAAAGGGTGTGCGTTCGGTTCATCAACACATCCAAATCAAGAATTCCAAGGGCTTTTTCGTTTCTCAAAAGGTAATTGACCTGTTGGTATAACAAACTGATTTCATGCTTAATAGAAACCAATTTCTCTTTTTGTTCCGCATCAAGTACGGAATCATGCTCAAATTTTTCGTTCATATAAAATTTATCTTTATTTTTGTAACCCCAGTAGTTTCCCTGTTCGGGGGATTTAGAGGGTGCTAAATTACTAATTTTCTAAACACTCAGCTCATGTTCATCGAAAAAGATTCTCACAATAAATCTCAAGGCTGGATTGAAGTGATTTGTGGCTCCATGTTTTCGGGCAAGACGGAGGAATTGATACGCCGTTTGAAACGTGCGAAGATCGCCAAGCTAAAGGTGGAAATCTTCAAGCCTGGCGTTGACACACGCTATAGCGAGGAAGATGTAGTGTCGCACAACGCCACAGCCTTGCATTCCATCCCCGTTGAGAGTGCCAACGAGATTCTTTTCTATGCCACCGACGTGGACGTTATCGGTATCGACGAAGCGCAATTCCTTGATGATGAGCTGCCTAACGTGTGCCAACAATTGGCCAACCAAGGCGTGCGCGTCATCATTGCAGGCTTGGACATGGACTTCATGGGCAAGCCTTTCGGACCCATGCCTACGCTGATGGCCATCGCCGAAGACGTGACCAAAGTGCACGCCATCTGCGTGCGCTGTGGCGGCCAAGCGCAGTTTTCGCACCGCACCATCGCGGGCGACAAATTGGTGGTTTTGGGAGAAACGGAGAGTTATGAGCCTTTGTGCCGCGACTGCTATTTGAAGGCACAAAAAGAAAGGAAATCACTTCCCGCGTCCTTGAATAACGATTAACACCGTGTAAATCAGAATCTTGATATCCAGTGCGAGACTTACGTTCTCAATGTAAAGCACATCATATTTCAAGCGCTCAATCATTTCCTCGACGTTTTCGGCATAGCCATATTTCACCTCGCCCCAACTGGTGATACCAGGTTTCACCTTGAGCAGCAGACGATAATAAGGCGCCTTTTCCATAATCTTGTCGATGAAATACTGGCGCTCGGGGCGATAGCCCACTAACGACATGTCGCCTTTCAGCACAGTCCAAAACTGGGGGATCTCGTCTAAACGGACTTTACGCATGAACTTGCCGAACTTGGTGATGCGCGGGTCGTCGTCGCTCGACAGCATGGGCGTGCCACTCGACTCGGCATCCACCCTCATGCTGCGGAACTTGGCCATATTGAATGGCTTACCGCCTTTACCAATGCGCTCTTGCACATAGAAAACCGGCCCTTTCGAGGTCGCCTTCACGATGATGGCACAGGCCAAAAACACCGGCGACAAAACGATGAGTGCCAAGGTTGAGGCCACAATATCGAAAACGCGCTTTACTACCCTTTGCCAGATGGGCATAAGTTCAGGCGTGACTTGCACCAAGGGCGCCTGCCAGATGGCGGACTGCTTGACGGTGCCGAACACCAAATCCTGCATGGCGGGGATGATTTTCACGGTGGCATCCGTTGAGTCGACCACAGTAAGCAGCACATTCATCGTCTCCACCTCCGAACGCTCGATGGCAATGATGACCTCCTCGACATTCTGCTCCTTCACAATCCTTTCAATCTCGTGGTAAGAGCCCAAGCGCGGCAGATACTCGCCCAACTTGTACTCCTTCTTGTCGTACACATTGAGGAAACCTATCAATCGTCTACCCGAAGGTTTCACCTCGTCTTCGATTTCCTTAAAGATGGCGCAAGCGTTGTCGTTGCTACCCACAATGAGTGTGTTGAAGCCGATTTTCTTGCTCCTAATTCGCGAAATCACCGAAGTGGTGATGATGAGGCGCGGGATATAAGTCATCAGGAACTGGAGCGTAAAGAGCGCGATAAACGACTGGTAATAAGACTTGTAGTTCACCACTTCATCATCTAGGATGACCACGAAGAACAGCACCACAACACCCAAAAGCGTGATAAAGAAAGTCTGTCCAAGTTCCTTCAGGCGCGACTTGAAATACACTTTCTCATAAGCTCCGGTCACGGCATGGAGGATAAGCCAACAAATAGGGATGATTGCCACACCTAACCAAAAACTAGGCGTAACAAACGAATTGGTGATACGATCCCAATAGTTGATATAGAGGTCTTCATGAGCCTTGCGGAAGAAATAAAACAGGGTCCACGCCAGAATGGAGGCAATCCAATCGACGAAGAAATACAAACTGGCCAGTCTTTTCTTATTCATTGCGGACGATAGAACAGTTTCAGATTATCAAAATAATAGTATCTATGCTTGTTAGCTTGAACGTAATCAGGTTCTCCGTATACAGGGGCAACCGACAAGTCGGAAGTGAAGTAAATCTTGAAATAGGAAGCCGTCACGTTTTCGTTCATGATGGGTCCGATGTTGACATAAATCTTGTTCCAACGTTGCGGCATATCGTTGACGGTATCCGTAGGCTGTATCCGCAGCAAGGGATGTTTAACCAACTGATAGTTTTTGTAATACATCACGCCAACGAAGAAAGCGTCGTTACAGTTGTAGTCCATTTCCACCATGCAATATTGCAAATACCCGGTATGGAAAGAATATTCATCAGCTGTAGCTACTGTGAAATCAAGTGAATCTGGGGGCAACACTATCTTGCCGGAATAGAACGAGTTGGACGAATGCCAGGCCTCGCTGCCATTGATGCGGATGATGGAAGTGTCGCTTCCTGCAACCGGCAGCAGCGTATTTGCCGTCTCGAAATCCTCCATCCAGCCTTTTTCGACGCCTCCGCCGATGGGGTAATAGTTCAACACGGGTTGCAGGTTGATGATACTGTCCTCAACGAGGTTCAAGGATTCATAGATTTGAGGCTTATAAAATGGATAAGATGCTCGTGCTGCTGCAATGCCATTCGACATGATGCCGCCATAGACAGTCACCTTATGAGGACCGTGTTTCAAGACGGGAAATGTGGCGGGCAGTTCGAAGCATCCAACAGGGTCATCATCGACATACACCCAAGCATCCGTAATCTTAGAGGTGGTTGCGCCATAGGTGAAATAATCCGTAAGTGAGTCAACCACAATGGATTCAATATGAATATAAGCCGGAATGGTTTGCGAGCCTTCAAACTTCCTGCAGGAAACGAAGACCACTGAAAAAACGGCAAGCACAAAAAAAGCATAAAGGGTAAATTTCCTATACATAGCAATTGCTTTTCCTTTTAAACGATTATGGCGGGTTATTATTGTACGCAGATAGCGGTTTATTTCTTCACCTTGGCAGCCGATTCAGCCACCGCGTCGAGAATCCGATAGGCCAGCTTCAGCACGTTGATGCCGTCGTCGATAGTGACGGCAGGTGTGGTGTTGTGAACAATGGCGTTGTAGAAGCTCTCCAGCTCGGTTTGAATGGCATTGATCGGATGGATTTCAGGACGTTGGAAGGTGATCTGCTTTTCGGAGCCATCGCCAAGAGTGATGGTTGCCGACAACGGATTGGTATCATCCACCTCATCGTTGATGCGGAAGATTTCGACCACCTTGTCCAAAAAGTCAACGGTGATATAAGCGCCTTTCTGAAAGATGCGAGTCTTGCGCATGTTCTTCAACGACAGGCGCGAAGCGGTGAGGTTGGCTACAGCACCGTTCTCGAACTCGATGCGCACGTTGGTGATGTCGGGCGTGGGGCTGACGATGCTGACCCCGCTCGCACTGATGTGGCTGACCGGCGACTTGACGATGGTGAGCAGGATGTCGAGGTCATGCACCATAAGGTCGAGAACCACGGGAACGTCGGTGCCACGCGGGTTGAACATAGCCAGACGATGCGCCTCGATGAACAAAGGCTCACCGATGAAAGGCTCTGCTGCGATGAAGGCTGGGTTGAAGCGCTCCACATGGCCCACCTGCACCTTCACGCCCGCTTCGTCTGCCAACTTTTTTAAGGCATTGGCCTCGTCGGGTGTGGCCACGATGGGCTTCTCGATAAAGACATGCTTGCGTTTCTGCAAGGCCTTGGAGGCACACTCGAAGTGGCGGATGGTAGGCGTGACGATGTCGACCACGTCCACCGAGCCAATCAAGTCGTCGATGGAGCCGAAACGCTTCACGTTCATCTCGGTTTCCACCAGTCGGGCCGTCTCGTCGGCGGGGTCGTAAAAGCCCACCAGCTCATATTGTTCTATCTTTTTGATGCAGTTGATATGGATTTTGCCCAGATGCCCTGCACCTAAAACACCGATTTTCAGCATAGAGAAAAAATTTCCGCAAAAATAGTTTTTTTATCGTTCGGTTTGGCGTAATTTCGCACCGCAAAACAGAAAACCAAGGTCCCTGAGCCTGTCGAAGGGCCGACTAACCCAATATGAACACCCACTTAGAAGACAATTACCGCCACAAAGGCTTACGCAAGCAACTCGTTGACCAGCTGCGCGCCAAAGGTATCACCGACGAGGCCGTTTTGTCGGCCATCAACGAGGTGCCGCGCCATATTTTCCTCGATTCCTCTTTCGTCGAATTGGCCTATCAAGACATGGCCTTCCCCATCGGCTCGGGTCAGACTATCTCACAGCCCTCCACCGTGGCGTTCCAGAGCCAGCTTTTGCAAGTCGACAAAGGCATGAAAGTGCTTGAAATCGGGACGGGGTCGGGCTACCAGGCCTGCGTGTTGGCTGCCATGGGTGCCAAGGTGTTCAGCATCGAGCGGCAGCGCAACCTCTATTTCAAGACCAAGGACATCTTGGAACAACTCCCCTTCCGCGTGAAGCCTTTCTTGGGTGACGGTTACGAGGGCTTACCCACCTACCAGCCTTTCGACCGCATCATCATCACTGCGGGTGCGCCGAGCATCCCAGAGGCCCTCGTCCAACAGATGAAACCTAACGGCATCATGGTCATCCCTATGGACAACTCCGAAGGCGAAGGCCAGACCATGCTGAGAGTCACAAAAATGGAAGACAGTTCCCTGAAAAAAGAGGAATTCGGCGACTTCAAGTTCGTGCCGATGCTGAAAGAAATTGGGAATGATTAGTACAACTTTACAACATCTTCAGCAAGCAAATGGTTCCCTTGCGGATCTTCAGGGCTGTTTTTCAAGAAAAGTTTGACTACTACATCTTTATCCTGCGTAAAAGATAAATGCTCGGCAATTTTCTTTAGTTTTTCCGTAAGGAGTCGCGCATTTTCAGAAGAGGTCCACTTGCATTCACCGATAAGAATATGTTTTTTGTTCATCGACTCGGCGACGATGTCTAGTTCAACATCTTGTGGTTTGCCGTCTATCATGACACTACCCCACCATCGGCGAGCCTCGCCATACATAATGCCATCAATGACGTTGCCTGTCACTGCATCACGGCATATTTTTTCCCACCATCCACCAATATGGCCTGACATCTGCTCTCTCAAAATGGCATCAACAGGCGCATAGCGTTCCAACTCGATAAAGGACCTCATGGGAGCTACGAAACGGAAATGAAAACTCAAAAACGGGTCGGCGATTCTATACAGGCTTCGTTTTGTACTTTTTACGGACTCCCCAAAAGGGATATCGCGTTCGATATATCCCAAATCGATAAGCTTTCCTATAGGACGAGAAAGATTGGTGGCCGGTTCCTCGCATCGTGAAGCGATTTCTTTTAGTCTTGTCGCCCCTTTCCCGACGATTGACATGATTGTCGAAATTTTCACAACATCGTTCATATCGTCATTGAAAAGCCTTTGCGGCTCTTCATAGAGAATGCCTTGCGACGAAAGCACATTGTCTCTCAAAGCCTTGTCTTTGTCACCGCTTTTCTCACGCATGACCCAGTAACGTGGCACACCACCCCATAAGGCATACTCCTCAATGGCCTCAACTGCATCCAAATGAAGTGCTTCACCAAGATAAGGCAACTTCAACGGATTCAACTTAAAATCCGAGTCCGAATGGCCATATAACGGAGATGCCTCATCGTAAAGAAGGTCATACATCATGGTTTGTGATGATCCACATAGAATAAGGTTATATTTCAGTTTGCCGTCATCCAGCAGTTTCTGAATTACCGAAGGCAATTCAGGGCTAACCTTTGCCAAATATGGGAATTCATCCATGCAGAGAGTCATTTTCTTCTTTACTCTGTAGTTGACAGCCATAAAAAGGGCTTCCCAAGTAGGATAATGAACCGAATCAAAATCGGGGAAAACATGAGACGCGATGCTTGCGAGCAATTCACGCTGGTTTGAGGCGTCAGTTCTGTCGGCTTCATAATAAATGTCATCCTCCGTCAAAACATGTTTAATCAATGTCGATTTGCCCAACCGTCTTCTTCCTCTTATTATGACAAGACAAGGGCTGCCGCCATTCAATATCTGCGTAAGACGCTCCGTTTCTTTTTTTCTATCGATGAACTCCATAATTATTATGCTTTACAAACATTATGTTTTAACTACATAATTTTCCGCAAAGATACATATTATTTCAATACACGGCAATAATTGCTGCATTTTTTCATTTTGAAGCAGCTCCGAAATATACAACCGGCTCTTTTTTCGGCGGTGTTAGGCTTGTGCTGATACTGAAAGAGATTGGGAATGACTAAAAAAAGGGAGGCCCTTCGACAAGCTCAGGAACCTCCCTTTTTCAGTCTTACTTGAAGATACTCCCCAAAATCGACCTAACAATCTTGTTGCCGATGCCTCGGCCGATGGTCGTGGCCGTCGTGTTGAGGGTCTTTTCGAGAGCTTTCTGTCCCGCCGATTTTTTCTTTCGGGTGGAGGTGCTTCGCGAGCTGGTGCTTCTTGCACGTTCTTTCTCCTTGGCTTCCTTGGCCTTACGTTTTTCTTCCTCTTCGGCTTCTTTCTGGAGGCGTTTTTCCTCCTGTTTTTGTTCCGCAACGAGCATCTCGTAGGCGCTCTCGCGGTCAAAGCTCTTGTCATAGACCCCGTAAAGGCGCGACCTGCGAATCAAGTCGCTGCGTTGAGCCTCGGTGATGGCACCAATCTGGCTCAGCGGGAAAAGAATCTTGGCGCGCTCCACGATGCAGGGCGCTCCTTTCTCGTCGAGCAACGAGACCAAAGCCTCGCCCGTACCGAGTTCAAGGATGGCTGCCTCGGTATTGAAAGTTGGGTTGGAGCGGAAGGTCTGTGCGGCTGCCTTCACGGCCTTTTGTTCCCTGGGCGTATAGGCACGCAAGCCATGTAGGATGCGGTTGCCGAGCTGGCCAGCGATGGCATCCGGGATGTCGTCGGGGCTTTGGGTGACGAAATACACACCCACACCCTTGGAACGCACCAAACGGATGACCTGCTCTATCTTGTCGACTAAAGCCTTCGAGGTGTCCTTAAAGAGCATGTGGGCCTCGTCGAAGAAGAAAATCAGCTTGGGCAGCGGCAGGTCGCCGACTTCAGGCAATTGCGTGTAGAGCTCGCTCAGCAGCCACAGCAGGAAGGTGCTGTAGAGCTTCGGGTTAAGCATCAGCTTGTCGGCAGCCAGCACGTTCATCACGCCTTTGCCGCCTTCGGTCTGCAGGAAGTCGAACACGTTGAACGAAGGCTCGCCGAAGAAGATCTCTCCGCCTTCGGCTTCCAAAGCCAGCAAGGCACGCTGGATGGCTCCCACACTCACCGAAGATACCGTTCCGTATGTGGTCGTGAACTCCTTGGCATTTTTGGCCACATAGTCGAGCATCATGCGGAGGTCTTTCATGTCGATGAGGAGCAACCCACGGTCGTCAGCAATCTTAAAGACGATGTTGAGGATACCCGTCTGGGTCTCGTTGAGGTCGAGGAGTCGGGCAAGGAGCTGCGGTCCCATGTCGGAGATGGTGGCCCTCAACGGATGGCCTTGCTCGCCGAACACGTCGAAAAAGCGTGTCGGGCAGCCGTGGAAATCCGGGTTCTCGATGCCGAACTCGGGGCAGCGTTTCTCAATGAAGCCGCTCATCTTTCCCGCTTGGCTGATGCCTGAGAGGTCGCCTTTCATGTCGGCCATGAAGCAAGGTACGCCAGCCTGACTGAACGATTCGGCCAGCACCTGCAGGGTGACGGTCTTACCCGTACCTGTGGCACCAGCAATCAAGCCATGGCGGTTGGCCATTTTACCTATCATATAAAGAGGTCCGTTGTCGCAATGGGCAATGTAGAGTTGATTGTCGTCAGTGTACATATTCGTTGGATTTAAAGATTCAAAATTCAAAGATTCAAAGATTCAAAGATTTAAAATTTCAGGATTTCAAGATTTCTAATTTCAAGATTTCAAGATTCATCATTCCGCATTCTGCATTCTGCATTCCTCATTCAGCATTAATCTTAAACCGGATATATTTGATAGTCAGCCCTTGGTCGAGCCACATTTGTTCGTAGAAGGTACGGATGGTCTTCACCTCAAGGTTGTCGTCATTGGCGTAGAGGTCATCGGTGGCATAGAGCAACGGCAGTCCTTGCTTTTCCACCACGTCGTGCAGCGTGAACTCATACATGATGGGGCTGTCGGTCTTGAGGTTGAGGATGCCGTCGGGACGGACAATTATACGATAACGCTCCAGGAACTCAGGCGAAGTGAGGCGGTGCCTTGCATTGCGTTCGCCCTCGCCGGGATGCGGGTCAGGGAAGGTGACCCAAATCTCGGAAACTTCATCCTTACCGAAGAAATGTTCGATTTGGTCGATGCGAGCACGGAGAAAGGCCACATTCTTCAAGCCTTCCTCATTCGACTGCTTCAAGCCGCGCCAGATACGCGCCCCTTTGATGTCGACCCCGATATAATTGATCTCGGGATGCACGCGCGCCAGTCCGACAGTATATTCGCCCTTGCCACAGCCCAGCTCCAGCACGATGGGGTTGTCGTTGTGGAAAAACTCCTCGTGCCACTTGCCTTGCAGCGGGAAACCCTCGCCCATGATGCGTTCGTAACTGTATTCGAACAGGTTGGGAAAAGTCTTATTTTCGGCGAATTTCTCTAATTTGTTTTTCTTTGACATATCATTGTGTCGCCCCTACGGGGCTCTGTATCGGTTATCGTCTTGTTTGCGCAAGGGATGAATCCCCAGCTTAATATCATGTCGCCCCTACGGGGCTCGCTTTACTTCAATATCCAGGCTTTATAATCCGTATTCTTCCTAATCTCCCGCAATGCTTCAGTGGCTTCTTCCTCAGTGGCATAACGTCCGAACGAGACAAACCATTTGCCATTGCGGAACTCGTAAATCGCGCCACTAAAGCCCTTCGACTTCAACGAGTTGGTCAAACGAACGGCAGGCTCCGCCTGATCGTAACATCCAGCAATGATACGGATGTTGGCTTGGGGCATCGCATCAGGCTCGGCGGGCCGCCAAGTTTCCTTATACTCATCCAGCATCTTGTCCCAATCCATGGTGCAGGTCGGGAGCTGGTATTTTCCAGGTTCGATATTGACTACACGCTTCGAGGACCCGTTGAACCACCCTGCGATATCGATGACCTTGAAACAATTCAGGCCATACATGATACCTGCCACGGCCAAAAGTCCCAACAACAGCTTTTGCCAGCCAAAGCCTCGCCTATCATCGTCAAACGCATCTTCTTTATCATGCTCATGCACAGCCTTTTCATCCACCGTGACGGGTGTATTCTTGTCTCTCTGCTGCTGCTCAATCTCCGCCTTGATTTCATCCTTCGTCTTCGAACGCAACACCGGCTGTAGCGAAAAGTCACACAAGCCAAAGGCATCGGCATTGTAATTCGCCGAATCATCCTGCTTAAAAACAAGGTCGTTCGCGCCATCATAGTACAAAGTGCCGATTTGATTCAATAGCACTTTCTCCCCTTGCTTCAAGTTGTTGAAACAATCCGAAACAAACAACGCCAACTGGCGACGCGCTTCATCTTTCGACACCTCGAATTTCTCAACTATATAATTGACGACCAAATCGTTATCTTCGCGCAAATTGGCATCAAAAACGATTTCGCTCGACGGCATAGCAAAATAATTCGCCACTGGATTCACTTTGGCTGAAACGGGCTTCTTCACGAAAGCGCCCAAGCCCGGCACCACCACGGTTTCACGGACATACAAAAGATCTGATATGGCTTCGACGATAGAAATCATTATTCTGTATCGTATTAGTTTTGTGCCATTTCTATCGCTTTGGCTAAATCGGCAGGACTGTCAATGGCGAGGCTGTCTGCCTCGACAACGGCCATACGGATAGCCAAGCCGTTCTCGAGCCAGCGCAACTGCTCAAGCGACTCAGCCAACTCCAACGCAGTAGGCTGCATTGTAGCAATTAGGCGCAAAGTCGCTGCCTTATAAGCATAAATCCCGAGATGTTGGAAAAAGCAGCCTTTTTGTAGCCATTTCTCATGAGCCACATTGCGCATGTATGGAATCGGATTGCGACTGAAATACAACGCGTTACCAGATTTATCCATCACCACTTTCACCTTGTTTGAGCCAAACAATTCTTCCTCATCGTCTATCCTCTTGACCAAGGAAGCCAATTGCGTGTCGTCACGCGAAATCATATCGACCAAAAGACTAATGTGTTGTGGGTCAATGAAAGGCTCGTCACCTTGAATGTTGATTACCGCATCGTATTGTTCTTCAAGTATTTCCAACGCTTCACAACAACGATCCGTGCCACTTTGGTGTCTCGGGTCAGTCATCACATACTTGCCTCCGAATTTCAGCACTTCGTCTGCGATACGGATGTCGTCGGTGGCCACCACCACGTCATCTAATTTCGACTTCCACGCCTGCTCACAGACCCGTTGTATCATCGTCTTTCCCTTGATCATGGCCAAAGGCTTACCTGGGAAGCGGGATGAGCCGTAACGGGCTGGTATGATTCCTACTATTTTCATTATCAAGAATTAGAGAATTTGAGATGTATCTTTTTGAATTATAGTGAATTTGAGATAAAAAAGCGAGCATTTTTTCATTAGAACAACCCGTTGAGCGAGCCTTCAATACGATCGACGACTGTACTCAAGTCCTCGGGGTTTTCAAGTTCGATATTGTCCGTGTCGATGATGAGCAGCTTGCCTTCATTATAACCCTCGATCCACTTTTCGTAACGTTCATTGAGGTTAGTCAGATAACTGATGCTGATGCTCTGCTCAAACTCGCGGTTGCGCTTGGCGATGTGGCGTATCAAGGTGGGCACCGAGGCACGGAGATAAATCAGCAAATCGGGCGGTTGAAGGAACTTAGTCATCAGCTCGAATAGCGACTGATAGTTCTCGAAATCACGGGTTTCCATCAGTCCCATTGAATACAGGTTGGCAGCGAAGATATGGGCATCCTCATAGATGGTGCGGTCTTGGATGACGTCCTCGCCACTGTTGCGGATGTTCATCACCTGACGGAAGCGGCTGTTGAGGAAGAAAATCTGGATGTTGAACGACCAGCGTTGCATATCCTCGTAAAAACTGTCCAAATAAGGATTGTGCTCAACCTCCTCATAATGAGGCTTCCAGTTGAAATGCTTGGCGAGAAGGCCCGTGAGGGTCGTCTTTCCCGAGCCTATATTGCCTGCTACTGCGATGTGCATATTGCAATGTTTTTAAGGGTGAAAAGAAGTTGCTAAAATAAGCAAAAGTCCGTAATGATGACACATTTTTTTTGCAAAAAAGCAAAAACCGCTTTCATGTCCTTCTTTAAAAACAAATCAATCAAGCAGTTAATTATTTTGGCGCTTTTTTCAACAAGTATATGCCCAACACGCTGAAAATGATGTTGGGAATCCAGGCGGCAAGCGCTGGTGACAATCCGCCTGAAATGGCGAACGTCTTAGAAACCTGCATAAAGAGAATATAGGAAAACGCGATGGTGATACCAATGCCAAGGTGCATACCAATGCCGCCTCTCACCTTGCGACTCGACAAAGCTGCTCCAATAAGCGTGAGAATAATGACAGCCGCTGGTGACGACATGCGTGTATGCATCTCCACCTCGTATGCTTTGACGCCCTCCGAGCCTTTCTCCTTCATGCCTTGGATGTGATCGCGAAGTTCGAAGAAATTCATCTCCTCAAAATCCTCTTTCATCTTATACAAGTCGGTAGGATAAAGATTAAGAAGGGTGTCCAAATCGCGACCTTTCACCAAAGTTTCGTCTTTACCATCCATTGTACGAATGGCATACGGGTCGATTTTCCAACTGTTGGGAGCCAAAGTATCATGATAAATTATATCTGATAACGCTTTGTATTTCAACTCATTATCATCATATTTCTCCCACGCGAACTTATAGCCATATTGTTTCGAAATATTGTAACTCTCCACATACACGAACTCGTCTTTCCCAATCTGCACATGCACATTGCGCCCCGCGCTTTGGCTCAATTTCTCCATATACTCATCCTTGAACTGTCTCCTGATTTCGTTAGTCTTGGGTATCAAGAAGTTACCGAAATACAGCGACATAATAGCGATAGCCACGGCAGCCATCATATAGGGGACAAGGAAACGCCAAAAACTGATGCCACTACTCAAAATCGCCACAATCTCTGTGCGAGCGGCCATTTTTGAGGTGAAAAACACCACGGCGATGAAAGCGAAAAGGTGGATGAAGAGGTTTATATAATAAGGTATCGACATGACATAATAGTCGACCACCACCCTTTCCCAGGGCGCATTGTGCTTCAAGAAACTGTCGATGTTTTCGGACACATCGAAGATTATGACGACCAAAATCAGCATCGAGATGGCAAAGAAAAACGTCCCGATGTATTTCTTGAAGATATATGCGTCGATTTTCCTCATTTACAACTTTTTTTGACGGCGAGACACGAGACTGCGGGATGCGGGACTCAAAGTCTTCTGGTCACTTTTTGGAGCATTATGTCGCGCCACTCGGCGAAGTCGCCTTCGATGATGTGTTTGCGGGCTTCGCGCACCAACCAGAGGTAGAAGCCAATATTGTGGAGGCTGGCAATCATGGGACCAAGGATTTCGCCTGCGACGAACAAATGACGGAGATACGCCCGCGAATATTGTACATCGACGAAAGTTTCACCGTTGGGGTCGACGGGCGAGAAGTCCATCTTCCACTTTTCGTTTTTCAGGTTGATGATGCCTTCGGAGGTGAAAATCATACCGTTGCGACCATTACGGGTTGGCATCACGCAGTCGAACATGTCGACACCACGAGAAATGCCCTCCAAAATATTGGCTGGCGTGCCAACGCCCATCAGATAACGCGGCTTGTCCTTAGGCAAGACGGTGTTCACCAACTCAATCATCTCATACATCTTTTCGGTAGGTTCGCCGACGGCCAAGCCGCCAATGGCGTTGCCTGCTGCATTTTTCGATGCGATGTGTTCCGCCGACTGCTCGCGCAAATCGCGGTAGACACAGCCCTGAACGATAGGAAACAGTGCCTGCTCGTAGCCATATTTCGGTTCCGTCGACTGGAAACGGTCGCAACAGCGGTCGAGCCAGCGGTGGGTGCGTTCCATCGACTGCTTAGCGTAGTGATAATCAGCCGTGCCAGGTGTACATTCATCAAAGGCCATCATGATGTCGGCACCAATGCTACGCTGAATATCCATCACGTTTTCCGGTGTGAAAAGATGTCTTGAACCATCAATGTGCGACTGGAAGGTGACACCCTCCTCTTTCATTTTGCGGATGCCCGTCAGCGAAAACACCTGAAAACCACCACTATCCGTCAGGATGGGTCGGTCCCAACCATTGAATTTGTGCAAGCCACCGACCGCTTCAAGCACCTCCAATCCAGGCCTCAGATACAAATGATAGGTATTGCCCAAGATAATCTGAGCCTTGGCTTCATCACGCACGTCACGGAGATGGCAAGCCTTCACCGTGCCTGCCGTGCCAACAGGCATGAAAATCGGGGTTTCTATCGGGCCATGGTCGGTATGAAGAACACCCGCACGGGCATTGCTTTTGGGGTCGTTAGCGGCAATTGTATAATTCATCGTTGTAATTTTGCGCAAAAGTAGTGAAATCTTTTATTCAACGCAGTCAATTGTTGAATTGTATGTTGTTGAACTGTTTAATTGTTGAAGAAAAAATACATCTTTGCAATAAGAAATCTTGAAATTTGAAATCTTGAAATCAACTTATTTATTATCTTTGCAATCATTAAAAATGTATTGCCGTGCAAATCAATTTCAATTATAACAGCCTTAGTTTCATCATCTTAATCATTTTTGGCATCAGTCTTGTCATTCAGTTGTTCTACCATTGGGGTATTTTCTCGAAAGTGGCATTCTACAAGAGGAACGCGCGCCCGAAGCTCGACGAGGAACTGGAGCCCGTATCCATCGTCCTTTGCGCCCGCGATGCCTACGAATACCTGATAGAGCTGATCCCCGTCCTGCTCAACCAGGATTACCCTAACTTTGAAATTGTTGTGGTGAACGACTGCTCTGACGACGAAACCGAGGAATACCTAAAAGACTTGGAACGCAATCAGCCGAAAATCAAGCCCGTACAGCTCAAACAACACCTTAACTTCTTCAATGGCAAGAAGTTCCCACTGTCGATGGGCATCAAATCGGCCAAAAACGACCTGATTATCCTCACCGACTGCAACTGCATGCCTACCAACGACCAATGGTTGCGCAGCGTGGTGAACCGTTACAACAACCGCACGGAAATCGTCATCGGATACAGCCCTTACATCCAAAAGAAAAGCCTCCTCAACCGTCTCATGCGTTTCGATGCCTTGCAAAATGGTCTGTTGTATCTCTCAGCGGCTTTGAATCATTATCCTTACATGGGCGTTGGCACTAATCTTTCCTACCGTAAAGAGCTGTTTTACAGAAACCAAGGGTTTATCTCTCATTACAAAACCTCCGTTGGTGACGATGACCTTTTCATCAGCCAAGTGGCCAACAAAAAGAACACTGAAGTGCTAATTGATGCCGAAGATGCCATTCTCACCACTCCCACCAGCAGCTTCCGCCTTTGGACACGGCAGAAGAGTCGCCGCTACTCCACTGTTTCGAAATACGACAACGGAGCACGCGTAATGCTGAGCTTGTTCTACACTTCACAATTCCTGTTTTACGTCTCTTTCATCGCGCTGATTGCCCTCTGCGGCCAACCCGCCTTCACCATCACGAATGGTGCAGCGTTTTACATTCCCATCTTACTCTTTTTCTTCCTTTTACGCTTTGGCACACAGCTCTTTATCTACCAAAAAGCCTCGAAGCGTTTAGGTGAAAAAGGGTTGCTACCTGGTTTAATCGCTTACGATTTCCTGTTCGCATTCCTCTCACCTTGGCTCAGGTTGATGGGACGAATGAATGTAGGCGTGGAATAAGTTCAGCCTTTAATCTGAATCGTAAAGCCTTCGTTGACTAAGGGTTGCACCAAAGCCCTCATCTCTTCAACAGTAAATTTCTGCAAACCCTCCTCAGGCGTAGGACGGTCGATGGTATAAACCATGATTTCGCGTGGCTTAAGCAGACGCACAATGTCCATCCAGCCATTCAACACTTCAGGACTTGAAGAATCGAAATCCTTGCTTTTCAGGAACATGGTTTGTAAGATGAAGTCACCATTGAATTGTTTCAAGGCTTCCACTACCCTACCGATGTCATAACCTGGTGCAGGGTGATTGATTTTTTCAATCAATTCGTTCGTCGGGGCATCGATTTTCATTGTAGGGTTGTCGACCTTGCGCAAGGCATTGAACACTTCGGGCTTGTGAACCATTGTGGCGTTCGACAGCACCGTAATCCTCGAATTGGGATAATACTGGTCGCGCAAGGCGATTGTGTCGTCAATAATCTGCGGAAACTCAGGATGGATAGTCGACTCACCATCACCACTGAAAGTGATGGAGTCGATGGGCACTTGGTCGGCTTTGCATTGCTTTAGCTTGGCTTCCAAAGCATTGTGGACTTTCTCTGCCGAAGGCAACTTGGTGTCGTTGCGACCATCCTTGTTCCAACCGCATTCGCAGTAAATGCAATCGAAAGTACAGATTTTGCCATTTTCAGGCAACAGATTGATACCCAATGAACTACCAAGCCGACGGCTATGTATGGGGCCAAAGACGGTTTCTTCTCTTATCATTTTTGACTATGGCTAATGACTATGGCCTATGGCTCACTTTTGACTATGGCTATTATTTTCATAAAGTAAGCCATAGTCATAAGCCATAGGCCATCGTCAAATTACTTTGCGTACTGTACGGCTCTCGTTTCGCGGATGACCGTAATCTTAATCTGACCTGGATAGGTCATTTCGGTCTGGATCTTCTTCGAGAGGTCGTAGGCGATGCGGTCGGCGTCTTGGTCGGTCACCTTGTCGGCACCCACGATGACACGCAGTTCACGACCAGCTTGGATAGCATAAGTCTTCACCACACCCGGATACGACATTGCCATTTCCTCCAACTTGTTCAGACGCTGGATATAAGCTTCCACCACCTCACGACGGGCTCCCGGACGGGCACCAGAGATGGCATCGCACACCTGCACGATGGGCGAAATCAGGTTGTCCATTTCGATTTCCTCGTGGTGGGCACCGATGGCGTTGCAGATGTCGGGTTTCTCCTTCAGGCGCTCGGCGACCTTCATACCCAAGATGGCATGTGGCAGTTCTTCCTCGTTCTCGGCCACCTTACCGATGTCGTGCAACAGACCGGCACGTTTGGCGGCTTTCACGTTGAGGCCAAGTTCGGCCGCCATGGTGGCGCAGAGCTTAGCCGTCTCGATGGAGTGCTGCAGCAGGTTCTGACCATAGCTGGTACGGTATTTCATGCGACCGATCATCTTAATCAATTCGGGATTGAGGTTGTGGATGCCAAGGTCGATGGAGGTACGCTTACCGATTTCCATAATTTCTTGATCCACTTGCTTTTCCACTTTATGCACCACCTCTTCGATACGGGCGGGATGGATACGACCGTCGACGACGAGCTTCTGCAAGGAAAGGCGTGCGATTTCGCGGCGAATCGGGTCGAAGCCAGAGATGAGGATGGCATCTGGGCTATCGTCGATGATGATTTCGACACCAGTCATGGATTCAAGCGTGCGGATGTTGCGGCCTTCACGACCGATGATGCGACCCTTAATCTCATCATTTTCAATGTTGAACACGCTGACTGTGTTCTCGATAGCCGTTTCCGAAGCGGTGCGTTGGATGGTCTCTAATACAATCTTCTTCGCGGTTTGGGCCGCGCTCATCTTGGCTTCTTCGGTCACTTCCTTCACGTAGACCATAGCATCGGCCTGGGCCTCTTCCTTGATGAGTTCGACGAGTTGGGCCTTGGCTTCCTTGGCCGAAAGCCCCGAGATGGTTTCCAGTTTCTTGGATTCTTCGCTGTAGATACGGTCGAGTTCAGCCTTTTTCTTGTTGAAGCTATCCATCTGGCTTTCAAGTTTCTGCTGTGTGGCTTGCACCTCTTTCGACTTACGCTGTGCCTCTTCCATCTTCTTGTTGGCATCCTGCTTCATCTGGTTGACGCGGTTCTCGGCGCTGGCCAACTCACGTTTGCGGTCTTCGCAAGCTTTTTCGTGTTCGTCCTTCATCTGGAGGAACTTCTCCTTGGCTTGCAAAATGCGTTCTTTCTTGATGACTTCGGCTTTTTCCTTAGCCTCTTCGAGAAGGGCTACTTGTTCTTTAATGACGGCTTTTTTCAGCAGTGTGGACGTGATGAGGTAACCCACCGCAAAGCCCACGACCAAAGCTGCTGCGGCAATGATAATCCATGTAGTGATTGAAATGGTGAGTAATAACATTTTAAAAACTCTGTTTTACTCGAAAAATGAGGAAGAAACAAAAGGAAACTGCCTGCTCGAAGGGATATGCGTAAACCCCAATATGATACGCTTGTGGCCACCGCGGTGCGCAAACGTCCACCGGTGCCCTAGAGCACTTCCTCGAAAGGAATGAGGCCTGTTTTTACAGAGCGCGAGTAGACCGGTTGATGTGTTGATAGTGTTGAGTTTACCAATGCGCTGAACAGGCAGTCCCAGTTTTTCAAAGAACATTCCACGCCGTGACGTGGATTATGATTGTTCACTCAGTAAGTCGTTGACATCCTTTAGCTTGCGTTCCAAATCCTGATTACGGTAAGTCAACTCTGCGTCCATCTTGACGACGGAAGTGGCGAATTGCAAAGCAGTCATCGAAAGCAAATCCTGCACATCCTTGTAGGCATAGTGCTTCATGTAATACTTCACTCTCTCGTTGATGAGGTTGCCAGCCTTGCGAACCTTTTCTTCGTCAGCGCGAGCCACCGACAAGCGATAGGGCCTGTCCAAGATGGTGATATTGATTGTGATTTCATCCATCACGCTGACTTTCAATTATCTAGTTATTCCTTACTGTTCAAAATCGAAACGCACCTGTCAATCTCCCTCACCAACTCCTTTATGAGTTTTCTACCTTCTTCTAATTCTCCCTCGTTGTCGAGTGCGTTAACAATTGTAGATTTATTTATTTTGTCCTGCAACTCCATCGTCGACTGGCGCAACGTCAGATTCTCCTTCTCCAACGCGGCGTTTTCCTCGGCGAGCCTCTTGTTTTCCACCGCCAACTGATGTTTTTCATCAAGCATTTTCCTCAATTTCAATTCGATTTCGGATACTATGATGCTCAAGTCGGCCATGACACAATCGGTACTTGGAATTGTGGCACAAAAATACGCAATTATGCTTTACCATTATCCTTTTAGGGAAAAAATTTTCGACGATTTGTCACAGATGGCCAAAAAAGTCCTATTTTTATCGCATTAAAAACCGTCGTAAAATATGAATATTAAGCACACCTGTATGATTGCTTTGACTGCGCTTTTGGCTTCTTGTGCCACCAAAGAAACCCACCTTACCATCATCGAAACCACTGACACTCATGGTCGTTACGATGAATTTGCCAACGATGCCTTTGTCCTGAAACAGATGAAAGCCGAATTGGGTGACCATCTGATTTTGCTTGATAACGGCGACGACATGCAAGGTTCCACCTTCCAATACTGCTCCAACCAAGATGCAACGCATCCCAACCTTGTTTCGGAAGTGCTCAATTACCTTTCATACGATGCGGTTTGCGTTGGCAATCACGACATTGAAGCCGGGCGCAAGGTGTTCGATCGCGTCTTTTCGGAGACTAAGATGCCCGTTTTGGCCGCCAATGTCATCGATGAAACGACGGGAGAGCCTTATTTCACTCCTTATATAATGTTGGATCGGGAAGGCTACAAAATCGCCGTGCTCGGTTTGTTGACACCTTACGTCGTCACCTGGGTGCCCGACCGTCTGCGGCCTGGACTGCGATTTGAACAACTCGAAGCCGCTGCCGAAAAATGGGTGAAAATCATCCAAGAGAAAGAGCATCCCGACCTGATGATTGGCCTCTTCCACTCGGGCTTTGAGCCTCAGATGCAGAGCCTGCCTCCCGACCATCCGTTGGGTCGAGAAAACGCCACAAAATGGGTCGCCGAGAATGTGCCAGGCTTCGACATAATATTTTACGGCCACGACCATCGCACCAGAGCCGAAAAACTGACGAACCCCAATGGTGAGCCCGTCTATGTGCTCAACTCGGGCTGTCGCGGAAAAGGGTTGGCTAAAGCCGAAGTTACCTTGAAGAAAGGTCAGAAGCCGCAAATCAGCATTGAACTCATGCCTACTGACGGCGAAGAGAAAGACACTGAATACCTTGCCATACTCCAACCCTACCTCGACCGTGCCGAGGCTTATCAAAAAGAAATTGTTGCAGAACTGCCCGTGAGCATCAGCAGTAACGAGACCTTCGATGGGCCATGCCTCTGGGTCGATGAAATCCATCGCTGCCAATTTGAAACTGTCGAAGCCGAAGGTATCCATGCCGACATTTCATTGACAGCTCCACTCAGCGGCGGAAAGACCATTGAGGCCGGGAAACTCACCGTACAAGATTTCTTCACCTGGTATCCTTTTGAGAACGCGCTGGCTGTCATGGCTTTGACAGGCAAAGAGATAAAGCACTACCTCGAATACGCCTACGAGATGAAGAGCCCGATTTACAATTTCGACTGTGCTGCGGGCATCATCTATGAGGTGACCGACCAGAAGCCCATGGGCGAACGCATCAACATCCTTGGCATGGCTGACGGCACGCCCTTCGATATGGAGAAGACTTACAATGTGGTGATGAATTCCTACCGCTCGATGGGCGGTGGCAACCACCTTATCAATGGTGTGGGTTGGGCGCAGGAGGACATCAAGAACCATGTCGTATGGCAAAGCGAGCGCGACTTCCGCTCCCTTCTCATCGACTGGGCAAAAAAGAAAGGTGTGCTTGACTCTGAACCGTTGAACTGCTGGAAGATTAAATAACGGACACGCTTCGCGTCACTGCGAGACACGAAGCAGTCCAGATAAAGAGTTTATTCCCTGGATTGCTTCGTCGTTCCTCCTCGCAATGACGCAAAGCGACGAATAGATGATGCATGATGAGAGAAGAATTTCTATACTATATTTGGGAGAATCGCCTGACCGACAAGGATTTGAAGACCATAGAAGGCGAATCCATTGACATTGTCGCGACAGGTTACCGCAACACCGACTCGGGGCCCGACTTTTTGGAGGCCAAAATCCAAATCGGCAACAAACTCTGGGCTGGGCATGTGGAGATCCACGTGAAATCCTCCGATTGGAACCGCCATGGCCACCAGTCCGACAAAGCCTACAAGAATGTTATCCTGCATGTGGTTTACGAAAACGACTTACAAGTCAACGACATACCAACATTGGAATTGAAAGGACATTTCGATGGAAGCCTCTTTGCTCAATATCAAAAGCTTATCGCATCAAAAACTTGGATTCCTTGCGAGAAAAGCATCAGCCAAGTACCCGTTTTCACCCGCCTTTCTTGGCTCGACCGTATGGCTG
Source organism: Bacteroidales bacterium (assembly GCA_016290215.1). Lineage (GTDB taxonomy): Bacteria > Bacteroidota > Bacteroidia > Bacteroidales > F082 > Limimorpha. The sequence continues at coordinate 30,707 of JAEETH010000039.1, forward strand.
TGGAACGCTTGGAAAGCAAGTCTGGAAATGTTACCAAGATATTAGAAGCCAACCAATTCGACTGGGAAGATGCACTTTATAAGCTGCTGATGCGCTATTTCGGCTTAAAAGTCAACAACGAGGCATTTGAGTATTTGGCCAACATCTTGCCTTTCAAGACTTTGTTGAAACACTCTGACAACCTCTTGCAAGTCGAAGCCATGCTTATGGGCTGTGCGGGGTTCCTCGAAGACGACTTCTCGGAGGAATATCCTCTGCTGCTCAAACGCGAATTTAGTGTGATGAAGGCCAAGTTTAATCTGCTGACCATGCCTGCCGAACGTTGGAAGTTTATGCGCATGAGACCTTCCAATTTCCCGACCATCCGCTTGGCACAAATGGCGCAGCTCGTCCATAAAAACGGATGCCTGTTTTCCAAAATCAAAGCGGCGAAAGACACCGCTGAAGTCAAAGCTTTGTTTGACGTGGCGGCATCGGAATATTGGGAGACGCATTGGCGGTTTGGTTTTTCAACCGAATCGAAACCGAAACATTTAGGCGAAACAACAGCTGATGTATTGATCATCAACGCAGTAGCCCCATTGCTGTTTTGCTACGGCAAACTGCACAAAGACGAATCGGTGTGTGAGACTGCGTTGCAATTCCTTGAAGAAACTGAGGCTGAGGACAATGCCATCATCAGGCATTACGCCTCATGCGGCATCACGGCGGAAAATGCCATGCAGACACAGGCCTTGTTGCACCTTTATTCCTATTTTTGCAAACGCAAACGGTGTCTTGAATGCCGCATCGGAAACGTATTGTTACACAAAATCAACCAAATATCATGAAGAAACCCATTTTTACCCTCCTCTTGGTCCTTTGCTTCGGTGCATTGTTTGGCCAATCCAACAACCTTCAACACGTCATCGTGATGATGGCTGAGCGCTACGACGACAGCCACCTGTCGCAAAAGACCGCCTTGATGACCAAGGAGCAGCGCCGCAATTTCGTCATCGCAGAAAGAAAAGCCTTCTGTCAAGCCTCGCAAGCCCAAGTGCTTGATTTCCTTGAAGGTTATAAGAGTATCAACATGGTCAGCGACCTGAAAACCTTCTGGTCGTTCAACGGCTTCAGCTGCTCGGCCAGCGAAGACGTCATCGCACAACTCGCCCAGCGCAAAGATGTTGCCATGATTATCCCTGACGAGATGCGCCCCATGATTCCTAACAATGAAAAGGCTCGTCCCGCCACTACAAGAGACAACGCCTGGCACGTCGGAAAAATCAATGCGCCAGCGGTTTGGAACTACAACGGCACGGGCTATACGGGCAACGGCGTCATCATCGGCCACATCGACACGGGCATCAACTACAACCATATCGATATCGCCAACAGTCTATGGGACGGCGGCAGCGCCTTCCCGCACCACGGCTATGACATCTTTTATCAAGACAACGACCCCATGGACGACGACGGTCACGGCACCCATACCGCTGGCATCTTGGCGGGACAAGGCAATGCCGGCACCCAAACGGGCATCGCCCCAGGCGCCAAAATCATGTCCATCAAGGTATTGGGTGAAGATGGTCAAGGTGAAGCCACCCACCTCATCCAAGGTGTTGAGTTTGCCTTGGAACACGGTGCACACATCCTCAGCCTCTCGCTCAGCGATGTTGGCGCTGGTCCTTGCTACTACTATCGCGATGTCTTCGCCACCTGCCTAGACGCAGGCGTGGCTACTGCCGTGGCTTGTGGCAACGAAGGCCAAACGCAATACACCTTCCCCGTTCCCTTCAACATCAGTGCCCCGGGCAACTGCCCTCCGGCATGGCTCCACCCCGACCAAAGGAACCTCATCGAAGGCGGCTTGACCTCTGTCATCAGCGTGGGTGCCACCGACTCCAACGACGAGCACTGCGGCTTTTCTTCCGTCGGTCCAACGACTTGGGCAGCAGGTTCCAATGTAGGCAACTACAACGACTACCCCTACGAAAACGGCGACGTCAACCAGCCTGGTTTAATCCGCCCCGACATCTCGGCTCCTGGCGCCAACATCACCTCGCTGAACTACCTAACAACCAACGGCTACACTGAATTGGACGGCACCTCGATGGCCACGCCCTGTGTGGCTGGCGTGTTGGCCTTGCTGCTTGAAGCCAACCCCGAGCTGAGTCCCGCCGAATTGGACTCCATCATAGAGCTCACCTCGGTGCGCGTTGGCAACACCATGAAAAACAACCGCGTAGGCTCGGGTCGCATCGATGCCTTGGCCGCCATGAATGCCTTGTTCCACCATGGGCCCACCAACCTCACAGCCGACTTCGACGGCGAACAAGTCGTCCTCAACTGGACCGCTGCACCCGAAAGTGTTTCCTACGATGTTTATCGCGACGGCATGCGCATAGCCAACAGTCTGACGGCGACCACCTATACCGATCACATCAGCTATGCGGGTTCCTACACCTATTATATAATCGCGCATCTGGAAAACAACATGACCTCGCTTCCCTCCAATTACGTCACCCTGACAAAGGCGGTCGAGATTGAGGCTGAAATCATCAACAACAAGCGCGTGTCGCTGTCGTGGAACCTGCCTGCGGGCGTTTACGACGGCTTCGAGTCGGGCGACTTCTACCAAAACATGTGGATCAACGATGCCACCAGCCCTTGGGTCGTCACCACCACGCAACCTAACACAGGCAACTATTGCGCCAAGTCGACCAACACGGGTATGTTCTCCAACAGCAAGATCTCGTTGGCGGTCAACCTGCCCACCTCGTGCGTGGTAAGTTACTATGCCCGTGTCAATTGTTTTCCGCTCAATGGCTGCGGCTTCTTCATCGACAACGTGCAGTATGGCGAGACCTTGAAGGATGAAGTGCCGTGGACGCGCTACACCGTGACCATCGGTCCCGGCAACCACATCCTGGAATGGAAATATGCCAACCAACTCGCTGAGGGCGAATATGATAACGCATTCTATATCGATGACATCACCGTGGGCAACACCTTCGACATCTACCGCGCCAACTGCGACGGCAGCAACGCTGAGCTGATTGCATCAAACGTCGCTGATGCCCATTACGTGGATTACGGTTGGGATGCCTTGCCGATTGGACAATACAAATACGGCATCAGCACCGATGCTGGAAACACCATTGCCTGGTCAGAATGTTTGGACAAGGATGTGTTGGCCGTTGATGAAAATAACGCGATGGAAATCAAGGTTTATCCTAATCCTACTAACGGTATCTTGTTTGTACAGACGTTGCGCGCAACGTCTCTACAGGCGGAAACAAAATACATCATCACCAGCGTGACAGGCCAAACGCTACTTTCAGGCCACATTACCGAAGAAACCCAGCAAATTGATGTCTCGGAATTGATCGATGGAATGTATTTTGTTAGGATTCAAGGAGATGAAGAATTCATTATTAAGAAATTCTGTATTGTAAAGTAAACACGCCATTGAGATTCCCTTCGGGAATGGCGTATTTGTTATTGTATACAGCGGCGGCAAGAGCAAGTTACCCAAAAGTAGCACCTCATGCCGCCGCAGTTTACATACATATTACAGCTCCATTCCCGAAGGGAATCTCCCACTATCAATCCTCATCCTCCAAGAAGAAAATCTCCTCCACCGATTTCCCAAACACCTGCGCCATCTTCAAGGCTAAGACTGTGGAAGGCACATAGCGTCCTGATTCAATAGCGTTTATCGATTGACGACTCACACCAATCAGTTTGGCCAAATCCTCTTGTGTGAGGTCTTTTTCGGCCCGCGCCACTTTCAAACGGTTCTTCATTTCGCGCCTCCTTTGTTGTAATGATGCAAAGCAATCTTGAATTTGAGGATGAACAGCAAGAG
>JAEETH010000093.1 GCA_016290215.1 Bacteroidales bacterium
ACCAAAATGTCAACATCACTGTCAGGCGTTTGCTCGCCTCTGGCATACGAGCCAAATAACCATGCCTTCAGAACAGGCTGGGTGGCAAAATATGCACGAATGACATTGATCAACTGGTTATTCATCGTTTAGTTTATTTTCCGCAAAATTACACATTATTTTCAAATCGCACAAAATATCCGAAAATTCCCTTATTTTTGCACCATTAATTATTTACTCCAAATGAAGCAATACCTCGACCTACTCCAATATATCCTCGACCATGGCCATCAGAAGGGCGACCGCACGGGCACAGGCACCATCAGCGTGTTCGGTTACCAGATGCGTTTCGACCTTTCGGAAGGTTTCCCACTAGTCACGACGAAAAAGGTGCACCTGAAGAGCATCATCCATGAACTGTTGTGGCTGCTCAGCGGCGACACCAACATCAAGTATTTGCACGACAATAAGGTCACCATCTGGGACGAATGGGCCGACCCAAACGGCGACCTCGGTCCCGTTTACGGAGCCCAGTGGCGCAACTGGAACAACGAGGGCATCGACCAGATTGCCGAGGTGGTGAAGAGCATCAAGGAGAATCCCAATAGCCGCAGGCATATCGTGACGGCATGGAATCCCAGCGTTTTGCCCGACGAACACGAGAAAGACTTTGCCGCTAACGTGGCGGCAGGCAAGGCGGCACTCCCGCCCTGCCATGCCTTCTTCCAGTTCTACGTGGCCGACGGCAAGCTGTCGTGCCAACTCTACCAACGCAGTGCTGACGTGTTCCTCGGCGTGCCGTTCAACATTGCATCATACGCCCTCCTCACCATGATGATGGCGCAGGTGTGCGGCTTGCAGCCCGGCGACTTCGTCCACACCTTTGGCGACGTGCATATCTACAACAACCTCATCGAGCAGGTGAAGCTGCAACTGACGCGCACGCCTCGCCCACTGCCCACCATGAAAATCAATCCCGAGGTCAAAGACATCTTTGGCTTCAAATTTGATGACTTCACCTTAGAAAATTACGACCCGTGGCCTGCCATCAAGGGGGAGGTTTCGGTGTAAACATGTACGGCTGCCACATTGTGACAGTCCTACAACTGATAACTGACAACTGAACAACTGACAACTAATATGACAATATCAATCATCGTCGCCATGGCCGCCAACCGCGCCATCGGCATCAACAACCAACTGATTTGGCACAACAGCAACGACCTGAAGCACTTCAAGAAGGTGACCTCAGGGCATTGTGTCATCATGGGACACAACACCTGGCTTTCGTTGCCTGGACAAAAAGCCCTGCCCAACCGCCGCAACATCGTCATCTCCGACCGTCTCGACACCGCTCCCGAAGGTTACGAGTTGGCCACTTCCATCCCGCAAGCCATTGAGATGGCCCAAAACGAGGACGAAGTCTTCATCATGGGCGGAGGCAGCATCTACGAGCAGTTCCTGCCCAAGGCCGACCGCCTCTACCTGACGCGCCTCGACAAGGAATTTGAGGCCGACACGTTCTTCCCCTACATCAACTTTGACGAATGGAATCTCGTTGACTTAGAGGTCATCGACGACGACCCTCAAGTGGATTATTCCTACAGGTTTGAAATTTGGGAGCGGGCAGAAAAGCAATAACCCTAATCGCACAAATGAAAAACGGTTGCCTCCATTGCGGGGGCAACCGTTTTCATTTTCAATACCAACGGTCTTATTTGATGACCGTGACACGCTTGGTGATCACACCTTTTTCGGTGGCAATACGCACCATGTAAACACCCGTCTCAGCGTTGTAGAGGTTGACATCGACGGATTCACCATGGCAATCCATGTCATAAATCATCTGACCCAAAGCGTTGAAGACACTCACGTGATTCAAGCCTTCGCCTTCCACCGTGAAGCGGTTGGTGGTAGGATTCGGGAACAACGACACTTCATTGGCTTCCAATTCATTGACACCGTCAGTCGAATAAAGGACTCTCAGGTAGAACTGGTTATGGTCGTAGATCCAGCTGGCAGGAGCCGAGGTGCAATCCATGCTACCACCATAGTAGGCATAGAGCTTATAGCAGTAATAAGTGCCATCTTGGTTGGCCGAGTTGTCGGTGTAGTTCGTAGCATTGGCGCCGAGCAGTTTGATTCTCGTGTATTCACCATCATCGCCCGTCTTTCTGAACAGATAGTAACCAGACAAGCCATCGGCAGGCACTGGCTTTTGCCATTTCAGCTTAATCTTATAAGTGTTGGTGTATTCAAAATCAAGGTCTGTGGGAGCGTAGCAGGCACCGGCAGTAGCGCATGATTCGTTGGAATACAAGCCATTTTCACCACCATAGCCGAGATAACCGACATAATAGCAGTGACCGCCTTGAGGCACATTCTCATCGACGAAGGAAGTGCCATTGGGAACTAAACGATGGAGCTGACCGTCACGGTAAACCACATAGCCGTAGCCATCGGCACCACTGATGGGATCCCACGACACATAAATGGTGTTCGCGCTTTCTTCATCCCTGAGTGCAACGCAATTGGTGGCGACACCTTCGGGAGCGGCATTACCACAGTTATTGTTGCCTTCGTAGAAGATACCCACAGGCATATTGGAAGCGGTGCCCGTATAAGTGTAAACCGTTTGGTTCTGAGAATTCTTGATGCTGAAGCTCATGTTAAAGTCAGCACCCGTAGTTTGAGCCGACCAACCGAAAGCGACATTACCCAAAGGCATGTCAACAGAAATGGATTGGACATTGGAGCTCGTGGTAGTCACAGAGGCGAAATCAGTACCAGCAGTATTGTAAATATGGATAGCGCCACCGCGGAAACCGTTCATTGCAGCCTGGGTGATGTTGATGGTCCAAGGGCAAGTGGGGCCAAAACTGATTTGGTTCTTATAGGCAATCTTACCATGTGCGCCATTCACGACGACATACACGCAATAATTGAAAGCGTCGAAACGAGGAACGGTGTTGTCGGTGATGCTCATATTGGCACCAGGAGTAACGTTTTCTTCAGTGTAAATCACTTCGCCGTTACGGGTGACGACAACGCGGTCAATCGAAGGAAGGTCGACATTGCTCAGATTCTTGGAAGGATTCTTCCAAGTCAAGGTAGCAGAAAGCTCGTTGTTGGGAGCAGGGGTCACAGTGAAACTCATAGGAGCCTGAGCTGTGTTGTCGTAAACATCGGCAGGGACGAAATTAAACACGGCCTTGGCATCTTGAGTGTAGTCAATACCTTCGATGAGGAACATGCCATCGTCGGTGCCGCCCCAACCCCAGTTGAAGTGGAACATATCGTTGTCGTCATAGCCGTCACAAATGAAAGCATGACCATAACCGGCGCCAGGCTCAGTACCAGAATAGGCAACTGGCCAACCCATGTCAAACGATTCCTTCAGAAGGTTCTGCCATGAAGCCAAATTCGTAGGTTTTTGGACCACGTATGCAGAAGTGGAATAACGGAAATAGTCCTTAATGGCATCAGGAACTCTGAACAAATTACTGCCACTACCTTCCTCAACATCGCCGCCATAATCCATTTCGACGGCAACACCGCAATGATAGCAAATCTTGGCCACGGCAGCGCCTTGGGCAGCGGTATAGTTTCCAGTGGCATAGGCATTCAACATATTGTCCCAATCGTATGTCGTAGCTCCAAAATTAGCAGAGAGTGTTCCATACTTCCAGTGAACGTATGAATGACTTCCTTGGCCTTGAGCCGGATAGTTCCAATACTTCATGATTTGCGACATAGCAGTTGCCACGCAACCCACATAGGCATGATAGCCAGCATTGGGACTTTGGGAATCAGCGGGGCAGTCGCTGTTGTAAGGGGCAGGATTTTGATTCCATTTGGTCTTCACGAGGTAATCCACACCTCTTCCGCCGTTGCGCGAAATCAACCTACCGCTATTCATCACGCTTTCCCATTCCGTCTTCACCATAGGATCGATGACATTGGAATTGACGCTGCTTCTGCTTGTAGCGATGGAATTCAGATAAGCATTACTCGCAGGATTGCTGAGGTCATAATTGCCTTCTTCCGAATAGGCGATGAGGGGACGGAAATTATCGTCACCTGAAACGATGACAAAACCATCGTTGCCCACATTGAAAACATAGTAGCTGGCTTCGCCTCTTGCACTGGTACCAGTGTAAACAAGGGTCAACTCGGCACTTTGTCTTGTCTGTTCAAAATTGGCCTGGACAAACTGTTGTCCGACATACTTGGCAAGGCTCACGCTGACCGGGCCGGCTTGAGCCATTCCGATACCGAGTGCCAAGGCAAGCAAACTCATTAAGTGTTTCTTCATTGTAGTTTGATTTTAATTATTACTATTTTCTATTTTTTTCAGGCTGCAAATATAAACAAATTGTTGCTATCTACATCGTTTGGCCTCAAAAGCCAAAACAAGAGGGTCAATGCACCACTGAGAAACGTTTTGTCGTCGTGGCCTGTGCGGTCTTGATGCTAAGGTTATAAATGCCCGCAGGCAGGCTCGAAGTGCTGATGACCACACCATTTTCGCTGCAACGCTGCTGATAGACCACCTGACCCATCACATTGCAAATGGTAACCTGTTCCAAGTCTTCAGCTTCCACACAAATCATCGTATTGGCTGGGTTGGGATACACCTGGCAGCAAGTGCTGTTGTCTTCATTCACCGAGGTGACTTCAACGGAAACATAGTCCTGATCGTCGCTGGTCCATGCAGGGATGGATTCACAGTAGGAACGATAGGCCGTCACCTTGTAATAATAAATGCCTGCACCAGCTGGGTCGAAGTATTCGCGGTCGAGCTTATTGACCGTAGCGATTTCGGAATATTCCACGCCGTCGTTGCTACGATAGACCTTAAACGACTGAGGCTCTCCATCGTAAGCCCAAGTAAGCAATGTGCCAAAGCCCTCGTCGCTCCACTTGTATTCACCGCTGAGCTCGGTAGGAGGCTGACAGCCGTCGCAATCGTTGTTTGTAGTAGTGAGCACTGCAGGCAGGTTGTTTGACGAGCCAGAGTAAGAATAAACCGATGTGTTGGCTGAATTCTTAATGTTGATTGACAAGCTGGAAACCGTACCCATAGGAGCCAGCCACTTGAAAGTCACGTTGCCTTCCGGCACGCGAATCGGCAGGCTGACAGGCACGGAGCTCTCCATGGTAATCTCATCAACCACAGTACCGTTATTGCTCAACAATTGAATCTTACCACCATTCCAACCATGGAAATTGGAGGTTTGACCGATGATTTTCCAGGTGCAGGAGGGGCCATAGAGATAAGAAGTCTTGGCAAAACGGCCTTTAATGCCATCGGAGAGATAGTAAACCGTGTAGGTATAGCAATCGTAGTCAGGCACTTCGTCTTGGTAAGTCATTTCGGCACCAGGAGTGACATTAAGTTGCGAGAAAATCTCAACGCCATTGCGGAGCAGCACCACCTTATCAATGTTTTCAATTACCTCGTCAGCCAAGTTTTTCGTAGGATTGGTCCAACGGACAATACCCGTCTTGGAATGGGCGTTGGCACTTGTAACCGTCAGGTCTTTGGCCGCAGGAATCAAGGCGTTATAGACATAATCGGGGATGAAATCCGCGACAACACGCTGGTTATCATTGAAAGTGCCCATGTAGCTCGTGTTGATGGCATCGATGGCATACCAACCGTTAAGGTAGGAATCAGCGCCCCAACCAAAATTGAAGTAGAACTTGCGGTCGCTGTAACGAACGCCACAGCAAACGAAAGCATGGCCTTCCTGACCTTCGGCACCCGCATAATAGAACGGGAAACCTTCTTCAAGACCTGCAATGAGCAATTCTTCCCAATCATTCTTGGTGAACGAATCACGACTGTACAAAGTGGCATGTTCAGTATAACGGAAATAATCGGCGATAGCCCCAGGAACGTTTTCGGTGAATGCTCCGGAACCACCAGCACTATATTGCATATCCACCGCCACGCCACAATGGTACATCAAAGTGGCAACTGCCTGAATCTGAGTGCTTGGCGATCCATAGTTGAGGCTGTTGGGCATATTGGACCAATTGTAGGTGGTATTACCGAAATTCGCGCTTTGCTGAGGGAATCCCTCAGGGGTATAACTGTGCTGACCATTACCTTGTGTAGGCCAGTTCCAGTATTTCATCACCATCGACATGGCGCAAGCCACACAACCGGCGTAGGCACGTCCGCCAGGACCACCTGAAGCCGTTGGGCAGTAATAGTTGTAGGGATAATCTTGGTTCCAAGTCGTGGAGATGAGCGGCGTCACATCTTGCATGCCACGAACCGGGTCTGTCACATTACCGTCCATGGCAACATGAGCCCACTGGGCAGCAATTTCAGGGTCGGTCGCAAGATGGTTCTCAACGGCATAGCCAATCTGACGAGCATAGTGACGCAGGTAATAAGCCAGACCTTCAGGCAGGTTATTGGCATCGAAATTGCCTTCGTCAGAGAAAGCAAGGATGGGTTGTGCCACATCATCGGCTGAAACGATAACATAGCCACCATCAGCGTTGAACACATAAAGTGCAACCAAGCCGCTTTCCGTCATTTGCGTATGGGCAAGACTCAATGTGCTGACTTGTTTGGAAGAATTACTTTGCATGAACTTCAGTCCCAACTGCTGGGCACGGTTCACGTCAACGGGCGAGGCAATGACTTGAGCAACAAACAAGGCCAAAGTCATCACAAGAAATAAAGTTTTTCTCATAGTTAGAATAATTGCAATTATTGTTTCTATTCAGTTTAAAGGTGCAAAAATAGTTTTTTTCCCAATTCTTCAAGTCTTTTGTTCCTTCTTTTTTGCTGCGGGGAACAAAATATTGTTCAAAATAAGTCGATAACCAGGTGAATTGGTGTGCATGTCGAGCTCAGTGGGCGGATCACCAACGATGTGTTGGTAGTCCTCGGGGTCGTGACCGCCAAGGAAAGTCCAGAAACCGTTGCCGAAGTTGCCGTGGATATAACGGTCTTCGTTCAAGGCGCCATTGTCGCCCAAAACGATTACCGAGGGCTTCACGTACGCTTTGTTGAACGCTGTCGTCTGCCCCATGAAACCCTTTATCAAGCGTTCGTGACATTGGGTGAGCATGGTCGGCACAGGGTCCCACTTGGCCGAAAAGTCGAAAAGCAGGAAATAGTCGTTTTGTTCCTTTACCAAACGCGAGCGGCCTTGGGTGACATCGATGTTGGAAACTTCGTATTCCTGCGGGTTGAGCGACACCGTGAAATCGGTGAAAGCGAAGCAGTTATCATAATCGAGGCGTTGTGGGTCGCCAGGGCGAATAGGGTCGCCGTCGAACATAACGTCGCAGATGTCCAAGCCATCGGCGGCCAAGGCGATGTCGAAGCTGTCGGGAGCGGAACACATGGCGAACATGTAACCGCCTCCAGCCACAAACTCACGGATTTTCTTGGCGACGGCCAGTTTCAGCTGCGACACTTTGGCAAAGCCCCAACGCTGTGCCGTAGCCTCTTGAGCCCGCACATCCTCTTGATACCAAGGGTAGTTGCGGTAACGTCCCCAAAACTTGCCATATTGTCCCGTAAAATCCTCGTGGTGCAGGTGGAGCCAATCGTAGGTGGGCAGCACGCCTTGCAGCACCTCGTCGTCGTAGACCACATCGTAAGGGATTTCGGCGTAGGTCAGCACAAGGGTAACGGCATCGTCCCAAGGCAGGTTGTTCTTAGGCGCATACACAGCCACGCGAGGCACCTTTTGCAATTTCATCTCGTCCATGTTCACGCCTGGGTCGGCGATTTCGGCAAGGATGGCATCAGCCTGCGCATCAGCGATGACATTATACGACACGTTGCGCATCTTGCACTCGCGCTCAAACATCTCATGGTAAGGAATCAGGTAGCTCCCTCCCCTATAGTTCAGCAGCCAGCTGATTTCCACCTCGCGTTGCAGCACCCAATACGCCACACCGTAAGCTTTCAGGTGATTGGTCTGGGTGTCGTCCATAGGGATGAGAAGATAGGCGGCCTTGGAAGGCAAAGCCAACGCCAACAACATAAGGAAGAGAACTATTTTGCGCATGACGGGAACACTTCTTTTTTAGTAGGCCGCAAAAATAGTAAAAATTCATTTATCGTTTTATGTGAATGCTCTTTCTCATCATCTTCGTTGCCATCAAACTTGAATTTTTCGACTGTTAGCAAAAAGACCATGCAATAAAATTGCCAAACTTCAAAAAAAATATCTAATTTTGCAAGCCTAATACGATTTCATCTATGAAAAAGATAACTACACTTTTCGCCGCATTATTCCTCTTTCTCGGAATGGCACAGGCACAAGACGTTTATTTCTCCGGCAACGGCAACGGCATGGGCAAGATTTGGAAAAACAACACGCTGCTCTATAGCATTGCCGACACATCCGCTGTCATGATAAACGACATGAAGGTCGCTGACGACAACACCATTTACAGCGCAGGCTACAATTATTCCAACTATCGGGGTCAAGTCTGGTTGAACGACTCGGTACTTTTCACTACCGATGCCACAACTTTTATCGAGCGGATTATCCTCAATGACAACGGTTGGACTGCAGCTGGCGACAACAAGGTTTGGCAAAACGGCGAGATTCTCTATGAATATAGCATCGACAGCAACACCGTTTGCAACCTTTATGCCTTGGCCGTTGACGATGC
>JAEETH010000009.1 GCA_016290215.1 Bacteroidales bacterium
CGCGGAGAAGGGGGGATTCGAACCCCCGGTACCCATTGCTGGATACGACAGTTTAGCAAACTGTTGGTTTCAGCCACTCACCCACCTCTCCTCGGCTGTGAATTGCGGTGCAAAAGTAGGCTTTTTTCTGATATCTACAAGCGTTTTTTGTCACTTTTTTTGATTTTATTTTGCTATTCGTTGAATTACAGTGAGATAAATTGCGATTGTTTTCTGCTTATAGGCACTTCACTGAAGTCGAAGCACAAAGAAGAATTGGTAAAAATTGAAAAAAGTTGAAAAAAAGGACTCACTTTCCATTTTTTTCCTATATTTGCACGCTTATATTGTATAATAGGGTCAAGGCACTCCCTTGATCATAAAACGAATTGAAATGGAAAACAACGAACAACTGACTCAAAATCCTGCCATTGAGGAAGGTATTGAGAATGAAACGATGACGTCGAAGGCCTCCAATAAAGCCATTGACGGTAACGAGAAAAAGAAGATTGTCAAATTGATTCAGTCTAACATCCTGCCAGGCAAGGTGAAAATCGAGGTGAACACCCTCGTTGCTGAAGCTCAAGCCGAAACAGCACCTGTCGACGATGAGGTGATGCCCGAAATCGTGGAAGCACCCGAACCGGATGAGGATGAAATGGCCGAGGATAATACCGATTTTGACGGTCTCAACAAACTGGAATTGGTGGAAAAGCTCGAAGAACTCGTGCAAGAAACCGACGTCCAAAAGATTAAGGACAGAGTTTCGGCCATTCGTCTCCATTTCAATAAGTTGAACAAGGAAGATATGGACAACGAACTCAGCCAGTTCCTCCAAGGCGGTGGCGAGGCTGAGAGTTTCCAACATGTAGAAGACCCCATCGAGCAGCGTTTCAATGCAGCGTTCGGCATCTACAAGGCCAACCGCGCCAAGCAAAATGAGGACCTTGAAAAACAAAAGCAAGAGAACCTGACCAAGAAGCAGGCTATCCTGGATGAGTTGAGGGGAATCCTCGCTTCCGATGACATGCTGAAGAAGACCTACGACGACTTCCGCGCTTTGCAAGACCGCTGGAAGGAAATCGGTTCGGTGCCCGCTGCCGAAAACTCCAACCTTTGGAATAACTACCACTTCCTCGTGGAGAAGTTCTTCGACAAGATTAAAATGGAACGTGAACTCCGCGACCTCGACATGAAGAAGAACTTGGATGCCAAGATTGAACTCTGCGAAAAGGCTGAGGAGCTTTTGGACGAAAAGTCCATCACCAAGGCTTTCAAGGCTTTGCAGAAGCTGCATGAGGATTGGAAGGAAGTCGGCCCCGTGCCGCAAGATAAGAAAGACGAGATTTGGGAACGCTTTAAGGCTGCCACCGACAAGATTAACCAAATTCGTCGTGAGCACTACGCTCAATTAGAGGAAGAACAAACTGGCAACCTCGAAGCCAAGAAAGCCTTGTGCGAGAAGGCTGAAGAGTTGATTGCCGAAGACTATACAAGTGTCAATGCTTGGCAGAAGAAGTCGGACGAGCTTTCCGAGATTTTCGGTGTTTGGAAGACCGTTGGACCTGCCGGCAAGAAGGAAAACGAAGAGATTTGGCAGCGTTTCCGTGCTTCCATGGACGCTTTCTTCGCTAAGAAGAAGGAGTTCTTCGCCACGCTGAAGGACAGACAAACCGAGAATCTTGAACGTAAGACCCAACTCTGCATCGAGGCTGAGGCTCTAATGGATTCGACCGAGTGGAAGAATGCCACCGAGCAGATGAAGAAGCTCCAAGAGGAATGGAAGACCATCGGTCCCGTGCCGAAGCGTCACACCGACAAGATTTGGAAGCGTTTCCGCGCCGCTTGCGACACCTTCTTCAACCGCAAGAACGAGCACTTCAGCGGTCGCCGCACCGAAGAGGAAGCCAACCTCGCCGCCAAGAAAGCCCTGCTTGAGGAAATCAAGGCCTTCGAACTTGGCACGAGCCGTAATGAGAACATGGATGCCATCAAGGCCTTCCAGAAGCGTTGGATTGAAATCGGTTATGTGCCGATGAAACAAAAGGACGCTATCAACAAGGAATACCGCGAACTCATCGATGGTCTCTTCGACACGATGCGCAAGAACCAGAACGAAGCGTCGACCAACGAATTCCGTGAGATGATGGAAAGCTGGAAGGACGACCCGAATGCTGGCGAGCGTGTGCGCAAGGAAGGCAATAAGCTTCAGACCCGCATCCAGAAGCTGCGTGAAGAGATTGCCGTATTAGAGAACAACATCGGTTTCTTCTCCAACAGCAAGAACTCAGAGCTGATGCGTGCCGAGTACGAGAAGAAGATCAACAAGGCCAAGGAAGACCTGAAGGTTCTTGAAGACAAGCTGAAGATTGCTGAGGAATAAGGAAGCATTCTTCTGAGACGAAAAGCGGGATGAGGATGACTCGTCCCGCTTTTGTTATGTCCCATGGGCAACAAAAAAGCACCCCGAAACGAGGTGCTTTTTTGGATTGAAAAACCTTCCGATTAGAAGTTGAAACGGAGGTTCAAAGCAGCCGACCAAGTGGAGAGGGCGTTGGCGTAGACATCCCACTTAGGATTGGTGAAGGTGTATTGGTAAGGGCTTTCTTCGGTGCCGTTACCAGTGAGCTTCACGATGTCGCTGCTGCTCAGACGCTGCATGTTACCCCAGCCTCTGTAGAATAGGTTGGCGAGGTTCTTCACATCGATACCAGCACTGATGCTCGGACCAGCCTTGAACTTATAGGTTCTTTCATACTTGAAGTTGAAGGTGTGTCTCCAAGGAGCAATGGCACCACCACGTTCGGCATACATGCCACGGTGAGCGCTCAAATACTTGTCAGCCTTGATGAAGTCGTTGAATTCTTCAGGGTTGGTGTAAGGAGTGTTGTCGGCGAAGAGTTGTTCTTCGGTGGGGATGTAGGCCAAGCTGTTGGAACCGCCATCACCGTTCACGTTGCTGGTCATGGTGTAGCTGTAGCGAGTGTAGCTGTAGCTGCCGATGTAGCAGTGGTTGAAGCCTTCGTAGTAGAGGCCAACGGTCTCAGAGGTGTGCTGACCAATGTGCCAAGTCCAACCGAGGTTGACGAGCACGCGGTGAGGCGAAACGTAGCTGCTGTAGCCCAGTTCATGGACGTTGGAGCCGTTGATGCCAAAGGCATTGGTGTTGTAGGCAGAAGTGATCTGGTCGCCGATACCGTCGGTGACGTTCTTGCCTTGTGCATAGGTGTAGGCAGCCATCAGGTTGAGACCGCACTTGAAGTCCTTGCTCAACTGACCAGTGACGCTGTAGTAGTAACCATTGTTCTTCTTGTCGGTGTTGGTAATTAAATAAGGAGTGACAGCTCTGTTGAGTGAGTTGTTGATGCCTTCGTTCTTCCAGACCAATCTTTCACCAGGTTCGCCGGGGAGTTGGATGGTGCCATCTTGCACGAGGCCGAGTTTGGTGACGGCAACAGAAGTGATATCCTTATTGTAGATGCCTTCCACAGTGGCTTTGATGTCGCCAGGAATAGTGATGTCGAAGGCCAAGCTGCTCTTCCAAGATTGAGGCATGCGCAGGTTCTTGTCCATGATGGTGGTGGACTGAGGAGCCGGCAGGTCACCAATCAGCAGTAGGTTGCTGTTGGCGGCGATGATACCTTCAGGATTCGTATGGCCAGCTTCTGGGAAATGGATTTCAGTCTCAGTGTTGCTGTTGATGTATTGGTTTTGCAAGCAGTTGGAGTTACCCACGGTGGAAACGATCCACACGAAAGGCAGACGGCCAGTGTAGAGGCCCGAACCACCACGGATGATGTACTTACGTTCGCCGGTGAGGTCCCAGTTGAAGCCCAAACGGGGTGAGAAGTTCACGCGAGCCTTAGGCATGTCGGCGGTTGACATTCCATGGATGCTGGAAGCGACCTTTTCGCCGTTTTCTTTAGTGTAGAAGGATTCAATCATTGCCAGAGAGTCAAACTCCTTGTTGGTGTTGTATTCGGCAATCGAAGGATACCAAGGCAATTCGACGCGGAGACCGAGTGACAGCTTGAAGCGTTCGCTCAAGGTCATTTCGTCTTGTGCGTAGAGAGAACCTTGCATGTAGTTGAAGTAAGGATAAACTTGTTCGTGCTTTTCGTTGTTACCATAGGTGATGGCGAAAGCGCGAGGATCGGCGTTGTTCACAAAGTCATCCCATGAGTTGTAGACATAGTAACCGGCACCACCTTGCATGAAGCCGTTCTTGGTGTTGTCGAACTCATATTGGGCACCGAAGGTGAAGTTGTTGATGCCGGTGAGGTAGCTCACTTCGTCGGTGATGACGGCGGTCTGCACGTCACGGAGGTTACCATAGGTGAACGGGTCGGGACCGAAGGAGGTGTAAACGGCAGGAGTGCCATCCTCAAGAGGTTCAAGAATATCGACGGTGGGGAATAGGTCGCCCACGAAGCTACGAGGCTCATTCTGGCGTGAGTAGGTGGCACGCAACATGTTGTTGCCGCGACCACTTGCGAAGCTGTGGTTCCATTCGGCTGCCACTGAGCTGAAGTTTTGCTCTTGGAAGTAACGGCTGCTCTCGAAGTAGAGGGCGTATTCGGAAGTACGGCCGTAGGTGTTACGGTTGTAGACCGAGCCAGAGAGCGGGTTGATGGAGCTTGAAGGAGCAGTTGAATACTTGTTCTTCACCAAGCTGTAACGGATGTTGATCTTGTCCTTGTCACTGGCGTTCCAGTCCAAACGGGCCAACAGTTTGTAGTCAGGAGTGCTGGCACTGTAGTTCTGGTAACGGCCGGGGTTGTAGTTGTAAGTCTTTTGGAGATAGTCGCTGATTTCTTCCATCTTTGCGACGGTAGGACGGTTGTATTGCGTAGGACCGCCAAATTCGTCGTCTTCGCTCACGCGGGCAAAGTGGGTTTGACCAGGGTCAACGTCGCTTTGGTATTCAAAGTTCACGAAGAAGAACAACTTGTCTTTCACAATGGGACCTCCAACGCTGATGCCAGCGGTGTTGTCCAAGGATTTGCTGAGCTTCAGACGATCGGGATAGTTGCCAAATTCATCCTTTTTGCCGAACTTGGTGCCCATGAGACCGTCGTTGGTGAAGTAGTCATACACGCTGACGTGCCAGTTGTTGGTACCGCTCTTGGTGACGGCGTTGATGGCACCGCCGGTAAAACCGCTGTGACGCACGTCAAAAGGAGTGACGTTGATGGTCATGGCCTCAAGAGCGTCCAAGGAGATGGGGCTACCGCCGGCAGGCAGGTTGCCGCCGATACCGAAGGCGTTGTTGAAAGCGGCACCGTCGACGGTGACGTACGACTGACGGTAGTTACCGCCGCCGATGGCCAAACCGTTGGAAGTGGCAGCAGCCTGAGGCGTCAGGGCCAACACATCGTTCAAGCTACGGCTGATGGTGGGCAACGTAGTAATCTGCTCGTTGTTGATGGTTGTGGTGGCACCAGCGCGGTCGCTGTCCATGCCGTTAGAAACAGCATCGGCCACAACGGAAACTTCGCCCAAGCCAATGGCTTCTTCGTTCAGGCGGACATTCAGGATCTTGGTCTCACCCAAGTTGGCGACGACACCTTCCTGCTTGACCGTCTGGAAACCGACCATGCGGTACTCAATCGTGTAAGGACCACCGGGACGGATGTTGAGCAAACGGTAGTTACCGTTGGCATCGGCCACAGCATAATACTGTGAACCCGAAGGCGTGTGGGTGGCAATAACCGTGGCGCCTGGAAGCGTACCCTTGTTATTGTCCGTGATTTTTCCACTAATGCTCGATGTGGTCACCTGGGCCATCAAGCTAATGGAGGCAATCATAGCCACGAAAAAAGTAAGTAACCTTTTCATAGATAATAATTTAATG
This sequence comes from Bacteroidales bacterium, assembly GCA_016290215.1. Taxonomy (GTDB): domain Bacteria; phylum Bacteroidota; class Bacteroidia; order Bacteroidales; family F082; genus Limimorpha. Next base: position 5,834 of record JAEETH010000009.1, read on the forward strand.
TTAATAATTAAGTTGATTGTATTTGATTTTTCTTGCGTCGTTTTCATTTTGTCCGTATCCATAAGACCGTGCAAAGATAAGGCATTCCTTTCAAATTCCGAGCCAATTTTCAACAAACAATTTTCGTTTTTTCTGAAAAGAAATCAACATGTTTTGTTTATATCGCGTAAACGTTTGATAGTTAAGAGTTAAAAGTTAAAAGTTGATGGTTTATGGGTCGATGAGCCGTCCGATTATACCTTATTATTAAATATGGAATCATGCCGAAACGAAATTTTGGATTTTTTCAGGTCAAATCTCGTTTTTTTTGTCTATTTTTGAAGCCTGAACGAATAAATCCAAACTCATGAACAGACTTTCGATCATTGCTATGCTGATGGCTTTCGCCCTGTGCATCTCCTCTTGTGGCAACCGTGCCTCCAAAGAGTTCAAGGCCATGGAAGAAGAAGTTGTATCCATTGAAAACCAAATCAATACCACCACGGATTGCGACGACTTGCAGATGCTGAACTTTAGCATTCTTGGCTTGCGTTCCGACTTGGACAACCTGATTCGGGCCGAGGGAATCCCCGATGAGGAAATCCTCCAGCTCGATGAGATGCTAACGCGACTCGAAGCCACCTGGAACGGCAAATGGTCAGCTCTTGATTGTGATCAAATCATCAGCGACGACGAAATGGACACTTCGGGCGAGGAGGACAGCCAGTATCAAGATTCCGAAGTCTTGTAGGTTGCACTTTTTTTGGTATTTTTGCACCTTTAAAATGTTTGACTATGGGATTCTTTTATCGACATAACCCCAAGAAATTCAACTATAAGCCTCGTTATTTCGACCCTGATATGCAGGAATGGGAAGAGAAGAAAGCCGCTGCAGGCCTCGACTCGAAACTGTCGCATGAAGAGCAGCTTCGCATCAGGATGCGCAAGAGCTGGAGCGTACAAAAAGACGAGGAAAGCAAGGAAGAACAACGGGCCAAGCTGATTCGCCGAATTGTGTTGGGCGTTTTTGTGGCTTTCCTGTTCTACTTTATATTCTGCACCCCACTGATGACCAATGTCGTTCGTGGTTTGATGGGTAAATAAATGGACTATGGCTGCTGACCATGACAATGACCACGCCACCCAAGAAGCAAAGCTTTTTTCTTTGGGTAAAGGTGGTCATAGTCATTGCGATAGGCCATTATTAGAATACCAGAAAGAGAGTGACTAATCTTGAAAGCATCGAATAACCAATGATAGATGTAATCAAATTGCTTCCCGATAGCGTCGCCAACCAAATTGCGGCAGGCGAGGTGATCCAACGTCCCGCCTCGGCGGTCAAAGAGCTGATGGAGAATGCCTTGGATGCCGGTGCCACCCAAATCGACTTGGTGGTGAAAGACGCCGGCAAGTCGATGATTATGGTGGTCGACAATGGTTGTGGCATGTCGGAAACCGATGCCCGCCTGTGCTTCGAGCGTCATGCCACTTCCAAGATTAGCAAGGCGGAGGATTTGTTTGCCATCCGCACCATGGGTTTCCGTGGCGAGGCCTTGGCCAGCATCGCCGCCATAGCGCAGGTGGAGCTGAAGACACGCCGCAAGGAGGATGAAGTGGGGGTGAAGATTGTCAACGAGGGCTCGGTTGTCAAGGAGCAGACGCTGGTGCCTATGCAGCCTGGCACCACTTTTACCGTTAAGAACCTGTTTTTCAACGTGCCTGCACGGCGCAACTTCCTCAAATCGCCTCAAGCTGAATTGAGGCACATCGTAGAGGAATTTACTCGCGTCACGCTGATGAATCCCGAAATTGGCTTTACATTGACCAGTGACGGCAAGGAAATGTATCATCTCTATCCAGGCAACCTCAAGCAGCGCATTATGGGCTTGTTTGGCACCAGCTACGAAGAACGACTGCTACCTGTCAAGCAAGAGGCTGAGCGTGTGCGTATCGATGGCTACATCGTCAAACCTGAGTTTGCCAAGAAGACCCGTGGCGAGCAGTATTTCTTTGTGAACAAGCGCTTTATCAAGCACGCCTATCTGCACCACGCCCTCGAGAACGCTTACATGGAGATGATTCCGAAGGACAGCTTCCCGGGCTATTTTCTTAATATAGAGGTGGACCCCTCGGACATCGACATCAACATCCATCCCACGAAGACAGAAGTCAACTTCCTGGATGTTAAGTTGGTGTATGCCATCCTTCATGCAGCGGTGCGCAAGGCCATTGGCCAGCACAACCTCTCGCCGATGATTGACTTCGATGAGTCGGCTGACTTGAATAAGGATTTCGGTTTGGCCATGGGCATGAATCAGCCATTGTCCATCCCTAATGTTCCGCTCGATCCGAATTTCAATCCGTTCAGGAAAGAATCGGCACCGCGCGAAACGCATTGGGAAAGCTCTTACCAACCCCAGAAAAACAATACCCCAGGCGACTGGCGCATCCTTTATGGCGAGCGAACCGACTTGACAGAAACGCCTGCTGAGCCCAAGGAAGAGACAAATTCCACAGTGCACTATCTGCAAGTGAATCAGTCGTATATCGTCACGACGGTAAAGTCGGGCTTGTTGGTCATCGACCAGCATTTAGCTCATGCACGGGTGCTTTTCGAGAAGTTTCTGAAGGAGATGGAAAATCACAGTGGCGTGTCGCAGCAGGAGTTGTTTCCACAGGCTTTGTCGCTCAACATGAACGATGCCTCGCTGCTGAAAGAGATGATACCAGAGTTGGAAAACCTTGGCTTTGTGTTGGAACAAGCCAATCCTACCACCTTTATGATTAACGGCACCCCTGCCGATGCGGCGGGCTGCGATACCGTGGTGCTGTTGGAAAGAATCTTGGAAAACTATAAACTCAACCGTACCGACTTGCAACTTGACAGGAAGTTGAACCTGGCCAAGACGATGTCGGCACAACTCTCCATCAAGTCGCAAACCAAGCTCACCGAGATGGAGATGCAAAACCTTGTCGACCAGTTGTTTGCCTGCAATGTGGCAGAGGTGGCCCCCGACGGAAAGAAGATTTATGTAATTTTAAACATGGAGGAATACTTTAAATGAACGAACAGTATAGCCCAACAGGATTTAGGGTGCTGCCGACAATCGTCAAGCACCTGCTGATTATCAATGTGTTGATGTTTTTGGCATACATCACATTGACCCGTTTCCACATTGACCTTAACGACATCCTTGGCCTTCATTTCTTTAAGGCCAGCGACTTCAGGATTTACCAACTGGTTACCTACATGTTCATGCACGGCAACTTCGGGCATTTGTTTTTCAACATGTTTGCGCTGTGGATGTTCGGTAACACGCTCGAAAACATCTGGGGATCAAAGCGTTTCCTGTTGTTTTACATGGTGTGCGGCATAGGTGCAGGATTGTGTCAGGAGTTGGTGCAGTATATCCAGTACGCCACGTCGTTGGCACAATATGAAACTGTCAATATGGGCGGTCGCATCATTTCGATGGACTCTTATTTGAATATGATGACCACGGTAGGCGCTTCGGGTGCCATCTACGGCTTGCTGTTGGCTTTTGGCATGATGTTTCCCGATTCGCGGATTTACTTGTATTTTCTTTTCCCCATCAAGGCCAAGTGGTTTGTCATCGGCTATGCCGTGCTTGAGCTGATCTTGGGCTTTCAAGGTGTGGATAATGTGGCCCATTTCGCCCATCTTGGTGGTATGTTGTTCGGCTTGTTGCTTATCCTTTATTGGAGAAAGAATCCTGCCGGACCTGACAAGAACTTCAGGAAATTGAAAGACATCTTTCAGTCGTGGAAGCGCAAGTCGCAAATGAAATATACACGTTATGAGGAGGTTTATGACAAGATGCCGCGTTCCGATGAGGATTACAATTACCAAAAGGCGAAGAAGGAGCGTGATATCGATGCCATCCTCGACAAGGTCGCCAAAAACGGTTACGACAGTCTGACGAAAGAGGAAAAGGAATTCCTGTTTAAAAACAGTAAATGATGGAACGCGTTGAGAGAGGTTTTTTCGGAAAGCTTCTGGTCTTTATCTTTGCGGTATTGGCCTTCATCGGGTTGGTGGCGATGGTTTTGAGTGTCGGCAACGCCTATATCAATCCGCAGCATTTCATCTGGACTACGGTGTTCGGTTTGGCTTTTTGGGAAATCCTTATCTATAATGTGGTTATCCTCTTTTTCTTGCTCACGTTGCGCTCGCGAAAGGCATGGATTTCTGTGCTGGCTTTGGTGGTTGCCATCCCTGGTTTCAGCAAGTCTTATTCCATGGGCAAAAAGGTGGAAGGAAGCAATAGCATCCGAATAATGAGCTATAACGTTCACAATTTTGACCATGTTGACGGCAAGACGGATGATGAACAGTTTGCCAATCAAGTGATTGATATGGTGCGTGAACAAACTCCAGATATTCTGTGTTGTCAAGAATTCACAGGTTTCAAGCGGAAGACAACGCGACAAAAATGTATTGAAATATTTGCGGAAGAAGCTGGTTTCCAATATGTTTACTATAACAAAAAAAGCAACTATGCCGGTAATGTCATTTTTTCGAAATACCCCATAGTGAAAGTTACGGAAGATTCTGGCTTCGGTCAGGAGAATACTTACGGCGTGATGGTTTCGGTGGATGCAGGCGAGAAGGGCCAGTTCCATGTCGCCAATGTGCATCTGCTTTCCTATAAGATTACTGACAACGAGATTGATATACTCACAAGTACGACAGAGCGGCAGAATCTTGACACGATAAGCAAGAACCTGCTGCACAAGCTCAATCTTGCTTTTCAGAGACGCAGCGAGGAACTCAGGCAAGTGCTGGAGGGGATGCCGCCCGTGAGTGGCCCCATCATCGTTTGTGGCGATTTCAACGAACCACCGCTTTCTTACAATTACCGACAGATGCAAAAGGCGGGCTTTGTGGATACTTTCACCAAGGTGGGTCGCGGCATCAAGCCGACCTACGCGGGCAAGTTGCCTTTGCTGCGTATCGACTATGTTTGGGCCAACGACGGCGTGACACCGCTCAATTTCAAGCGTCACCGCTGGAAGGCATCAGACCATTATCCGATTTATTTGGATTTTAATATTCCGAACCAGTAAAAGACTAAGGTCCCTGAGCTCGTCGAAGGGCTGACTAATGACGACGGCGTTTCGACAGGCTCAACGACCTGTTACAACTGAACAACTGAACAACTGAACAACTGAATAACTGAATAACTAACAACTGATAAATATGACACTGATCAAATCCATTTCCGGCATTCGTGGTACCATTGGCGGCCAGCCGGGCGACAACCTCACGCCAATCGACATGGTGAAATTCACCGCCGCTTTCGTCAAATTCGTGCAACATAATAAAGGTGTGAAACACCCTAAGGTCGTCGTCGGTCGCGATGCCCGACTTTCGGGTTTCCTTGTGAACCAAGTGGTTTGCGGCACCTTGCAGGCCATGGGTGCCCATGTGCTTGACATCGGGCTGAGCACTACTCCTACTACCGAAATCGCCGTCACAGGATTGAAAGCCGACGCCGGCATCATCCTGACGGCCAGCCACAACCCCGCCCAGTGGAACGCCTTGAAGCTCCTCAACGAGAAGGGCGAGTTCATCTCCGCCGCCGAAGGTGCCTGGCTGCTCGACGTGGCCGCCAAGGATGACTTCGACTTTGTCCCGATCGAGGAAATCGGCAGCTATCAATTAGTTGACGGCTGGATGGACAAACACGTTGAAATGGTGTGCCAGCTGCCTTTGGTCAACAAGGAGGTGATTGCCAAGGCCAACTTCAAGGTGGCTGTGGATGCAGTCAACTCGACGGGCGGCATCGCCATCCCCAAGATGCTGCGTGCCCTCGGCGTGAAGGAGGTGTTGGAACTCAACTGCGAGCCTACGGGCAAGTTCGCCCACACGCCAGAGCCGTTGGCCCAGAACCTTACCGACATCTGCCGCTACGTCAAGGAGCAAGGCTGTGACTTCGGCGTGGTCGTCGACCCCGACGTCGACCGTCTGGTCTTCGTCAAGGAAGATGGAGAACTGTTTGGTGAGGAATACACCTTGGTGTCGGTGGCCGACTTCATCCTGAAGCACACCCCTGGCCCGACGGTGAGCAACCTCTCTTCGACGCGTGCCTTGCGTGACGTGACCCAAAAGCATGGACAGCAGTACTTTGCCGCTGCCGTGGGCGAGGTCAACGTAGTGGAGAAGATGAAGGAAGTGGGTGCCGTCATCGGCGGCGAAGGTAACGGCGGCGTCATCTATCCCGAGCTGCACTATGGTCGCGATGCTCTCGTCGGTACGGCGTTGTTCCTGACACAGTTGGCCGAGAAGAAGGTGAAGTGCTCCGAGCTGAAGCAGACCTATCCGCTCTATGTAATGTCGAAGAATAAGATTCAGCTCACTCCCACGACGGATGTGGACGGCATCTTGGCCAAGTTTGCCGAGAAGTTCAAGAATGAAAAAGTGACCACCATCGATGGCGTGAAGATTGACTTCGAGGAAGGCTGGGTGCATCTGCGCAAGTCGAACACCGAGCCTATCATCCGCATCTATAGCGAAGGTAAGACCGAGGCCGAGGCCGAACGCTTTGCCAATATGATACTGGAAGAAGCTAAGAAGATGGTGTAATTGGCCTATGACTTGTGACCATGACCATGACTGTTTCCATCGGACATCCAATCTCTTGCCAAGGCTTAGGAGTTGGCTATATGCAGAAGTGAATACTTAATGCATTGTTGAGATGGTCATAGTCATGGTCAGTGGGCATAGTAAAAAAAAGACATGTGTCAACTGACTAACTGAACAACTGAACAACTCCCAACTGAACAACTGATTATGAAACGAGGATTCGGAAGCGACAACCATTCGGGCATTTGTCCCGAGGTTTTGGAAGCCATCGCCCGCGTGAACCAAGAGCACGCGCTGGCCTACGGCGATGATGAATACTGTGCTGCCACGGAAGCAAAGTTCCGCGAGCAGTTTGGCGAGCAGACGAGAGTGTTTTTCGCCTTCAACGGCACGGGATGCAACACCTTGTGCATCGATGCCATGGTTAATTCACACGAGGCCGTGGTTTGTGCTGAGACTGCCCATATCAATGTCGATGAATGCGGTGCGCCTCAGCGCATCGTGGGCTGTCGCCTGCTGACGGTCGACACGCCTGACGGCAAGCTGACGCCCGAGCTGATCAAGACGCGCTTGCATGGCTTTGGCTTTGAGCATCACTCGCAGCCTAAGCTGATTAGCATCACGCAGCCTACCGAGTTGGGCACTTTGTACACCTTGGATGAAATCAAGGCTATCGTGGGATTGGCAAGGGAATACAACATGTATGTCCACATTGATGGTGCCCGTCTGGGCAACGCTGCCGTGGCCTTGGGTTGCACCTTCAAGGAGATGACCACCGACCTCGGCGTGGATGCTGTGTCATTTGGTGGCACCAAGAACGGCCTGATGATGGGGGAGGCGGTGGTGCTGTTGAACCCTAACATTTGTCCCGACTTCAAATACCGTCGCAAGCAGGCCATGCAGCTCTGCTCGAAGATGCGTTTCATCGCGGCGCAGTTCGACGCCTATTTCGAGAACGACCTTTGGAAGCGTAACGCTGAGCACTCCAACAAGATGGCACAGCTGCTCTACAAGGCGGTGAAAGACATTCCAGGCGTGAAGGTCGTCTATCCCGTGCAGGCCAACGGCGTGTTTGCTCAGCTGCCTCGCAAGGTATGGAAGGAGCTGCAAAACCATTATTTCTTCTACGATTGGGATGAAGACGCCGACGTGGTCCGTTGGATGTGCGCGTTCGACACCACCGAGGACGACATCAAGTGTTTTGCCAACAAGCTAAAGGAATTGCTTAATTGACTATGACCTTTGACTATGACCATGACTGTTCCATCGCGTAACATGTTCCATGCTTGATTTTGAAGCAAGAACTTTCATTACCATGAAACGGTCATGGTCAATAGTCAATGTAAAAAGACTTTATCCATAATAATCAAAACAGTCTAACCCTATGAAAACACTATCCCGACTCTTCGTCCTGTTGCTGTTGTTGCCCATAAGCCTTACCGCACAGCAAGCCCAAGAACCCGTCAAAGCCAAGCCGGGCATCGTCGCCCATCGTGGGTTCCATCGCTTTGAAGGCTCTGCCGAAAACACCATTTCGTCTATGCAGCATGCTGTGAACCATGATTTTGAAGGTACGGAGTTCGATGTGCAAATCACGCAGGACGGCGTTGATATCGTCTATCATGAAGCTAACATGCAGGGCCATGTCATTTGCAACACGCCTTTCGACACGTTGCGGCAGTTGTCGGCATTCACCCTGAAAAGCGGCGAGACGGTGCCGTTGCTCACCGATTTTCTGGAGGCCTGTTCCAAGGCGCTTCGTGAGCAGGAACAGCGCGGGAAGCATACGGAGTTGTTTTTCGAAATCAAGCCGCTGGAGCGCAAGGAACAACGCTATCATTTGCTTGGCCAAATCATCGAAGCCATCGGGAAAGCCGGTTTACACGATGACATTTTCTTCATCTCCTTCGACCTTGACGCCTGCATGATGTTGTCGCAGCTGATGCCCGACGTCCATGTGGCCTACCTTGAAGGAGACCTCTCGCCCAAACAATTGCAAGAAAAGGGCATTACCGACATCGACTACCACTGGAGCAAGTTCGATGCCCATCCCGAATGGGTGAAGGAGGCGCATGACTTAGGCATGATTGTCGGTGTTTGGACTGTCAACACGCCTGAAAAAGCACAGGAGATGCTACAATTGGGCGTGGACTACATCACTACCGACGAGCCTCTGTTGATGAGGGAGTGGATAGGATATTAATAAGGTTTGGTTGTTTTATTGCTCGTATCTTTTTAAAGCCGCAACCAACTCATCATGAATCTTATGCCTTAAGGATAGCGGTTCGATCACTTCCAATTCGTTGCCTTCTTTTAGGATGGCTTGTCGGAAATCGAAGGTTGGGGCGAGATGGTATTCAAAATCTGTGTATGTGTCGGTCTTGCATACTTCTTTTTGCGAGTGATGCAAGGGAAGAGTGCGCAGCAGGTTGGGCATGTTACAATAGGCTCGTAAGACAATGCGTTGGACAGGGATTTCCTCTCCGATAAACACACCAAAATAATTCTTGAAAAAGGTCTCGGCATCGAAATCGGCAGCTAATTCGTATGGTGCATCTGTTTCGGTTAATGCCGTCATACGGTCGAGGGCATAGATGGCCAATTTGTAGCCTTTTCTTTCGCTTTTTCCGAGCAGGTACCAGCGTTGGTGGAAAAGTTTCAAGCAATAAGGCTCAATTAGTGTGCTGTAGGGCTCAGAGTCGTTGAATTTCTTGTAGCCCATTTGCAGGGTGTGGTGGCATTTGAGGGCTGTGATGATGGTTTCGAGGTGTTCAAGGCCGGCGGGTATGTCTTCCAGTATGATTTGGTTTCTGATGGAGAGGCTGTCTAATAGGATGCCATTAACGGTAAGGGTGCGGAGCATCCAGTTCTGAGTGGAGTTGTCACAAAGTGTTTCCGGGTTGCTGATGTAGTATTGGTTCAAATTATCGCATTCGATATGGATGCCAAACATATCTCCGATGGACTGTCGAAGTCGATAGAAAGTGGTGCGAGATAAAGGTTTCCCATCGTTTAACTCGCTATTGATCCATTGTTGACAGATGCGTTCGAGGCTGATTCGTTTGGCTCGTTGTATGGTGTTGACAAGCCACGTGTACTGTCTGAAAGTGTCGGTGTTTCTCATAATCCATTGTATTTTGGGGACAAAATTAGAAAAAAATCGTAAGTGTTTCATGTTTTGAAACAGAAGGGTTGTATTTTTGGCGCGTGTAACCTTATTAATTTAGGTATGAAAAGCGATGGGATTTGGGCAAAAAAAGACGAGGCGACTGAAATCGCCCCGAACTTGATGTTTTCACAACGGAATAATCCTTATTGTGAATTGCTGCATAACTTGTGCTGCAAAAATAGATAATTTTTCAATATTGGAACTGTTTTTTGAAAAAAATGTAATTTTGACGAAAATTTTTTGCTTTTGATAACACGATAAATTTGGATACAATGAAGAAAATACTAGGACTTGACTTGGGAACCAACAGCATTGGTTGGGCTGTGGTAAATGCGGAAGAAACAACTCGCGAAAACGAGACAACGTATCTGAAGCCTACAGGCATTAGTGCAGCAGGAAGTAGAATTATTCCCATGTCGGCTGACATATTGGGCAACTTTGATGCTGGCAATTCAGTGTCGCAAACTGCGGAACGAACTGGATATAGAGGTGTGCGCCGTTTACATGAACGATGTTTGTTACGTAGACAACGTCTTTTGCGTGTCTTGAAACTAAATGGATTTTTGCCTGAACACTTTGCTAAGCAGATTGATAAACACGGAAAGTTCATTGATTATGGTGAGCCAAAGTTAGCCTGGCAAAAGGATGAAAATGGTAATTTTGACTTTGTATTCAAAGACTCGTTCAATGAGATGCTGGCAGATTTTGCCCAGCACCAGCCTCAGCTCGTTGCTGATGGCAAGAAAGTACCTTACGACTGGACCATCTACTACCTTCGCAAGAAAGCTCTGACACAAAGACTTACAAAAGAAGAACTTGCATGGATTCTATTACAGTTTAACCAAAAGCGTGGTTATTACCAATTGCGTGGCGAGGATGAGGATGAACAGCAAGACAAACTGGTCGAGTTTATCGCTCAAAAAGTGGTGAGAGTTGAAGCTACTGATGAGAAAAAGGGCGATGATGTTTGGTACAATGTGTATTTGGAGAATGGCATGGTCTATCGCCGCACGAGCAAAATGCCCCTGGATTGGGAGGGAAAAGTAAAAGAGTTTATCGTGACAACTGACCTTGAGAAGGACGGAACACCAAAGAAGGACAAGGAAGGCAATATCAAACGCTCTTTTCGCGCTCCAAAAGAGGATGATTGGACGTTGCTAAAGAAGAAAACGGAGTTCGACATCGATAACAGCCACATGACCGTTGGTTGCTATATCTATGACCACTTGCTTCAAAAGCCGGACCAAAAGATTATTGGCAAGTTGGTTCGCACTGTTGAGCGCAAATACTATAAAGATGAGCTGCGACTTATTCTCGAAACACAGGTTGCCTTGATACCTGAATTAAAGGACGATGCTTTATATAATAAGTGCCTTGAAGAATTATATCCAAACAATGAACCGCACCGCAAAAACATGGCTAAGCCTGACTTCATTAATCTATTCATCAACGACATCTTGTTCTACCAACGTCCATTGAAGAGTAAGAAGTCACTCATCAGCGATTGCCCATACGAGAGCCACTTCGACAAGGATGGCAATGAGCATCCCGTAAAGTGCATTGCCAAATCGAATCCGTTGTTCCAAGAGTTTCGCCTTTGGCAATTAATGCAAAATTTGCGTATCTACCAACGGGAAAGAATTGTCAGTGACGGTCAGTTGGACTTATTCGGAAACAATTCGGCAGGGAAACTCCAAACCGATGTGGATGTTACCGACGAGTTCCTGAAAACCGAAGATGACTATGTGAAACTTTTCGATTGGCTCAACGATAGGACTTCCATCAAACAGGACACACTACTCAATTCATACTTTAAAATCAAAAAGGAAAAGGGCAAAGAAGTGTTTCCCTATCGTTGGAACTATGTGGAGGACAAGGAATATCCTTGCAACGAAACGAGGGCGACAATGCTTAATGAATTGCTAAAATGCGGCATTGATGCAAGTTTCCTCACCAGCGAAAAAGAAATGTCTTTATGGCATATCCTTTATTCTGTGGAAGATAAGGTGGAAATAGCCAAAGCATTGAAGAAGTACGCCGAAAAGAACAATCTTCCCGATTTGTTTGCGGAAGTGTTCGCCAAAGTAAAGCCATTTAAAAAGGACTATGGATCGTATTCTGAAAAAGCCATCAAGAAGTTGCTGCCTTTGATGCGGATGGGCAAGTACTGGAGTGCTGATGTCATCGACATCAAGACAAAAGAACGTATTGACAAGATGCTGACGGGCGAATACGATGAAAACATCAAAAACCGAGTGCGCGAAAAGGCTATTAACCTGACTGACATTGACCATTTCAAAGGTCTGCCTGTTTGGTTGGCATGCTACATTGTCTATGACCGCCATTCAGAGGCTAAGGAAATCGGGAAATGGAAAAAGCCCGACGACATCGACTGCTATTTGAAGGAATTCAAGCAGCATTCGCTGCGCAATCCCATTGTGGAACAGGTTGTTACGGAAACGCTACGTACCGTCCGTGACATCTGGAAGCAGGAGGAGCAAATTGATGAAATCCATTTGGAACTAAGTCGCGAGATGAAAAATCCCGCCGATAAGCGCAAACGGATGACAGAAAACATCCTGCAAAATGAAAACACCAACCTGCGTATCAAGGCGATGCTCATGGAGTTTATGAATGACCCTGAAATCGAGAATGTTCGCCCATATTCACCAAGTCAGCAAGACATTCTGCGGATTTACGAGGAAAATGCGCTTGACAATCTGACTAAGGATGACAAGGATTTCGATTTTGTTAGCAAAATATCTAAGTCGGCACAGCCGTCAAAAGCAGATATAATAAGGTACAAATGCTGGCTAGAGCAAAAGTATCGCTCGCCTTATACAGGTGAAATGATTCCGCTTGCCAAGTTGTTTACTTCGGCATACGAAATCGAGCATGTGATTCCACAATCGCGCTACTTTGATGATTCGTTTACCAACAAGGTTATTTGTGAAAAAGAAGTGAACGGGCTAAAAGACCGTCAACTTGGTTTTGAATTCATCAAAAATCATCATGGTGAAAAAGTGCAATTGAGCCAAGGTAAAGTGGTTGAAATTTTGTCTGTTGAGGCATACGAGAAATTTGTGAAGGAACACTATTCCAACAACCGCACAAAGATGAAGAAATTGCTGATGGACGACATCCCAGACGGCTTCATCGAAAGGCAACTTAACGACAGCCGCTATATCAGCAAATTGGTGAAAGGACTTCTTTCAAACATTGTACGTGAAGAACTCGAAAACGGTGAATACGAACAGGAAGCTGTTTCGAAAAACCTGATTTCTTGTAATGGCTCAATAACAGACCGTCTGAAAAAGGATTGGGGAATGAATGATGTTTGGAATAGCATTGTTTTACCGCGTTTCCGCCGTTTGAACGAACTGACGGGCAAGGATTGCTTTACGGCAATTAGCGCGGAAGGCCACGAAATTCCAGCCATGCCGCTTGAATTGCAAAAAGGCTTCAATAAAAAGCGCATTGACCACCGTCACCACGCTATGGATGCCATCGTGATTGCCTGTGCCACACGCGACCATGTAAACTTGCTCAACAATGAAGCTGCACACTCGAAGCACAATGCCAATCGTTACCAACTGCAACGCAAGTTGCGCCGATTCGAGAAGTTGACCATCGATGGCATGGAAAAGGAAGTCGCCAAGGAGTTCTTGAAACCGTGGGATTCGTTTACTACGGATGCCAAGCAAATATTAGAAAACATCATTGTGAGTTTCAAGCAGAATTTGCGTGTCATCAACAAGACTACAAACAGTTACCAACACTATGACGAGACTGGCAAGAAAGTGATGGTAAAGCAAGAGAAAGGCGATAGTTGGGCGATTCGCAAGTCGATGCACAAGGCTACTATTTGGGGAGAAATAAATCTTCGATTTAAGAAAGAAGTTTCATTGAAAGATGCACTGGAAAATCCTCAAGCCATTGTAAACAGAGAGTTCAAACAAAAAGTTCGTGAATTGTTGGATGAAGGCAGGGACGCTAAATTTATCAAAAAATATGTGGAAAACAACAAGGATGTATGGTCGGATATAGACATCAATAGAATTGAAGTTTATTACTTTACACAAGATGTAAAAGACAAAAAAGGAGAAATTAAAGACCGCTATTTTGCAACTAGATTTTTAAGCGATTTGGTTACTTATATGTCCGGCGTAAAAGAATACGACAAAGCCATAAAAAAGATTGAAGGTATAACTGATACTGGTATCCGAAAAATACTAATAGCACATCTGAAAGCAAAAGATAATAACCCTGAAATTGCTTTCTCGCCAGATGGGATTGATGAAATGAATCGCAACATTGTCGAATTGAATAATGGAAAATTCCATCATCCAATTTACAAGGTTAGAAGATTTGAAAAAGGAAATAAATTCCCAATAGGAAAGACAGGGAATAAGGGGGACAAGTTTGTCGAAGCCGCTGATGGAACCAACCTATTCTTCGCCATTTTCGGAACGGAAAAGACAAACAAGGAAACAGGTGAAACGGAAACAGTTCGTTCCTATCTGACCATCCCGCTCAATGTGATGATTGACTGCCAAAAGAAATACGGTTCACAATGGCGCAACAACATTGAAGCATATCTGCAAGAACAGCAATTGGCTACACGCGATGCCAAGCTCTTGTTCATCCTTTCGCCAAACGATTTGGTGTATTTGCCGAAGCCAGAGGAATTGAAGGAAGGAATTTATATAATTGATAAATCAAGAATTTACAAATTAGTTAGTTTTACTGGAAGTAGATTGTATGCAATTCCATTTTCAGTGGCAAAAGTAATTGTCGATAAGATGGAGTTTACACAATTAAATAAGGTGGAATTTACTGATGACAAATCGTCAATTAAAGAAATCTGTGTCCCTATCAAAGTGGATAGATTAGGTAACATCATCGAACTAAACGGAAAGAAGCTATGAGTTGTACACAAATTGGTTACAACTGAACAAACGAAAGCAACCATGATTAAACGTACGCTCTTTTTTGGCAATCCAGCCTATCTCTCCATGCGCAATGCGCAACTGGTCATTAAACTTACCGATGCCCAAACGCAAGAGGAAGTGACGAAGACTGTTCCCATTGAAGATATTGGTGTGGTGGTTTTAGAAGACCGACAAATCACCATCACCAATGGCGCAATGGATGCCTTGCTCCAAAACAACTGCGCAGTCATCACCTGCGATGAGAAACACATGCCAGCAGGTTTGTTGCTGCCGCTTGAAGGTCACACGGTGCAGAGTGAACGCTTCCATTGGCAGATTGAGGCTTCTCTGCCGTTGAAGAAACAGCTGTGGCAGCAGACAGTCCAGGCCAAGATTCGCAATCAGGCCTCGGTGTTGAAACGGTTGAGTGGGGCAGAGGTGGGCTGTATGCTGGCCTGGGCCAACGATGTGAAGAGTGGCGACATCGAAAACCTTGAAGGTCGGGCTGCAGCCTATTACTGGAAGTCTGTTTTTCCGGAAATGGAACGGTTTGTCCGCGACCGCGAGGGTGAGGCCCCCAACAACCTGTTGAACTATGGCTACGCCATCGTTAGGGCAGTGATAGCCCGCTCATTGGTGGCCAGTGGCTTGTTGCCTACTTTTGGCATCCATCATCACAATCGCTACAATGCCTATTGTTTGGCGGATGACGTGATGGAACCCTATCGGCCTTACGTTGACGAGTTGGTGATTGAGATTTTGCGTAGTGGCGTTGATTGTGGCGAGCTGACTACGGATTTGAAGCGAAAGTTGTTGGGCCTTCCAGTAAAGGAAGTCATCATCGACGGTCGCCGCAGTCCTTTGATGGTGGCATCCTCTCAAACCACCGCATCGTTAGCTAAGTGTTTTGGCGGTGAATTGCGGAAAGTGGTTTATCCAATGATGGAATTATGATAGACCGTTTCAGTGAATATAGGATTATGTGGGTGCTGGTGCTTTTTGATTTGCCGACGGAGACGAAGAAGGAGCGCAAGGCATACGCCACTTTTCGCAAGCGCATCATGGCCGACGGCTTCACGATGTTTCAGTTTTCGATTTATCTGCGGCATTGTCCGAGCTATGAGAACGCCGAAGTGCATATCAAGCGGGTGAAGTCGTTCATGCCCGAGTTTGGCGACATCGGCATTTTGTGTATCACCGACAAACAATTTGGCGAAATGGAGATTTTCAGCAACTGTAAGCCTAAGGCGGTGGACACGCCTTGCCAGCAATTGGAGCTGTTTTGAATCGGGAAAAATGGTCATAACAAAGAAAAATCCAACTCAAATGAGCTGGATTTTTCTTTTCTGAAACAACTTCTAAATTGTTGTGGCTCTTTGTTTTACCCATATCGTGTTGTTTCAAAGAGCAAAGATACAAGTTAAATGCAAGCAATTCACAACAATATGGTGACCGTTATTTAATACCTTGTAGTTGTTTCAAAGAGCAAAGATACAAGTTAAATGCAAGCAATTCACAACGGTAACTCAGTCTATTTTCTCAACTCCTCAGTTGTTTCAAAGAGCAAAGATACAAGTTAAATGCAAGCAATTCACAACTCGTCTTTGATACTTTGACTTATTCTAATCGTTGTTTCAAAGAGCAAAGATACAAGTTAAATGCAAGCAATTCACAACTTATGAGATATTGGACGTGAAAGACCATTGTTGTTTCAAAGAGCAAAGATACAAGTTAAATGCAAGCAATTCACAACTATTATCAATGACTATATCTATAAATTAGAGTTGTTTCAAAGAGCAAAGATACAAGTTAAATGCAAGCAATTCACAACTTTATTGAACATGTATTCATTGAATTGGTTGTTGTTTCAAAGAGCAAAGATACAAGTTAAATGCAAGCAATTCACAACTGCAGTCGACGAACCTTTGGGCATCGTCGCGTTGTTTCAAAGAGCAAAGATACAAGTTAAATGCAAGCAATTCACAACATGCGGCAATCATTAAGCCGCCGCCCTGCCGTTGTTTCAAAGAGCAAAGATACAAGTTAAATGCAAGCAATTCACAACACGCAGTGCGAGAGTTGACCGTCGGCGACGTTGTTTCAAAGAGCAAAGATACAAGTTAAATGCAAGCAATTCACAACGCCACGGAGGTTTACGCCACCGAGGTCTGCGTTGTTTCAAAGAGCAAAGATACAAGTTAAATGCAAGCAATTCACAACTTTTTACCGTCTGAAATCCCCCTAAAGCCTGTTGTTTCAAAGAGCAAAGATACAAGTTAAATGCAAGCAATTCACAACTAAGCCGCCGTGATGTCGGTGTAGAGTTCGGTTGTTTCAAAGAGCAAAGATACAAGTTAAATGCAAGCAATTCACAACACCCTTGAAGCGTGGCGACACCACGCCCAGTTGTTTCAAAGAGCAAAGATACAAGTTAAATGCAAGCAATTCACAACATGTAAGGCTCGACCGCCGCGAAGTCACGAGTTGTTTCAAAGAGCAAAGATACAAGTTAAATGCAAGCAATTCACAACTGTGCTTGCAGCGGTGGCCGCAGCCTTGCGTTGTTTCAAAGAGCAAAGATACAAGTTAAATGCAAGCAATTCACAACTTCGCTTCTAAGGGCTTTTCCGTCGTTTCGTTGTTTCAAAGAGCAAAGATACAAGTTAAATGCAAGCAATTCACAACCTTTTCTGCGACAATATCGTAGTCGATGAGTTGTTTCAAAGAGCAAAGATACAAGTTAAATGCAAGCAATTCACAACTTTTTCCGATTTGGAACTATATTTATAATAGTTGTTTCAAAGAGCAAAGATACAAGTTAAATGCAAGCAATTCACAACATCCATTGGCTTGCATCCGTTGTTTTGGCGGTTGTTTCAAAGAGCAAAGATACAAGTTAAATGCAAGCAATTCACAACTTTTGTCAACCTGCCAAATCATATATATAGTTGTTTCAAAGAGCAAAGATACAAGTTAAATGCAAGCAATTCACAACTTCAACGCCATTGTCGCTTCCTCGTTACCTGTTGTTTCAAAGAGCAAAGATACAAGTTAAATGCAAGCAATTCACAACTCCCATGCTGGAAGAGAAAATCGTTGAGGGTTGTTTCAAAGAGCAAAGATACAAGTTAAATGCAAGCAATTCACAACAGTAGCGATGGCCTTGTGCGGGCGTTACTGGTTGTTTCAAAGAGCAAAGATACAAGTTAAATGCAAGCAATTCACAACACACTTCGGGAAGCCATACCATGTCAATAGGTTGTTTCAAAGAGCAAAGATACAAGTTAAATGCAAGCAATTCACAACGGATGGACGGCGACCCCGAGCGGCTGAAGTGTTGTTTCAAAGAGCAAAGATACAAGTTAAATGCAAGCAATTCATAACTTTTTGCAGACAATTCAATTCGAAATCAACGTTGTTTCAAAGAGCAAAGATATAAGTTTATTTGCTCAATCGTCAAAAATTTTCCATGCCGGCTTCCAACCGGCTCTGACCCACAGGAAGTTGAGCAGAATATCTCTCTTCTCTCGAAAGGTCTCGTAGTAATGGTTGCTGTATCGAAGCACACCGTTTTTCCTGGATTCCAGCAATCCAAAAAGATACCAGTACAGAGGATCGAGCTCTGCCAGGTTGCCAAAAACCGCATGGTTGAAGATTTCCCTCTTACTGCAAGAGAGATTATCCAAGACAAAGATGCCTGGTATTATGAAGGGGATGTGTGTAGTATGGAAGGTATTGGACGATTTGTATTAAGCTTGCCTGAACATATAACTATCCTTGAGGGGGAAGAAGTGCGACAATATGTAAGAGACAAGGCTGACTACATCCTCAAAGTGATGCTGCCGTAAGTCTTGGTGCAACACCCCAAACCCTCACCTGAGTAGTAAAAGGTCTTGGTGCATGACCTATAACCACTCACCTGAGGGGTGAAAGGTCTTGATGCATGACGTTTTGTCCGATTTTGAGTCCTTTGGGGTGTTGAAGCATGAGAAAATGAACTCACCTGAGTGGTAAAAGGTCTTGACACATGACAAAATGTACTCAGCTGAGTAGTAAAAGGTCTTGATGCATGACCTTCAACCACTCACCTGAGGGGTGAAAGGTCTTGACACATCTTATTCAAATTCAAAAACAAACGAAAATGCAGTTTCTGTCTTTTTTTGAACATGGTCAACAGAGCCGTCAGCCTTAGTGCTACCGTGCTGAAGGGTGATTGCTTATGACCAACGGCATCATAGATGTTGCAATTTGTTTTTACAGTTGTTTATCAAATTATTCCTATTTTTGTCCCGAAAAACACTTAACACTATGAACAAAACCATGCATATCCAAGAAGAAGCCTCACGCTGCTTGCTCTGCGCTGAGGCACCTTGCAGCAAAGCTTGTAAAAACGGAGACCCGGCGTGCGCCATCCGTGCTATTAGATTCGGTAACGAAGTCGTCGCGGGACTATGGCTCGACCCGTGTAGCGATGTCGAACTGCAAGCCGCCGAGGAGGCCTGCATCCACTACGATAGGCCTATCCGTATCAAGGAGCTGGCCGCCGCCGTCAAAGGGAACATTCCCCGACAACCCCTCCCCAGCCTCGCCATCGACTTCTGCGGCATCCATTGCGAGAATCCTTTCTTCCTCGCCTCGTCGGCCATCTGCACCAACTACGAGATGGTGGCCCGTGCCTTCGAAGCAGGATGGGCGGGCGTGTTCTACAAGACCATCTGCATGGAGGACATCCGCGAGGTGTCGCCGCGCTTCGACGCCGTCAACGAACTGGGTCGGTCGGATTTCTTTGCGTTCCGCAACATGGAACAGCTGAGCGAGAATCCCGTGGAGATGGATTTCGACATTCTGCGTAGGCTGAAGCAGAACTATCCCTCGAAGGTCGTCATTGCCTCCATTATGGGCACGACTGAGATGGAATGGATTACTCTAGCTAAGATGGCCGAGGAAGCCGGTGCTGACGCCGTGGAGCTGAACTTCTCCTGCCCACAGATGCGACTGGCTGGCCGGGGCAGCGACGTGGGTCAGAACGCCGAATTGGTGCTCTTCTTCACGGCATACGTGAAACGCAGTGTCAAGATCCCCGTCATTCCTAAGATGACCCCCAACATCACCCAAATCAACCATCCCGCCATGGCCGCTCACTTTGCCGATGCCGATGCCATCTCGGCCATCAACACCATCAAGAGTGTGACTATGGGTGATCGTGGCGCCGTCACGGGAAAAAAGACTGTCTCGGGACTCTCTGGCCGCGCCGTGAAGCCTATCGCCTTGCGCCAAATCGTTGAGATAGCGAGAAACCCCATCATCAACGATAACCGTATCGGCAAGCCGATCCAGCTGAGCGGTATCGGTGGCATCGAGACCTGGCGCGATGCGCTTGAGTTCATCCAGCTGGGCTGCAGCAACGTGCAGGTGTGCACCGCCGTGATGCAGTACGGCTATCGTATCATCGATGACCTTGTGTTGGGGCTGCAAAACTATATGGCTGAACGTGGTATCGATCACCTGTCGGACCTGGTGGGCGAGGAGCTACCCAACTTCGAAACGCCTACCGACCTCGACCGTGACACCATCGTGTATCCTACCTTCGACCGTGAGCAATGCATCGGCTGCGGCCGCTGCTATACCTCCTGCCAAGACGGTGGCCATCAGGCTATCACGTTTGATTTAGACCTGCGTCAGCCTCGCCTCGACGGAAAACGTTGTGTGGGTTGCCATCTCTGCCGACTTGTCTGTCCCACGGGGGCTATCGGCGTGGCGAAACGGATTGCAAAAAGGAATTAAACGGAATTGAGATTCCCCTGCGGGGAATGGCGAATTCATCCAACTAAAATGCGGCGGCTTGTAGCGTTTACAACGGGTAAACATTACTTGCCGCCGCTTATTATTCTAGTACTTTACTCCATTCCCGAAGGGAATCTCTTTCAGCTTTAGAACCTTAGCGTCAGATTCCCCATGACATTGAACCCTGCCATCGGGATGAAACCGATTTGGTAGTAGCGGTTGTCGTTCGGGTGACCGTAGCTGTCGCAGATGGCCGAATACACCCAGCCGCTGGCAGCGTAACGCTTGTTGAAGATGTTGTTGAAGTTCACCTTGAAGACGACTTCCTTGACGACCTTCTTAGGCTTCAGCGTATAGCCGAGGCTGATGTTGGAGGTGCTGAAAGCAGGCAACGAACGGTCAAGATTTTGGGTGTTATCGAGATACATGCGTGAGACGTAATTGGTGTGCCAAACGGCCTCGAAGCCCTTGTGGTGGAAGGTGATGAAACCGTTCAGGATGACTGAGGGCGAGAAGGCCAAGGTCGAGTTGTCGTAGTGGATGACATCGTAGCCGTCGCCATCGTAGGCGTTGCCCTGGGCATCGGTGTTGCCTTCCCAATCGTCCCAATTCTCCACGACTTCGTCGAAGTCCTTGATTTTGTTTTGGCTCAAGGCGGCGTTGGCCTCGATGGTCAACCACTTGGTGGGGCTTACACCAGCCTGCAACTCAACGCCTATGCGGTACGACTTCTTGATGTTGGTGGTCAGTGCCTCGCCGATGTCGCTCACTTCACCTGTTTGCACAAACTGGTCGATGTAGTCCATATAATAGAGGTTGGCGCCAGCCTGCCAGATGCGACCATTGTAGTTGTAACCTAATTCATAGTCAAGGAGTTGCTCAGGCTTTGGGAAAGGGTAGGAGCCGTTGTCGGTGAAGTTGTTGCGTTCAGGCTCGCGATGGCTCCAAGCCACTGATGCGTAGGCGTGGTGGCCGCCCATGTCGAAGGAGATGCCGCCCTTGGGATTGAAGAAGGGGTATTTCTCATGGATGTCTAAAGGCTGGTTGTAGTAGCCGCTCTCGTCGTCGTAGAACTTGTCGTTGATGCCGTTGGTCTTGTAGTCCACATAGCGGAACTGCATGTCACCGAAGACGGTCCAATAGTTGGCGAAGGTGTAGGCCGCCTTGATGAAGGCACTACCGTCGAACTTGGAGGCGTCGGAGTCGTAGTATTTATAGTCGCCGTCGGCGAGGTATTTGTTGGCCACGCCTTCATTGGCAATGTAGGTGACATAGCCGAAGTGGTTGCCTTTGAAGTTCTGCGCCGAGATACCGCCGATGATGTTCCAGTTCGCGTTCTTGTAACGGGTGAACCAAACGAGGCCGTAGGTGTTCTGACGCAGTCCTTTCTTGCGGACAAAGTCGGTCTTCTTCACTTGGTTGCCTTCAGCGTCGTAATAGGTCATGCCGAACTTCGAGAGTTTGTTGTTGGGACGGAACTCCTCGTAATAGCCGTAGCCGTAGGTGTAGTGCAGTGTGGCCGTGGTCGCCCAGTGCTCGTTGATTTCCCAGGCGGCGGAGAGGAGGTTGTGGTTTTGCCAGAAGTTGTCGGTGGTGCGGTCCCAAAAAGTACCGTTGTTCATCTGGTAGCGTTGGGTCATGTAATGGCCGTTTTCATCTTGGATAAAGTTGCCGTCATCGTCGGTGACAAGGTATTCGTAGAGAGAGTTGAACTGTCCTAGGCCCACCTTATACATATCGGCGTAGGTCTTGATTCCTGTATGTTCGCCATAGGTGCCGTCCATGAGGCTGAGGTCGTTATTACCTGCCGTCACGCCGTTCCAGGCCTGACCGGTCATCTCGAAGTTGCCGATGTTCTTGTATCGGAGGACGAAGTTCTTGCCCATCCAGGTCAGGCCACCGTAGTAGCTGCCGCTGCGACCCTTGGTGCCGTGGATGAAGCCGTTGGTGTGGGTCTCGTGGTAGGCACCGTCGACGATGAGGTGGTTCCACAGCAAGCCCGTGGAGGCCTTGGCTCCGAAGTTGAGGGTGTTGAACGAGCCGTATGAGCCAGTGATCTCGGCACTCGGTACAAGGGAAGGCTTGGCCGATGTCAGCGACACCGTGCCACCGAAGGCGCCGTCGCCGTTGGTGGAGCTACCCACGCCGCGTTGGATCTGCACTGAGCTGAGCAGTGAGCCGTAGCTATTCATGTTGGCCCAGAACACGCACTGGTCTTCGGGCGAGTTGAGCGATACGCCGTCGAGGGTCACGTTGATGCGCGAGTCGCCGGCACCACGAATGCGCATGTAAGAGGTGCCTGAACCTATGCCGTTCTCGCCCCAAGCGATGATGCCAGGTGTTTTGGCGAAGAGGAAGGGCAGCTCTTGACCGGTTTTTGAGAATTCACCAAGCTCGTCCTTCTGGATGTTGGTGACGGCAAAAGGCGCGTTTTTCTGTACGCGCACGCCGCTGACTACCACCTCGTTAAGTGTCTCAAACTTTGTGGTGTCGAAAATCACATCGTTGTTTTGGGCATTCAAATTAGCTGCAATGAACAATGCAGCAATTCCAAGATAAAACCTTTTCATCTTTTGAACTTTTAGTTTAATAAAAATGTGAAGGGGAATGCTCGAATCTATCCAATCCCTACGCCGGCATTATCCGGATCAGGTAATAGGGTATGTTCTCAGCCTTTTCAACCTGCCACTCATTCCGCAATGACGGATGGCAGGGAAGGCACCCCTTTGTAATTCGACCGCAAAAATACAGCTTTTTTCTGTTATGCAAGAAAAAACAATAAAAACTGTTCTCAATTCTGCTGGACATGTCATTCCAACGTGGGCTCGTGGGGAGGCTGGAATCTATGTCCAACAGAGCATTAAATCTGTTTCCCATCCTGCTGGACATGTCATTCCTGCGAGAGCTCGTGGGAAGGCTGGAATCTATGTCTAACAGAGCATTAAAACTGTTCCCAATTCTGCTGGACATGTCAATCCTGCGAGGGCTCGTGGGAAGGCTGGAATCTATGTCCGGCAGAGCATTAAAACTTCACTCTCAGTGAGACCTCCGTCATGAAGTCGTGCTTCTTGTATTTTTCGGAAGGGACAAGGCTGCGATATTCGTAACTAAACGAAAGGTCGAGGAACAGCATTTTCGTGAGTTTCGTCTGTAGCTTTGTCGTGTTGTTGATGATAATGTCTTTAAAATCAAGCACCGAAGGCTGGAAAAAGGTGAGATTCAACAGCATGAGGTTTTCGCTCAGCCTCTGCTTGATTTTGGGACGGATGGAAATGCGGTAGTTGTTGTTGGGAAGAACGGTTTCGTCGGTGAAGTCGGTCCAGTCGTAAACGAAAGCAGCGCTAATGGAATAATCACAAAATGAGGGTTTTACGTAAATCCTATATTTAAGACCGATCAGTCCGCTTAGTTTAAGGTCGTATCCTTTGTATTTGTTCATAAGCATTTCGCAAGCCAAAAACGGCGAGAATTTCCCATATTGTAGATAGTCCACCTTGAGTCCGCCGTTGATCTCGAAATTGGTCTCTTCCCAATGGTTCCCTGTGCTGTTCCTGTTGATGAGCGAACTGTAGAGGAGCTTATACTTGAAGTCGAAGGCCAAGAGGCTGTCGTTGCGGATAATCGAGGCGTAATGGTTGAGGTTGCAAGTGTTGACGTTGCCCGTGTGAAGTGTGGTACCAAGGCCAAAGTCGAAGTCCCACTTTTTTTGGCCAAATGACAGTGCGCTACTGAGAATGAGCAGGATGAATAAGGTGTATCGTATGGTTTTTGGTTTCATGGCGTAATATCTTAAAATCCAACAAAATAACAAATGTATCCAGCGACTGCCGCCACCAAGGCATTGACGATTTTCGCTTTGAGGAAACTCCGTTTGCTTTCGGCCAACAACGGCAGAGAGGCGTGACCATCCTGCGAGATGCTGCTGGCTAATAGCACCGAGAAAGGCACTGTGCCCGTGGCAAACAAGGTGACAAACAGCAGATGCGGTCCCGACTCGGGAATGATGCCGACCAAAACGGCCAACAGGATCATCCATGGGATGTTGTTGCTGATAAGGGTTTCAATATCAAAGTAATGCAGCCCGACTTGGATGACAAACAGGGCACCGAAAGTCCAGATGAAGATGCTCAGGAAATGTTTGCGGATGATGTGCTCCCAGAGGTGTTCCTTGATGATATGCTCACCTGCCGTGGCGATGAACCACACCACAAAGAGACTCACGACGGCAAAGATGAGGTTCATCCAATACTCGTTGAAGATGTTCAGATGGGTGTGGACGCTTTCCTCGTGCTCGTGTTCCAACGTGCCGAAGGCCAAGGCAACAATGAACAAAATCACGCCAAGCAGCAGGGCGATACGCTCCGCACTGGCGTGGCGCATGTTGCGTAAGGTAGGTTTGTCATCACTTTCTTCCTTTTCGTCCTCCTCGTGGATTTGATAGCCTTCCGCACAACCTTCGTCTTTCGCTTTCCCTGCTTTGGAAAACCTGTCAACCAGCCATCCAGCGGCTAAGGCCACCACAAACAGAATCGCCATCAAAAGCAGGGCTTGTTTGGGTATCATGGCGAGCATGACAAAGGCTTCGTCGCCCGACGAGGCAATCATCATGGCGACCAATGCGCCGAAGGTCAGCAACTTGTGCGAATACATCGACACGGCGGCAAAGCCGCCCATGCAGCCCGGGACGATGCCCAAGACCGCGCCTAAGACGACCTGTCCAAAACGGTTTTTACGTAGCCTCGTGAACCATTTCCCATGCGAGTGGATGTTGACATACTCGATCATCAGCATCATAATCATCACCAAACCGGTGATTAAGACGCTGTTTCTCAGTACATCCAAAAACAAATGCGAAAACTCGTGCATGGGTTGAAATATGAGTTGCAAAAATAAAAAGTTTTATCTTTGCAGCAAAATTAAAAAAGACGCGAGACTATGGGACTATGACTTGTGACAATGACTATGACCAGGCAGTGCTGAAAGCTAACAGCCTATCCCAAGCGGTCATAGTCATGGTTCTTGGTCATAGTCAAAAAGTCCCGAAGTCTCGCGTCCCGAGTCAATGAATGTATGAAAAAAGAAGACTGTTTTTACTTGGGCAAGATCGTCAAAACGCATGGCCTGAAAGGGGAGGTGACCATGAAAATCGAGGCCGACGACCCCTCTGCTTACCTCGAAATGAAGCATTTTTTCCTCGAAATCAACAAGGTGCTGACACCCTTTTTCGTGGAGAAAATCACACCCAACGGCGACAAGTTCTTTGTCCAGGTGCAGGATGTGAAGACCATCGAGCAAGCACAAAACCTTGTCGGAAAGGTCGTTTATCTACCCATGGAGATGTTGCCCAAACTCAGCGGCAAGCAATTTTACTTCCATGAGATTGTGGGCTTTACGGTGGTCGATACAGAGAAAGGCGAGTTGGGCCCTGTCACCGAGGTGCTGGAATACCCCACACAAGCCATCTTGCAGGTGATGAAAGGCAAGAAGGAAATCCTCATTCCGATTCTTGACCAGGTAATCCAAAACGTCGACCGCGACAAGAAAATCCTCACCATCACTGCGCCTGAAGGCTTGATTGACATGTATTTGCAATGACCGACGCGCGTCCCTTCCACTTCAAGCATTTCAGCCTCTATCATCACCGCTCGACGATGAAGGTGGGGACGGATGCCATTTTGCTGGGACGCTGGACCGAGGTCAAACCGACAGACATTGTGCTGGATATTGGCACAGGTTGTGGTCTGCTGCCACTGATGCTTTCGCAAAAGGTTGTCGCCCACGTGGATGCTGTGGATATCGACAAGGCTTCCATTGAGGAGGCGAGCATTAACTTTGAGGCCTCGCAGTGGCGCGAGCATCTGCAAGCCCATTGTTGCAGTATCGTTGATTTCAAACCGGATAAACGGTACGACCTTATCATCTCCAACCCACCGTTTTTCAACCGTTTCTCGAAATGCGATTCGGAGCGCAAGAGCCGAGCGCGCCACAACGACGCGGGCTTGTCGTATGCTACCCTTTGCCACGAAGTCTGCCGCCTGATGCAGCCTGACGGTCGGTTGGCAGTGGTGCTGCCTTTCGATGTGTCGCAGGAGTTTTTGAAAACGGCGGAACAATTGGGTCTTTTCCTCCGCAAACGAATGACTATCATCCCGATAGCAGGCAGAGAGCCCAACCGCGTCAATTTGGAACTAGGTTTCGGAAAACGTGATGCCGTGAGTGAAGAGACCTTTGTCATCCGCGAGGCGGACAAACGCTTTACAGCGCAATACTGTGAATTTCTGAAGGATTATTACCTAGGCCTCTGAGGAGGATTCCCTTCGGGAATGGAAGTGGAGCGCATTTATAACTGCGGCGGCATGTAGGACCTACTTTCCGTAGGCGCCACAAGCCGCCGCATGATAGATGTATCAATTACTCCATTCCCCATAGGGGAATCTCCAGACTATTGTTTCTCCTTCGACGATTCCTTATTCGCCTTGCTTCGGTGCTCGTTGAAGATATAAACCAGCCGCAAGGTGATGGCGTTGTTGAATTGCGTACGGATTCGGCTGTCAAGGTTTTGGCTTTCGTCTCTATAGAACATCCTCGTTCTGATGGGACTCAGCGAATACTGGTAACGCAACTCGGCATGAAAGCCTTCCCAAATGCGTACTCTCAAACTGGCGCAGATATTGAAGTCGTTGGCGCGATATGAGTTTGAATTGGCGACCACAGAGGAAATTTGGATTGTATCTGGGAATCCAGAGGAATAGACGATTTCTGCCAACTCGTCGATGTCTTTCACTCTGCTTATGTCGGGGAGATTCTCTTCGTTCTCTTTCCAATGCAACTTGCCGTCGCCCAAGGCGATGCCCGTCGAAACACCGTTGTGCTTTTCATCGAGATATACGATGCGTCCGTACGAAACGCCGACGCCAAGGCTGTAACGGTCCTTATCGGTAATATATAACATCAGCGGAATCTCGGCATAGTTGAGCTTTAGATTGTATTTGCCAGTATAAGAACCTAGATGCAGTCTTAGGGAATCGCCTTTGTAAGCGCCTTTTTGGTTGAAAAGCACCTCCAAGCCGACATCCATGCTAAAATCTGAAACTTTTAGGATGGGGATTAAGGCCCCGGCACCGGCATGTACGCCGAATCTCCTAAAGCCATAACATTCGTCGCCATCCACCTGACAGGCGTTGCCGCCAAAAAACACCTCGCCTTTGACGATTTGGGCGTGGAGCAGGGCAGGAGCGGCCATTGTGAATGCCAACAATAGGGTAAATATTCTAAGTCTTTTCATCGTTGATCGGTTTGTATCATTAACTGATTTGCCGTGGTTTTATTGCAAACACGCTGCAAAAATACGTTTTTTTGACCAGTGACCATGACCATCTCGACGATGCAGAAACTTTTTTCTTCTGAATGAAGTCTGTTTCAATTCATGGAAGAAAACTTGATGTCCGCTGAAAACAGTCATGGTCATGATCACAGGTCATAGTCAAGTGTTTAATTCAACTGTTGCCCCATGATACTATATCGCTTCCCATCCTTAATGATGATGATTTGTCCGTTTTCAACCACTTTCTGGACAGCGCTACTCGTTGAATCATCATTGCTTTCACCAATGCCGTAGTCGGTTTTCTCGATGAACTCGGACCAGATGGTTTCCGACTCGACACCGTTGGCGAAGACCATGCTGATGCCGAATCGGTACATTCCCGCCAAGGCATCATTCCAAGTGTTGTCGATGTAATCCGAGCCGTCAACATGGTCGGCGAGCATCACCGTGTTTCCTTCGCTGTCGGCGCGGTAGATGCGGTAACCTATGATTTGTGCGAGCGTGCTCTCGATTTCATAGATGCGTAGGGTGTCGTTAACGGCAAAAATCAAAGCATCCTTGTCGTCGTATTTTGCAGTGCAGGCTCCAAAACCTAAGTTGTCTCCATCGTTCATCGGTAATAGAGGGTTGCCAAGGATGACGTTGTTGTTGATGTCGTAATCGTAAACTCCTGATTCAAGTGTGAGCAACAGGTGTGGCGTTTCGTCGTGGGCGGTATAATATCCCGAACCATAGATGTAATCTGAAACTGATGGGCTGGTTTGGATTCTTTGTCCTTGGCGGTTATAAAGATGGGTCTGGTAATCATTGCAAAGCCAAAAACCGTCATGTTCGGAGTCGTATGCCATTGTTCCGAAAAATAATAAGTTTATGGCCGTACTGTCGATAACCGTTCTGTTGTCGATGTCGATTTGGTATAATACTGTAAGACTAGTTGGGGTATTCAAGCTGTTGCAATAAAAACTGTTGCCATCGTAGACAAGACATAAGGCATCGGGAATACCTTCCAGGTCAAATGCTTCCACCAAGTCCCCATCCATGGTATATTTTTCAATCATATTAGGCGGGTCGTTCCATGCCGCGTAAGAGACGTAGATGTATTCACCATCAGTGGCCACTCCGCCCGTTTCCCCGCTGATTTCAAATTGTTTCAAGAGGTGCCAATCACCATCGGTGTGATTCCATGAGAGACTTATTTCGGGACTATTCGGGTCGCTTGCGTCGGGTGAGTGGCTTGCTGTGATTTCGCTCACTGGATGGCAAGAGAAATGGGCTTCGATGTTGAGGGTGTCTTCTTCCACGGCAAAGGTGACTGAAGATAAGTTGGAAATGATTTGACCGTTTTTCTTCCAGCAATAAAACCTGTAATCATCAGAGAGAAAGACAGTTAAAGTGCATTGCTCACCGATATGATACCCGCCAATGCCTTCGATGGTACCCGCTGTGGATGGGTATGCCGTGGCGACGACTTGGCATGGATCGTAATGTGGGATGATGTCGAAGATGGCGTAATTGTTGTTGTTGAAGGCATATCCGTTGGGGTTTAGGTTGCCCAATGCGAAGTAGCCGTTAGCGGTGCCCCAGCCCCAGTTGAAATGCAGCAGGATGTTGTCGTCGTAGCCGTCGCAAACGAAAGCGTGACTGCCTTGGTCGCCACTACCTGAATAGAGCACCGGACGTTGCAGATCGAGGTCGTGTTTCACCATCGCCAACCACTCTTCATTGTTGTAATTGGATTGCTTTTCCCTATGGGCAAGCCTTGAATAATTGAAATAGCGTCTCAGCGCATTGGGCACATCGTTGGAGTTGGCCCCTGAGCCATTGATGGTATAATACATATCCACCGAAACGCCGCAATGGTACAGCAAAGTGGCCACAGCCTCGATTTCGGCTTCGGTTGAAGCATCGGTCAACGAGTCGGGCATGTGTTCCCAGTCGTAGGTGGTGTTGCCGAAGTTGGCGGAAAGCGTGGTGCCTGCATTGGAATAGGAATGGGAGCCCCAGCCCATGGCAGGGTACTTCCAATAGTGCATGATTTGCCCCATGGCAACCGCCACGCAGCCCACTTCTGCATGGCCGCAGGGACCACTCATGGTGGGGCATAGGCTGTTGTAGCGGCAACCTTGGTGCCATTTCTCGGTCAGCAAAGGTGCCACAGCTTTGATGGACTTGCTTTCGTTGATTCGGCCAGTGGCCTTAACCAATTCCCATTGCCTTGCCGTAAGTTCATCCGCTGCAACATGGTTTTCAATGCCGTATTGCATCCTTGCCACGAAATCCTGAAGGTAGTCCTCCATCTGTACAGGAATATTGTTCGGGTTGAAGCGGCCTTCATGGGAATAGGCGACGATGGGCGTCTCGCAGTCGTCGGCTGAAACAATGACGAAGCCATCTGCGGTGTTGAAGATGTAGAAGGCGGTAGTGTTGCTTTTCGTTTGATAGGTAGCTGCAAGTTGCAAGTCGTTCGTCGCCATGAATTTGGCGGCAATGGATTGAGCCGTTTGCAGGCCAATGGGACGGGCGGTTGAGGAAAGCAACAGCACGAAAATGGCGAAGTAAAGTAGGAAGGTTCTTTTCATAAGTAACTGTATTAAAATGCATTATTATAATCTTTATAGCTGTAAGCAATCAGCCGTCAGCTATCAGCTAGGTAGCACTATGGCTGACTGCTGATGGCTGACTGTTGACGGCCAATTTTTCCTGCCTTTATGTAAACTAATTCTGCTCATCTACTTAATATTAGGTGCTTATGGGTTATTAATTCAAAAGTTGTCCGGTCACGGAGTAGCGTTTCCCGTTTTTGATGATGACGATTTTTCCGTCTTCAAATACCTTTTGGACTTGTTGTTTTGGTACTTCTTGGCCGTCGTTTTCTTCGATGCCAAAGTCTGTCTTCTCGATAGCGTCGGACCAAATGATTTCTGATTCTGTGTCGTTGAAATACACCTCGCTGATGCCGAAACGATACATGCCTGCAGGGGCGTCGTTCCATGTTGAGTCGATGAATGACGTACCTGAGGCTTCATCGGCAAGCGTTATGGTGTTTCCCTCGCTATCAGAGCGATAAAGGCGATAGTGCATGACCGGTGCAAAATGGCTGTTGATTTCAAAGATGAGAATGCTGCTGCCATCTGAATAATGTTGGTAAGGGGCAACAAACAGGGCATCCTTGCCGTCGTATTTCCCAATGCATGCCCCATTGATACGACCACCAAAGTTCAATGAGATGGCGAGATTGGTGTTGAAACAGTGGTTTGAAATGTCGTAATCGCGAACAAAATTAGTAGCGGTAGAGTTGAAAACAAGCAAGTGAGGATTGCCGTCTTCGGCGATGATGCTACCCAATCCTTCAATATCTAATGTTGGAACGCTCGGTCCGTCGCATAACCTTTGCCCTTGACGGTTGACGAGTACGATGTTGCTATTACTAGAGGAAGAATTTGACAGCCAAAAACCGTCGTTTTCGGCATCGTAAGCACAATGGTATGGCCGGAAGCCTACATTGATGCTGTCGATTATGGTGTTGAAATCGGTGCAATACAGATACTCGCTGTAGATACTGTTATTGGCAAAATAAAGATAGTTTCCGTCGCAAGTAATGTTGGGGATGGAAATGTTGAAGGTGCAAAACTCTAATAATTCTCCATCCATAGTGTATTTCCATATCTTGGAAGTTGGGTGAAATAAGGAGTCGTAACTTATGCTGAGGGTATAGATGAATTCGCCATCCGTGGTCACACTTAGTTGGTCATCGTCAATTAGGATTTGTTTTAATTGAGGCCAGACGTGGTTGTCGTCAAAGCTCCATAACAGGTTGATGTAAGGGCTGTTCACATCGTTTGTGTCGGGTGCGTGAGTGGCGGTGATTTCTTTTACGGGATGAAAAGAAAAGTAGGCTTCGATGTCGTCAATATCGTCATTGACAGTGAATGAGTATGTCCTGTCGTAGGATACAACACCACCGCCTCTCTTCCAGTAATTGAATTGGCTGCTTTCGGTTGGGATTGCGGTGAGTGTGCAAAGCTCACTGAGATGGTATTCCCCAGTTCCTTCGATGGTGCCCCCTATGGGTGGGTAGGCCGTGGCAGTAACCGTATAAGGCTCATAGTGCGGGTCGATGCCGAAGATGGCGTAGTTGTTGCTGCTGAAATCATAGCCAATGGGATTGATGTTTCCCAAGGCGAAATAGCCGTTAGCGGTGCCCCAGCCCCAGTTGAAATGGAGCAGGTCGTTGTCATCGTAACCGTCGCAGACGAAGGCGTGGCTTCCATTTCCTCTGCCTGAATATAACACGGGGCGTTGCAAGTCGAGGTCGTTTTTCAACAGGGCGAGCCAGGCGGCATTGTCATTGCCTTTTTTCTCGCGATGGAGATACCGGGAATAATTGAAATAGCGTTTCAGGGCGTTGGGTACTTTGTTGGAGTCTGTTGACGAACCATTTGCACTATAGTTCATGTCTAACGCAACGCCGCAGTGGTAGAGCAGTGTAGCCACAGCCTCTATTTCTGCTTCGCTTGAAGCCTCGGTCAACGAGTCGGGCATGTGGTTCCAGTCGTAGGTGGTGTTGCCAAAGTCGGCGGAAAGCGTGACTCCTGCATTGGAATAGGAATGGGAGTCCCAGCCTGTGGTGGGATAGTTCCAATAGTGCATGATTTGTCCCATGGCCACCGCCACGCAGCCCACTTCTGCATGGTCGCAGGGACCGTTTATGGTAGGGCAGAGGCTGTTGTAAAGGCAACCTTGGTGCCATTTCTCGGTCAGCAAAGGGGCAACGGCTTTGGTGGACTTGCTTTCGTTGATTCGGCCAGTGGCCTTAACCAATTCCCATTGTCTTGCCGTAAGTTCATCCGCTGCAACATGGTTTTCGATGCCGTATTGTATTCTTGAGACGAAATCCTGAAGGTAGTCCTCCATCTGCATGGGGATATTGTTCGGGTAGAAGCGGCCTTCATGGGAATAGGCGATGATGGGCGTCTCGCAGTCGTCGGCTGAAACGATGATAAAACCGTTTGAGGTGTTGAAGACGTAAAAGGCGGCAGCGTTCTTGGCTGTTTGGTAAGTGGAAATAAGTTGCAAGTCGTTGGTTACCATGAATTTGGAAGCAATGGACTGCGCTGTTTGCACGTCAACGGGACGGGCGATTGAGGAAAGAAACAGCCCGAAAATAACGAAGTAAAGTAGGATAATTCTTTTCATAAAAATTTATGTTAAAGGATTCTCAATTCAAAAGTTGTCCAGTTATGGTGTAGCGTTTTCCATTTTTGATGATGACGATTTTCCCGTCTTCAAACACCTTTTGGACTTTTTGTTTTGGCATTTCTTGGCCTTGGTTTTCATCGATGCCAATGTCTGTCTTCTCTATGGGCTCGGACCAGATGATTTCGGATTCGACACCGTTGAAATAAACCTCACTGATGCCGAAACGGTAAATGCCAGCTATAGTTTGGTCCCATGTGTGGTCAATATACGAATTGCCAGCTGCTCCATCGGCAAGCATCACAGTATCTCCTTCGCTATTGGAGCGGTAGATGCGGTAACCTACGATTTGAGACAAATGGCAGTTGATTTCGTAGATGTGAACCTTGTTTTGATAGACGATAAACAGGGATTCTTTTCCATCATATTGACCTATGCAAGCTCCCTTGAAATCGTGTTGGAAATCGGCAATGCTATGGTCGCAAAGGATGTCGTTGGTGATATTATAATCATAAAGCTTCCCGGAGTAGGCAAATAACAAGTGTCGGGTTTCGTCTTTGGCCGTATGATAGCACGAACCCCAAGGAGCTACTTGCAGTGGAAGCAGAGGATATAAACTTGGGCCTTCTCGTATGGATTGGCCGCTACGGCTGATGAGCGTTAAATGCCTGACAAGGTTGGTTGAGCGGTGTGATGGAATCCAAAAGCCGTCGTTGAGTGGGTCGTAAACACATAAAGTTCTGTAGTTGGTATGGCTCGATGCGTTGCTCAAACTATGAATTGAGACGAGTGTCCTGTTGGCCAAATCAACACAATGGAGTTTGTTGTTGAGGCCTAGGTAGTAGAAGTAACTGCCGTCAAAGGCCAGCGCTGGACTGTAGTCGCATCCCTCGATGCTGAATGCTTCGACTAAATCCCCATCCATAGTGTATTGGCGGAATGTCACTGAGTTGTTCGTGGCACTGCCACTCGTATAAACGTATTCGCCGTCGGTCCCTACACCATCTCCCGCTACATTGAATTCTTTCAACAGAGTCCATTGGTCCGAATCTTGCAATTCCCATGACAAGCTTACGGAAGGGCTGTTCGGGTTGTCGGCTTCTGGATAAAGACTCACTGTGATATGTTCCGGCAGACTCAAGGTGAAATTGGCCACGAGGTCGTCAATGTCGCCATCCACTTCTTCGATGGTATAGGTCGGATTAAAGGTCAAAACCTGTCCGTTCCGTTTCCAACAATAGAAATCGCATTGCTCGGCAGGCACGGCTGTCAGTGTACATGACTCACCAATGTGGTATCCGCCAGTGCCTAAGATGGTGCCTGCGTTGGGTGGATAGACTGTGGCAGTGACTTGCCAAGGCTCATATAGAGGAACAATGCCAAAGATGGCAGAGTTGTTGGTGCTGAATTGATAACCGATAGGATTCAAGTTTCCTAAAGCGAAATACCCATCGCCGGGACCACCCCAGCCCCAGTTGAAATGCAGCAGGTCGTTGTCGTCGTAGCCGTCGCAAACGAAAGCATGTCCACCGCTACCCGAACCAGAATATTGGACTGGACGTTGTAGGTCGAGGTCGCTTTTAATCATAGAAAGCCATTCATAGTTGCTGAAATCGGATTTGCTTTCCCTGTGGAGGTGTTTTGAGTAGTCGAAATACCGCATCAGAGCATTGGGAATCTTACTTGAATTGGATGATGAACCGTTGGTGCTGTATGCCATCTCTATCGAAACACCACAATGGAACAACAATGTTGCCACCGCCACTATTTCGGCTTCGGTAGAGGTCTCGGTCAACGAATCGGGCATGTGGTCCCAGTCGTAGACTGTGTTAGCGAAATCGGCGGATAGTTCTGCGCCCACATCGCCTAAGTGGTAATAGGAATTTGAACCCCAGCCGGTTTCTGGGTACTTCCAATAGTGCATGATTTGTCCCATGGCTACCGCTACGCAGCCCACTTCGGCATGGTCGCAGGGGCCGCTCATGGCGGGGCAGAGGCTGTTGTATAGGCAACCTTGGTGCCATTTCTCGGTCAGCAAGGGGGCAACGGCTTTGGTGGACTTGCTTTCGTTGATTCGGCCAGTGGCCTTAACCAATTCCCATTGCCTTGCCGTAAGTTCATCCGCTTCAACATGGTTTTCGATGCCGTATTGCATTCTTGAGACGAAATCCTGAAGGTAGTCCTCCATCTGTACGGGGACATTGTTTGGGTTGAAGCGGCCTTCATGGGAATAGGCGATGATGGGCGTCTCGCAATCGTCGGCTGAAACGATGACGAAACCATCTGCGGTGTTGAAGATGTAGAAGGCAGCAATATTCTTGGATGTTGGGTAAGTGGAAACAAGTTGCAAGTCGTTGGTTGCCATGAATTTGGCAGCAACGAATTGAGCCGTTTCCAAGTCTATGGGGTGGGCGGCTGAGCTGAAGAAGAGACCTGTTAAAACCAATAATATCAGAGTTTTTTTCATGGGGTACTTTTTGTAATAGCGCAAAAATACAAAAAATCTGATACGGAAGAAGCTTTTTGCCTCGCTTTGCGTCATTACGAACGAAGTGAAGCAATTCAGACGTAAAACTTTAATTTCAGGATCGCTTCGTTCCTCGCAATGATGCCAAGCGGCAGTCAGAGTTTCATCGTCAAACTGATGCGATTTCTGTTCACATCCACTTCCAAAACCTTCACGCGAACTTTTTGATTCAAGTGTACCACTTCGTTCGGGTCTTTGATATAGTGGTCGGCCATCTGGCTGATGTGGACGAGGCCGTCCTGGTGTACGCCGATGTCGACAAAGGCACCGAAAGCCGTGATGTTAGTGATGATGCCGTTGAGGGTCATGCCGACACGTAAGTCGTTGATGGTGCGGATGTTTTTGTCGAACTCAAAGGCTTCAAAGGTCTTGCGCGGGTCACGACCAGGCTTGTCCAACTCGGTGAGGATGTCGTTGATGGTCTCTAAGCCGAAGTCTTTTTCCACAAACTCCTTTGGGTGGATTTTTGCGATGAGTTCCTTGTTGCCGATGAGGTCTTTTACCTTCACGTTCAGCGTCTTGGCCATCTTCTCCACGATGTGGTAGCTCTCGGGGTGGACGGCGCTTTGGTCCAAAGGGTTGTCTCCGTTATGGATACGCAGGAAACCGGCGCATTGTTCGAAGGCTTTGTCGCCGAGGCGCGGCACCTCCTTGAGTTGTTTGCGGTTCTTGAAGCCACCGTTTTCCTCGCGGTAGGTGATGATGTTGGAAGCCAAGGCAGGGCCGACGCCGCTCACATAAGATAATAATTGCTGGCTGGCGGTGTTGAGTTCCACGCCGACGGCGTTCACGCAACTCTCCACGGTCTGGTCAAGGCTCTCGCTGAGTTTCTTTTGGTCCACATCGTGCTGGTATTGTCCTACGCCGATGCTCTTCGGGTCTATCTTCACCAACTCGGCCAACGGGTCCATCAGTCGGCGACCGATGCTGACCGCGCCGCGCACGGTGATGTCATAGTCAGGAAACTCGTCACGGGCGATTTTGGAGGCGCTGTACACCGATGCGCCGCTCTCGCTCACCATCACGGCCATCAGGTCGCGGTCGAACTTGATGCTGCGGATGAAGTCCTCGGTCTCGCGTCCCGCCGTGCCGTTGCCGATGGCGATGACTTTGATGCGGTAGGCATCCACGAGGCTCTTGATTTTGCGCATGGCACCCACCGTGTCCGACTTGGGCGGGTGGGGATAAATGGTCTCGTTGTGGAGCAAGGCACCTGTTTCGCTCAAGACCACCACCTTGCAACCCGTTCTAAAGCCTGGGTCGATGGCGAGGACGCGCTTTTGGCCCATGGGGGCGGCTAAGAGGAGTTGTTTGAGATTCTCGGCGAAGACGCGGATGGCGGTCTCGTCAGCTTTCTCCTTATAATAATTGCGGATTTCTGTTTCGATGGAAGGCTCCAAAAGGCGTTTCCAAGAGTCGGCGATGGCCTCGCGCACGAGTTCCGATGATTCGTTGTCATTTTTCAGGAAGATGCTCTCCAAAGAATTGAGCACAAAGTCGTCATCGACTTTGATTTTCAGTTTCACCATGCCTTCTTCCTCGGCGCGGAACAGAGCCAAGAGGCGGTGCGAGGGCGCCTGTGAGATAGGCTCGCGGAAGTCGAAATACTGCTGGTAGGTCTTGCCTTCCTCTTCCTTGCCTTTGACTACGGTAGAGCTGATGTCGCCTTGGATATGGAAAATCTTGCGGATGCGGTTGCGCCCGTTGATGTTCTCAGAGACCCACTCGGCCATGATGTCCTTCGCGCCTTGCAGGGCTTCTTCCACGTCGTTGACACCCTTGCCAGCATTGACATAACGTGCGGCAAGGCGGTCCACCATATCCACGTTCTGCGCCATGATTTGTGCGGCAAGCGGCTCCAAACCTTTTTCGCGGGCGATGGCGGCGCGGGTGCGGCGTTTGGGCTTGTAGGGGAGATACAAATCCTCGACTTCCTGCAAAGTCTTGGCGTTCAGTATCTTCTGCTCCAATTCGGGCGTGAGTTTCTCCTGCTCACGGATAGAGGCGATGACGCTTTCCTTACGTTTTTGGAGTTCAACGAGTTGTTCGAGGCGTTTCTGCACAGCGGCCACGTTCTCTTCATTCATCGTGCCTGTCATTTCTTTGCGGTAGCGGGCGATGAAGGGGATGGTGGCGCCTTCGTCGAAGAGGCGAATGACATTGGCCACATGGTGCGCGGCCAAGTTGAGTTCCTGTGCGATTTGCGGAGCGAAGTCTATGGTGTTGGGCATATTTTTCAGGTTTTGATGCGCAAAAATACGGTTTCTGTTTGATTATTTTCGTCATTTTTGTTCAGTAGTTCACAATGAAACTATGTGTTTATTGTTTTTATTGCGGCAATATTTTATTGATTTATAAACAAATAGATTTTTTTTTCTTTTTTATTACTAAAAACACTTTCATTATTAGAAAAATTGTTTATTTTTGCAGTAAAATAAATATCACTATGAAAGTTTTTCTTTTTGGCTATTCTTATTCAAACCTACATTCATTTTTCAATTATCGGTTCAGTGGCAGGAAAGATTTGTTATAT
This sequence comes from Bacteroidales bacterium, assembly GCA_016290215.1. GTDB lineage: Bacteria > Bacteroidota > Bacteroidia > Bacteroidales > F082 > Limimorpha. The sequence continues at coordinate 43,884 of JAEETH010000009.1, forward strand.
TCTACATTGAACGATAAGCAAGAGGATACTTATACTTCGTGTATCAAAAGAGATAGCCTTCTATTCCAATATTATAATAGTCAACGAAATGAGGTCTCTAATCTAAATGTCAATAATAATAATTTGATGGAGGTGGTAAAGGATCCAAATGTGAGAATGGTTGAGAAGTCAAAAGCTGTCATTAAAATGAAATTGGAAGAATCTTTAGCCAAAGCTAAATATATGATGATGTTATTTTCTAAGATAATAGATTTCTATTATCATAAAAGTCAATGGCATCAATCTGGAAGACTTATTACATGCTATCTTTCACCATTCCTATGTGAATGTCATTTTCATAACTCTGAATCGGGGATTAGGCCCCTTTTCAAGAAGGGGTGTAGATTATTAACCCCCAAAACAAATTCAGAGTATTATGGTAATAAACATTCAAGTATTCAACAATTCAAATCCACGTTTTATCAAGGATAAAAAGAAGAAAAGTAAAAGGATTTCTTCGAACAAAGTATGTAATGGTAAGAAACGGCGAAAGCATAAGAAAAAAACAGATTGGGCTCTTGTAGTTATGGTGCTTCAGTTTGTGTTCACAATTCTTATTGCCTTACTTCAACTATGATTAAAAACCTCATCTTCGACTACGGCGGCGTGCTCCTCGACTGGAACCCGCATTACCTCTATGACCCTTATTTCGGCGATGTGGACAAGGCCGAATGGTTCCTCACCCACATCTGCACCTACGAGTGGAACGCCCAGCACGACAACGGCAAACCCATTGCGGAAGGTGTTGCGGAACTCATCGCCGAGCATCCCGAGTGGAAAAAGGAAATCGAGCTGTACTACGGCGAGTTCATGAAGATGATGGGCGGACAGATTCCTGGCATGGAGGAGTATGTCAAGGAACTGAAAGCCAAAGGGTTCCGAGTGTTCGGACTGTCCAATTGGTCGGAGGAGACCTTCGCCTTGGTGCGGCCGGTCTATCCTGTCCTCAACCTCATGGAAGACATGGTGATTTCGGGCATCGAGCGGGTGATGAAGCCCGACACGAGGATTTTCCAACTGGCCTTGCAACGCTTCGGCATCAATGCCGAGGAAACAGTGTTTATTGATGACAACCCGAATAATGTGGCGGCGGCGAATGCTTTGGGAATTACGGGGATATTGTTTGAGGGGAAAGTGAAGTTGGAAGAGACTCTGATGGGATTGCTTCGCAAGAAATCTTGAAAAAATCGAAAATAAAATCATTCATTCAGCAAGTCGCGGAACATAAGCCTTGTGCGCAGTTTGCGAGGATGGCTTAGGCGTTCTGCCTTTTCCTGTTCGTCTTTTGGCGGTTTGGTGTACAAATCCTCGTCTTTCTCATTGGGGAAGAGAAACACAAAACCATTCTTTTCATAGAAACCTAGGACATCCTTCCTGTTTTTTGCATCAACAATAGCGAACCGACATCCAGTCTTGTTTGCGTCATTGAGGAACCACATTCGAACAAACTCCAATACTTCAGAACCAATCCCCATTCCAGAATATTTGGATGCCACGGCCAATCTGCCTATTAAGACACCAGGATAGCGTGTCAGCATCTTCTCTCGCTTTGTGATTCTCCACATTGCCTGACGGCGCGCACTTGGCAAGTCATAGATGCGAATGCTGTCGTTTGAAACAGTAAAACAAGCGACAATAGACGTTTTGTCTTCATTCATCCGAAAGCAATACGACTTTCCCATACGATAATAGGTGTAACGCAAATCGTCCTTCGAGAAGAACTCATCCATATCCTTGTCGCCACACTCAAAAGGCTGGCATTCTTTGAGAATGTCAGCGGTAAGTACATCAAGAGTACAATTTTCATCAAGAAACGCCATAACTCACAAACTGAGATTGGACCTTTCCAAAATCCTACACATCGCAATGTAACTCGGATCCTTAGTAATGTCGCGCTTGGGACGCTCGTCAAATTCACGCTCTGCCTCGTCTGCCATGTCGCGGAAGCGACGGGCAGCATCCCCGTAAAGCGTCGGTATCGCCTTAATCGCCGTTGCCATAATCTCTTCTCCTTTAATCTGTTTTACGCTGCAAAGATAATCACAATTTCCCAAAAAATGGATTTATAAGAGAAAAAAGTGTCATCATTGAATAGTATTTTGTAACTTTGCAGGTGACAAATAAGGAAGCGTTATGTATTGTCCAAAATGTGGAAGTAAAAGAATTGTAACAGGCAGACGTGGATTCGATTGGAGAAACGGACTCATTGGCTCTATGTTTCTGGGTGATAATGGTATCCTGGCTGGCCTTATCGGCAGTCGTGATATTGTCTGCAAATGCAAGCATTGTGGTTTTGTTTGGAAAGTGGAGGGTAGATAATGAAAATCCTATCAGTAGAACAAATAAGAGAAGCCGACCGCTACACGATAGAAAACGAACCTATCGAGTCCGTTGACTTGATGGAACGCGCCGCCACCAAGGTTTTTGAATGGCTCTACCGCCGCACGCCGCGCGAGAAGACCATCAAGATCTTCTGCGGCATGGGCAACAACGGCGGCGACGGTCTCGTGGTGGCCCGTCTGCTAAACGAGCAAGAGATTGTCCCACAGGTGTTTATGGTACGCTACAGCGACCGCATGAGCCACGACTGTGAGGTGAACTACTATCGCCTCGTGAACGAGACCAAGGTGCCGATGTTCGACATCCTCACTGAGGACGACTTCCCGAAAGTCGATGCCAACGATGTGGTGGTCGACGCCATCTTCGGCTCGGGCCTCAACCGTCCGCCGCAGGGCATGACCGCCGACTTGATCGCCTACCTCAACCAGAGCAAGGCCATCCGCGTGGCTATCGACATCCCTTCGGGCCTTTTCGCCGACGAGCCCAGCGCCTTGGGTTTCGTCTTCAAGGCCGACTATACGCTTACCTTCCAAAATCCCAAGTTGGCTTTCCTGCTGCCCGAAAACGACCCGTATGTGGGCCGCTTCGAGGTCTTGGACATCGGCCTACATCCGCGCTATCTGGAAGAGGTGGAGACCAATAACCTGCTGACCGTCAAGGCGATGGTGAAGCCGATTTTGCACAACCGCACGAAATACTCCCACAAAGGCACATACGGTCACGCCCTGCTGATTGCCGGCTCCGAAGGCAAGACGGGCGCGGCTTTATTAGGCGCAAAAGCCTGCGTGCGCACGGGTGTCGGTCTGCTGAGTGTTCATCTGCCTAAGGTGGCGCAGCTGCCCATGCAGACCGCTATCCCCGAAGCTATGATTGATGGCGACGAATCAGAAACTTGCTTCTCGATATTTGGCAAATTGGATGCTTTTACCGCTGTGGGTGTAGGTCCTGGCTTGGGCAAGGCCGATGACACCGTCTGCGCCTTAAAACGTCTCATCCAAGAGGTGCAAGTGCCTTTAGTCATGGATGCCGATGCCTTGAACATCCTCTCCGACAACCCCACTTGGCTGCCGTTCCTGCCTGCAAAAACGATACTGACCCCGCATCCCAAGGAGTTTGAACGCTTGGTGGGTAAGGCCTCGACTTCGTTCGAGCGTCTTGAGAAACAAAGGGAACTGGCCACCAAATACAACCTTGTCGTCATCGTGAAGGGTGCGCATACCACCGTCGCGATGCCCAATGGCACCATCTTCTTCAACACCACGGGCAACCCTGGTATGGCTACAGCGGGCAGCGGCGATGTGCTGACGGGCATCATCCTTTCGCTTTTGGCGCAACGCTATTCGCCCGAGGAAGCTGCCGTTTTGGGCGTCTATCTCCACGGCCTCGCGGGCGACCTCGCCGCCGACGAGATAGGGCAGGAGGCTTTGATAGCTTCCGACATTACGGAGCATTTGGGAAAGGCATACGCTTTACTTCGCTCAAAATAGTATCTGGAAATAACGTAAAGTGCTGTAGATGAGCTATTTGATAAAAAAGTTGTTTGTGTGCTTTGTGCTATGTTTCAGCCTGATAAGGGCTTATGCCCAAGAATGTGGTTGTACCGACCCGCGAGCCATTAACTATGAACCTAATGCTACGGTTAACGATGGCAGTTGTACATATCCTTATACTATTGTAACACCTTATTTTTCAACTGCTTTACCTACTTTACTGAATGGCAGTTCGGGACTGATGTTTTTTGACGAGATGTTGTTTACCCACAATGACCATGACGACCAAAGCCTTTTCCAAATTGATAGCACCGATGGTCACATCATCGAACAATTGTACTTCTCGGGCATCCCTTTTCAAGATGTGGAGGACTGTGACCACGACAGTCTTTACGTCTATCTCGGTGATACGGGAAACAACAGCTTTGGTAATAGAACGGACCTCCATTTTTTGCGCATCTTGAAATCATCATTGCAGTCCGACAATCCCATCATCGACACGTTGTGGTTTTCTTATGTCGACCAGGTGGATTTCTTATCTTGTCCTGACAACACTACCGATTTTGATTGCGAGGCCTTCATTGTCGTCGGCGATAGCATCTATCTCTTTACCAAGCAATGGACCACGCAGCATACAGCCTTGTATGCGTTGCCTAAAACACCTGGCACTCACGTTGCCCAACGCAAAAGCGAGTTCGCCGTCAATGGTTTGGTGACATCGGCTTGTTATATCCCTGAAAACCAACAGATAGTGCTTTGCGGATACAGTACTATCATGCAGCCGTTTGTCGTATTGCTTTATGATTATCATGGTACAGATTTCTTTTCTGGAAACAAGCGAAAAATAAGTCTGAACCTGTCTTTTCATCAGGTGGAGGCCATTGCGCATCGTGGTGCATATCATTTTTATTTGACGAACGAATACATCTCGCAATTCGGCGTTAGCCTCGCCGCCAAGTTCCATAAACTCGATTTGTCGGCGTATCTCATGCCCATTGACCCCGATGGTCTGTCGGAAAACAAGGAAGGCCTATCGTTTGAAATGTATCCCAATCCTACCAAGGATTTGTTGTATTTCAGTGGTTTACAAATGGTTTCTGGGAGTTATGAAATTTTCAACGAAATGGGCCAGCTTATGCAAAGCGGTCAATGGGAGCAGGGCTTGACCGAGATTTGTCTTCCTTCGTTGCCAGGTGGTATACATTATCTTAGGGTAAATTCTGACGGGAAGAGCGGGACAAAACGCTTTATTGTAGAATAGAAATTTTTTAATGCAATTTATTGTTATACAGCATGCTGAAAACCTCCATATCCAACCGAGAGATTTGGCGCATCGCTTACCCCATCATGTTGGGTAACCTGGCGCAGACCATCATCACCTTTACCGACACTGCTTTCTTGGGTCACCTCGGCACCATCGAGTTGAGTGCCTCCATGATGGCAGGCTTGTTTTACTTCGTCTTCACCACTTTGGCGATGGGTTTTGCCGTGGGCATACAGATCTTCATCGCGCGACGTTACGGCGAGGGCAACTTCAGCAAAATCGGCGTGGTGTTTCAGCATGGGGCAGCGTTTGTGTTGGGCTTGGGCATCTTGCTGTTCAGTATCTTGTTCTTCTTCAGCCATAGGCTGTTGCATGTCATCATCGAGTCAGAAAACATCTATGTAGCGGCCAACGAATACTTGAAATTCAGGCAGTTCGGCATCATGTTCGTGGTGTTCAACTTCCTGTTCCGCTCCTTCTATGTCGGCATCAGCAGCACCAAGGTCATCACCTTTTCGACCATCATTATGGCGGTGGTCAACATCTTCTTTGACTGGGCTTTGATCTTCGGTAATGTGGGCTTGCCCGAAATGGGCATCGGCGGTGCGGCGTTGGCTTCGTTGTTGGCTGAAATCACGGCGTTTTTCTTCTTCTGGATTTACACCTACATCAAGATACCGCATGAGGAGTACGGCATGTTCCGTTGGCACAAGTGGCAGCCCGCCTTGATGGGCGACATCCTCAAGGTGGCCTTCCCGAGCATGATTCAGCGTTTGTTCTCGTTCGGCGCTTGGTTCATCTTCTTCGTTATGATCGAGAAGATGGGCGAGACGGCCATTGGGGTCTCGTCGGTGGTCCGCAGCACCTATATGATCCTCATCATCCCAGGCATCGCCTTCGCCTCGACCGCCAACACCTTGACGAGCCGCATCATCGGTGAGGGCAAGAGCAACGAAGTGATGTCGACCATCTGGAAAGTGGTGAAAAACAGCTTTTTGTGTGGTGTGGTTTTAGTTGCAGTAGTGGCGACTATCCCGCAACTCGTCCTTCAGATTTACACGGATGACCTCGCTTTGGCGCAGGCCGCCATTCCTTCGGTCTATGTGATATGTGTCGCCACGCTGCTGGGTGCTTTCTCCATGACCTTCTTTGAGGCCGTTTCGGGTACGGGCAACACCACGGCTGCCATGGCTTTGGAGTTTGGCATCCTCATCATCTACATCATCTATGTCTTCCTGATGTCGAAGACCTCCACCATTGCCGGTGTTTGGACTGCCGAGTGGGTCTACAACATCTCCATTGGTCTGATTTCGTTGGTCTACATCTGGAAGGCAGACTGGGGGAAGAAGAGGATTTGAGGCTGGTTTATACGGAGGTTGAAACCTCTGAGGTACTGTCGCTTTTTGTTGCGGAGGTTGAAACCTCCGATGTGATAGGGTCGTCCCTTCGGGACTATGTGTGATGCGATGCTTGGGAGAGGGCGGAGGTTGAAACCTCCGATGGGGTAGGGCTCTACCGTTGCTTTTGCGGAGGTTGAAACCTCAGATGAATTAGGGGCGTCCTTTCAGGACTCTTTGAGCTGAATTCCTAAATTCTGCAATAAGTTCATTCCCAAATCAAAAATAGTTGTATTTTTGCCTCTCACATTAAAATAATTATGCTATGAAACGTATCCTTTTTGCTCTTATGGCTTTGGCAGTGCTGTGCGCCTGCAATGAAAACAATGACAATGTGTGTACCATCAGCGGAACCTTGACGGACCCGGTGGATTCCGTGCGCTTAGTGGATATGTCGGGAGACTTGTTGGACGTCGCTGCTGTATCCAACGGGAATTTTGTCTTGAAATGCGAAATCGACCCCGAGACGGGTGTCAGCATCCTTAGAGGGCCACTGCCTTCGGGAGAGGTTTGCTATGTAGAAGAATCCATGGGTTATGACCCTATTCCGCTCATACCGGATGCCAAGGAAATCAGGGTTGACATTGCTGAGGGTAATTCGAAAATAACAGGCAGCCCTCTCTCGCAAGAAATCCAGGATTTTCAGCAGTGGGCGATGAATACCTATTTAGGTGATGTGGAAACGATTAGCGCTTTGGAGGAGGCCGGCGACTCGATTGGGATAGTGAAAACAAGTGAGGAGTTGGCCAATAAGATGGCAACTCGCTGCCGTGAAGTCTATCAGGCACATAAGAACGATGCCATTGGTGCGCAGGCTTTGAATCTTTTAGTGGAATTTGCTGATGAGGACGAATTCATCGCATTATACGAGCAAGGCGGGAAAGCCGTCAAGTCCGATGCCGGTTTGGGGGGCTATTACGAGCACCTGAAGTCCTTGTCCGAGGAAGCAGAGTAAAAGATGTTCTCACAACAATAAAGCAAACCTTCTCATCAAACGGTTTTATATGAGAACCCCCACATTATTCAAGGAATACATCTGGTTGGTGAACACCATCCACAGCGCCAAGCGGATTTCGTTTGCCGACATCAACGAGAGATGGCTGCGGACGGAGATGAGCGAAGGCATCCCGTTGAGTCGCACCACCTTCAACCGCCACAAGGACGCCATCGAGGACATCTTCGGCATCTACATCGACTGCGACCGCAAGGATGGTTACCGTTATTTCATAGGCAACGAGGAAGTGTTGCACGAGGACTCGGTGCAGAATTGGATGCTCTCCACGTTGACGGTGAACAACCTCATCAGTGAGAGCATGGGCTTGCAACGCCGCATCGTGCTCGAAAACATCCCATCCAACGGCGAGCTGCTGGAGCGGGTGCTTCGCGCCATGAATGAAGGCAAGAAAGTCACGGTTCGGTATCGGCGTTACCAAGCCAAGGAGTCGAGGACGTTCAACTTGTCGCCGTATTGCATCAAGCTGTTCCGGCAACGGTGGTATCTGTTGGGCCGTTTCGACGATGGCGGCTTTGCTATGTTCTCGTTCGACCGCATGGAAGACATCACCGCTATCGATGAAACCTTCAAGATGGATCCCGACTTTGATGCGACGGAATTCTTCGGCGAGTGCTATGGCGTGGTCATCGGCGATGGGAGCCAGCCTGTGCGCGTTGTGCTTCGTGCCTTTGGCATGGAACGGTATTATTTGCGCGACTTGCCTTTGCACCACACGCAAAAGGAACTCCAATGCGATGAGCAGCAAGACTTTGCCGACTTTGAACTCAATTTGCGACCCACCACCGACTTCAAGGGACAGTTGCTTTCGCGAGGTGCTTGGCTGAAAGTGCTTGAACCGCAATGGTTGGCTGATGAAATGCGGCAGTGGCATGAGGATTCCGCGAGGATGTATCAAACATGAATTAACAAAGAAAAAGTTATATAAAACACGAATTATCAGAAATATATCACGAATTGTCATTAATTGTGATTTTTGAAAAATTTGTGTCCAATTTATGGAAATTCGTGTAAAAAACGAAAAAACTTTGAACCTGTACCGTGATTTGGGACAAGTGGCTTCTATTTTTGCCTCGTAATTCGATGTTAAACCCTAAAAAACAACACAATTATGGAAGCAAAAAAGAAGTATTTCATGGACTGCCATCTGGCGGGAAGAATGTATCACGAAGCCGACGAGGTTTGGGACAAGCTGAAGGTCGGGACGAAAGTGGAACTGGTGCGCGAGGCCGACAACCGCTACGACCCCAACGCGGTGATGGTCTGCTACAACGACCAAGAGAACGACGAACAAGTATGCCTCGGCTACATTCCACGTTCACAAAACAACACCATCGCCCTGTTACTGGACATGGACTACACCAACATCTTCGAATGCCGCATCAGCCAAATCGACGAGCGGGCGCATCCAGAACAACAGGTGCATCTGGTGATTAAAATACTAAGAAACAAGGAATAGCAACTAAAAGACTAAAGACATGGAAAACAATAAATCTGACATCATGTATGGCTATCCAGGGGATGGCTACAACTCCGCTCAGCGGACTTTCATACTCATGTGGAATCCTGCAATTTCGAGTATCACTATTCACAACCACATCGATAGTATTGCACACATCGACGATTGGGATTTCAACTGGAGCGTATATGAATGGGAGAAGGCTCACAAAGGCGACCGCTTTTTCATGGTGCGCGTCGGTGATGGGAATACCGGTATCGTTATGAGTGGGATTTTCATTTCAGAACCCTACACTGACCGTGACTGGAACCGACTCCGCAATAGCCGTCAAATCTACTATATGGACATGCAACCCAACTTCATTGTCAATCCTGAAACCATGCCCATCGTCACCACGGCGCAGTTGCAGGAGGCCATTCCTGATTTCGAGTGGACAAAAGGACATAGCGGTGCTTTGCTTTCTGAGGAGCAGGCTCGAAAGTTGGAGGAGCTTTTTGCCGAATATCTGCACTCGATGGCAGACAGAGAAGATGGTGAGAATCTCAGTATCTTAGATGATCCGACTTTGATTGTATTGGATTAGGTAATTAGTGGAATAAGGGCATCTGACGATTATGGGCAAATCAGAAGAAAAAACATTGATTGTCGAGGAACTCTTTTTAGACAAAGATGGTAATAAATGCAAAAAAGAAGATGCTGTTGAAGTATATGTACAAATAACAGACGCCGACGGAAAATACATTGATGGAAGAATGATTGTTTTAAAATAGTTTAAGTTGTTGAATTGTGGCTTCATAACAGCATATATATTGTACAAAAGTGGACTAAAAAACTAACCAATCTGAGTTTATCAACGGAAACCGAGGCTTTGAAGAACCTGCTGAAGCATGGTTTAAACTGACTAATACGGGCAAATAAGATATGCTTGTTTGTAGATTCAGAAAATAAGTTGTAGCTTTGCAGAAAAAGAATTGTATTATGCGACAAAAACTTGTAGTCTTCACTGGCGCAGGCATCAGCGCCGAGAGCGGAATCCCTACCTTTCGTGATGCCAATGGCATGTGGGGAAAATATGATGCCATGAAGTTGGCCAGCGTTGAGGGCTTTGAGGAAGACCCTCAGGCAGTGCTCGATTTCTACAATGCCCGTCGGAAAAACCTGTTGGAGGTGGAACCGAACCATGCCCATCGTGTTTTGGCCGACTTGGAGAAACGATATGATGTGTTCATTATCACCCAGAATGTGGACAACCTTCACGAAAGGGCAGGCAGTAGCAAGGTGCTGCATCTTCACGGCGAATTGTGCAAGGTGACCTCATCGCGCAACCGCCTCGACCCCAATTGTATTAAGGACTATCCGCTTGAAGTCCCCATTCGGTTAGGTGACAAAGCCGCCGATGGCTCGCAACTGCGGCCTTACATTGTTTGGTTCGGCGAGTATGTCGATGGGATGGATTTGGCAGAGTATTGGGTGCAACAAGCTGACATCTTCGTGGTCATCGGCACTTCGTTGGTGGTGTATCCAGCGGCCGGATTGGTCGATTATGCCCCGAGTGAGATACCCAAAATCCTGATTGACCCGAAGGACCTGAAGGTCGGTCTGCCTGCTGGATTCCAGCATATTAAGGCTAAGGCGGTGGAGGGGGTGGATGAGTTGGTGAGGAGGTTATTCAAGTTTGATGCTGGTTGAAAAATATCAATCAAAATGAAAGAACTTTGAACCTGTACCGTGATTTGAAACAGGTGACTCCTATTTTTGCAGCGTAATTCAATATAAGTGCTTCAAAAATAGAAAGGAGTATCGCTATGTTCTTCACGCTAAATGGATTTGGAGATTTGCTGATTTTTGTTGTTGTGGTGACATTTGTCCTGATTGTAACGAAAGACGACAAAAAATCCAAAAGTTGATGGATTTTGTTCTTTAAAAATAAAACTCTGTAAATCAAAAATATACCCGACAACAAACGACAACAAACGACTACTGTCGACTACAAACGTTTAATCAACGGCTTTTTCTTGACAAACTCCGTTACTTTGCAGCATCAAATCTGTAACACGATGGAATACTGCATTTCAACTATTTTAGATCAAAACGGACTGCCGTTTGTAGAAGCCCCCGATGGAGGCATTGACTTTGGACATATAACAGTGGAGCAAAACCTGACACCTGCGCCCATCCGCATGTCGATAGGTGACAGAAACAATGGGTTGATGCACATCGAAATCCGTCACGGCGACCAAATTAGAAAAGCTGGTTTTAAAACCGTTGTCGCTTTTGTGGCTTACGTTGCGCGAAACTATAATACCATTAAAAAGGGTAATGCGTATAAGAATGAAGTTAAAGGAGAAAACCAAACCTACTTGGTTCAACTTGCCGATGAGCATAACAACACATTATGGGTGCAACTCTCAAAAGACGACACCTATTGGAATGTCAATAGTGCTGGCGTTTTGTCGAAAAGGTATGGAAGAAATAAGGAAAACATCTGGTCTGCTTCCGAATTGCAGAATGAGGAATCGGCTTCCAGTAATACTTCGCAACCTGCAACAAATGCCGATAAAGAGGCAGGTTCAAACGGTACTGTATCCGATGTTTCCCAACGCAAAAATACAACTTTTTCATAATATGCAAGTCTTATCAAGAAAAATAACCCAAAATAACGCCATCATGTCAAAAATTACTATCTTTGTCCCTTTATTAATGTAACGCGTGAAAAGCGGTCCCTGAGCCTGTCGAAGGGCCCGCGTCAGAATAATCTTGAAATTAGAATTTTGAAATTAGAAATCTTGAAATCAACAATTAAACAGTTCAACAAATAAACAATCAACAATCTAAAACCCCCACAATCATGACTACAGAAAAAACACAAGAAGAAGCTGCAAAACTGAGGCAGGAGAAACTGAAGGCTTTGGAAGCCACATTAGGTAACATCGAGAAGAGCTTTGGCAAGGGAAGCATCATGCGCCTTGGCGCCGAGGCCGAGAAGATGGAAAGCATCTCCACTGGCTCCATCGGCCTGGACTACGCCCTCGGCGTGGGCGGTCTGCCGAAAGGCCGTATCATCGAAATCTACGGTCCCGAGAGCTCTGGTAAGACTACACTGGCACTCCATGTGGTGGCCGAGGCCCAAAAGAAGGGTGGCATCGCCGCCTTCATCGACGCGGAACATGCTTTCGACCGCTTCTATGCCGCTAAACTCGGCGTTGACGTCGAGAACCTCCTCATCTCACAACCCGACTATGGTGAACAAGCCCTCGAAATCGCTGAGAACCTCATCCGCTCTGGCGCCATCGACGTCATCGTCGTCGACTCCGTGGCCGCATTGACACCCAAGAGCGAAATCGAAGGCGAGATGGGCGACAGCAAGATGGGCCTCCAAGCCCGCTTGATGAGCCAGGCCATGCGTAAACTCACCGCCACTATCAACAAGACGGGCTGCGTCTGCATCTTCATCAACCAGCTGCGTGAGAAGATCGGCGTGATGTTCGGCAACCCCGAGACCACCACGGGTGGTAACGCCTTGAAGTTCTACAGCTCCGTGCGTATTGACATCCGCAAGATCAGCCAGATTAAAGACGGTGAGAACGTGTTGGGTAGCCGCGTCAAGGTGAAGGTCGTCAAGAACAAGGTGGCTCCGCCGTTCCGCAAGGCCGAATTCGACATCCTCTATGGCGAGGGTATTTCACGCTCGGGCGAAATCGTCGACCTCGGTGTGGAGATGGGCATCATCAAGAAGAGCGGCTCGTGGTTCAGCTACGGCGACTCCAAGCTTGCCCAAGGCCGCGACTCGGTCAAGAAACTCATCGAAGACAACCCCGAACTCGCCGACGAACTCGCTGCCAAGATTTTTGAGGCGTTGGAGAAGAGTGATGAATGATTTTTAGCCATCAGCCATCAGCAGTCAGCTATCAGCTTGGTTTCTGCCAGCTGAATGCTGATTGCTGAAAGCTGACGGCCAATGACACTTAGAGATCAATAGTAAATTCTATGAAAAACAAATCCATCCTATTCCTCGGCCTGCTGCTTGCACTGTTTGCCTGCAATAACACGCCGAAACCTGAAACGAACGATAAACCTCAAGCACCCACGGCTCCCAAGTCGGTCACTGAAGCCATTCAGCTGCTGACTGACTCCATCGCCATGGATAGCACCGATGCACACCTTTATGTGAGCCGAGCCAAAGCCTATTTTGCGAACGAGCAAATCGGTCAGGCTATGGTCGACATCAACAAGGCGTTGCAACTTGACCCCAACAACGTGGAGACCTACCTCTTGCTCGCCGATGTGTATTACACGTTGGGCGACCAGGACAATATCGCTTCCACACTCAATCGTGCGGCGGAAGTCAATTCGTTGGATGCCCGTCCTTTGGTGAAGTTAGCCGAGTTGAACCTGCTTCAACAGAACTACAATCTTGCCTTCGGTTATGTCGACAAGGCTTTGGGCCTTTCGCCGTACAATCCGAGGGCTTATTTTGTGAAGGGCATGTGCTTTATGGCAGCCCAACAGGATACAGCTAACGCATTGAAGAATTTCCAGTTGGCTTCGGAGCAGGATGCGAACTTCTACGACCCTGTTGAACAGATTAGCCGCATCTATGCCGTGCAGCAGCCGCCCTACGCCTTGGATTATCTCCGCAGGGCACAGCAGCAATTCCCTGATATTACGACGACTCGTTATGAGTTGGCTCTGTACCTTCAAAGCCACGGTGAGCCGGAAGAGGCCTTGCTGCATTACGACACCTTATTGATGCAGAATCCCGAGAACTATATTGTGCTGTTCAATAAAGGCTATGTCAATTATGTGTACCTTGAGGACAACCAGACCGCTTTGGAGTATTTCAACCAGGCCTTGGCGGTCAATCCGGACTATCTTGATGCCCTGTACAACAAAGGCCGTGTGCTGGAGCAGATGGGCGACTATTCACAAGCTATGTCAATCTATAAAGAGGTGCTTAAGACCCGTCCTGACTATCAGTTGGCCATTGATGCCATCAATCGTGTGCAAAACCAAGAAATAGAATAAGTTATAAGAAACCAGAAATGGAATTATGATTCAAGTTTATTGTATCAATAATGGAACGACCAAGGAGTTCAATGAGGGTATGACCTTGTTGGAGATGCTGCCCGAATTTGAGTTTGACAGGCCTTATCCCATAGTCTCTGCCAAGGTCAACAACGTGTCGCAAGGACTGAAGTTTCGCGTTTACAATAGTCGTGATGTCGAGTTTATCGACCTCACTCACCATACGGCACGTTTGGTGTATTTCCGGTCGCTTGGCTTTTTGCTTTACAAGGCCGCACTAGACCTGTTTCCGAGTTGCAAGTTGAGCATGGAGCATCCCATCTCCAAAGGGTTCTATTGCCGCATCAAGAAAATTGATGGTAAGATGCTTGATTCCAACGACATCGCTGCCCTTAGGTTGCGGATGAGGACCATTGTGGCGGAAGACATCCCGTTTCATCGCCATGAGGCGCGTATTGAAGATGCCGTGAAAATGTTCGGCAACTTGGGACAGGAGGATAAGGTTAAACTGTTGGAAACCAGCGGTAGAGCTTACACCGATTATTACACTTTAGACGAGACCGCCGATTATTTTTATGGGCGATTAGTGCCTTCAACGGGTTACCTAAACATTTGGGATATTGAGGCCTATCGCGACGGCATTTTGATGCGTGTCCCTGACCGCGACCACCCCGACCGTTTGGCGGAGATGCAAGACCAGCCTAAGACTTTCGAAGTGTTTTCGGAGAGCTTGAAATGGAACGACATCATGGGATTGAGCACCGTTGGCGATGTCAACCATGCCTGCCAAAATGGGATGGCGAGGGAATTGGTGCAAGTGGCCGAAGCTTTGCAAGAGAAGAAAATCGTTCAAATTGCAGAGGAGATCGACCGCCGTTATCACAGCGAGAATCCTGTTCGTTTGGTGTTGATAACGGGTCCGAGCAGCAGTGGCAAGACCACCTTTTGTAGCCGTGTCAGCATCCAGCTGAAAGCCTGCGGGTTGAAGCCCATTTCGTTCTCGACGGACGATTATTTCGTCAACCGCGTGGACACGCCTAAGTTGCCCGATGGCACTTACGACTTCGACAACTTCGAGACCGTCGACCATGTCGCCCTTGAGCGTGATTTGATAGCCTTGCTGAAAGGTGAGGAAATTGAAGTGCCTGAGTATAACTTCGTTACGGGAATTCGCGAATACAACGGCAAGAAACTACAGCTGAAGGAAGGCTGTGTCTTGTTGTTGGAAGGCATCCATGCCTTGAATCCCATGCTGACGGAACAGATTCCCGAGGCGACAAAGTTCCGCATCTTCATCTCCACACTGACAAGTACTGCTTTGGACGACCATAATGTCATCCCGACCGACGACAATCGTCTGTTGCGTCGCATTGTGCGCGATTACAACAAAGGGGCGTTCACGGCGCGTCAAACCATCAGTCAGTGGGCCAGTGTGCGCAATGCTGAAGAGAAGTGGATCAATCCTTATCAAGAGAATGCCGACGTGATGTTCAACTCTGCCTATCTGTTGGAGTTTGCCGTCATGCGCAACCACGCCGAGAGCATCTTGGCCACGGTGCCGCACAATTGTCCCGAATACACCGAGGCGCACCGTCTGTTGCGTTTCTTGCACTATTTCATCCCCGTCTCCGACAAGGAGATACCGGCCACCTCTATGCTCCGTCAGTTCATCGGTGGCAGCAGTTTTATGTAAAATCTAAGGTCCCTGAGCCTGTCGAAGGGCCGACAACTAAAAGACGGTGCTTCGACAGGCTCAGCAACCTTCTTCAATTCAACAATTCAACAATCAACAATTCAACAATTGACTTACGTCGAATTAAAATTTCAACAACATGTATACTTTCAACCCCAAACAAGTAAAAGACCAAGTCGTCCAATGGATCCGCGACTGGTTTGAAGTGAACGGAAAAGACTGCAACGCCGTCATCGGTATTTCGGGCGGCAAGGACAGCAGTGTCGTCGCAGGCCTTTGTGCCGAAGCCCTTGGCAAGGACCGTGTCATCGGCGTGACCATGCCCAATGGCGTGCAACCCGACATCGACGACAGCATGAAGCTCATCAACCACTTGGGCATTCGCCATTGCTGTGTCAACATCGGCGACACCTATAACACCTTGATTGCAGCGGTAAAAGAGCAGCTTGGCACCATGGATGCCGAAGTCAGCCGTCAGACCACCATCAATCTGCCACCTCGTTTGAGAATGAGCACTTTGTATGCCGTGTCGCAGTCGATGAATGGCCGTGTGGCTAACACCTGCAACCTCTCAGAGGACTGGGTGGGCTATTCGACCCGCTATGGTGACGCCGCCGGCGATTTTGCGCCTTTGGGTGGACTCACTGTGCAGGAAGTCAAGGCGATAGGGAAGGAGCTCGGTTTGCCTATTGAGTTGGTGGAAAAGACCCCATCGGATGGCCTCACCAACAAGAGCGACGAGGATAACCTTGGATTCACCTACGCCGTGTTGGATAACTACATCCGCACGGGCGTATGCAACGATCCCAAGACTAAAGCCCTCATCGACCATAAGCACATCACCAATCTCTTCAAGCTGCAGCCGATTCCGCATTTTGAGATGAAGTGAACGAGCAACTGCCAACTATCAACTGTCAACTATCAACTGTCAACTGAAAATGTTCTCTTGCCCCATCCAAATCCGCATGAGCGACCTTGACCCTTACAATCACGTCAATAACGGGTCGCAATGCAACTACTTCGACATGGGTCGAAGCCGATACTTTGAGCATGTCTTCCAAGCCAAAATCGACTGGCTGACCTTCAAATATGTCCTTGTCCACGTGGATTTGGACTTCCGCCACCCCATGTTGTTCCACGACCCTATTGTTTGTGAAAGCCGAGTCACCGAAATAGGTAACTCCAGCTTTAAAATGGAGCAATGCCTCAAAGATGCCGAGACGGGCGAAGTCAAGACCTTGTGCCACGCCGTGGTGGTCTATTTCGACCGTGAGACGAACAAGGCGGAGCAGATACCTGACCATGAACGAGCATTGTTGAAAGTCGAAACTTCCTGAAGAGAAAAGGATTTCCTATATCAATAATAATGAGCCAAAATGCTCGTTTTATTTTTGAAAAAGCATTATATTTGCGTCCAATTAACATGAAGTAGAAATTTTTTGAAAACAATAATATATGAGAATAAGGCTTTTTGCAATTATTGTACTGGTTTTGTCGGGCTGTTCCTTGTTGTTTGCCCAGTCAGGCAATGTAAAGGATATACGCCAGACTTATCTTTGGGATGTGACTTTATCTATGCAGGGTAAGGCTCCTGGCGCCCCTAATATTTGGGAGCAGGTTAAAGAAGCTATTATCTCTGATATCCAACAGATTAGTGACGACCGAACCGAAATCGTCGTGATTCCATTTCAACATCAGGCTTTGGATGAATGGCGTGAATATGCTACCTCAGCAGGAAAGGCTGCATTGATTTCAAAGATTGAGGCGTATAAAATCCCTCTTCATGATTTTGGCGGCAAAAAGACAACCATGACTTGTCTTTACGAACCGCTACAGTATGTGGTCGACAAAGTGCTTTCGGTTGACAAGGTTGATATCTTGAAGCTGATGACAGATGGCATTTCTGACGAACATCAAGCTGAGTATGAGGAACTTTTGAGCCGTTGGTGCGAAATCGCAAAGGAAAAGGATGCCTTTGGTTTTTATATCATGCTTACCAGTCAAGCGGTTGAGGGGCGCACTGTCCTTGAAAAGATCAATCCATGTCGCTTCGATGCCATCGATGTGGCTGACCTCGGTGGAACCGATGTCTCCCTTTTGATGCTGACGCCTCCCAAGAATGTGGCATTCAATGTCCGTGAAGACTATGGCAAGAGCTTGGCGTTCAGACTTGCCCGAAGCGGAAGTGGGACACTGCAACAAGGTTACAAGGTGCATGTGTATTCCGTTGAGAATGAATATATTCACGTGGATGCCGTTGCGGAACTGCAATCGGATTGTTCCATCACGGTAAAACCCGATTATTTGATGCCGTTGGAACAGATGGTGGATAGCCTTCCCATCGATGTCAATGAAAAGGTCATGCTGCGAATGGAGCCTGCCGAGGGCATGGACCAACTGCCTTATGCGATGACACGCATTTTAGATGCTCCTACCGTTATGGAAATGATTAATAAAACCGAAAAAACCGTTAAGTTCCATGTGCGCTAAAAGATTTCTCATTTGGGCAATGCTTTGCCCTTTGATTTTGCTGGTTTCATGTGGCAAAAAGGCTGATGATGCCACGGCTCCAACGCGTTGGGGAAAGACGAATTATTACGAAAAGTTCCTATGGAAGAAGCATGTTCCTGACACGCTTTACAGAACCATGGAGTTTGACTTCAACCAGGATGCCAAGCGATATATGAAAGAGCCGCTTCGTTTGGGTTTGTATAAAAAGACCGATAGCGACAAAATGGTTTTGGTGTCGGAGAAAGAGATGGAGGTTTTCGTTGATGGCAAGAAGTGCAAGGAAAACATCATCGATGTGTATCCAGAAATGGATGAGATGAAGGTCGGAATCGTTTTCAAACCTGAGGCGGAAAACAAGGTGCATCATTGGTTTTTCCGTCCTGTCGACGACGGTGGCTTGGATCGCATCAATGATATGGCCCCCGACGCTTTTAACGCCGATAATTCTTCGTTGATGGAAGTCGAGGTGGAAAAGAACAAGGTGATGAATCCGTTGGCTGAAGGGCTATTGCTGGCAGGTATCCTTTTGATTGGAGGTTTGTTGGTGTGGCTGCTGATATTGAAGGCCATATTTTTCCCGACTTTCCGTGTGGGAAAGATACTGCTCACCGACCCCGTTCCATACAATAGCCTTAAAAGACTGAAAGGCTACCGTAAACTCATTCTTACCAACAAGAAAACCACTCAAGGCTTTTTCAACAAATTGTTCACGGGAAAGGTGCAGTATGAGGTGAACCCCATTTGGACGAACGATGTAGTGGTTGAGCCCAAGGACAAGAATAGCGTCAGGCTTCGCTGTCCCTTGGATTACATGGCAGATGCCCGTGTGCTCAAGAAGAATCAGGAGTACACCATTCACAATATCACGACAGGTAATAAGACAACAATAAAAATATCATAATCGACTATGGCAACAAAAATTAAACGCTGCTTGTATATCGGACTCGGCGGCACTGGAATGAATGCACTTCTTCACACAAAGAAGATGTTTATCGACACTTACGGAGAAGTACCTCCCATGATTGGTTTCCTCGGAATTGATACCGATGGTGATGCTTACAAGAAATCGCTCCTTTCCAACCAAGGTGATGAGGTCAGGCTGGATCCTAAAGAACAGCTTCCTATCCTGGTGGCGCGGGCTCGCCCCATTTATGATGTCAACAAGGAATCTTTCTCCTGGATTTCGGAGGAAAACCTTTATGCGCTCACTTCGATGGAGTTAGGGGCTGGTCAAGTCAGGTCTAATGGCCGTTTTGCATTTACGGTCAACTATGACAATGTTTGTCGTAAGGTGGACACGGTGTTGGCTCAGATAACGAATGCGCATATTATCAACAACGACAAATACGAGTTGTTGGGTTCCAATACGGAGATACACATGGTGTTTTCCGTTTGCGGCGGCACGGGCTGTGGCACATTCATCAACATGGCCTATCTGCTTCGTGAGAAGGCTCCTACTTGTAAACTGACGGGTTATGCCGTGCTGCCCGATGTGTTCAAACACATGTCAAGCTCGGGTATGGCCAAGGTGGCTCCCAATGCCTACGGTGCCATCGAAGATTTGGACTACCTGATGCACATGGGCATAGGGAGCAAGCCGGTGAAGTTGGACTATATCAACACCTCCGTCGAGATTAAAGACAGGCCATTCAATTCGGTGATTTTCATCGATAACAAAAACGACCGAGGTGACACCTATACCCATGTGGACGAATTGGCCGAGATGATTAGTCTTGCGTTGGTGACTTCAGCGGGAGAACTTTCCTCGGCATCGGCGAGTGTGAGCGACAACATCGAAAAGAATATCAGGGAAGGCTCGATGGATATTGAAAACAAGAAAGCTTGGGCCGCGGGCATGGGCGTGTGTGAGATTATCTATCGAGGCCAGGATTTGAGCGACATCTACGCCATCAAGTCTGCCAAGAATCTCATCGACCGTTTCTTCAACAGCTGCAAAGATGCCAACCTGATTGCCAACAACTGGATTGACAGCCCGAATGTCAATATCCGTGAAAACAACAATTATGATCATGTCATCGATTACATCTGCGACAAGTCGCCGAAGTATGAACTGACAGTGAATGACTATGGCAACCCGAAGCCTGAGATTGAACAAAATCTCAACATTAATCGTGTCAAGGATGAGGAAATCAACAAGAAAATCAATGACCTTACCAGCCGTGTACGCACAGAGCTGAGGAAGCTTATTATTGAGCATATCAATCAAGAGTGCGGCATTTCCACGGTTGAAAACGTGCTTGAAGCGATAGGAGACCAGGTCGACATCTTTTTGGATGAAATGAACAAAGAGAAAGAGGACTTCCTCTCTCGCGAGCCTATGCTTCAATCCGCATTGGATACGGCTGGTGCCGACCTCAGCGAGTATCATGCCAAGTTCTTCCACAGCAAAACCAAATTGGAGGATCTGGCCAACGACGTTACTGACGCTTGTCGCGCCTTGGGCACATGCAAGTTGGAAATCGTACGCCGCACAGCTGCCATCACCGTGTTTAACAACATCAAAGGCATTTTGGCTGAAGCGAACAGTAAGATTAGCTTGATTTCCGAAAGTATGAAGGCTGTGAGCCGTAACCTTTCCACCAAACTGGCTCGTATTCAGAATAATGTGGGTAAGGCTCCTGCAACTTTCCAAATCGATTTGGCTCAGAATTCATTGAATTCGGTGAGCGTGATTGCCGATGAGGTGCAGATTCCCGAGTTCGTCAAGGGACTCCGTATGGAAGGCAAACTCTATGCTTTCACAGTCTTATCCAATGAGGAAATCGAAGAAGAAATTCTGAAATATACCAAGCGGTTGCATACGGCTCGCAACTGGAGAGACACTGGCATTGACGAAATTTTGGATAAGATGCCGCAAGAAGAGTTCGACCGCATCACGCAGGTTGCGATTGAAAAGGCCATGCCTTTGTTCCGTTACGACTACCGTGGTTATATGCCCAAGGAGCGTCCTCGCGACAGCTTCTTTGTGGGTGTGCCCGACAAGCTGAATAACCGTCTGTATAAGAACGACTTCTTCAAGAGCAAACTGACGGGTACGATGGATGTGGATTTTGCAAGTATTGGCGTGAACGATCGTATTATCATTTACCGTCAGGTGGGCGTGGTTCCTGCCTATACGCTCTATGCTCTTCCCGATTATTTGAAGGAATATGAGCAATGTCGTGTGAATTGCCATTATGATGCCAATCTGGAAACGAGGATGAAACGCGAAGACTTCAGCCTGAAGCCGAAAAAGGCCAGCGATGAGGATTTGCTTGACCTTTGGGTAAAGGGCCTTATTTTTGGCTTGGTGAAGAACGAGAATGGTGATTACTATTTCCAAAGTCAGGAATATGGCGATGCCTTGGACGATTTCTGGGTAAAGTTGGGCGAGTATCGAGACGAAGCTTTCGACCAATTCCGTACCTACAAAACTTCCATTCGCAAAGAGTTTAATGAGTTCTTGGATCATCTTGCCGACAGCAAAGGCTCTGATGCCATCAAGAAAATCATCGATGATGTGAAAATGAACTATTACGAAAAGTTCTCGCAGATTAATATGACTAAGGAAGAAGTGAAAAAGAAGGGTTATGAGCGTATCAAAGATTTGATTACCAACGAATTGGTTCATATTAAACAGCTTTGAGGCAAATGAGGCATACAACGCATATTATGCTTGGCGCTCATGCGGCATCCATGCTGAAGAACATCAAGCGTTACATCATCAAGTATGGTGAGGAGGAAGTCAACAGCTATTTCAAGGCTTTTCTGTTTCCGCAACTCAATCTTTCCATGGAGGCCTGCTTCCAAAACGCTGAAATAGTGAAAGCCGATGAAGGCCAATTTGTGGCTGGCATTGATGAAATGTATGAAGCGCAATTGGTTGATTACTACAAAGTTATTCCTGATAGCAGGCACGACTACTTGAAAGGCTTTTTCCGGAAACTATATGATGTGAGCATTACCATCAACCATCCAGGAGATAGCTCTACGATGCATTTATGCTTGTATGTTCCAATGTATTTGGATGATTATTGGTCGGCGGCGAAAACGTTTTTGGAAGCCATAGAAGAGATTCCTCAAAAATACCATGTCGATTTGTTTCTCTTGCCATACGACTTGGCTTTTTTGTTTGAAAGGCAGGGAGATAGATTGACTGAAAGGGTGGAGGAGTTTGCTGCCACTTCAAAGAAGGTTTTGGAGGAAATTCTGCAAGCAAAGAAACAGTTTGCCAAGTTGGGCTCTTTGATTATGCTTCAGAATTGCAACGCCGATGGTACTTCTTTGGATTTGGATGAAGATTCCTTTGTGCACATCGTCGGTGAGTATGCCTTGCTGTCGGTCAAGCATTATCCTGAAATGTTCCAACCTGCCGCTATGGATCCACATCGCCCGATACATGCTTTGGGCCTTTCGGTGCTGAGTTTCGACAAGTATTACTTTGTGCAGTATCTGCTTCATCGTGCCTATGTCTATATTTTGGACCGTGAAAATGTATCTCAGTCTGAGGTGGATGTGAACAAGGTTTCGCAGATTGTTCAAGGGTTATTGAACCAGAAGGTGAATGTTTTTTCCAAGTTCTATGATGAGGAGGTTGCGCCGAGGCTGAACAACAACGTGGAGCATACGGAAATCATCAGTCAAATCAAGCCTTTGCTGGATGAAAAAATGGCATGGATGACGCAAGAATTCCAGTCCTATATCGATGATCCTAATCTTACGCTACCAGAGAAGAAAGCCACTTTGGCCCAGCTGTTGGGTGAGGACGACGACTTGCTGACAGGATACATGTTCAACAAGCGTCAGTTGGTGATTGACGATTGCAGCCGCGAAGTGCTCGACCTTTTTGTGAATGCCCACAATGCCATTTGCGGCATGGATCCGACAGAAGCAGGAAACGCAGAAGAGGGGGACATTGAGGTGGAGCGCGTCAAGGAGTATGCTGCGCTTTCTTCGAAAGCTGAACCGGTCAGGACGGCAAGTGCTTTGCTTGATGACCTAAAGGCGACCAAGGTGACAATGCGTGAGTCGACAAATTATATCAGACAAAAGAGCCTCGAATTGGAGGGTGTGGACGTGCAACGCAAAGACCATAATGAGAGTTTCAAGCGGTTGACTCATGACGGTTTTGTTTTTGATGGACGCACCTATATTTTACAGGGAGAGACTGAGGAATTTGATTTTGAGGAAGAATACCATCCAGTTTCAACGGTTCCGGCTTCTGTGGATTTGCGCAAGGATTTTACGCAGATTAAGGACCAGGGAACGATGGGCGCGTGTACTGCATTTGCGCTTGTCGGCATTTTTGAGTATATCCTTAAGAAAAACCATCAGCCCGATGTCGACCTTAGTGAGCAGTTCGTGTATTATAATGCAAGAAAAGCTAAAAGTGCGTCGAACGTTGATGCGGGCAGCTCGCTTTCCGGCATCATTAAGACGATGAAAGAGCATGGCGTTTGTCAGGAGCATTTGTTCCCTTACAATCCAGACGGTATCGCTTCCGAGCCTCCAGTGGAGGCATACGATGATGCCCAAACTCGAAAGGTTGTATGCGCGAAGGCCGTCAAGAAGGAATTGCACGACATCAAATCTGCTGTGTATGAGGGCTATCCCGTTGCCGTCACTTTGAAGATTTACAATTCTTTCAACCCTCAAAACGGCTTTATCCACATTCCTGAAGAAACGGAAATCAGGGATGGGAAGTTTGGCTATCACACCATGGTGATTTGCGGTTATAACGACGAGGCGCGCTTTTTTGTGGTGAGGAATTCCTGGGGCCGTGCCTTTGGTGACAAGGGCTATTGTTATATTCCATACGGTTACATTGAAGATGAGACCTTGTTGAATGGTGCTTGTATCATTACTGAAATCAGCGACACTAAGCTTCAGGTGAAAAACACAGACCATAAATCCGTGGTTTCCTTCGATTTGACGGACTCTAATATCAAGTCCGAGATTCTGACTAATTTGATTCGTGAAGAGAAAATAAAGCTCGGGAAGTTGAACAAGGAATTGACGGAGCGTAGCCGGAAGTTCAACGAATTGTTTCAACAACTTGGTAACAATGGCATCCGTGAATCGCTTTGTGAAGGTACCATTGAGCGTTTGGATTGGGAAAGTCGGAATCTGACGCGCAAGAAGGACAAACTCCATCAGGAACGTTTGGATGCGCTTAAGGCTTTCGACAAAGAGACACGTCGTAGAAGATGGTGGTTCTATGGGGGACTTGCCTTGTATGTGCTGAGTTTTGTTTTGGTTTGTCTAATCACCAAGTCACTGTCCCCACTCATCGCAAAACCAAGTCTTTGGGCACACGGTGTGTTGGCCTTGTCTATTTTGGCGTATTGGTTGATTATGCGCCATCGTAAACGCGAACGTCAGGACATGGATTTGGACTACAGAAACCAGCTGGAGCATTTGGCTCAGGAGATTTCGAATCGGCAAAGGGAAAAAGAGATCACCCATTTGAAGACCCATTTGGCAGGGATGATTATCGACTCCTTATATAAATTAGGAAGGAATCTACACACCAAGTACAATGGAATGCGCTCGTACGTGGGCAACTTGAAAGTGTGGCGAGGGCAGGAGGACGACTCCTTGAATATGACACCAATTTCCCGAAATCCTTTCCTTACTCTCATATCGAATGCCTGTTTGGACAAGTATTTTGAAGACAACAAGGAACAACTTACGCAAGGCCTTGAACTGAGCAAAATGTTCAAAGACAAATACAATGTACGCGAAGAGGAAGTTGTAAAATTCAAGAACGAATTGAAGACAAAACTGGTGGCCATGCTCTTCAAGGCTATCGAGGGCTTCTCTATTTTCAAATATGTCACTGGCGCTGAGACATATCCGTATGTAGGAGGAGAGTTTACGGATGTTGACGCCCTTCTTCGTCAAATGGATTATAAGTCAACGCCTTTTGTGCGGCTTAATGCGGTTCCAGTGGATGCGGAAGGCATTAATTCCCATTGTAAGATGATGCTGCTCAATACCGATTGCACTCAAGACCGGAAGAAATGGGAAGATGCTTGTGTTAAGAATTTCACCTTTGCGCCTCAGTTTCAGAAGATTGAGAATCCTTATGCTATTGTTTTGCTTCAGCTAAAAGGTGTTTCAGAAAAAGAAATATCGTTTCTGAATGAATAATAGGCACTTGAAAAAATGCTTGCTTTTTGTCTTAAATTGAAATCTATGAAGAAAGTCATTTTTACTGTTTTGTTTTTTATGGCCTTTATGAGTCTCCAAGCCCAAACCGAAACCGAACTCAACGCTTGGAACGATGTCAACGTGTATGAAATCAATAGATTGTATCCTCGGACGAATGTCGTTCCAGTAGGTGAGGAATGGTCGCAATGCCTCAATGGAGACTGGAAGTTTTATTGGGTGGACTCGCCTTCAAAAGCCCCCGCCGACTTCTTTAAGGAAGGCTACGATGCCTCCGATTGGGGCACGATTAAGGTGCCGGCTAACTGGGAATTGAATGGCTATGGCACGCCTATCTATGTCAATGTGGACAACGAGTTTCGTCCCAACGAGCCGCCTTTTGCCCCAACGATCGACAACCCCGTGGGCTGCTATCTGACAGAGTTTGAGATTCCCGAAACATGGAAAGATCGCCTGACTTTCATCAACTTTGGCGCGGTGAAGTCGGCCTACTATGTTTGGGTGAACGGCCAGTTTGTGGGCTATTCCGAAGATGCCAAGACCAATGCCGAGTTTGACCTGACGCCATACGTCAAGGTAGGGAAGAACACATTAGCCGTGAAGGTTTATCGCTTCTCTAATGGTTCTTATTTCGAGTGCCAGGATTTTTGGCGCATCAGTGGCATCGAGCGCGATGTGATGCTGTATTCCAAACCGACCTTGAATGTTTACGATTATGAAATCCATGCTGGATTGGACAAGAACTACCAAAACGGTACTTTTTCCATCAAGGTTAAGCTGCAATGCAATACCAATAAGCTGCCTAAAAACAGCACTTTGATTGTCGGTGCTTACGAGGGACCCGAGACGCAAGGCTTCCCCGAGCATATTCTGTTCACGCTCACTAAGCCTATCAATGAATTGACCTTTACTCAGGCAGACGACGGCTATTATTATACGGATGTGGAATTGTCTGTCGACAGCAATGAGATAGGGAAGGTGTCGCCTTGGTCAGCGGAATATCCCAACTTGTACCAGCTGAGGATGTCACTGATGGATAAGAAAGCCAAAACCATCGAAAAGCTTACTTCGTCATTCGGCTTCCGCACCTCGGAGATTAAGAATGGCAAACTGCTCATCAACGGGCAGTATGTTTTAATAAAAGGTGTGAACCGCCACGAGCACGACCCCTACACAGGCCATGTCATCAGCCATGAGTCGATGGAAAAGGATATTGTCATGATGAAAGGAATGAATATCAACACGGTGCGCACATGCCACTATCCCGACGACCCGTATTGGTACGAACTCTGCGATCGTTACGGTCTTTACGTTTGGGATGAGGCCAACTGCGAATCCCACGCGCAAGGCTATGGAGAAAAGAGCCTCGCCAAAGACCCGCAATACAAGGAAATGGTGTGGCAGCGCAACCGCAATATGCTGGAACGCGACAAAAACCATTCTTCGGTGATTATGTGGTCGATGGGCAACGAGTGCGGTAACGGCGTGAACTTTGAATACACCTACGACTGGATGAAGAACCGCGATAAGACCCGCCCCGTGACCTACGAAAGAGCTATTTACGACCGCAACACCGATGTCATTGGTTTGATGTATGCCAGCCCGAAGTATCTGCAACGCTTTGTGGATGAAGGTCTTGATAGTCTGCATCGTCCCTTCATTATGGTGGAGTATTGCCATGCCATGGGCAACAGCATGGGCGGCTTGCAGGACTATTGGGACGTGATTGAAGCCAACGAGCAATTGCAAGGTGGCTGCATTTGGGACTGGGTGGACCAGAGTTTCATCGTCCACGACAAAGACAAGGATGTGGATTGGCTTGCCGTTGGCGGAGACTTTGGTCATGCATACGGTGTGGACGATGATGATGCCTTCTGTGCCAATGGTATAGTCAATAGTGACAGGAAAAAGCATGCTCACGCTGACGAGGTGAGGAAGGTATATCAGCCTATCAAGTTTAAAGCCATTGACTTGAGAGCCGGTGTTTTTGAAGTCAAGAATTGGAATGCCTTCATCAATGCTTCTGAATACGATTGTAAATACAACATCTTTTCCACTGAAAGGGATGTGTTGCTTGAAGAGAAGTTTGAACTCAATCTCAAGCCCTACGAATCGCAAAGGATCAACATTCAACGCCTGCGTATATATGGTCACCCCGGTGAGGAGTTCTTTGTCCGTTTTTCGGTGAAGACTAAAAAAGACCAGCCTTTCATGCCTGCTGGAACAGAAGTCGCTTACGATGAGTTCAAGTTGGATTGGCCCTCGGCACCGTTGGAGCCTTTGGTGAAAGAAAAACAGGTGCAATTCAATTCGGGTAGCGGGTTGGTCTATAATGAGGATTTCTCGGTGACTTTCGATAAAGCAACGGGAGCTATTAGTTCTTATGTCGTTAAAGGGCAGGAACTTCTTAAAGGCGAATTGAGAGATAACTTCTGGCGTGCACCTACCTTAAATGACGAGGTGGATGGTTGGGCTTTGCCGCGTTGGAAGAAAGCTGGCTTGCAGCATCTGGTCGCCCAATGTGGTGGTTTGCATTTTGAACGTCTGGACGACAATAACATAGCTGTCAGTGCGTGCATTGAGTATCGCGATGTCTCTAACATGCTACAAATCATTGTCAACAAGTTGTATCTCATTGACGGTGAAGGCAACATCATCATTACCAACCGCGTCGATCCAATGAAAACTGTGACATCCTTCCCGAAAATCGGGATGCAATTCCGTATCCCTCTTGATTACGTGCACGTAAACTGGTTTGGTAAGGGTTGTGAAAACTATCCAGACCGCTGCTCAGCAGGGATGAGATTCCCTTTTACAGGGGATGCCAGGTACTTGTTTGAGCATCATGTGGTACCGCAAGAAAATGGCAACCATGCCGACACGCGTTGGCTGCATTTGTCGAGCGAAAAGAGTCCAGTAGGATTGTTCGTGACCATGCCAGAACCGTTCAACTTTAGCGTTTACAATTACGATGATGATAACCTTACCGCTGCTCGTCGTATCAACCAGTTGAATCCTACGGATTTCTATACGGTCAATGTAGACTATAAGCAAGCACCTATTGGCACAGCAACCTGCGGCCCAGGTGTGGATGAGAGGTATGTGCTTAAGAACCAAGTATATGAATACACTGTGCAGCTTCGCGCCTTCGACAATACACAGGACCCGATTGAGTTGACCCGTTTCCAAGTGCCGACTGTGGATTCCTTGATGGTGCCAATGCCCGAAATCAAGGCGACGATGGCAGGGAAGGAGGACTTCCGCATGTTCAATCGTCCGCTGACCATCTCGATGACTTGTGCCGACCCCGACGCGGAGATTCGATACACCAAGGATGGTAGCGAGCCGACAGAGAAGTCGCCACTTTACAAGTCATCGTTTATCATTCTTAAGACTACGACTATCAAGGCCAAGGCCTTCAAGAAAGGCAGTGTTTCTTCATACGTCACCTTGCGTCAGTTCGATCGCTTGAACCTCAAGGGTGTGACCTTTGTCAACCCGCCTGCGGAGCAATACGGCAAGGATGCCGACATCGCCCTGATGGACGGCAAGAAAGGCGCTCCGGGCGATTGGCACAACGACTGGCTGGGTTTCGAAGGGGAGGATATGGAAGCCACCATCGAATTGGCCGTTCCAACTATAATCAACACGGTTAAGATAGGCCTATGTCATGAACCTAACGATTGGGTGATGTGGCCCAAATCGGTATGGGTGAGCTTTTCGAAAGATGGCAAGGAATTCACTGATTGGCAGATGGCCGAGTTGCCCGTCTTCGACCAACCTGACAAGCTGCAAGGTTTGGGAAGAATCGAAGCCCGCCTGCGCACCGATGCCAAGCAATGGAAGTTCGTCCGCGTGAAAGTGGAGAACCAGGGTGTCTTACCCGAGTGGCATCCCTACGCTGGGCAGAAGGCTTGGATTATGGTGGATGAGGTGGTGGTGGAGTAGTTTAGAGTTTAGAGTTTAGAGTTTAGGGTTTAGAGTTTAGAGTTTAGGGTTTAGGGTTTAGGGTTTAGAGTTTAGAGTTTTTGTGGCTTTAGTATTTATTGTATCTTTGTAAAATTAATCAGTTTGAATTGCTTTTTCTATGGAAACCTCTCATAATCAAATAGTCTCTTTTATTTGGTCGATAGCCGACGATGTGCTGCGCGATGTGTTTTTGCGTGGCCAATACCGTGATGTGATTTTGCCCATGGTGGTGTTGCGCCGTTTGGATGCCTTGCTTGAGCCTACCAAGGAAGAAGTGGAACAGGAAATCAAGGAAAGTGGGCTGGAGAATCTGGACGAGGGTGTGCTGAAAGACATCACGGGCTTGAGTTTCTTCAACACCAGCAAATGGACGCTGAACCGACTGAAATCACAGGCTTCGGACAACAACGACATCCTTTACGATAATTTCATTGAATACCTCAACGGCTTCAGCGAGAACGTGCGCGATGTGCTGAAGAACTTCGAGTATTACAACAAGGCACGCAAACTTGCCGACAACGACCGGCTCTTGTCCATCATCGAGAAAATCACCGACCCGCGCATCAACTTGACGGACAAGGAGGTGAAAGACCCAGATGGCATCATGCTGCCCGCCATGACCAACATCGGCATGGGCACCGTGTTTGAGGAGTTGCTGCGTCGCTTCAACGAGGAGAACAATGAGGAAGCGGGCGAGCACTTTACGCCTCGCGATGCCATTTCGCTTTTGGCGCATCTCGTTTTTGAACCCGTGAAGGACAACCTCCCCAAGATTATCTCATTGTATGACCCGGCATGTGGCTCTGGTGGAATGTTGACGGAAAGTCGCGAATACCTTATGGATATTGGCGTTAGGAGTGCGGCCATACAACTGTCGGGAACCGAAATCAACCCGGAGACCTATGCCATTTGCAAGTCCGACTTGATTATCAAGGGCGTCGACCCAGGTGGGATGCACTTGGGCAACACCATCACCGACAACGCCTTTTCTGACAAGTCGTTTGGCTATATGATCACCAATCCGCCTTACGGCAAGTCGTGGAAGACCGACAAGGAGAAGATTTACCATGAGAAGACGCTGCTCGACCACCGTTTTGAACTGCCGTTGACTAATTTTGCAGGCGAAGAAGAGGTGCTTGACAGTACCCCACGCACTTCCGACGGACAACTGCTGTTTATGCTCGAAGAAGTCGACAAGATGAAGCCTTTGGAGTTCCAGCCCCAGGGCAGCCGCGTGGCTTCCATTCACAACGGGTCGTCGTTGTTTACGGGCGATGCGGGCAGCGGCGAGAGCAACATCCGTCGCTATTTGATTGAGAATGACCTGGTGGATGCCATCATCCAATTGCCAAACAACATCTTCTACAACACGGGCATCACTACCTATGTTTGGCTGCTCACCAACAAGAAAGCCGAAAACCGCAAAGGCAAGGTGCAACTGATCGACGCTTCGCAGGCCTTTGAGAAATTGAGGAAAAACCAAGGCTCGCGCAACTGCACCATCACGCCCGAACATCGTTCTACCATCTTGAAGACCTACATGGACTTCGTGGAAAAGGAAGCCGATGGCGACAAGGTAGCCTCCAAGATTTTCGACGGCGACGACTTCCGCTTCTACAATGTCACCATCGAGCGGCCGTTGCGTTTGAAGAGTCAGTTCAATGCCCTGAAAATCGATGAGATGCTTTATGACAATGGCGAACTCGAACTCTCGAAATGGCTGTACCAAACCTACGGCAATCAAGTGTTTGAAGGTTTGGACGCTGAAATCCCTGACATCAAGGAGTATTTGAACGACAACGAGATAAAGTTGACCGACAAGAAACTGGCGAAACTCATCAGCGTCAAGGAATGGCAGGGCCGCCGCGAGTTGATGGATGCGGCCAAACAACTGATGCATGCCATCGGCACGGAAGTCTTCATGGACTACAACCAGTTTGTCGCCAAGATCGAGGCTGCGGCCAAAACTTTGAAGATGGACGTGAAAGGCAACAAGTTGAATGCCATCGCCCGCGCCATGTCGGTGACCGACCCCGAGGCCGCTCCTGTTGTCAAAAAGCAACACAAAGTGGGCAGCAAGGAAGTGGAGAAGCTGCTGACCACCTTCGGTTTGGATGAGAAGCGTTTGGCGGACTATGGCTATTATCCCGGCGAGAAGGGTAGCTATGTGTGTCAATATGTAGAATATGAAAGTGATAGCGACCTGCGCGACACGGAGAAGATTCCCGTGAAGGAAGACATCTATGCCTATTTCCAGCGCGAGGTGCGTCCCTATGTGGCCGATGCGTGGATCAACCTGCCGCCGACCAAGATAGGATGTGAGATTTCGTTCAACAAGTATTTCTACAAGCCCGTGCCGTTGCGCACCTTGGAAGAGAACGAGCGCGACATCCTCGAACTCGACCGACAGAGCCAAGGGTTTATCCAGTCATTGTTTAATCTGATGTAAGCCTTATGCAACGATACGATACATACAAGGACAGCGGCGTGAAATGGCTCGGAGAGATTCCAAGCCATTGGGAAGTGATTAAATCCAAGTACTTATGGAAAGAGTCGTTTTCTATCTCGGAGAACGGAAATGAAGAATTATTGTCAGTTTCGCAATACGATGGCATTACCCCCGCAAAAGGCGATTCAAGAAGTGAGTCTTTGAAAGGATACAAAATTGTTTCAGAGAATGACCTCGTTATAAATATAATGCTTGCTTGGATGGGTGGTTTGGGCGTTTCAAAATTTGATGGAATAGTCAGTCCGGCATATTGTGTTTATAAACTTACAAAAGATTCCAATCCTAAATATCTTCATTATCTGTACAAAATACCTCTTTATTTGGCGGAGTTTGCCAGACACTCAACGGGAGTGATACCTTCGAGATGGCGTATGTACACTGATGATTTTGGCCAAGTCGTTTCGTTGCTGCCGCCACGCAAAGAACAAGATGCGATTGTAGAATATCTTGATGAAAAAATGGCGAAGATAGACGCCGCCATAGCGCAGCAGCAGAAGATGATCGACCTCTTGAACGAGCGCAAGCAAATCATCATCAACCGCGCCGTCACCAAAGGCCTCAATCCCAACGCGAAAATGAAAGACAGCGGCGTGGAATGGATTGGAGAGGTGCCGGAGGGGTGGAATTGTAGACGTTTGCGTTTTATTGGAGAGGCTAATAATGGATTGACATATAGTCCTTTAGATATGGTAGACGAAGGAAATGGAATTCTGGTGCTTCGGTCATCCAACATCAAAGATGGTAAACTTGTATTTGAAGATAATGTTTATGTAAAAGATGTGCCACAGAAACTTATGGTTCAAAAAGATGATATTATTATCTGTTCTAGAAATGGCAGTGCTTCTCTTGTCGGTAAGTGTGCTATAGTTGAGGATGAACTTCAAGCCTCTTTCGGCGCTTTTATGATGAGATTTAGGTCAAAATACAATAGTAAATATGTGTATTATCTTCTTACAGCAGCAATATCTCATTACAAGCAATTGTTTGCCACATCCACTATTAATCAATTGACTTTGGGTATATTTGCGGATATTAAAATGTCCATTACATTAGATGAAGATGAACAAAAATGTATTGCTGAAAAACTAGATTTGATCTGTGGTAAATTGGATACTTATATTGGAATTTGCAATAAACAAATCTCACTTCTTCAGGAGCGGAAGCAGATAATAATAAATGAGGTGGTGACGGGAAAAGTGAAAGTAACTAATTAAAATACTTTTAATTTATATATGAGAACTATTTACACTCCATCAACAATTACCAAAGAGTTGGAAGATAAACTTTGGAATGATGCGCTTATTGTTTTTGACACATGCGCATTGTTGGATTTCTATTTTCTTACTGAAGAGTATCAACAAATAATGAGAGATATTCTAATTGCGTTGAAAGATAGGATTTGGATTCCAGCACATGTAAAATATGAATTTGAAAAAAACCATGAAAAAGGGGCTTCTAATCCGATAAACGAAAAATACTCAGAAACTAAAATACAGAAGAACAAATTCGTTGAAGAGCTTAAGGCTTTAATAGAATTATGGGACAAACAATATTATCACCCTTTTATAACTAAGCAATCTTTACAAACTATCAAAGACAGTCTTGCAGATATGGAACCTAGAATTGCACAAATTAAGACAATAATTTCAATGCAATATCAGGATCGAAAAAAAGAAATTCAAGACTTGAAGGATAAAGATATTGTAGGTAAAACTGTTAATCAATTTAATTATGGTGAGCCTTTATCTTTTTCAGAAATTAAAAAAATAGCTGAAGAGGGTCGTGTTAGGTATGCTAATCATATTCCTCCCGGATACAAAGATTCTGGGACAAAGTCAGGCATTAGGCAATATGGGGACTTAATCATTTGGAAAGAAATAATTCGTAAAGCTCGAGAGACCGAAAAAGATATTATCTTTATTTCAAATGATCAAAAGTCTGATTGGGTAATTACAGATGAGTCAAAAAATGATAGTCTTGCTGAAAAGCCAAATTCAAATGAACTAGGAAATCCTTGTAGAGAACTGCTTGCCGAATTCGAGGAAGAGACGGGTAGAAATATGTGGATTTATTCTACTTCGTCATTTATAACTAAACTAGAAAATATTTATAAACCGTCAACACCCCAATTAGAACTACAAGGCAAATTAGGTATCGTGCGTGATGTAATAGAACAGCTTGTTAATGAGCGTAATATCAAAAGGAAAGCTCGTGAATTTTCTCTATTAATCCGTTGTGATAATTGTGGCGAATTATTTGAAATAGATGCTAACGATTTTTCCTTTGATTGGCAGGTTGAGAGTAGTGAAGAGAGAGGTATGGGGGTTGAGAGTGAATATGTTTCTTATGAAAATTGCAAATGCCCTACATGTAATCAAGAAAATGATATTGAATTACACGTTTGGGAATATCCTGTGGGAGCATTTAATTATCAAGATATTGATGTCTCGCATGGTTCGATTGAAAAGTCTGTAAACTTATCTCATTTCATACATTTCTACGATTACGATGAGTGTATAAAATGTGGCGAAAGAGCTATATTAAATGACATTGGCCTTTGCGAAAACTGTCAAGATGAATTTGATAGATTCGTTAATTCTGATGATTAGAGAATAAATACAATTGTGAACGATAGAAATACCAACAAACAAGTCTTTTGAGGGTTCATTGTTCTTGGTTTTGAACGAAAAAAAGAGCTGACAAATCAGTATTAATAAAGTAATAACATAGAATTGGACAGAATATGAAATTCATCACATCGACACATTTGAATCAATGGGCAGATACGAAAGAATGCCAACAGTTGTTGCCAGAACTGATTAAAAGGTTGATAGACGCATCTGTATCCAATGTTGACAGAATTAGTTTTCCGTCGGGTGATACGGTGTATCTTCCCGGATGGGACGGAGTGGTTTCGTGTGATGAACGTATTGATATGGTTTCTGCTGGGGTCTCCCTTTGGGAGTGTGGTGCCACAAAAGATGTTAAAGGCAAAATAGATGGCGATTACGACAAAAGAACAGAAACCCCTTTGGGGTATGACAAAAGCGATTCCACTTTTGTTTTCGTTACTCCACGAATTTGGGAAGGTGCTGAGGAATGGGTGAATGATCATCAGAACGAATGGAAGAAAGTCGTTGTATATACTGCGGTTGAATTGGAACGTTGGATAGAAAACAGGCCGTCTGTAGGAATGTGGTTGGCTGAAAAACGTAGAATTCTTCTTTCAGAGGGTTATAAGTTGCCTGATACCTTTTGGGAAAAGTGGGCACATGGGAAGGATTATACCTTACCATACGAAATCATGTTGCCAGGAAGGGAAGATGTAAGCAAACAAGTTGTAGATACTTGTAAGGTGGCTGGTTCACTGGTTCTTAATGCGCTTACTCAAAGCGAAGGAATAGCGTTTGCGATAGCTAGTATCTTGACATGTGAAGATGCAGAAAAGCTAAAAGCCCGAATGATAGTTGTTACAGAAAAGAATGCTTATGAAGATTTAACAGAGCATTATGACAATCTCATTCTATTGACCACTGTGACAGAAGGTATTAATTACTCAACAAACCGTGGACATTCTGTTATTGTAGCATCAACGCCCGCAGACCAGATAAAAGTTGCTATAAATTTGCCCATTATTGAGAAAGAGGGGTTTGTCAAAGCGTTAGTTAAGATGGGGATTGATGAGGCTAAGGCGAGAGTGATTGCAAAAGATACGGCTCGCGACGTTAATGTGTTAAGAAGAAGGGAAAAGATAGAATTAGACAAACCCAAATGGGCTGATCCAAATACTCTTGCTGATCTGCTCCCTGCTTTTCTTATTGGAAAATGGTTAGATAACAAAGAAGGAGACAAAACTGCATTGGCAACTTTGTCGGGTATGGATTTCGATCAATATGAATTAAAACTAAAAGCTCTGTTGCTGGAAGAAGAGACTCCATTGCTCCATTTCGGAAATATGTGGCGTATTCGCTCACCTTTTGAGTCGATAGATTATGCCCAAACCATGTTGACAACATCTATTCTGAACAAGTTTAGGGAGGTCTGCCGAGAATTAATACAAGATGATGACCCGGAAGCCATTGATAGAGCTTATACTGGAGATTTTCAATTCAGGCAATTCGAGCAAAAGTATTCCAATACTATTAAAGAGGGCGTTTATCAAAGCCTTTGTTTGTTGTCAATAGTTGATGATTCTAATGACAAAAAACTTGAATTCTGGGTTGATGAAACGGTAAAAGATCTGTTGAAAGATTGGAATTTGTCGAGGTTCTTGTCGAATAAGCGTTATATGACTGAATTGGCGGAGGCTTCTCCAAAAGAATTTCTTAGTTTTTTGGAAAAGCTGCCTAAGGATATTCTTGATGTGGTTTTTACACCTCGACAGCCGAAGTATTCCTTGTTTGGATGGGAGATTTCATATACGGAGGTGCTGTTTTCACTTGAGATGCTTGCTTGGGATGTGGATTATTTGAACAGAGTTACCAATCTTCTGCTTCAGTATTCGGAGTATAAGAATGAAAGCAATTTTTCTAACAACCCCGTTAATTCCCTGTATAACATCTTTCGTGTCTTCATGCCACAGACTTATGCCACGTATAAAGAACGAATGACAATTCTGAATGCATGTGCATCAAAAAATCAGAACATTGTTTATGAGATTTGTAAGAGAATATGCGAATCTTTAAATGGATGTGTGTTAGATACCAATCAATGTTATAGATGGAGGTTATTCGGCGAATTAAGGTCGTCAAAATATGTTGATCGAGTGTCTGTTGAACAATTGAATGATGTAGTGGCGCTTATGTTACAGTGTTGCGATTATTCTCCAAAAGCAATCACCGACTTAATAGCATTATCTACTCATGTGAGTATGGGTGATGTTAGAATGCTGGTATTGGGAAAGGTACGTGAACATTTGTCGGGGTTAGATGACGTTCAAATCGTTGTAGATGCGTTGAGAAAAGACATCAACCACCATTTGTCATATCCTGATACAAATTGGTCATTAAGCGAAATGGAATTGAAACCGTATCAAGACTTGCTTGATGAGATAGAGCCAAAAGATGTTATGCATAAAAACGCATGGCTGTTTGAGGAGTTTTATGTGCAATTACCGCGTGAAGGTGATTGGGACTATGACAAAGAAGTTCAAAGATTGGGAGAAGCTCGTAATAAGGTGGTTGTGGAAATAGTTGATTCGATGGGGCGTGATGGCATTTGGGAATTCCTTAAAATCGTGAAATGCCCTGAAAGCGTTTCAGAAAGCCTTGTGGCAGTTTTTGGTGACAGCCTTTTAGATGAGGTTTGTCAAAAATATCAGGCTGATGAATTAAGCGAGAACTTTACGAGGTCCTTCCTAAATGTTTTGTGCTATAATGACATCGCAAAATACCAAGAATTAGCGGCACAGATTATTGCAAAGGATCCTAATTTGACAATAGTTTTATATGCCCCAAGATATATTGAGGGATTGGCAAAAATCGCAGCAGATTGTGGTGAAGAAACCAAGCGTTGCTATTGGGAATCTGTTAACGTTGGTCCAGTTAAAGATAATGTTGACAACGTTGTTCGTGAGTTGATAAAAGCAAATAGGTACTCACAGGCAATTACTACCATGCACTATTCTCGCAAATCGCTTCAAATGGAGGATTTAGAGATTGTTAAAATACTCTATTCTTATCTCATGAAAAGCGCAACGGCGAGATCTCAATTAGACATACATTATATTGTGTCATTTTTGAAAGATTTGGACAAATCGGAAGACCCAGAAGTAATAAGGATTTTGATATTTGTCGAGTTTCTTTTGTATAGGGTCTTGGAACATGAGCGAATAAATATGTCCAATACACGATTTGTAAAGGAATTGTCGCGTAATCCCGAATTGATGATGCAACTTGTGGAGTTGGCTTCTGTTCCTGATGATGGAATAGAGGAGCAATTGGAAGGCGTTGCTGCTGCAAACAGAAAAACATTAGGTGAGTGCGCTATTCATATTATGTTGTTTGGTCGAAATATGGTTTCGTTTATAGATGGCAAGGGGACACTGAATGAGCAATTTATGAATCAATACATTGACCAATTGTATAAGTTGGCAAAAGAAAGGAAAAGGCTAAAGATTATTGATTCTGTGGTTGGCAATATTTTGGGCGACATTCCAAGGGATAAGAATTATCCTCCCAAGGCATTATGCGAGTTAGTTGAGCGATTGGGTAGCGATAAAGTTGACTTACATATTAGAATTAGATTAAATAGCCGAGGAATGCATTTTTGTGGGGGAGGAGGAAATCAAGAACGTGCTATGGTGTCAGAGTTAGAGAAGTATAAAGAAAAGACGAAACTGTTATATCCAAGGATGACTAGAATATTTGAAGATTTGATTAATGAGAATAGAAGAATGGCGGTGCAGATGGACAATGAATCACGTATTGATGATTTAGAGTATTAGTTGTGATAAAATACAATGCTAGAGCGTAGTAAATGAAAAAATACTATCTTTGCAAATTCAAGCGATTAAAACCGATTTGTTATGAAGTTGAAAATCTCAAATCTCGGCCCTATTGATTCGATGGTAATTGATATGTCGAAACCATTTATCCTTTTTGCTGGCGACAATGGAACAGGGAAAACGTATGCGGCTACATTTCTCTATACTTTGATTAAAATGGTTTCTTTCTATATAGATTCCCATGGGTTGCATGAATTACAAAGAATTGAAAACAAAATTGATGGAGAATTGGATTCTGATGAACTTTACGATTCATTAGATGATTTTCTCAAGAATCGACAGAATGATATTCTATTGTACATGAATTTGAATATCAAAACAGATTCATTCAAATGTGAGATTGCTACCACAAAAGAAGAATGGAAAGATGAATTGTTGAAAAAGTCGGTGTCTGTTTGGTCTAATTATATTGTTAAAAAAGAGAATTCTTTTGAATATCACCTCGAATTGCATACGGCAGGTGAGCGTCATCAAGCTTATATGCAATCATGGTTCATAACTTCTTTGTTTTTTGATGGTATTATTGGAGCCAAGATGTTTACGGCAGAGCGTAGTGGAATTTATACTTTCAGCAAGGAATTGTCTGTAGGAAGACTCAGGAACCCTGACGAGCGACTCAATGCCCGATACCCTAGGCCCATTGCAGATGGCTTGGCAGATGCGGCCGATTTGACGAATAAAAACAGAATTACCTTTGACGATGGTACTTTTGCCACTGAGATAGAACAAATGATTTTGCACGGCAATCTCACTGTTTCTGAAGATGGAGAGGTGTTGTACCATATTTCCGATGACACAGAACTTGGTTTCAATGAATCGTCTTCAGCAATCAAAACATTGGCTCCTTTGGTGTTTTATTTGCGTCATTCGGCTGGTCAATATAATGCTTTGTTTGTAGATGAACCTGAATTGAATCTTCACCCCAAAAACCAGATTCTTTTGGCCAAGATATTTGTCAAGATGATTAATGCAGGGCTACGTTTGGTTATCAGCACCCATAGCGACTATATCATTCGTGAAATCAACAATATGATTATGGCTGATGGGTTGAACAAGGCTGGCGATAAGATTTTTACAAACAAGGGATATGATGAAAGCCTTTGTTTGTCACAAGACAAGTTCGCTCCTTATCTGTTCCAGAAGAGCGAAAACGGCAAAGTGAAAGTGGAGCCGCTTGAAGTAGACAGGTACGGATTCAATATGCCTTCCATTGACGAGGCCATCAATAGCCAAAACGATGTGACCAATACCTTCTATGAAGTTTTGAAATACGACCACCCGATTGAATAATTGAATTATGCAAGAGATTGTTTATATAGAAAGGATTCTTAATTCGGACTTCTTGCAAAAGGGGGATGGCGCATTTACAATGGTCGAGCCTTCCGATTTGTTGCATGATGAGCAACGGGTGGACATTAAAAATGATACTCGGTCTATTTTGGATATGAAACTTTATTGTTTCAATACCCCGGACAAAAATGTGAATAATCTATTCCCTTTTTTCAATCAGAGAAGCGTTGAGCCTAAGGCACCAGAAGGATTAAACAGCTTTTGTGATTATATTTTACTAGTACAACACATTAAAGGATTGTTTGTGTTCTTTCTAGAAATGAAGCGTGGTGATACTGATGGTGCAGATAAACAAATAGAGGCATCATGTACTTTTTTTGATTTCATTTTGCAATCGGCGGAGCGTATAAAAGAGGAAAATGGACTTCCTGATTTTGATTCGAGTAAAGTTCAGTTTCGTAGAATTATCATCAAAGAAGAGAGAAGTAATAAGAGAATGACCAAGGACAATGATGTGGAAAACTTTGATTTGGATGCCGTGAATCTTCACAAATGTCATTCTGAATTTCGTCCTGTTGTTTATTGCAGGTGAATTTGAAGCTAATGATGAACTTATCCAAAACCAACGAACAAGCCTTCGAGGCGCTCATAGAAGGAGCTTTGGTGGGCAGCACCCACGAGGAACGCATGGCTAACGGGCAGAACGATGTGGAAACCCAGTCGCCCAATGCGCAACAATACTATTGGGGTCTGCCCAAGGATATGGACAAGAAACTGGCTATCGACCTGCGGCGGCTGTGGGCCTTCCTTGGGAGCACACAACAAAACGTGCTGGATGAATACAAAGGCAAGGACCTGAAAAGCGAACTGCCCAAGCGCATCTCGAAGGACATCGAAACCTTCGGTATCATCAAGGTGCTGCGCGAAGGCGTGGACGTGGATAACATCCACCTTTCGTTGTTTTACCCTAAACCCTCGGCAGCCGACAGCAAGACCTCAAAGCTGAAATACGCCCAAAACCAGTTCTCGCTCACGCGCCAGCAGACATTTTCGGTCGCCAACCCAGGGCTGGAGATTGACATGGTGCTGTTCGTCAACGGTTTGCCTATCTTCACCTTCGAGCTAAAGAATCCTTGGACACACCAAACTGCCAAATACGACGGGCAGAAGCAATACAAGTCCACGGAACGCAACCCCAAAGAGACTTTGCTCAACTTCGGCCGTTGCCTCGCCCATTTCACCATGGACAAGGACGAAGTGTTTTTCACCACACGTCTCAACCTCGACAAGACCTATTTCATGCCTTTCAACAAGGGTCTGCCCAATGGCCAGGGCGCGGGCAATCCCGCAAACCCCGAAGGTGGCTACAAGACTTCCTACCTGTGGGAACAAATCCT
The DNA here is from genome assembly GCA_016290215.1 of Bacteroidales bacterium. GTDB lineage: Bacteria > Bacteroidota > Bacteroidia > Bacteroidales > F082 > Limimorpha. Next base: position 84,954 of record JAEETH010000009.1, read on the forward strand.
GCAAAAGGACACCGTGGCCGATATCATCATGAACTACGTCTGCTTCGATTACGACGAGGCCAAGACCCAGAAGAAGGTGCCGCACATCATGAAGAACGCCAAGAAGCTGATCTTCCCACGTTACCATCAGTTGGATGTGGTAAGCAAGTTAGTGGATGATGTGGCAAAAACAGGTGTGGGTAAAACTTATCTCATCCAGCATTCCGCCGGTTCGGGCAAGTCCAACTCGCTCACTTGGCTGGCCTATAAACTCATCAAGACCTGCCCTAATACGATGGATGCGGTGAGGGCCAAGGCGGTGGATGTGCCGTTGTTCAACTCCGTTATCGTGGTCACCGACCGCCGTCTTTTGGACAAACAGATCTCCGACAACATCAAGATGTTTGGGCAAAGCACCAAAATCGTGGCTCATGCCGACACCTCGAAGGATTTGAAGGAAGCTATCGAGAACAACAAACGTATCATCATCACTACGATACAGAAGTTCCCCTTCATCTGCGACGCCATCAGCGATGTGAGCGACCATAACTTTGCCGTCATCATCGACGAGGCGCATAGCTCGCAGAGTGGCATCGCTGCCGACAAGCTCAACGCCACGGTGCAAAAAGACGCCGACACCGACGGTAGCGACACCGACGCCTTGTTGGAAAAACTGATGAAAGACCGCAAGATGAGTACCAACTGCTCCTATTTCGCCTTCACGGCCACGCCGAAGAGGGAGACGCTGGAGCGTTTTGGCAACGAGGATGCTGAAGGCAAGTTCCATCCTTACCATCTCTACAGCATGAAACAAGCCATCGAGGAAGGCTTCATCCTCGACGTGCTGACCAACTACACCACTTATCGTAGCTATTACGAACTCACCAAGAGCATCGAGGACAACCCGGAATACAACAACGAGCGTGCGCAGAAGAAGTTGCGTGGGGCTGTGGAACGCGACCCGAAGACCATCGCGGCCAAGGCCGACGTGATGTTGACCCATTTCGACGCCAAGGTGTTCCGCAGCCACAAACTGAAAGGCAAGGCCAAAGCCATGGTGGTGACCAAGGACATTGAGTGTGCCATCAAGTATTATCAGGCGCTGAATCGGATTGTGGTGGACAAAGAGCTGCCCTACAAGATTCTGATCGCCTTCAGTGGCGAGAAACGCCTTCAGCACCAAGAGGCCTCGATCTATCCCATCATGGAGAACCTGTATGGCTCAATCGCTGCCGAAGAAAGCGGGACTGCTTGGTCTGACTACACCGAAGCGGGCATGAATGGCTTCCCCGATAGTCAGACGGCAGAGAAGTTCGACTCCGACGACTACCGCATTTTGGTGGTGGCCAACAAATACTTGACCGGCTTCGACCAACCGAAGCTCTGTGCCATGTATGTCGACAAGCCTTTGGCTGGCGTGTTAGCCGTGCAGGCCCTTTCGCGTCTCAACCGTTCCGCTCCCGACTTGGGCAAGTTAAGTGAAGACCTGTTTATCCTTGACTTCTACAACACCCAGGACGACATCAAGGATGCCTTTGACCCATTCTACACCTTCACGACTTTGTCGGAAGCCACGGATGTCAATATCCTGCATGAGTTGAAGAACACTTTGCTCTCGTTTGGCGTTTTCGATATGGACGAGGTTGAAGCCTTCATCGGTTTGTACATCCATGGCGCCAATGCCGACCAATGGGCACCCATCATTGATGCCGCCGCCGACCGTTTCAACTTTGAGATCGATTGGCCCGAAAATGGCAAGGCTGACTTCAAGATGAAGTGCAAACAGTTTGTGAGAATCTATTCTCGGGTGGCGGCCATCATGCCTTTTGAGATGAAAGACTGGGAAAAGCTCTTCTGGTTCTTGCGTTATCTCATTCCAGGCCTACACATCGCCGGCCCTGACATCGATAGCTTGAAAGACTTGCTGGATTCGGTGGATCTGAACACCTACGGACTGCGCCGCACCGCCTTGAATGAGGCCATCACTTTGGATTCCAGCGAGACCACCATCGACCCGCTGAAACCTACGATGGTCAACGCAGGATCGGAGGTGGAAGTGAAAGACCCCCTGGACGTGATCCTTCAAGAGTTCAACAACCGTTGGTTCAACGGCTGGGAGGCCACCCCCGACGACCAGAAAATGAAATTGGTCAGCGTCGCACAAGCGGTAGCCGCCGATGAGGATTATCAGACCTTGGTGGTGGGCAATCCCGACCAGCAAGCTGTGGATGCGCTCATGGTGCAAATCATCGACCGTATCATCCGCAAAAAGCGCAAGGGCGATATGTCGTTATACAAAGAGTATCAACAAAACGAAGGCTTTAAGGTCGATTTCCGCAGTGTCATCACTCGTATGCTGAGCGATTTGGATTATTTGCAGGCATAGAAGTGCTTGAAAGTCCTGAAATCGAAGATTGATTTCATCGAATGCAGAGCATTTCGACGGAGTCAATGGACGACACTACTTCACCCCGATATGCAATGTCGGGTTTTCATATTGAGACAGGCGGATTCCTAGGTGCCGCAGCCATAGATGCCCACCATAGCGCAAGTCCACGCTGGCATGACTGCTAGTCATAAAAAAAAGGCGCTCAAGGCGCCTTTTTCGTTTCTTACCACTCCACAGCCATGCGCTGCACTGGCATCGTCATGCATCGGGCACCGCCGCCACCACGGGAGAGCTCGTTGCCCTCGAAGGCGACGACACACTTCTTGACATTGTTCAAGTTGACTTTGTTGTTGGCCACATCGGCAGCCGTGATAATGCTGAAACCGGCTTTGTTCAAGGCTTCCAAGGTGTGCTGGTTACGACCGTAGCCGATGAACTTACCAGGTTCGAAGCAGAAGAAGTTGCAGCCGCTGTGCCATTGCTCACGGGCAGCCCAGTCGTCGTTGCCGTTGCCGCAATAGACGGGCTCTAAGTCGAAGCCGATGCTGTTCAAGCCAGTGATCAGGTCGGGGACTTCGTTGCCCACTGCCTTTTGTCCGTCGATGGTGATGTGGAAAGTCTTGTAGGCACTGTTCATGATGACAGGCCTGTAGACCATGCACTTGTCGACGTCAAGCATCGTGAACACCATGTCGAGATGGATGAAAGATTCGGGCGTGAGGGGCAACTCTTGGAAGATGAGGTGCTTCACACCGGGTTTGGTCTTCATGTGTTCCACCAAGGCTTCCATGCCGTGCATGTTGGTTCGTGAGCCTAAGCCACAAATCACCACATCGTCGCGGATGATTTGGACATCGCCGCCTTCGACGGTGCCGATGCCGTGGGTGTCGTAGTTCAGCACGGGGTTGATAACCTTGGTCTCGAACAGCGGATGGAGGCTATAGATGCTATTCAGGATCATGCATTCACGGGCGCGTACTTGGGTAGCCATGTTGCTGATCATGATGTTGTCGAACATGGTGAACGAAGCGTCGCGCATGAAAAACAGGTTGGGCAAGGGTGCCAAGGCAAAACGCTCCTTGTTAATATAGGTGATGTCGTCGAGCTGCACCCCTTCGATGAGTTGGCGTGACAGCTCCGCAGCTGGCAATGACTTAAGATAGGCGGCAATGAAGCCCTTGTCTTCGGCCTTGCAGATGCGGTCGACCAAGTTAGATTTAACATTGTCCGACACTAAGATTTCGGTGAGCAAATCACCGATTTCGTGAACCTGCGTCACTTTTTGCAGCACCCGTTTGAAATAGCCGTATTCCTTTTGGGCGACCTGCATGTTCAGGATGTCGCTGAAGAGGAAGTCGTGGGCGTTTTCGGGGGTGACTTTCTCTAATTCCGGACCAGGGGTATGTACTAAAACGTGTTGGAGTTTTCCAATTTCAGAGTTTACACTGACATTGATTCCTTGTTGTGAATCCATAAAAAGCAATTTGATGAAACAATAAGAGCATGGTTTTTACCCTTGCTCTGAAGTTGTGGCAAAAATACGATTTTTCCTTGAATTTCCGCGAAAAAAGTTGAAAAACGAATGATAATCTGATGCTTTCCCGTTTAAATTGTTGTCAATCATCGGATAGCGCAGTGTCTTCGTCCATGTTGTAGGCTCTGAAATGCAACTTTTCGGGTTGTTGGATGTTGAGGTACATCGGCTCTATTTTTCCTAACCCCCAGTTGCCGACCAACGTAGGCTCAATGGTCAAAATCTTGAGTTCGTCAAGGAATTCCTTGCGTGATATGGTATAGGCTCCGAGACTCATCAGATGACTTGTTTCTTGTTGGCAGTCAATGAGTTTGAAATCATGCTCTTGCAAAAACCGATGCAAATGATAAAACGCCACTTTCGATGCGTCCGTGACCGTGTGGAACATGGATTCGCCGAAAAACACCTGGCCTATAGCAATGCCATACAGCCCACCAACCAACGTGTCGTCTTGATAGGCTTCAAAGGAATGGGCGATGCCCAACTCGTGCAATTCACAATAGGCATCCACCATCTCATCTTGAATCCATGTGCCGTCTTGGTCCTTGCGAGGCGTTTCGGCGCAATGCAGCATCACCTCGCGGAAGTTGGTGTCGATTCTCACCTCAAACTTTTCCGCTTTCAGTGTGCGTTTCAACGACTTGCTGACTCTCATTTCACCTGGACGGATAATCAAACGTGGGTCGAGCGACCACCAAAGCAAAGGCTCGTCTTCGCTGTACCAGGGAAAGATGCCATTGGCGTAGGCCACGATAAGACGCTGTGGCGATAGGTCACCGCCAAAAGCCAGCAGACCCTCACTATTGGCACGTTCGGCGGGAGGAAAGAAACAGTCGTCGTCGTTGAGTTGGTACAAAATGTTCATATCGGTTATTTGAAGCGCAAAAATAGAGTTTTTTTGAATGCGGAATTATGAATGCTGAATGCTGAATGATAGAAAAGGTATTCAGCATTCCACATTCCGCATTCCGAATTAGTTTTTTCTATATTTTTGTGCCTTCAAACAAGATAGATGCCACGATATTTCATCCACATGGCCTACAACGGTAGCCGTTACCATGGTTACCAAATCCAACCCCATTCCTCAAGTGTGCAGGAAACGGTTGAGCAGTGCCTGAGCCTAAAGCTGGGGCAGGCTGTTTCCATTACGGGCTGTGGCCGCACCGATACGGGTGTCCATGCGCGGAATTATTACGCCCATTTCGATTTTGAAAAGGAGATTCCTAATGTGGAAACCCTTGCCCATCAGATGAATGCTTTCCTGCCCGAGGATATTGTGATTTATCGCATTTGGCCGGTCGCACCTGATTTGCATGCCCGCTTTGATGCGGTGTCGCGCACCTATCATTATTATATCACGCGTACGAAGAATCCCTTCCATATCAACGATGCGTTTTTCCTTTATGGCGATTTAGACCTTGCCAAAATGCAGGAAGCCGCCAATATTCTCTTTGAGTATGAGGATTTTACGAGTTTTTCGAAAGTTCATACTCAGGTAAAGACCAACAACTGCAAGATTATGGAGGCGCGTTGGTTGGAGCAAGACGGCCTGCTGGTGTTTCGCATCAAGGCGGACCGATTCTTGCGCAATATGGTAAGAGCCGTTGTTGGTACCTTGTTGGAGATAGGGAAGGGGCGCATGACCTTGGAGGAGTTTCGTAGAGTCATCGAACGTAAGGACCGCTGCGAAGCCGGAACTTCGGTGCCCGCTCATGCGTTGTTCTTGGAAGAAGTAACTTATAATACCGGCCCTTCGACAGGCTCAGGGACCTAATAATAAACGATAGTTTAAGGTGCCTGAGCCCGTCGAAGGCCCGACCCAAAATTTTGAATTTTAAATCTTTAAATCTTGAATCTTTAAATCTTGAATCTTTAAATCTTAAATCCCCAATGTTTCAGAAAATCATCCGCTTTTGCGTAAAACTCGTTCAGAAATACTTGCCTGAGCCTTTTATCTTCGCCGTTGTATTGACGCTTTTGGCCTTTATCATCGCCATGCCCGTGTGTAAGCAGACCCCGCTTGAGGTGGTCGAGCACTGGGGTAATGGTGTGTGGTCGCTGTTGGCATTTGCCATGCAGATGGCTTTGGTCTTGGTGACGGGCTCTGCTTTGGCTGCGGCACCATCCATCAAAAGAGGTATCAGCGCCATGGCGAGTTTGCCTAAGACTCCGACGGGTGCCATCGCCTTGGTGACAGGCATCTCCGCTATCGCTTGTTGGCTCAACTGGGGCTTTGGCCTTATTGTGGGCGTCGTCTTCGCCAAGGAAATCGCAAAGAAACTGCGCGGTGTCGACTACCGCTTGCTTATAGCTTCAGCTTACAGCGGTTTTGTGGTGTGGCATGCGGGGCTTTCGGGGTCCATCCCCTTGACCATGGCCACGGAAGGTTCCAATCTTGAAACGGTTACCAAAGGTGCTTTGATGCATCCCATCCCGATAGGTCAAACCATTTTGGCACCTCAGAATTTGATTATGGTGGCTGTGGTCATTGTGGCCATAGTGGTGGTCAATGCGTTGATGCATCCCAAAGGGAATCAGGTGGTTGCCATCGAGCCGTCTTTGTTGTTCGAGGAAGCACCTGCATCTTTGCCAAAAGCCACGACGCCCGCTGAAAAGTTAGAAAACAGCCGCGTGCTTTCATGGATTATCTCTTTGTTGGGCCTGTCATATTTGGTCATCAAACTGTTCTTCAAAGGTGGCAGCTTCGACCTGGGTTCAGTCATCATGTTGTTCCTCTTTTTGGGTGTCATTCTGCACGGCACGCCGGTGTCATACGTCAAGGCGTTTGGTAAGTCAGTGAATGGTGCTGCTGGTATCCTGCTCCAGTTCCCGTTCTACGCGGGTATCATGGGCATCATCACGGGGGTAGGAACGTCGGGCATTTGTTTGGGCGAGGTGATTAGTAATGCTTGTGTATCCATTTCAACGCCAAAGACTTATCCTTTGTTTACCTTCTTCTGTGCGGCCATTCTGAATATGTTCGTGCCGTCGGGAGGAGGTCACTGGGCCATTCAAGCCCCGATTATGTTCACGGCAGGTGCGGCCTTGGGCGTGGCTCCTGGTTTGACGGGTATGGCCATCTCCTGGGGTGATGCCTGGACCAATCTGATTCAGCCTTTCTGGGCTTTGCCAGCCTTGGCCATAGCCAAATTGAATGCAAAAGACATCATGGGCTTTTGCATCATCGATTTGTTTGTAACGGGATTGATTATTTGCAGCGGTTTGTTGCTTTGGGCATAGTCAGAAGGTGTCCATGCCGTCCCATTCCACAAGGTCGTGGCGCACATAGCCTTCTTTGCCTCTCACTTTGATTTTGTACCATTCTTTGGTTTTGCCAAGGCAAGGATAGGTTTGCGGCAATTCGCCTTCTTTACAAGTGATTTGGAAGATGACTGGTGCTTTCAGATCGGGTCGGGTGCGGACATTGACGTTTTTTCTGAGCGTGTAAACGATGCCTTGACCGTTTCTCGCGCTGTATTCCACGATTTTATGCCCTAATTTCGGGACTTCAATATCATCTTGAACTGAGACCGTGTAGGTGGTTTGGTTGGTCTGCACGTAACGCCCGACAACATTTCCACGATTGTCGACGACCATTTTCATCTTGTTGACGGAGGCTGGAATAATGGTGGGGTCGCCTTCATCTTCCACCACAGCGTCTTCCGTTTCAACGGTTTCTTGGGTTGGTTCCACGGTTTCAATGCTGTCCGTTAAAAGGACGTCAGTAGCCGTTTTGTCGCTTTTGCCACCACAGGAATAGATTGATAGACAAAGGCTTATAGGGATGATAACTGCATACCAATGTTTCTTCATGATGATTTTTGATAGAGGTTTATCGTTCAAGTTTCCGCAAAAATACAAAAAATCCAAATTACAATAAAAAAGCAAGACCGTTTTTTCAGCCTTGCTTGAGTGTAGCGGGATCGAGAATTGAACTCGAGACCTCCGGGTTATGAATCCGACGCTCTAACCTACTGAGCTACCCCGCCGTCTTTCGGGTTGCAAAAGTAGACATTTTTTTGATACGGTCAACAAAAATGAGGAAAAATATTTTTTCCGCCTATTTGTGGTCGCTTTGCGTCATTGCGAGCGGAGCGAAGCAATCCAGGAAAGGAGCTTCTTCTCTGGACCGCTTCGTTCCTCGCAGTGACATATAAAGCGGTGTTATTCAGTCAATTCCTTGGCAGCTTGCTCAAGTTTGGTGTCAAGGGTCTTGATGGCTGCTTCGAGACCATTCGAAGTATCACCCTTCATGCTGAAGTAGAACTTGATCTTCGGTTCGGTGCCCGAAGGACGAATCGTAATCTTCGAACCGCTCTCAGTGAAGAACTGCAACACGTCGCTCTTGGGCAGGGTGATGGGCGTGACCTTTCCAGTCAACACATCCTTGGCTTCCTGGAGTTTGTAGTCGCGGGTCTCGATGACCTTCTCGCCAGCGATGACGGTGGGCGGAGTGGTGCGGAACTTAGCCATCAAAGCCTTGATTTCCTCGGTGCCGCTGATACCTTTCTTGGTCAGCGAGACGAGTTTCTCCTTGTAGAGACCGAACTCCTTGTAGATGTCCATGAGCAGCTGATAGAGCGTCTTGCCTTGCTCGGCAGCCCATGCAGCGGCTTCGGCAATCATGCTCGTGGCGATGACGGCATCCTTGTCGCGGACGAAGTCGCCAGCCAAGTAGCCGTAGCTCTCTTCGCCGCCGCCGATGAATTGCTTCTTGCCTTCGAGTTCTAAAATCTTGTCAGCGATGTACTTGAAGCCAGTCAGCACGTCGTAGCGGTCCACGTTGTATTTTTTCGCCATCTCGAAGATCAGCTCGGTGGTGACGATGGTCTTCACAATGAACTCTTTTCCAGTGAGTTTGCCTAATTCATTCCAGCGAGTCAGCAAGTAGTAGACGAAGAGGCTACCAGTCTGGTTGCCGTTGAGTAGGATGAACTCGCCCTTGTCGTCCTTTATGGCGATGCCCACGCGGTCGGCGTCGGGGTCGGTGGCCATAACGAGGTCGGCGTTCACCTCTTGTGCCTTCTTCACAGCCAAAGCCATGGCGGCAGGCTCTTCGGGGTTGGGTGATTTCACGGTGGGGAAGTTGCCGTCGACAACCATCTGTTCCTCCACGCAGTAGACATTCTCGAAGCCTTTACGCTTCAGGATTTCGGGCACCAAGCGGCGACCTGTGCCGTGGATGGGCGTGTAGACGATGCGCATGTCTTTGTGCTTCTTGATGAGGTCGAGAGAGAGGGAAAGGCCGTACACCTTATTTAAATAGATGTCGTCGAATTCTTCACCAAGGACGGTAATCAGTTCAGGATTACGCTTGAAGTTGACCATCGACGGGTCTGTGATTTTCTCCACCTCGGCGATGACGTTTTTGTCATGTGGGCTGACGAGCTGACCGCCGTCGTTCCAATAGGCCTTGTAGCCGTTGTATTCCTTGGGGTTGTGTGAGGCAGTAACCATCACGCCAGCGTCGCATTTCATCTCGCGCACGGCGAACGAAAGCTCGGGGGTGGGGCGGAGGCAGTCGAAGATGTAGACCTTGATGCCGTTGGCCGACATCACGTCAGCGGTGACGTTGGCGAAGGCGGGGCTGTTGTTGCGACCGTCGTAGGAGATGGCGATGCTGAGGTCCTTCTTGTCAGGGTGCATCTTCTTGATGTAGTTGGCGAAGCCTTGGGTGGCCATGGCCACGGTGTAGATGTTCATGCGGTTGGTGCCGGCACCCATGATGCCGCGCAGTCCGCCGGTGCCGAACTCGAGGTTGCGGTAGAAGCTCTCGGTGAGTTCGTTAGGGTCATTGTCGAGCATGTTTTGCACGCTCTTTCTCGTTTCTTCATCGTATTGCTCTGTGAGCCACGATTTTGCTCTTTCGATGATTTTAGGATCCATATTGTTGATATTATGTTGATTGTTGTGCTTTTCGTGCAGCGGCTGATGCCGCCTGGCAGGGACTCACGTCGCCTGCTTAATGTCCTGTCGCCCCTACAGGGCTTTGCTCCCACGCCGCTTAGCGCTTCCCCCTTGTAAGGGGGTGCCCGAAGGGCGGGGGTTTAAAAATAACCTATTCTCGCTTCAATTCCTCAATACACTTCACCAAACTCTCCCTCCACCCCTGTATCTCAATCCCAGCGTATGCCTTTATCTTACTCAAGTCCAGCACACTATAAGCAGGTCGTTTCGCCTTGGTAGGATATTGGTCCGTCGTTATCGGGTTCACCTTGCAGGTCTTTCCACCGAGCTCCATGATGGCCGTGGCGAAGTCGTACCAGGTGATTTGTCCTTCGTTGGTGAAGTGGAAGGTCTCGTGGACTTCGTTCTTGCCGTTTTTGTTGAGCAGAGTGACCAAGGCCATAGCGAGGTCATGTGCCCAGGTGGGGCAGCCTTTTTGGTCGGCCACCACGTTGATTTCGTCTTTCGTGTCGCCCAGCATGAGCATGGTCTTCACGAAGTTTTTGCCTACGGAGGAATAGAGCCATGCCGTGCGCACAATCATATAGTTGCAGCCGCTTTCTCGAACCAACCGTTCGCCTTCGGCCTTGGTACTGCCATAGACCGACTGCGGGTTGATGGGGTCATCTACCTTGTAGGGTTCTTTGGCATCGCCGCCGAATACATAGTCGGTGGAGATGTGGATTAACAAGGCGTCGCGCTTGAGGCAAGCCTCGGCCAACACCTTGGGCGCAAAGGTGTTGATTAAAGTAGCCAACTCTGGTTCGTCCTCAGCCTTGTCGACGGCAGTGTAGGCGGCGCAGTTGATGCAGGCATCAATTTGTTGCTCGTCAAAGCATGTTTCCACCGCAGCCTTGTTGCAGATGTCAAGTGTGTCGACGTCGGTGAACACCCAATGATGCTGTGTTTCGCTGGCGGCGATTTTTTGTAGTTCGGTTCCCAATTGGCCATTGCAGCCTGTTACTAATATATTCATTTCCAATGTGTTTAAAATCTATGTACAAACGCGATGCCCACCGACTCTTTGAGTTGCAGCTTGGGCACATTGTCGACTACTGTTTGAACGCCTTCTATCTCCTCGTAAACGGGGAACATGGTATTATGGTCGTATTTGAGGTGCACAAACACCGTTGTTGTAAGAAACTTGTTGATGATGAAGTTGACGGTGTTCTCCCAGTTGACATCGATAGGCAAACGATTGTCGTTGCGGCGCTCGACGTAGTTGAAAAAAGTATTGAATACCGTGCTGTATCTTATGTTTTTGCCTATGGGTTGCTTGTAGTTGATGATGATATTGACACCAAGGGCGGCATTGATATTCTCCCCAGGAATCCATAGGCCGTCTTCGTTGTAATAGCCTTTCTTGACGCCGAAAGCACCTTGGTCAGCCAATTCTTGGTCCATCACGAAGGTAACTTTGCCAGCTACGGGGCTGAGCAGGATTTGAAAACGCTCGTTTTTGGTCTTGTAGGTGTAACCAAGAGACAAGGTTAGATAGGCCGGAGCAAAGAAAGTGGAAATCACGGTGGAGTCGTTGGGGTATTTGTAGCCGTTGGCAAACTGGGTGTTGAAGGTGACCACCCCCGACAGGTTCCACTGCGTCTTGCTATCCAACGAGAGGGAATAGGTGAGGTCGATTTTGTCGTCCTGCTTTTCGATGCGTTTGTCGGCAAAGCGCGAAATGCCGAATGCGAAGCTTCCAACGAGTTTTTGCTCGAATTTCCTTTTGTGGTAGACGAGCGAGAAGTTGGCAAAAGCCTTGCCAGCCCATGAGTTTTCTCCTCCTGCTGCCCAGTTGGATAGTGCCAATTGGCTGATGTTCAATCCATAACTTCCATGAAATGAGAGTCGCTCGTTAAGGATGTCGATGATGTTCACTTTGGGTCTTGGACCATCGGGACGCTTGGGTGTGAGCGAGTCGAGATGGCGGTTGATGGCTTCCAACTCCGATTCCACAATCATTTGCTCGTTGAGGGTTTCCTCAAGGTGTTGGTTGAGGATGTCGATGGTATGGCGCAGCTGTTCGGCATCTTGCCCGATGGCAAATTGTTGCGAGGTCAGCGACTGTTTGATGCGGACATAATCTAATGTGTTGCTGCAAATGGAGTCGATTTCAGGCGTCATAAAAGCATAGCGCACTTGTCCAAATAATGGATAAGTGGCTATAGTTGATGTGAAAATCAATATGATACGGATAATCTGCCTTGTCTGAAATCTCATCGGAGCGAAGTTCTAATTTCCAATCGCAAAGTTAGACGATTTTTGGAAACAAACGCTACCTCAAGGCAAATTATTACTCTTCGTCAAACGAAATCCTGTGGTTGGTCTGATAAAGGTGCTTTTTGACGTTGTCGAATTGGTAAGAGACCCTGGTCCAGATCTCGACCTTTTTCTTGATGCCAAGAATGCGGCGCTCGGCAATGCGAAGGTCTTCGTCGAGGTTGTGGTAGATGGAGCCAGAAACACCAACATAGAACGGGCGGGCACATTCCTTGCAGATGCGCATGGCTTTGTAGATGCAAGTGCCAAACCAGGAGAGATGGTCGTTATCATTGTCTGACAAGTTCTTGGTACCCATGATGTGCCCATGGTCGATACCCATGGCAAACTCCATCCCAGGGATTTCCTTAAACTGATGCTTGAATGATTCACTTACGGAGTATGAGATTCTCATGGCACCTCTGACCGCATCTTTGTTGGCCTCTTCTTTACCTGGGTAAACGACAAGGAGGGCGTTGGGGGCGAAACAGTTGACGAATGCACCAGTATGGTCAGCGATGGACTTGATTATGGTGTACAGCATCGTGTAGGCCTTGGCAGCTTTTCTTCTTCCATTTTCCTTGAGGATATAGGGTAAATTCTTGATTTCAAAGTAAATGACGGATGCTTCCGTGTACACTCCCGAACATCCATAGTCAATTTCACTGGCTTTCGAGATGTCTTTGGTGTCAATGTAGTTGAATTCGTCTTCCGCATATTTGCTTAGTTTGTCGCTAAGCTCTTTTTCCCAATCGGTCATTATTAAATTCTCCTCTTATCTTTATTCCATATTGGTGTAGACGGCCTGGATGTCTTCATCCTCGTCAAGTTTGTCAAGGAATTTCTCGATTTCCACCATCTGTTCGTCGGTGAAGCTGACGGTCTGGTTGGGGAAACGCTGCAGGTTGGCCTTCACGATGTTGATCTTGCGCTCTTCGAGGGCGTCGTGCATGGTGCCATAGTCGGTCCAAGCAGTGTAGACGGTAGTCGTGGTGGTGCCTTCCTCTTCATCGGTTTCGGTCACGATTTCGTCAAGACCAAAGTCGATGAGCTCAAGTTCTAATTCGTCCTTGTCCATGCCAGCGGGCATTTCGATTTCGAAGACGGCCTTGCGGGTAAACATGAACTCCAGCGAGCCGATGGGCAGGAACGAGCCGCCGCACTTGTTGAAGTACGACTTCACATTGGCCACGGTGCGCGTGGTGTTGTCAGTGGCGCATTCCACCATGCATTGGATGCCGAAGGGACCTTTGCCTTCGTAGGTGATTTCCACGAGGTTGGCAGCATCTTTATCGGTGGCGCGCTTGATGGCGGCATCGATGTTGTCCTTAGGCATGTTCTCGGCCTTGGCGTTTTGGATGGCCTGGCGGAGTTTAGGGTTCATGTCGGGGTCAGGACCGCCTTCCTTGGCAGCGATGGTAATCAGTTTTCCGAGTTTCGGGAACACTCTCGACATGTGTCCCCATCTTTTCATCTTGGCCGCTTTGCGGTATTCAAATGCTCTTCCCATTATGTAGATTTTTAGATATTTTATTTTAGGGTGCAAAAATAGTAAATCGCATTGAATTGGCGAATAATCTGTCCAAAAATCTTCAATTTTACGGTTTTCTCGTATTTTTGCGAAATAATTAATAAAGGTGTGAAGATACTTGTTCTGACAGAAACCGATGCTTGCTGCGGTCCTATGGCAGCGGCCTTCCTGCGCGACTATTCCATGTCGAATGAAGTGGTATCAGCAGGAAGAAATCCAATCCAATCCGTTGACCTTCTAATGGTTGAGGCGATGCATGAATGTTTGATTGACCTCGACCATTACGTTCCTGTCGATGTGAAAACAATAGATGTATCCACTTTTGATGTCGTGTATGAATGTCCTGAAATCGAAAGCCCTAGGGCCGTTGAGGCATATCGAATCAAAAGGGATTTCATTAAAAATGAGGCGTTTACTTTCTTCAAAAGTTTGTGTTTGAGACAAATAAACTGAATAACGATGAACTAAGGGCACTGCCTAAAAACAAGTTGTTTTTATTCGATAGGTTCGATTAAACTTGCACTCACCCACATTTCGCCATTGTGTCTTTTGATGTAGCGCTCT